>NZ_JBIVON010000023.1:0-62520 GCF_044754145.1 Streptomyces sp. NPDC093149
GAGCAGCGGTTGCTGACCGATCTCGCGCCGATCACGCCGGAGTCTTCCGTGATCCCGGTCTATTCCTCGGTGACCGGCGAGGTGACGGACACGGCTGGCTGGGACGCCGGGTACTGGTACCGGAACCTGCGCAACACCGTGCGGTTCGAGGAAGCGCTCTCCGCGGCGCTGGCGGCCGGGTACGGCGCGGTGGTCGAGGTGAGTCCGCATCCGGTGCTGGTGCCCGCGGTGCAGGACATCGTCGACGAGCGCGGGGCCGCGGTGGCTGTGGTGGGCACGTTGCGCCGCGACGAAGGGACTCCACAGCGGATGGTGCTCGCGGTGGCCCAGGCATATGCGCTCGGTGTGGCAGTGGACTGGACCCCTGCGTTCACCGGCCAGGGTGCGGCGCGGGTCGCGTTGCCGACGTACGCGTTCCAGCATCAGCGGTACTGGCCCGAGCTCGCGAGTGGCCCGGCCGACGTGTCGGCGGCTGGGCTGACCGCCGCGGAGCATCCGCTGCTGGGCGCGGTGGTGCCCTCGCCCGACTCGGACGCGGTGGTGTTCACCAGCCGTCTGTCGGTGCGGACGCATCCGTGGCTGGCTGATCATGCGGTGCGGGAGTCGGTGGTGTTCCCGGGAACCGGTTTTGTGGAGCTCGTCATCCGGGCCGGCGACAGCGTCGGGTGCGACCGCCTCGACGAGCTGGTCCTGGAGGCGCCGCTGGTGCTGCCCGCCCACGGCGGAGTGCAGATGCAGGTGGTGGTAGGCGACAGCGAGGACGAGGCAATGCGGCGGAGTGTGGCCGTCTACGCGCGCCCCGACGGAGAAGATGCCTGGACCCGCCACGCCACCGGGTTCGTGGGCGCCGTCCCGCCGGGAGGCGGTGGGCACGACCTGTTCGGCATCCTCGAGCGGGCCTGGCCTCCGGCCGGCGTGACGCACGTGGACACCGAGGGGTTCTACGAGCAGCTACGCGAAGGCGGTTTCTTCCGGTACGGCCCCGTTTTCCAGGGGCTGCGCAGGGTCTGGCGTAGCGATGACCAGATCTTCGCCGAGGTCGAGCTGCCCGAGTCCGCACGCGATTCGGCCGAGTCGTTCGGGATCCACCCGGCGCTGCTCGACGCCGCGCAGCACGCGACGGCCTTCGCGGAGCTGGGCTCCGCGGGGACCGGCGGGTTGCCATTCAGCTTCGGCGGCGTCGTGCTCCGCGCCTCGGGTGCGGCACAGCTGCGCGTGGCGCTGACGCGGACGGGTCCGGACGAGGTCACGATCGCGGTCGCCGACAGCACCGGGGCGCCGGTGCTGTCGGTCGGCTCGATGGCGGTGCGGCCGGTGTCGGCCGGCGAGCTCGGCGCTAGCACCGGTGACCGGACACTGCTGAGGACGGAGTGGGTCGACGCCCCCCTCTCGGCCGGGGCTTCGCCGACGCATTGGCTGGCCGTCGGTCGGACCGGCGAGGACCACACCGGAATGGAAGCGGCCGCCGCGGCTCTCGACGACGGCCTGTCGGCGCCGGATGCGGTCGTGCTGGCCGTTTCCGGTGACGTGGACCGGGTGGTCGAGTCCACGCACGAGCTGAGCGGCTGGGTGCTGCGCCAGCTGCAGTACTGGCTGAGTCAGGACCGCTTCGAGTCGACCCCGCTGGTGGTGACGACACGGGGCGCGATCGCCGCGCAGCCTGGCGAAACGGTGCCGGACCTGGCTGCCGCCGCGGCGTGGGGACTGGTGCGCTCGGCGCAGACCGAGAACCCCGGCCGGATCGTGCTGCTCGACACCGGCCCGGGCACCGCGCTCGACGCCGGGGTGCTGGGCCGGGTCCTGGCGGCGGACGAGCCGCAACTGGCGCTGCGCGACGGACAGCTCCTCGCGGGCCGGCTCACCAGGGTCGGCCCGGCCGACGAGCTCACGATTCCGCCGGACACCCCGTGGCGGCTCGACTCGACGGGCAAGGGTGCGCTGGAGAACCTGGCCCTGCTGCCGTGTCCCGAGACCGAGGATCCCTTGGCCTCCGGGCAGGTTCGCATCCGGGTGCACGCCGCGGGCCTGAACTTCCGGGACGTGCTCAATGCGCTGGACATGGTGCACGACGTGCGTGCGGAGGGCCCGCTGGGCGGCGAGGTCGCGGGTGTGGTCACCGAGGTCGGCCCCGGCGTGTCCGATCTGCGGCCCGGCGACCGGGTCATGGGCCTCGTCTCGGGGGCGTTCGGCCCGATGGCCGTCACGGACCGGCGGTTCCTGGCCGAGGTGCCGACGGGCTGGTCGTTCGCGACCGCGGGGTCGGCGCCGATCGTGTTCCTGACCGCCTTCTACGGCCTGGTGGATCTTGCCGGGCTGGGCCCCGGTGAGTCGGTCCTGGTGCACGCCGGCGCCGGCGGTGTCGGCCTGGCGGCGATCCAGCTCGCACGGCACCGGGGTGCGGAGGTCTACGCCACGGCGAGCGAGGGCAAGTGGAGTGTCCTGCGGGAGTGGGGAGTCCCGGCCGAGCGGCTGGCGTCGTCCCGGGATCTCGACTTCCGTGAGCGTTTCCGGGCCGCCACCGCGGATCGGGGTGTGAACGTCGTCCTGAACTCGCTCGCGGGGGAGTTCGTGGACGCGTCGCTCGACATTCTGGCTCCGGGTGGGCGGTTCCTGGAGATGGGCAAGACCGACATCCGTTCTCCGGAGGACTTCCGCGACCGGCCGGTGAGTTACCAGGCCTTCGACCTGATGGACGCGGGCGCCGACCGGATCCAGGAGATGCTGCGGGAGCTGGTGACACTGTTCGAAGCCGGCGCGTTGCGGCCGCTGCCGGTCACGGGCTGGGATGTGCGCCGGGCACCGGAGGCGTTCCGGTTCATGAGCCAGGCCAAACACGTCGGCAAGCTCGTCCTGACCGTCCCGCAGGACCTCGACGGCGCGGGCACCGTCCTGCTGACCGGCGGGACCGGTGGCCTGGGCGGTGTGCTCGCCCGCCACCTCGTCGCCGAGCGCGGCGTCCGGCACCTGCTGCTGGTCAGCCGCCGTGGCGCCAACGCCCCTGGGGCCGCGGACCTGGTCGAGGAGTTGACGGCGCAGGGCGCGGAGGTGACCGTCGCGGCGTGTGACGTGACCGATCGGCAGGCACTGGCCGGGGTGCTCGCCTCGGTGTCGTCGGAGCATCCGCTCACCGGTGTGGTGCACACCGCCGGCGTCCTCGACGACGGGGTGCTCGGGGCGCAGTCGCAGGACCGGCTGGACCGGGTGCTGGCGCCGAAGGTGGACGCGGCCTGGTACCTGCACGAGCTGACCCGGGACCTGGATCTCTCGCTGTTCGCGGTGTTCTCCTCCGTCGCCGGGCAGCTGGGCAACCCGGGACAGGCCAACTACGTCGCCGCCAACGTGTTCCTGGACGCCCTGATGCAGCGGCGCCGCCGCGAGGGCCTGCCCGGACTCTCGATGGCCTGGGGCGCATGGACCACCGAGATCGGCATGGTCGGTTCGCTGTCGAGGACCGACCTGCGCCGCATCACGCGGTCGCCGATGCCGCCGTTGTCGGCTCTGCAGGGCATGGACCTGTTCGACCGGGCCGTCGCCACCGGTTTCCCACTACTGGTGCTGACCCGGCTGAACATGCGTGCTCTGCGTGCCCAGCACGACCTTGCGCCCCTGTGGCGGTCGCTGGCGGGCGGAGCGCTGCGGCGAGCCGCTGACAATACGAGCCACGGGCGGGACGAACTGCGGCAGCGGCTGGCGGCACTGTCCGGTGTGGACCGTGAGGAGTTGCTGACCGAGCTGGTCGGCGAAACCGCCGCGGCTGTGCTGGGCCACGGCTCGGGTGTGCGGATCGATGCGGAACGGCCCTTCAGCGAACTGGGTTTCGACTCGCTGACGGCCGTCGAATTGCGCAACTTGCTGAAGGCCAAGACCGGTGCCGTGCTGCCCGCCAGCGTTGTTTTCGACTATCCGACCGTCGCGCGGCTGGCGCGCTACGTGGGCACGTTCTTCGGTGAGGTCGAGGTTCCCGAACCGGCGGAGGTGTCGGAGGCGGCGGTGCGCGCGGCGCTCGGCTCGATCCCGCTGGCGAAGCTGCGGAAGGCCCGGCTGCTGGACGCGTTGCTCGAACTGGCCCGCGACGGCGACGAACCCGCGGTCGACCGGCGAGAAGAGGAAGAACTCCTGCTCGCGGCGGATGTCGGCGACCTCGTCGACATCGCGCTGCGGGCCGAATGACCGGAGGTCACGATGACTGTGCCCGTGGACAAGTTGACGGAGGCGCTCCGTGTCTCGTTGCTGGCCAACAGCCGGCTGCGCGAAGAGAACCGGGCACTGGTGGACGCCGCGAACGAGCCGATCGCGCTGGTGGGCATGGCGTGCCGGTTCCCGGGCGGGGTGCGCGGGCCGGAGGATCTGTGGCGGCTGGTCGCCGACGGCGTCGACGGTGTCGGCCCGTTCCCCGCGGACCGCGGCTGGGACCTGGACACTCTGCTGGGCCTGGACGGCCCCGGTTCTGGGACCTCGGCGACCGGCGAGGGCGGGTTCCTGGACGAGCCGGGCGAGTTCGACGCCGCGTTCTTCCGGATCTCGCCCCGAGAGGCGGTGGCCACCGACCCGCAGCAGCGCTTGCTGCTGGAGGTGTCGTGGGAAGCCCTCGAACATGCGGGCATTGACCCGAGTTCGCTGGCCGGGAGCCGGACCGGCGTGTTCACGGGCGCCTACCAGTCCGGCTATGCCGAGCTGGTCGCCCGGGGCGGCGAGCAGTTGCGGGCCCACCAGATCACCGGCGGCGCGGGCAGCGTGATCTCGGGACGGATCGCCTACACGCTCGGGCTCGAGGGCCCGGCGGTGAGTGTGGACACGGCGTGTTCGTCGTCGCTGGTGGCGATGCACCTGGCCGCGCAGGCGCTGCGGGCCGGGGAATGCACGCTGGCTCTCGCCGGTGGGGTCACGGTGATGGCCTCACCCGGCATGTTCCTGGGTTTTACCGCACAGGGCGGACTTGCCGCGGACGGCCGGTGCAAGTCCTTCTCCGACGCCGCCGACGGCACCGGGTGGGCGGAGGGCGTCGGTGTGGTGGTGCTGGAGCGGTTGTCGGATGCTCGCCGGCACGGTCATGAGGTGCTGGCCCTGTTGCGGTCCAGTGCGGTGAACCAGGACGGCGCTTCCAACGGCCTGACGGCGCCGAACGGGCCGTCGCAGCAACGCGTGATCCGCCAGGCGCTCGCGGCGGCCGGTCTGTCCGCTTCGGACGTCGATGTCGTCGAGGCGCACGGCACCGGGACGAAGCTCGGTGATCCGATCGAGGCGCAGGCGGTGCTGGCGACCTACGGTCAGGACCGGCCCGAGGGCCGACCGCTGTGGCTGGGGTCGTTGAAGTCGAACATCGGCCACGCCCAGGCCGCTGCCGGCATCGGTGGTGTGATCAAGACGGTGCTGGCGCTGCGGCACGGGTTACTGCCGAAAACGCTGCACGTGGATGAACCGTCGAGGCAGGTGGACTGGTCCCAGGGCGACGTGCGCCTGCTCACGGAGGCGGTGCCGTGGCCGGAGACCGGCCGCCCCCGCCGGGCCGGGGTGTCGTCGTTCGGCGTCAGCGGCACGAATGTCCACGTGATCCTCGAAGCTGCGGGCGAAGCCGCTGTCGGTCCCGCCGGACCGCCTTCCGGGCCGCCTGCCGTCGAGGGCGTGGTGCCGTGGGTGGTGTCGGGCAAGTCGGCCGACGCCGTGCGGGCCCAGGCGGCCCGATTGCTCGAACGGCTCGAGGCGGAGCCGGCGCTGAGCCCGGCCGACGTGGGCTGGTCGTTGCTCACCTCGCGCGCGGCTTTTGACCACCGCGCCGTGGTGGTGGGCGGCGACCGGACCGAGCTGATGGCGGGCCTGCGCGCCACGGCGGACGGCGAGCCCGCCGCGAGCGTGGTCCTGGGTACTGCCCGGAGCGGGGCCAAACTCGGTGCCCTGTTCACGGGCCAGGGTGCGCAGCGGGTGGGGATGGCCCGCGAGTTGTACGACCGTTCGCCGGTGTTCGCGGGGGCGTTGGACGAGATCCTCGCCGAGCTCGATCCGTTGTTGGACCGGCCGTTATGTGAGGTGATGTGGGGTGAGGACGCGGAGCTGATCAACGAGACGGGCTGGGCACAGCCTGCGTTGTTCGCGGTCGAGGCGGCCTTGTTCGAGGTGCTGCGCGCGTTCGGCGTGACCCCGGCCCATCTCCTGGGGCATTCGATCGGTGAGGTCACGGCCGCGTACGTGGCCGGGGTGTGGACGCTCGGTGACGCGTGCCGGGTGGTGGCGGCGCGGGCGCGGTTGATGCAGGCGTTGCCGTCCGGCGGAGCGATGGCCGCCGTCGGGCTGCCCGAGGCGGAGATAGCCGGGTTGCTGCCCGAAACCGTGTCGATCGCCGCGGTCAACACCGCGGATTCGGTGGTGGTCTCGGGGCCGCGAGAAGCCGTGGACTCAGTCGTCGCTGTCGTGTCCGCTCGTGGTGCCAAGGTGACGCGGTTGCGGGTGTCGCACGCGTTCCACTCGTCGTTGATGGATCCGATGCTGGAGGACTTCCGGCAGGTTCTGGGATCGGTGCGGTTTGCGCCGCCGCGGATTCCCGTGGTGTCCAATCTGACCGGGGAGCGGGCGCCCGACGAAGAGCTGTGTTCGCCGGAGTACTGGGTGCGGCAGGTGCGGTCGGCGGTGCGCTTCGCCGACGGTGTGCGGTGGCTGGCCGGCCACGGCGTCGCGGCTATGGTCGAGCTGGGCCCGGACGGGGTCCTGTCGGGCCTGGCGCGGCAGAGCCGCGCGTCCGTCGCGGTGCCGATGCTGCGCTGGCAGGGAACCTCCGAACGCAGCGAGGCCGCGACGGTGGTGGCGGCCCTCGCGCAGTTGCACGCGCAGGGCGTGCCGGTGGACTGGAGCACTCTCTTCGCCGGGCAGGCCGCCGCGCGGATTCCGTTGCCGCCGTACGCGTTCCGGCATGAGCGCTACTGGCTCGACGGCTCGAACCGGGCGGTCGACGTGTCCTCGGCCGGACTGACCGCCGCGGAGCACCCGTTGCTGGGTGCGATGCTGTCGCTTCCGCAGACGGACGGGTTCGTGTTCACTAGCCGTCTGTCCCAGCGCACGCATCCCTGGCTGGCCGAGCAACCGGTGGGAGGCTCGGCGGTGCTGCCGGCCACCGCCTACGTCGAGCTGGCCGTGCGCGCCGGTGACAGCGCCGGGTGCGACCGGCTGGACGAGCTGGTGGTGGAGACTCCGCTGGCGTTGCCCGATCGCGGCGGTGTCCAGTTGCAGATTGTGGTCGGCGACCGCGTGGATGGGCGCCGCGAGGTGGGTTTGTACGCCCGGCCGGACGGTGAGGAGACCTGGACCCGGCATGCCACGGGGATGCTGAGCACCGGATCATCCGATATCGATGGTGACGACCTGGTTGCCGCGTTGGGTCGGGAATGGCCGGTGCCCGGTGCGACGGCCGTGGACCTCGGCGACACCTCTGGGCGCGGCCCGCTCGTCCCCGACGTGACCGGGGTCTGGATCCGCGGCGACCAGGTGTTCGCCGAAGTCGAGCTGCCGGAGTCCGAGCACGATCTGGCCGCGTCCTTCGGCATCCACCCGGCGCTGCTGGACGCGGCTCTGCGGACGGCGGCCTTCGCGCAGCCGGCGCAGAGCGCGGCGGTCCCGGCCGCCTTCGGCGACGTGGTGTTGCACGCCTCCGGCGCGGCGCGGCTCCGCGTGGCCTTGACCCGGACCGGCCGGAACGAGATCTCGGTCGCCGTGGCGGACGGCGCGGGACTGCCGGTGTTGTCGATCGGGTCGGTGATCGCGCGGCGGACGGACAGTGCGCCCCCCAGCACGGGCGACGGGTCCGTACTCGCCATGGAGTGGGTCGGGATCACTCCGGCGGCCGGCGCGGACCTGCGTGACTGGCTGCTGGCCGGCCCGGACGACGCTCGCTTCGCGGACCTGACCGCGCCCGGCGAGGAGAGGTCGGTACCGCAGGCGGTGGTGCTGGCCGTGTCCGGTGCCGCGGACGCGGTGGTGGAGTCGACGCACGAGCTGACCGGACGCGTCCTGCGGCTGCTGCAGCACTGGTTGGCCGACGGCCGGCTTTCGGCTGTCCCGCTGGTGGTCCTGACTTCGGGAGCCGCCGCCGCCGGGCCGGACGAAGGGGTGCAGGACCTGGCCGCAGCCGCGGTGTGGGGCCTGGTGAGGTCGGCCCAGACGGAGAACCCTGGCCGGTTCGTGCTGCTCGACTCGGACGCCGAGCCGGACACCGCGACCGTGAGCCGGGTCCTGGCCTCGGGCGAACCGCAGGTGGTGATCCGCGAAGGCCGGATGCACGCGGCCCGGCTCGTCCGCACCGAGCCCGGCGAACACGCCTTCACGCCGCCCGAGCCGGGCACCGTGGTGATCACCGGTGGGACCGGCGCTCTGGGCGGTGTCGTGGCCCGGCACCTCGTCGGTGCGCGCGGGGTCCGGCACCTGTTGCTGCTCAGCCGGCGGGGAATGGCCGCCGCGGGAGCCGCGGACCTGGTCGGGGAGTTGGCGGCGCAGGGGGCGGAGGCGACCGTCGCCGCGTGCGACGTGACGGACCGGCAGGCCCTCGCGGAGGTGCTGGGGGCGGTTCCGCCGGAGCGGCCAGTGACCGGTGTCGTCCACACGGCCGGTGTGGTCGACGACGGCGTGCTCGGTTCCTTGTCACAGGAGCAGGTCGACCGGGTGCTGGCGCCGAAGGTGGACGCGGCGTGGCACCTGCACGAACTGACCCGGGACCTCGATCTCTCGCTGTTCGCGGTGTTCTCCTCCATCGGCGGCTCGCTCGGCAGCGGCGGGCAGGCGAACTACGCGGCGGGCAACGTGTTCCTGGACGCGTTGATGCAGCAGCGCCGGCACACCGGGCTGCCGGGGCTGTCGATGGCGTGGGGTCCGTGGACCACGGAGATCGGCATGACCGGCACGTTGTCCGACGGGGACCGTCGGCGCATCGCCCGCTCGGCGATCCCGCCGCTGACGCCCGCGCAGGGCATGGAGCTGTTCGAGCGCGCACTGGTCACCGATCGGCCCGTGCTGGTGCTGACCCGGTTGAACCTGGCCGCGTTGCGCGCTCAGACGGAGGTCGCGCCCGTGTGGCGTTCGCTCGCCGGTGGCGTGCGCCGCCGGCGGGCGGACGACGGGACCGGCGGCCAGGACGGCCTGCGACAGAGGCTCGCCGGACTGTCCGAAGCGGACGGACTGCGGCTGCTGATCCGTCTCGTCCGGGACAGCGCCGCAGCCGTGCTCGGTCACGCGCCGGAGGCGCGGATCGAGGCGGACCAGCCATTCAGCGAGCTGGGCTTCGACTCGCTGACCGCGGTCGAGCTGCGCAATCTGGTGCAGGCCAGGACCGGGCTGGCGATGCCCGCGAGCCTGGTGTTCGACTACCCGACCGTCGGCCACGTCGCGCACTACCTGGCGGCCGAGTTCGGCGACGTGTGCCCGGAGATACCGTCCGCCGTGCGGGAGTTGGTGCCGGTCGGCGACGATCCGGTTGTGCTGGTGGGGATGGCGTGCCGGTTCCCGGGTGGGGTGTCGGGTCCGGAGGATCTGTGGCGCCTGGTCGCCGACGGCGCCGACGGAATTACGCCGTTCCCGGCCGATCGCGGCTGGAACCTGGACGCGTTGCTGGGACCCGACGGCTCCGGATCGTCCGCGACCGGGGAAGGCGGGTTCATCGACGAGATCGGCGACTTCGACGCGGCCTTCTTCCGGATCTCGCCACGGGAGGCGCTGGCCACCGACCCGCAGCAACGGTTGCTGCTGGAGGTGTCCTGGGAAGCCTTGGAACAGGCCGGGATCAAGCCCGCGTCCCTGGCCGGCAGCTCGACCGGCGTGTACGTCGGCGCGTACCAGTCCGGGTACGCCGAGCTGGTTACCCGCTCCGACGGACAGCTGCTGGGCCACGCCCTCACCGGCGGCGCAGGCAGTGTGATTTCCGGCCGGATCGCCTACACACTGGGCTTGGAAGGCCCTGCGGTGAGCGTGGACACGGCCTGTTCGTCGTCGTTGGTGGCAATGCACTTGGCGGCTCAGGCATTGCGGGCGGGGGAGTGCTCGCTCGCGCTGGCCGGTGGTGTCACGCTCATGGCTTCACCGGACACATTCGTCGGCTTCAGTGTGCAAGGTGGCTTGGCTGCCAACGGGCGGTGCAAGTCGTTCGCGGATGCGGCCGACGGCACCGGCTGGGCCGAGGGCGTCGGCGTGGTGGTGCTGGAGCGGCTCTCCGATGCCCGGCGGAACGATCACGAAGTTCTGGCTGTGCTGCGCTCGAGCGCGGTGAACCAGGACGGTGCGTCGAACGGATTGACGGCGCCGAACGGTCCTTCGCAGCAACGGGTGATCCGGCAAGCACTGGCCGCGGCAGGACTGTCTGCTTCGGACGTCGATGTCGTCGAAGCCCACGGTACGGGTACGAAGCTCGGTGATCCGATCGAGGCGCAGGCGTTGCTGGCGACCTACGGCCAGGATCGGCCCGCGGAGCGGCCGTTGTGGCTGGGCTCGTTGAAGTCGAACATCGGCCACACGCAAGCGGCGGCCGGTGTCGGTGGTGTGATCAAGATGGTCATGGCGTTGCGGCGCGGTGTGTTGCCGAAAACGCTGCACGTGGACGCGCCATCGACGCAGGTGGATTGGGCGCAAGGCGACGTCCGACTGCTCACGGAGTCGATGCCGTGGCCGGAAACCGACCACCCTCGGCGGGCCGGGGTGTCCTCGTTCGGCGTCAGCGGAACCAATGCGCACATCATCCTCGAAGCGGCCGCCACCGCCGCCGCCTCACCCGGCGTCGACCCCGGCGGTGTCGTGCCGTGGGTGCTGTCCGGCAAGACGGAAGAGGCGCTGAGGGCGCAGGCGGCGCGCTTGCTGGCGCACCTCGAATCCGATGCGTCGTGGCGTCCGGTGGATGTGGGCTGGTCGCTGATCGATTCGCGGACGGTGTTCGAGCACCGGGCTGTTGTCGTGGGCACCGATCAGGACGAGCTGCTGAGCGGAGCGCGCGCTGCCGCCGCCGGCGAACCCGCCGTGGGTCTCACCGAAGGCGTCGCCCGGGCCGGTGACGGAGTGGTATTCGTGTTCCCGGGCCAGGGTGCCCAATGGGTGGGGATGGCTCAGGACCTGCTGGCCGAGTCGCCGGTGTTCGCCGAGTCGATGCGCGAGTGTGCGGCGGCGATGGCGCCGTTCGTCGACTGGTCGCTGGAGCAGGTGCTCGGTGACGAGGCCGCGTTGGCGCGAGCCGACGTCGTGCAGCCGGTGTTGTGGGCGGTGATGGTGTCGTTGGCGGCGGTGTGGCGGTCGTTCGGGGTCGAGCCGGCCGCGGTGGTGGGGCACTCGCAGGGTGAGATCGCGGCCGCGTGTGTGGCCGGTGCTCTGTCCTTGTCGGACGGTGCTCGTGTTGTGGTTCTCCGTAGCCGCGCGATCGCCGACACCCTGGCCGGTGGTGGGGGCATGGTGGCCTTGCCGATGGCGGTCAACGAGGTCGGGGAACTGATCTCGCAACGGCCGGCGGTTTCGGTGGCGGCAATCAACGGCCCGGCATCCGTGGTGGTCGCCGGGGAGCCGGACGCCCTCGACCGGTTGCTGGCCGACTGCGAAGGCGACGGGATCCAGGCGCGCCGGATCGCGGTGGACTACGCCTCGCACTCGCCGTCGGTGGAGCGGATCGAGGATCGGCTGCTGGCGGACCTGGCCCCGGTCAGCCCCCGCTCGTCGACGGTTCCGGTCTACTCGTCGGTGACCGGGCAGCTCGCGGACACCGCGTCGTGGGACGCCCGGTACTGGTACGACAACCTGCGCAACCCGGTCCTGTTCGAAACGGCGCTCGGGGCCGCTCTTGACGCTGGTCCCGACCTGGTGATCGAGATCGGTCCGCATCCGGTGCTGGTCCCCGCGGTGCAGGACATCGCGCAGCAGCGAGGGAAACCCGCGGCCGCGGTGGGAACACTCCGCCGCGACTCAGGAACCCTGCGGCGAGTGGTCTTGTCGGTGGCCCACGCGTGTGCTCTGGGCGCCGAGGTGGACTGGGCGCGGGTGTTCGCCGACCGCGGTGCGCGGCGGGTCCCGTTGCCGACGTACGCCTTCCAACGCCGGAGTTTCTGGCCGGACACGACCGGCGGCCGGGTTGACGTGTCCGCGGCCGGGCTGACGGCCGCGGACCACCCGCTGCTGGGGGCGATGCTGCCGCTGCCGCAGACCGACGGGGTGGTGTTCACCAGCCGGCTTTCCCTGCGGACGCATCCGTGGCTGGCGGATCACGCGGTGCGGGACGCGGTGGTCTTCCCCGGCACCGGGTACGTGGAGCTGGCGATCCGGGCAGGCGACAGCGTCGGGTGTGACCGCCTCGACGAGCTCGTGCTGGAGGCGCCGCTCGTCCTGCCCGCGCACGCCGGGGTTCAGCTGCAGGTGGTTGTGGGGGCCCTCGATGCTCCTGCCGCGGCCGAAGCGCGCAGCGTCGCGGTGTATGCGCGAGTGGACGGCGAAGAGTCCTGGACCCGCCATGCCACGGGCGTGGTGAGCGCAGGCTCGGGTGAGGCAGGCGGCACCGAGCTGTTCGACCCGGTGAGCCGCGACTGGCCCGGGCCGGGCGCGACGGCACTCGACACCGACTACTTCTACGACAGGCTCGCCGACGAGGGTTTCCTCCGGTACGGCCCGGTGTTCCGGGGGCTCACCCAGGCCTGGCAGTGCGGGGACCGGGTTCTGGCCGAGGTCGAGCTGCCGGAGTCCGGGCGTGGTGCGGCCGAGTCGTTCGGGATCCATCCGGCGCTGCTGGACGCGGCGTTGCACGCCTCGGTCTTCGCGGGGCTGGAAGCGCGAGGAGCGTTGCCGTTCAGCTTCACCGGCGTGGTGTTGCGCGCCTCGGGTGCGTCCCGGCTCCGGGTGTCGTTGACCCGGACCGGACCCGACGAGGTCGGTGTTGTGGTGGCCGACAGCGGCGGCTCGCCGGTGTTGTCGATCGGCTCGCTGGCTGTGCGGGCGGTGTCGACCGGCAGCCTCGCCGTCGTCCCGGGTGACGGTGCTCTGCTGAGGGTCGGCTGGATTGCCGCCGAGGGGCCGGTGGTGCCGGTGCCGGTGGCGGACTGGCTCCTGGTCGATCGCGCGAGTTCGACCGGCACCGCGTACGCCGACCTCGCCGAGGTCAGTGCCGCACCGGCGGACGGTGCTCCTCCGCAGGCGGTGGTACTGGCTGTGGCCGGCGACCGGGACGCGGTGGTGGACTCCGTTCACGAACTGACCGCCTGGGTGCTGGGGCAGCTGCAGCACTGGCTGGCCGAGGATCGCTTCGCCTCGATCCCGCTGGTGGTGGCGGTGCGGGGCGCGGTCACGGTCGAGGACGGCGAGCCGGTGCGCGACCTGGCCGCGGCGGCGGTGTGGGGGCTGGTGCGCTCGGCGCAGACCGAGAACCCCGGCCGGATCGTCCTGCTCGACACCGACACCGAGCTGGACCACGACGTCCTGGGCCGGGTTCTGAGCACCGACGAGCCGCAGCTCGCGTTGCGCGGCACGCGGCTGCACGCTGCCCGTCTGACGAGGGTCCGGTCGGCGGACGACCTGGTCGCACCGGAGACGGAAGCCTGGCGGCTGGAGTCCGCGGAGAAGGGCACGCTGGAGAATCTCGCGTTGGTGCCGTGTCCCGAGGTGACGAATCTCCTGCGGCCTGGCCAGGTCCGGATCGAGGTGCGCGTGGCTGGCCTGAACTTCCGCGACGTGCTCAACGCCCTCGGCATGTACCGCGGTCAGGCCGGCCCCTTGGGCAGCGAGGTCGCCGGGGTGGTCACCGAGGTCGGCCCGGAGGTGACCGGGCTGGCGCCCGGTGACCGGGTGATGGGCCTGGCCTTCGGCGGCTTTGGCCCGGTGGCCGTGACCGACCGGCGGTTGCTGACGGTGATCCCGGCCAGCTGGTCGTTCGCCGTCGCCGCGTCGGTTCCGATCGTGTTCCTGACGGCGTACTACGGCTTGGTGGACCTCGCGGGTCTGCGGGCGGGTGAGTCGCTGCTCGTGCACGCCGGTGCCGGTGGCGTCGGCCTGGCGGCCATCCAGCTCGGCCGGCACCTCGGCGCGGAGGTCTACGCAACGGCGAGCGAAGGCAAATGGGGTGTCCTGCACGAGTGGGGTGTCGACGAAAGCCGGGTGGCCTCGTCGCGGACCTTGGACTTCCGGGAGCGCTTCCGCGCTGCCACGAACGGGCGCGGCGTCGACGTGGTGCTCAACTCGCTGGCCGGCGAGTTCGTGGACGCCTCGCTGGACCTGCTCGTGCCGTCCGGCCGTTTCGTCGAGATGGGCAAGTCCGACCTCCGCTCGGCCGAGGACCTGCGGGACCGTTGCGCCGACTTGAACTACCAGGCGTTCGAACTGACCGACGCCGGGTTCGAACGCATTCAGCAGATGCTGCGGGAACTGGTGAGCTTGTTCGAGGCCGGTGTGCTGCGGCCGTTGCCGGTGCGCAGCTGGGACGTGCGCCGGGCCCAGGACGCCTTCCGGTTCATGAGCCAGGCCAAGCACGTCGGCAAGCTGGTGCTCACCGTCCAACGGGCACCGAACTCTTCGGGCACGGTCGTGATTACCGGCGCCGGCGGCCTGGGTGGTGCCCTGGCCCGCCACCTGGCCGGCGAGCACGGTGTCCGGCACCTGCTGCTCGTCAGTCGGCGCGGCTCGGCCGCGCCGGGTGCTTCAGCGCTGGTCACCGAGTTGGCGGCGCAGGGCGCGACGGTGACGTTCGCGGCGTGCGACCTGACGGATCGGGAAGCCCTGGCTGCGGTGCTGGCCAGGGTTCCGGCGGAGCGGCCAGTGACCGGGGTAGTGCACACCGCCGGGATACTCGAGGACGGCGTACTCGGCTCGCTCTCGCCGGATCAGCTCGATCGCGTGCTGGCGCCGAAGGTCGACGCGGCGTGGCACCTCCACGAGCTGACGCGGGATCTGGACCTGTCGTTCTTCGTGGTGTTTTCCTCTCTCGCCGGGCTTCTGGGCAGCGGCGGCCAGGCCAACTACGCTGCGGCCAACGTGTTCCTCGACGGTTTGGTGCAGCACCGTCGTGAGCAGGGGCTGCCGGGCTCGTCGATGGCCTGGGGCGCCTGGACGACCGAGGTCGGGCTGGTGGGCACCTTGTCCTCGGCGGACCTTCGCCGCATCGAACGGTCGGCCCTGCCGCCGTTTTCGGTGGCGCAGGGCATGGACCTGTTCGACCGGGCGATGCGCTCCAGCCAGCCGGTGCTCGGACTGGCCCGGCTGAACGCACGGGCGTTGCGGGCTCAGCAGGACGTGCCGGCCCTGTGGCGGTCGCTCGTCGGCGCCGTGCCGCGCCGCACTGCCGACAACACCAGCGACGGTCGGGGCGGGCTGGGGCAGCGGTTGACGGAACTGTCCGTGGGGGAGCGTGAGCAGGCGCTGGCGGAGCTGGTCCGGGAGTCCGCCGCGGCGGTGCTGGGCCACGGCTCGGGGGCACAGATCGACGCGGACCGACCGTTCCGGGAGCTGGGCTTCGACTCGCTGACGTCGGTGGAGCTGCGGAATCTGCTGCGGGCCAGGACGGGTGCGGTGCTGGCGGCGAGCGTGGTGTTCGACTATCCGACGGTCACGCGGCTGGCGAGACACCTGGCTGCCGGGTTCGGCGCCGGGCAGCCGGCGGAGCCGACTGCGGTACCGGCGGCGGTGTCGGTTTCCGACGACCCGATCGTGCTGGTCGGGATGGCGTGCCGGTTCCCGGGTGGTGTCGCGGGTCCGGACGACTTGTGGCGGCTGGTCGCCGATGGCGCCGACGGCGTCACCCCGTTCCCGGCCGACCGCGGCTGGAACCTGGACACCCTGATCGGGCGTGAGGGACCTGGTTCCGGAACCTCGGCGACGGCTGAGGGCGGGTTCCTCGCCGGTGTCGACGAGTTCGACGCGGCGTTCTTCCGGATCTCGCCGCGGGAGGCGCTCGCCGCGGATCCGCAGCAGCGGTTGCTGCTGGAGGTGTCGTGGGAAGCCCTGGAACAGGCGGGAATCGATCCGACCTCGCTGGCGGGCAGCCCGACCGGCGTGTTCGCCGGCGCGTACCAGTCCGGATACGGCGAAATGGTCGCCCACGGCAGCGACCGGCTGCTGGGCCACCAGATGACGGGTGGCGCGACCAGCGTGATTTCCGGCCGGGTGTCCTACACGCTGGGTCTGGAGGGCCCGGCGGTGAGTGTGGACACGGCGTGTTCGTCGTCGTTGGTGGCGATGCACCTGGCCGCGCAGGCGTTGCGGGCGGGCGAGTGCACGCTGGCGTTGGCCGGCGGGGTGACCGTGATGGCCTCGCCGGACACGTTCGTCGGCTTCACCGTGCAGGGCGGAATGGCCGCGGACGGCCGCTGCAAGTCCTTCTCCGACGCCGCCGACGGTGCCGGCTGGGCCGAGGGCGTCGGTGTCGTCGTGATGGAACGGCTGTCCGAGGCCCGTCGCAACGGTCACGAGGTGCTGGCGGTGCTGCGGTCGAGCGCGGTGAATCAGGACGGTGCGTCGAACGGGTTGACGGCTCCGAATGGTCCGTCGCAGCAACGGGTGATCCGCCAGGCGCTCGCGGCGGCCGGTCTGTCTGTTTCGGACGTGGATGTGGTCGAGGCGCACGGCACCGGGACGAAGCTCGGTGATCCGATCGAGGCGCAGGCGGTGCTGGCCACGTATGGTCAGGATCGGCCCGAGGGCCGGCCGTTGTGGCTGGGGTCGTTGAAGTCGAACATCGGCCACGCGCAGGCGGCCGCGGGCGTCGGCGGCGTGATCAAGATGGTGATGGCGCTGCGCCACGGAGTGCTGCCCAGGACGTTGCACGTGGGCAAGCCCTCCACCCAGGTCGACTGGTCCCAGGGCAACGTGCGGCTGCTGACCGAAGAGGTACCGTGGCCCGAAACCGGCCGTCCGAGGCGGGCGGGAGTGTCCTCGTTCGGGATCAGCGGCACCAACGCGCACGTGATCCTCGAGGCTCCCGCCCGCACCGACGTTGTCCCGGCTGCCGACACCGGCGCTGTGGTGCCGTGGGTGCTGTCCGGCAAGTCGGCTGAGGCGGTGCGGGCTCAGGCGTCCAGGTTGCTGGGGTTCGTGGCGGCGGACCCGACCTTGCGTCCGGTGGATGTGGGCTGGTCGCTGGTCGGCTCGCGGGCGGAGTTCGACCACCGCGCCGTGGTCGTGGGCGGTGAGCGGGCCGAGCTATTGGCGGGCTTGCGTGCGGTTGCGGCCGGTGAATCCGTGCCCGGTACGGTTCGGCCGGGCACTCGGCTGGGTGTGCTGTTCACGGGGCAGGGTGCTCAGCGGGCGGGGATGGCTCGGGACTTGTTCGACCAGTCCCCGGTTTTCGCCGCCGCGGTGGAGGAGATCCTCGTGGAGCTGGATCCGTTGCTGGATCGGCCGTTGCGTGAGGTGATGTGGGGCGAGGACACTGAGCTGATCAACGAGACGGGCTGGGCACAGCCTGCGTTGTTCGCGGTCGAGGCGGCCTTGTTCGAGGTGCTGCGCGCCTTCGGTGTGACCCCGGATTACCTGCTGGGGCATTCGATCGGTGAGGTGACCGCGGCGTACGTGTCAGGTGTGTGGTCGCTGGCTGACGCGTGTCGGGTGGTGGCCGCGCGGGCGCGCTTGATGCAGGCGTTGCCATCCGGCGGCGTGATGGCCGCACTGGAGATTTCCGAGGCCGAGATCGCGGACCTGCTGCCGGACGGCGTGTCGGTGGCCGCGGTGAACACCGACGATTCGGTGGTGGTCTCGGGTCCTCGGGCCGAGGTGGACCGGGTGGTGGCGGCTGTGGGCGAGCGTGGCCGCCGCGTGTCGCGGCTGCGGGTGTCGCACGCGTTCCATTCGGCGTTGCTGGACCCGATGCTGGGCGAGTTCATGCGGGTGTTGGAGTCGGTGCGGTTCGCGGAGCCGCGGATTCCGGTGGTGTCCGATGTGACCGGTCGGGTGGCGACGGCTGAGCAGTTGTGCTCGCCGGAGTACTGGGCCCGCCAGGTCCGAGTGCCGGTGCGGTTCGCCGACGGCGTGCGGTGGCTGGCCGAGCAGGGTGTGACGGCGATGGTCGAGCTGGGTCCGGACGGCGTGCTGTCCGCGCTGGCGCAGCGCAGCTGTGCTCCGGGGACGGTGGTGACGCCGGTCCTGCGGCGCGAGCACAGCGACACGTCGACGCTGTTGTCGGCGATCGGACAGCTGTACAGGCGAGGCGTGGCCGTGGACTGGACCACGGCGTTCGCCGGTCGAGGAGGCATCCGGATCAGTCTGCCGACGTACGCCTTCCAACGGCAGCGCTTCTGGCCCGACGCGACCGGCGGCCGGACCGAGGCCTCCGCCGAATTGCGGTCCGCGGACCACCCGTTGCTCGGGGCGGTGCTGTCGTTGCCGCAGTTCGACGGCGTGGTCTTCACCAGCCGCCTGTCCCTGCGGACCCACCCGTGGCTCGCCGATCACGCGGTGCTCGGCGAGGTGGTGTTGCCCGGTGCGGCGTACATCGAGCTGGCGATCCGCGCCGGCGACGGCGTGGGCTGCGGTCGGCTGGACGAGCTGGTGCTGGAAGCGCCGCTGGTGCTGCCCGTTCGAGGCGGCATGGAACTTCAGGTCGTGGTCGGCGGCGCCGACGCCCCCGAACCCGAAGGGCGGCGGAGCGTCACGATCCACGCCCGCCCGGACGGTGCAGAGACCTGGACCCGGCACGCCACCGGCGTGGTGAGCGCGGCTTCGCTGCCGACTCGGGCGGACGGGTTGTTCCAAGCCGTCGGCGGGACCTGGCCGGTGCCCGGTGCGACGCCGGCGGATGTCGAGCGGGTCTACGACCGGCTCGCCGATCTCGGGCTCGAATACGGGCCGGTGTTCCGGGGCCTGACCGAAGCCTGGGAGAGCGGGAACCGGATCTTCGCCGAGGTGGATCTGCCCGAGTCCGCCCGCGGGATGGCGGGTTCGTTCGGGATCCATCCGGCTCTGCTGGACGCCGCTTCACATCCGGTCGCCGTCGCGGGCGCGGACTCGGTCGGTTCCGGCCGGTTGCCGTTCCGGTTCACCGACGTGGTGTTGCGAGCTTCGGGTGCGGCTCGGCTTCGGGTGGTGCTGATGCGTCTCGGGCCGGACCAGGTGGCGATGGCCGCCGCGGACAACACCGGTATGCCGGTGCTGTCGATCGGTTCGCTGGCCGTGCGGGCCCCGGTGGCAGGCAGCCGCACCGCCGGCGACGAGGTGCTGCTGCGGATGGAGTGGCTCGAGACCACCGGCACCGCGGCTCCGGTGAGCGAGTGGCTGACGGTCGAAACCGCTTTCGAGCGAGAGACGGCACCGCAGGCTGTCGTGCTCAACGTGTCCGGTGACCCGGACGCCGTCGTGGTGTCCACCCACGACATGACCGGCCGGGTCAGGGGCCGGCTGCGGCACTGGCTGGACGAGGACCGCTTCGGCGCCGTCCCGCTGGTCGTGGTCACGCGGGGTGCCGTCGCGGTCGAGCCCGGTGAGCCGGTGAGCGACGTGGCCGCGGCCGCCGTGTGGGGTCTGGTGCATTCGGTGCAGGCCGAGAACCCTGGCCGGCTCATCCTGCTCGACACGGATGCCGACCTCGACGCCGACGCGCTGGGGCGAGTCGTGGCCGCCGACGAGCCGCAGCTGGCCCTGCGCCGAGGCCGGCTCCACGCCGCCCGGCTCACCCGGACCGGCGACACCGATGGACCGGTCACATCACTGGTGTCGGGTACGGTCGTGATCACCGGCGGTGAGCGGGCCCGCGTGGTCGCCCGGCATCTGGTCGCCGAGCACGGTGTCCGGCGTTTGCTGCTGCTCGGTCGACGCGGTCCGGACGAGCCGGAAACGGCGGAGCTGGTGGCGGAATTGGCTCAGCAGGGCGCCGAAGTCACGGTCACCGCGTGCGACGTGACCGATCGGCGAGCCTTGGCCGAAGGGCTGGCCTCGGGTCCCGCGGATCAGCCGCTCATCGGCGTCGTGCACACCGCCGAGGCCCGCTCGTTGCCCGAGGAGGGCTCGGACTCGGTGTCGGGGCCGACGGTCGACGCGGCTTGGCATCTGCACGAACTGACCCAGGATCGGGATCTGGCACTGTTCGTGATGTTCTCGTCGTTCGCCGGCCTTGAGGGCAGCGGCGGACAGGGCGGTGACGCCGCGTTTCTGGCCGCGCTGGCGCGGCACCGCCGTGGTCAAGGCTTGCCGGGCCTGTCGATCGCCTGGGACGACCGGGCGGGCGAGCCGGAGTTGTCCGCTGCGCAGGAGATGGCGCTCTTCGACCGGGCGCTGGGCACCAATGACGCGGTTCTGGCAGCGACCCGGCTGGATGCGCGGGCGATGCGGGCCCGGCCGGAACTCCCGGCGCTGTGGCGGTCTCTTGCCAGTGGTCCACGACGGCGGGCGGCCGACAACAGCCGACCCGATCGCGAGGGTCTGAGGCAGCGGCTCGCCGGGCTGTCCGAAGTGGACCGCGAGGAGGTGCTGATCGACGTGGTCCGCGAAGCGGTGGCGGCGGTGCTGGGCCACACCTCGGGTGTGTCGATCGATCCGGACCGGCTCTTCGGCGAACTGGGTTTCGACTCGTTGACGGCGGTCGAACTGCGCAACTCGCTGCATGCCAAAATCGGCGTGGAGCTGGCCGCGACCCTGGTGTTCGACCACCCGGACCTGCGCAGCCTGGCCAGGGAGCTGAACGCGGTGTTGTCCGAGCTGCCGCGGGTCGGCGACGGCGGTGGTCCGCTGCCGGAACACCACGACCTGTTCGGTGAGCTCTACCTCAAGGCGATCGAGAACGGCCAGTCGGAGCTCGGCGACGAACTCATGATCAAGGCCGCGCGGTTGCGCGAGAAATTTGACGACCTGGCGCAGGTGAAGCAGAAGCCGGCCGTGGTCCGCATTTCCCCGGCAGGGGACGGGCCGCACTTGATCTGCGTGTGCCCGACCATCATGACCACCGGGCCACAGGTTTACCTCCGGCTCGCCGCGGAGCTCACGGCCCGGGGAAACCAGGTGTCGGCCCTGGTGCCCCCGGGTTTCGCTGCCGGCGAGCCCCTGCCCGCGACCCGGGCCGCGTTGGTGACCAGTTTGGCCGACACGGTCGAGGAATTCGTGGGTGAGACGGAGTTCTCCCTGGCCGGACACTCCTCCGGTGGGGTGGTGGCGTACGAGCTCGCACAGGAGCTGCACGCTCGTGGCCGGGCTCCCGCCAGCCTCGTGCTGCTCGACACCTACACCTTGAATCTCAAGGGCGAGCGGGGCGTGTTCGACGACGAGGACCTGCAGCACGCGTTGAACACCAGGCTGGTCGAGTACGTGCGCCGGATGGGCTTCGACACGCTGTCCGAACGGATCACCGCGCAGCTGTGGAACCTCGATCTGCTCAGGGGCTGGCAGCCTGCGGGGATTTCGGTGCCGTCGCTGTACATCCGCTCGACACAGGCCCTCGCGCACGGGGCAGGGGACGAATGGCGTGATGAAGTGGCCGCCGCGGCGGACTCGGTCGTCGAAGTGCCTGGTGACCACTTCACCATGCTGGAAGCCGAGCAGGTGAGCTCGACCGCCAGGGCCGTCGGGGAATGGCTGGAGAATGTACGGTGAAAGCGGCTGCGGTGCAGGTATCCGTAAGCCGGGGTTGCCGTGGGTGCCCGCATTTCCGGCGACAGAAAAAGGCGGCGTTTTTTCGGGGCCGGCGAGTGCGATCGGGCAGCACCGGGGAACCAGAGCTTCTTTACCCGTGACCAAGTTTCCTTTACTATTTGAGATATGGCACGTGTTCCCTATCTCACTTCCTCCACCGCTTCCGAAACTATCGCGGAACCGCTGTCGAAGCTGCCGTCGCTCCACGTTTTCGGATTGATGGCCCACGCCGAGACCGCGTTCCGGCCGTGGCTGCGCTTCAGCGGAGCGCTGCTCAATCACCTCGCCCTGGACCCGGTGCTGCGCGAGTTGGCGATTCTGCGGGTCGGGCAGCTCGCCGCCCGCTACGAGTGGGACCAGCACGTGCCCCTCGCGCTGGCGGTGGGTGTGACTCAGCAGCAGATCGACGCGCTGGATCGGGGTGACCTCGACGCGCTGGAGCCGTTGCTGCGCGCCGTGGTCGACTTCGTGACGGGTGTCGTGCGCGACGAGGTCGACGACGCGACCTACGCGTCGGTCAGCGCGTTTCTGGACGACCGGGAAGTCGTAGAACTCACGCTCGTCGCGGGCCACTACCTGATGGTGGCCCGGATGATGACGACCCTGCGCATCGACCCCGACCCGGCGGCCGGAGCGGACGCGCTGTTGCTCGGCTGATCCGGACCTCGATCGCGCGCGGCCTGAGCCGGACCCGCGATCGGGGCTCTGGTGGTCGGCGGTCAGTCGGCGGTTTGCTGATCCGAGGTGAGGCTCACCCACGTGCGGGCCAGTTCCACCCGCGATGAGACCTCCATCTTGCGGAAGATCTTCTTCAGATGGAACGCCACCGTGTGGCCGGAGATGTAGAGCTGGCGGCCGACCTGCACGTTCGTCAGGCCCTGGCTCACGAGGTTGGCCACCGCGAACTCGGTGTCCGTGAGGGAGCCGGTGCGGTGTCCGTCGCGGCGCATCGGCCGCCGCACGCGGCCCGATCGCACGCCGAGCTCCCGAAGCTTGCTCGTGACCCGAGCGAGGTCGCGGGTCGCACCGGCACGCTCGTATCCGGCGGCTGCGCGTTTGAACTGTTCGACGGCGCGATCCCGGCCCAGGTTCAGCGAGGACCAAGTCTGGGCCAGGTCTTCGGCGGCCGACGCCGACGCCCAGCCGTCCGAATACAGTTCGCAAGCGGCGCGCAGTCTGTCAGGATTCCCTTTGAACAGCCCCTTGGCGTGCAGTGCCGCCGCGTGGGGCGAACGAAAGCCCCACGACTTCACGGTGAGCGACTCGGCTCGTACCACACACTTGAAGGCGAGTTGCTCGTCGCCGATGCTTCGTGCGAGGCGGACGAGCCACGCGGCGGCGGCGGGCTGGGACGCGAGGAGTTCCTGTGTCAGCTGGTCGTCGGAGATCAGGCGTTCGACGAGGTGACTGACGGAGGCCGGACCTCCGTCGGCCTCGAACGCCTGGGCGGCGGCCCACACGCACTGCCCGCGCATGTGCGCGGTGCGGCCGAGCAGCGCGTCATCGCCCAGGTTGCGCGCGAATCGCAGGCCGGTCGACGTGGCGGACTGCCGGACGGCGCTCAGCGCCAGGACGACGTGCAGGTCCGGTAGCAAGGCGTAGGCGCCGCCCCCTTCGACCAGCCCGAGGCCGACGTTCGCCTCGGCGAACGCGCTGCCGGCGTCACCCGACGCGAGTGCGAACTCGGCGCGGCAGGTGGTCAACGCGGCTGAAACACCCGCGTCGTCGGTGACGTCGTACGAGGTGGTCAACTCGTCGAGCACCCGCGTGGCTTCCGGAAGTTCGCGGACGCGGATCAGGAGCCGGGCGTGCCAGATCTTGGCGAGCCTCGGGTCGTTCTCGTCGTCGCCGGGTGTGGCGGCCAGCTCGATGGCCCGGTGGACCTCACCGGCGAGCCAGGCGGACAAGGAACGTGCGAGCGGGGTGTCTCGCTGGTCGTCGGCCGAGGTGGCGGTAGGACCTTCAGACGGTGTTTGGGGTAGCTGGGTGTGCAGCTGGCACCGGCTATAACGCATTACGTCCATTTGCCTTTCTCTGAAACTTCGGTGCCGTGCGTGTGAGTGCTTCGAGTGGTCGCTTTATACTCACCTGAAATTTCCGATCCACGGTTCTCTGCAATTGCTACGTTGCGTCAGGCGCCATTGTCGGACCGGGCCGGCCGCGATTTCCGGCGGGTGGTCCTGCCAACGCATCTGCTAACGGGTTGTGGTGCCTAGCTACGACGGACGCCGTCTGAACACAGAGGGTAGGTGAGGGATGGACGACGCCGAGGCCATCCTCCTCCTGCGCACCGTCATCAACAACGGCGACTTCGAGAACTACTGGCGCTTTCTCACCTACTTGTTGGCGTATGCACTTACGTCCTCGGCTTCGTGTGGATGAAAAGGGATAGATTTCGGCCTCGATCCTTCAGCCGCTCGTGCTCGCTGGCTGAATCGACTATTAGCCCGCTATGTCCCCCCTGTCGTTGGGGCAGGCATGATGCGTGCTCGGATCTTGGACGAGGGCAGGGGGGGCGTCGAAGGGTGCGGCCCGTCGTGATCACGTGATTCCACGATCAACTCGGCGTCAAGTGTTCGGGAGTTGTGCACGCCCGCGAAACCCCTCTCGCTCCTGGAGGTGGTCGGCGCCGTGCCCGACCCGCGTTCTCCGCACCTGGTCACGTACGCCCTCCGGATGCTGCTCGGCCTGGTGGCCTGTCGCATCACGTCGTCCGGCAGGATCCGTTTGCGGAACTGTCCTGCTTCCGGGGTGATTTCTACTCCCGTCTGACCAGGCGTGCGGATGCGTTGTTCGAGCTGGCGGACGCGGTGTTGTGTGCGGATGGTCCGGTCCGTTCGCTGGTGGAACCGTCGCTGGTGGGCGAACACCGTTGTGGTCACGGCGGGCTCTACGACGCTCTGGCCGCGGGCCGGGTCGATGTGGCCCGGCTGCGGCGGGCCCCGGCCGCGGTGCCTTTGCCGCGGGCGGCGGACGGCCGACTGGTGCTGGCCCTGACCTGCTGGCTGCGGCCCAGCGCTTATACCTCACCGCAGCGGATCCTGTGCCACACCTACGGGCGGGGCAAGGACCAGCACATTCCCGTTCCCGGCTGGCCGTACTCGGTGATCTGTGCCCGGGAGACGGGCCGCAGTTCCTGGACCGCGCCACTGGACGCACTGCGTCTGGCACCAGGCGATGATGCCGCGACCGTCACCGCGCGACACATGCGCGAGCTTGTCGAGCGACTGATGACGGCCGTGCAGTGGAGGGACCGCGACCCCGGCGGCAACAGCTGGAGCTACGAGTACGACCAGCTCGGGCACCTGATCGTCGCCAATGACCCGGACAAGGGCACCACGAACAGCACCTACGACGACCGGGGCCAGCTGACCTTCGTCAAGGGCTCGCGCACCGATGTCCCGGGCCTGGCCTACCTCTACGACGACCTCGGCCGACCGACCGAAGTACACGAGAATTCAGCCACGGGCACCCTGCGGACCAAACAGGTGTACGACACCATCACCGGTGCGAAGGGGCAACTCGCCGAATCCACCCGCTACGTCGACGGTCAGGCGTACACCTCCAAGGTCACTGCCTACGACCGGCTCTACCGTCCCTTCAAAACCGCTGTCGTCATCCCGGCCGCCGAAGGGAAGCTGCAGGGCACGTACCAGGCAGGCACGACCTATCTGCCCTCGGGGCTCCCGGGCGCCATCAGCTACTCCGCGGCCGGCTCGCTGCCCGCAGGCTCGTCCAACTACACCTACGAGGACGAAACCCTCCGGCCCATCGCCGTCTACGGCGAGGGCATGACGTCCAATGCTTCGTACAGCCTGACGGGCAGGCCTCTGACGTACGTGATGGGCTTGACCAACGGGGGCAAGACGACCCGGGTCACCAACGCCTATGAGTCGGGCACCCGACGGCTCGCACTCTCACGTGTCGACCGCCAGGACCAGCCCGGAGTCGACCGCAACGTCACCTACCGGTACGACGAGGCCGGCAACGTCCTGTCGATGGCTGATGTCTCACGCACCGGCACGGACAACCAGTGCTTCATCAACGACTATCTCGGCCGTGTCACTGAGGCATGGACGCAGCCCACCACCACCTGCGCGGAGAACCCGTCCGGCAACCAGATCGGTGGCCCCGCCCCGTACTGGCAGAGTTTCACGTACGACAAGTCCGGCAACCGCTCCACCGAAGTTCAGCACAACACCGCAGGTGACGCCACCAAGGACACCAAGCGGAACTTCGACTACCCCGACCCGGGGAAGCCGCAGGCCCACTCCCTCACCTCTGTCACCACTGAGGCTCCGTCGGGGACCACGACCAACGGCTACGAGTACGACGCGAGCGGCAACACCACAACCCGGCCCGGCCAGAGCCTGACCTGGGACGCCGAGGGCCATCTCGCCTCGGTGACCGAGAACGGCAAGACCACCACCTATCTCTACGACGCAACGGGCAACCGTCTCATCAGCCGCACCGGCACCGAGGCCACGCTCTACCTCGGTAACACCGAGGTCACGCTCCCCGCCGGAGCGGACAAGGCCAAGGCCACCCGCTACTTCGACCTCGGCGGAGGCCACATGGCCATCCGCCAGGACGACGGCACCTTCACCTTCACCATCGCCGACCACCACGGAACCGGCGAACTCGCCATCCGAGCGACAGACCTGGCCCTTACCCAGCGCCGCACGCTCCCCTTCGGCGCGATACGCGGCCAGGCCCCCACGACCTGGCCCAGCACCAAGGGCTTCGTCAGCGGCACCGACGACACCAAGACCACCGGCCTCACCCACCTCGGCGCCCGCGAGTACGACCCCGACCTCGGCCGCTTCATCTCCGTCGACCCGCTCCTCGAGCTAACCGACCCCCAGCAGATGAACGGGTACACCTACGCGAACAACAACCCCACCACCCTGAGTGACCCGAGCGGACTTCGCCCCGACGGACCGGCGGGTGGGGCCGGCTACAACGACCAGTGGGACAAATACGGGAACTACGACAACAGGACCGCGGGCAGTGGCTACTTCCTCGACGATCACGGGGGTTGGAGCTATCGCCACGTCACCAGGGTCTCCTATGGCACGAAAACCGTAGTTGGAACGTCCACCTCCTGGTCCCGGAGCGCAAAGTCACATGGGAACACACGCAATGACAGCATCAGCTTCCATGCTCTGAAGTCGCAGCCCCCGAACAATTTCTACACCCGGTACATCGGTCCCGTCATTGCCGCGGTTGTTCTGCCCGATGCGGAGTCGTGGTCGGACTGCGTCGATGGAGACAAGTCGGCCTGCGCCTGGAGCGCTACCGATCTGCCTGTCCTGAAGGTCCTCAAGCCGCTCAAGGCACTCAAGGGAGCCAAGCGGGCTGAGAAACTTGCGGAAGACGTGCAAGACGTAGTCAAGACGTGCACGAAGCACAGCTTCCTCCCCGGTACGAAGGTTCTCCTCGCCGACGGCACCACCAAGAACATCGAGGACATCGACGACGGCGACGAGGTGCTGGCCACCGACCCGCTCACGGGCGAGACGGCACCTGAAGAAGTCGTTGCCACCATCCTCACGAAGGACGACAAGGACTTCACCCAGCTCACAATCAAGACGAACGACGGCCGCGAGACCATCATCGCCACCGACACTCACCCGTTCTGGTCCACCGACCAGAACCAGTGGATCGACGCCGGCGACGTAGAACCTGGTACTCAGCTGCGCACTGCGAGCAAGGGCACGGTTGAGGTCGTTGCCATCCGCCACTACAAGAAGCGGCAGCAAACCCACGACCTCACCGTCGATCGCATCCACACGTACTATGTGCTGGCGGGCGAGACACCGGTACTCGTTCACAACAGCAACTGTCCGACCGCGTCAAAATATGAGGACATCACTAGTCCTGGCGCTCGCATGCTGAACAAATCGACGGACGTCGGTCCCGTTGAGTTCGGAAAGAACCTTGAGGCCAATGGGTGGGCTCGCACCGACAAGGGCCCGAACATCATGTACGAGAAGGATGGGGCAAGGTATTTCCTTCGCGGAAAGGCGAACAGTCACGAGGGGTGGACGGCTGACTACTACAATCCGAGGTCTAAGAAGGCCGACATCAAGATCAGGCTGGGTGAGGACTAATGGCAGAGGCGGGTTCGACAGTGATCGATCGCAGCGGCTATCTGGATGTTCGCTCCCGTAGCGCAGCCACCTTCGATCTTGATGCCAGGCTGCCTGGCCAGGTCTTCAAGGAGGGTGCGGAGGACTCGCTCTTCTGTGAGTTCGATGCGGTCCTCACCCCGGAATTCTGGTCGGCGCTCTGCACGATGGCCCGGTGGCATGGTGACAGGCATGTCGAACTGCTGGTTCTTGAGCCGGACTGCGACGCGTTCTACCTCCCGGAGTATCGGATGTACCCGGCGTTGTCGTTGTCCGTCGAGGCCGACGTGGACGACTACTGGGCGGCGATCGGTCACGAGCCGGACGGCGACATCATGGGGTCGATCGCGATCTCTGCGAACGTCATCGCTGTGACTGGAGCTTCCGGAAGGTGGGGATGTTGGGGTGAAAGGGATCCCGAGGTTGCAGTCTTCCGGGGTTTTCCGAACGTGGCCGCACGGAACAAATGGCGCGCGCAGTTCGGGCCCTTCCTGGAGGTGTCAGGCGCACTGGAGTCGTATCTCCCGCTGACCTTCGCGGGGCGGACCGTTCCGGACGAGTACGCCGCAACCCTGACCGCCAACTATGGACCTCCGAGCGGTAGACGGCCGTAACGTCACGGAGCGCCCGCCGGAGTCGATCCGGCCCAGGCGCTGAGCCCGTACAGCGGTACGCTTGTGCAAATCTGAAGCCCCGTCAGGTGTGTCCTGGCGGGGCTTCTGCACGTCAGCGGACGAGGGCGGCGCAGGGTGGCGGCTCGTCGCCGTCGGAGCTGACCGTCTTGGTGGTCTCCGGGCTGCCGAGTGCGGTGCTGAGGGTGTCGATGGCGTCTCGCTGGAGGCGGAGTCGGACATGGGCGTAGACGGTGGCGGTGACGTCGATGTGGGCGTGTCCGAGGAGTTCCTTGATCACGACGAGTTCGACTCCCTGTTCCAGGAGCAGGGTCGCGGTCGAGTGCCTGAGGTCGTGGAAGCGGATGCGGCGGAGGCCGGCCTTGCGGAGGAGCGTGATGAAGGTGCGGGTGAGGTTGGTCGGGTCGATCGGTCGGCCCTGCACCGTGGTGAACACGTACCCGTCGTGCTGCCAGGCGGTGCCCGCGGCCTCGCGTTCGCGCTGCTGCTCGTGGCGGTGCTTCAGCGACTGGACGCAGCGGGTGGGAAGGGCGATGCGGCGCTCGGAGGCCCGTGTCTTGGTGGGCAGCGTGGTGAGCCCGCCTGCGCTGGTGCGCTGGAGGGTTCGGCGGATTGCCGCGGTGCCGGCGTCGAGGTCGAGGTCTTCCCAGCGCAGGCCGAGGAGTTCGCCCTTGCGGAGTCCGGTGTGGAGGGCGAGTTCGAACAGCGAGTGCAACCGGTGTCCGCGCGTGGCCGCGAGGAACTGGCGGGCTTCGTCGGCGGTGAGGGGTTCGAAGCGCCGGGGGCGAGGCGTGCCGGTGCGGACGTTGCGGGCGACGTTGCGCGGGATTTCCTCCTCGCGTACGGCATGCTCCAGGGCGGACTTGAGCACGGAGTGGATGTAGGTGAGCGTCAGCGGGGAGAGGAGCTTGTGGCAGCACTGGCCGGCGGCGCAGCAGCGGGGTTGGTCGCGCCGGGCATCGATGCCGCGCGAGCAGCACTGGCAGGTGGTGCGGAGCTGGTTGAGCCAGGTGCGGACGTCCTTGGCGGTGAGCTTGGTGAGCTTCTTCTTGCCCAGGCCGGGGATCAGGTACCGGTCGACGCAGGTGGTGTAGCGGGTGTGGGTGTTTTCGCGGAGGTGGTGGACGGAGATGTTCTCCAGCCAGTACGTCAGGTATGCGGCCACGCTGCCCTGCGCGGAGGGCACGGGGAGTCCGTGGTTGCTGGCGGCGATCTTCTCGGTGAGCTTGGCCAGGGCTTCCTTGCGGGTGGAGCCGTAGACGCGGACGCGGCGGCGCGTGTTGCCGGGGGCGAGGACGTATCCGGCGGCTTCCCAGCGGCCGTCCTTGCGCTGGTAGACGGTTCCGTCGCCGTTGGCGCGCACGCGGCGGGAGGGGACGCTGTCTCGGGGTGTGGTCATCAGGCGGCTTCCTGTTCGAGGCGGGTGCGGATGAAGTCGGTGAGGGCGTGGGTGGGGATGCGGCGGGCGCGGCCGAGGGTGATCGAGGCGAGCTGGCGGGTGCGGAGCAGGTCGTAGATGGCTGAGCGGCCGAGTTGGAGGCGGGCCATGACCTGGGGCACGGTCAGCAGCTCTTCCGGCGTACTCAGTCCCCGCCGGGTCGGGGCGGGTTCCTGCGCGTTCATCAGCAGCCCCCTTCGGCGATGAACCGGCGTTCCAGTTCCCGGCGGTGCCAGACGGCGGCTGCGAGGAGCGCGCCGCCGGGGCTGTAGCCCGAGCCCTGGTAAGCCCAGTGGCCGACGACGAGGGTGGTGTCCGGGTCGGGCTCGGGCAGGCCGGCGTGGGAGCGGGCCTGTTCGGTGCGCCAGGCGCGGCGGGCGGCGCGCAGCGCGCCGAGGGTGGTGGAGTAGCGGCGGGACCTGGTGGAGAAGTGGCCCCGGAAGCCGAGCATGTGCGCCCACTTCCAGAGCTTGAGGCCGGCGAACTCGGGTAGCTTGCCCAGCTCCCAGCAGGTGCGGATCATCTGCCGCACGTGCCGCGCGACGGCGAGGCGGGGCAGCGGGCGGGCCTGTCCGGTTCCGTCGCATGCGGTGCAGGGGAGCGGGGTTCCGTGGGGCAGTAGGGTTGCGCCGCGTCCCTTGCAGGGACGGCAGAACAGGGCGCGGTCGAGGGCGCCGGAGGCGTCGACGGACTTGGTGGCGTATTTGGTGGCGTATTTGGCGACCGCTTGGTCGGTGAGTTCGGTTTCGGTGCCGAAGGCGGCGATCTCGCGTACGTCGAGCTGCTGGCCCCAGGTGAGTTCGCGTTCCCCGACCGCGTCCGACGCGACGGCCACTCGGACACGGAGGGCTGCGGCGCGGATGGCGTCGGCGAGCATGGCGACGGTGGCGTACGAGGGCGGGGGCTGGGTGCTGCCGCCGGGGCCGTCGAGCCGGATGACGGCGTGGAAGTGGATCAGGCCGCGTTTCTGGTACTCGGCGACCTTGGCGAAGGAGACCCGCATCACGAGCTCGGCCGGCCTTCTGGGTCATGCCGAGCCGGACGGCGAGCTCACGGCGCAGGTAGGTCGTGAAGCGGGCCCACAGGGCGGAGGCATGGGCGTTGAACAGGACCGCGCCCGCGTAGTCGTACGTCGCCGGGACCAGTGGCGTCCCCAGCTGGGCGTCCGTGGGTCCGTGGAACTGGCGGCAGCGGCAGGGCCGGACATCGCCGCCCAGGGTGGTGGGGCGGTTGTGGACAGGACCGAAGGAGGGGGCGGTGAGAGTGGCGAAGACGCGGGGGTGGGTACGGACGGGGTCGGGCACGGTCTTGCCGCCGGAGAGGCCGGCGCGGATGAGGTGGTAGGTGTCGGCGGCGTAGATGCGGGAGCAGGCCGGGCAGCGGGATGCACGGCGGTTGCCGCACGTGGTGAGCAGGCTGCCGGTGGGTTCGTCAGAGGAGGTGTAGGAGCGCAGCGCTTCACCGGTTGTGGTGTCGACGGTGGTGGTGTGGTCTGTCAAGCGTACGGGTTCGGCGCAGCCGCCGAGGCGTTCGATCTGCTGCTGTGTGCGGTCGAAGTCGGGGTGGTTGACGAGGTGGAGGAGGTCCCGCACGGCGGGGCTTGCCACGTGGCGCAGGTCCAGGGTGACCATTCGGGGCGTGTCCCTTCTGTCGGGTGGTGGCCCCGAGCAGCAACAGGCCGTGACTGTGGGCGTGTTGCTGCTCAGGGCATGACGTACCAGGCCCATCGGTGGACGTGGATTTCAGGAGGCGATCCGGCCGGTGGCCGGGGTGGCTCAGAGCTGAGCGAGGGCGGCGGTCGCCACCGGCAGGGCGACGCCCATGCGGGTTGCGAGCTGGGCGGCGGTGATCAGCGCTCCGTGCTCAGCGTGGTGGGCCTCCGCGATGCGCCACGCCGTGTTCAGCAGAGCGGCGGGCAGGGCCGGATGGGAGCCGGTAGCAGGCAACTTGGCGGCGGCCGGGGCGGGCGCGGATTCGGACGCCGCGATCACGTAGGGCACCTCTGCCGGGGCCGGAGCGGGAGTGGCGACGGGGACCGGCGCTGATCGGGACCATCGGGTGGGAGAACCGCGGAGTTCTACGTTCCGGCTGCCGGCGACTCTTGCGCACGCTTCGGCCGGTCCTGAGACGACGGAAGAGCTGGCGCCACAGGCCACCCTCAGCCTGGGCGTACAGAGCTCGGTAGATCGTCTCGTGTGTCGCTCGCATCTCCGGACGGTTGGGGAAATCCCTGCGAAGGATGCTCGCGATCTGCTCGGGGCTCCACCTTTTATCCAGACGCGCCTGGATGAATTCCCGCAGTTCAGAGTGCTCGTCGATCCGTCTGGGCCTGGGGCGCGACCAGCGTGTCTCGGCCCGCTTCTGGGCGGCGAACAGCCGGTAGCACCCGGGGTGGCTCGGCCTGACTTTGGGATTGCAGTTGCGCCGGATCCCCCGGCTGATGGTCGACGGACTACAGTCCAGCTCGGTTGCGATTGATCGGATTGACCGCTTCTCACGTCGCAGGTCAGCGATGCGTATGCGCTCCTCCTCAGACAGGTAGCGGGCAGAAACCGCAGGTCGGCGTCCGACTCGCTCGTCCCTGCGGGGATGCGGCAGGAACTCACGCCGAACGCCGACCAGCGGCTGCACCGCTGCTCGCAAACGCACACTTACAGCGCTGGCGCTTGGGGGAGAGCTTCTCCTTGCTCGTCGTGCTCATCGAATCGGCCGTCCTTCCCGCTCGCATTCGAGCTTTGTCTGCTTCCTGGTCGCCTCGCGCACCTTGTCCCGGAGGTAGATCGCATCCTTGTGCGTGATCGGCGCGTCGTGGATGTTGTGCGAGCCCCGCAGGAAGTTCTCCGTGCGATCGGCAATGGAGTACGCCAGCGCCTGTTCGATCACAGCGCTGGTCTGGCGCACCCCGGCCAGCTCGTCGCGCAGCTTGTGCAGCAGCCCGTCCCGCTCGCGTTCGGCGGCCTCGATGCCCGCCAGCCGTGCCACCACGCTGCCCAGCAACGGATCGCGGGAGCGGAACAGCTCGACGGCGCGCTCGGTGGCCGGGTCTGCATCAATGTGCAGGTCGAGCTGCGCCAGCAGGAAGGCCGTTACGAGCGTGCCCTGGCTCAGCCGCTGGCTGAACTCTCGCGCGACGCCGTCGCTCACGCCCAGTTCGCGGGCCGCGGCGGCCCGCAACTGCTCCCGCAGCACGCTCGTGATGCTCTCGGGCAGTGCCTTGATGTGCGGCTGGCTCTTCACGCCGGAAAGCCGGAAGCCCGACTGGGGAAGCGTGGCGGCTGCCTCGGCTGCACCGTTCGAGCCGCCCTTCGAGGCCGCGCTCTGCGCGGCCTCCTGGTGGTCGGTGAGCTGGAGCGAGCCGGGCGTCCCGGGCTCGGGATCCGCCAGCGCCGCGACGGCGTCATGAGCACCAGCCTCGGCTGCAAGGACATCACCGACGTTCGTCTGCGCCTGAGGAGCCGGAGCGGCATCAGCCGCGGGCACGCTGCCCGGGAGTATCGCGTCGGCTGTGCTCTGTCCGCCGTCGGCTCCTGCTCCAGCACCAACGCGCTGACTGGATCCGCCGGCCCGCTCAGAGTCTCCGGCCGCAGGCTCGTAGTCCGGCTCCAGGTCCATACGATCCGATTCGGCCTCCATGTCGCGCTCAGCCTGCGTACCTTCGACCTCGGGTCGAGGGGCGACTTCGCCGGTCTCGCCAAACCGGGCCTCCGGCTCGGGCCCTGCTGCGTCAGACTGCGACTGCGCGGCCTGCGCTTCGCGCTCCTGAGCCTGGAGACGCTTGAGCTCCTCGCTCCCGCTACGCCGGTAGGCGTCAAGGAAGGATGTGTCCACGTCCATCACCTCGTCGGTGGGCGTGGTCGCCTCCAGCATCTCTGCGAAGTCCCTGCTCACGAGAGCTCTCCATCCTCGTCGTCGAGCAGGTAGTTGTCGCCACGGGTGAGCCCGATGAGGGAGTTGAAGCCCTGAGTGACCACGCGCTCGAGGTTCGCGTTGGTCGTTGAGAGCGCCTTGACCTGGTCGATCAGCTCGTTGAGCCGCGCGATCTCCAGCGTCGGCAGGTCGTAGTCGAGGTTCTCGCGCTGGATCTTCTCGATCACAGCCTCAGCCACGTACTCGTTTACCGAGGGGAATCCGCGCTTGTCGGCCCAGTACTTCGCGCGCTGCTTGTCGTCCGGGTCCAGCCGCACGAACATGCCCGAGCGGCGATCGCCTCCGCTCCGAGCTGCGCCCGGCGGCTTCTTCTTCGCACCGCGCACGGGCTGCTTCGTCTTCTCCGACTTCTGTGTGGCGGTCATGTGCGGTCTCTCCATGCCCTATTTTACTAATCTATGGGGCCACCTTATCAACGTTATTCAATAGGTCACCCGTGATAAATTGACAGGCAAGGCGTAGTGCTCATTGATCTGTCGCCTGAATGCCTGTAGAGTCGCACCCGCGCGCAGTCAGTGTCTGACCGCGTGTCGCCGCAGCGGGTGGCCCTTGCTACCCCCCGGCGGGGTCGCCTGCTGCGGTTCGCATCTGTCTTCATGTGACTGCGAAAAAGAGAGGACCCGGCGCATCGCGCAGGGTCCTCCGTTTGTCTGGTGGGCTTCGGCTCAGGAGCCGGGCTTGGCAGTCAGTATCGCGTTCGTTGTGCAGTCGACGAGCCCTTGGATGAACTTTTGTGACTACCAGATCGCCTTGTCCTTGTCGTTGGATAGACGTTCGACGATTGACCCGGTGCCGAGGGGTGCACCGCTGGCAAGGAAGTGCAGCGCCTCCTGGCTGAAGCCCGCGTCGTACGCCAGGGCTGAGAGGCATGCCCCTGCCGCCGTAGGTCTTCTTCTGACTCTCGTCCCGGGCGTAGGACGAGAACATCGAGACCAAGCCCTTGGCGAGCTCCATGGACGAGTTGATCGGCTGGTCCGCGCGGATCGCGTAGGCCGGCTTACCGGCCGCAGGCTTCGCGGCCGCCTTCGGGGGCTCGTAGCTCTGCGTCTCGCCGCCGCTGGGGAGCACAGCCTTGTCGACGCACGCGTCGAAGTCCTCGCGCAGTGGTCGCGAGGCCAGGAGCGCAGCGTCTTCCTCGCTCGTCTTCTCCAGGCCGTCGATGACTGTGCCCGCATCGTCATCGTCGGCCTTGACGATGTAGGTCAGTGTCTTCTCCGACATCCCCGCATCCCGTGCGGCGAAGGCCAGACAGGCCCCGCCATCCTTGCTCGAACTCCGGGTGTCATGGAAGACGAGCCTTTCCAACGCCTCGCCGAGGGCCTTGTCGGTCACCTTGACGATGTTCTCGGCTGGTGTCAGGGCCGGTGCAGGCGTCGGCTTCGCCCGTGTGCCGCCGTCGCCGTCGGAGCATCCTGCGAGCAGGACGCCCGTGGCCGCAGCAAGTGCTGCGGCGGAAGGCGCAGCATTCCTTGTCCTCCAGGTCTTCATCGCTTCTCGCCTCTCCTGTCCGGCACCCTGTTCGCTGGTACTGTCCAGTCCGGGTGAGTCGCCGATCCTCGATAACATCCTATCTGAATGCCTTTCGAGTGAGAGTCTATGGCGAGTCGAAATGCTGGCGCAGAAGACTTGGCGATGCAGCGTAGCGGTGGGTACAGAAGACGCGCCGAGCCCGGGGCAGGGCGCCGGGCGGGTTCAGCCCCAGGTCTTGCCGCTGACCTGGTCCGGTCCGAAGTAGCGGGAGGTGATGGCGGCGAGCGCTGGTACCGGGCCGCCGTCGAGGCCGAGGTCGCCCAGCGCGTGCTTGAAGGTGTGGACCACGCAGGTCCGCACCGGAAGTGTCGGCCCGTCGTCCATGTCCCCGTAGGTGTCGGCGGACAGCGGCCGGTTCTGCGGGCGGGCCAGGGCGAAGCAGGCCAGCGTCGTGCGTCTGTCCGCGTACTGGAAGTAGTTGGTGATCGCCCGGTTGCCGAAGTCCATGTGGGCGAAGACGACGGCGGCGTCCTCGTCGCCGTACGGGGCGGCCCGCAGCGCCGGAAGGATGTCGAGAGCCTTCTCGCCGGAGGCGAGCAGCCGGGCCTCCTCGTGCGAGGGGCCCCAGGGCGGGGGGTCGTCGTCCGGGTCCTCCATGTCGCACGGGTACTCCTCGGTCCGCAGCACCGTACCGACGGGAGGCCGGTCCCAGTTGGCCTGCCCGCTGACGCTGCCCCAGTTGAGGCTCGCGTTGACGCAGAGCTTCCCCGCGAGGAGCGCCCACGGGGTCCGGACCACACGCTCGCGCGCCAGCTCGACCGCGAGCCGGCCGAACGTCTCCGGCCGCAGGAGGGTCGGTGCCGGGGGCGCGATGAAGGCGTCGGTCCAGATTCCCATGCCCCTTCTTGTAGCAACGGGCCGCGGCCCGGCGCGACCGTGTTTCCGGGAATCCGGACGAGCCGCGAGGCGGGTGCAGGGCTGGGCGCAGGGCTGCGGAGGCGGAGCGGAAGCGGCCGTTGGATGGGGTGCCAGTATCCCCTGGCTGTCGACGCGTTCCTACGGTGCCGCCTGGGTGCAGCCTGCCTGGGCGCGGGCCGGTCACTCTCCGGCCCGGCGCGCGCGGCGGCCTCGGGCTCGGTCAAGAAGGAGCACGGAACGTGCACTCTCGGTCATGGCGGAGGGGGCTGCCGCAGCATGGCTGAGTGCGTCATCGATTGATTGACTCCTACCTCGCCAGCCCGCACGGCTGGCGAGGAGAAGCCGCCCGGGGCCGGTTCAGCCGGTGATGGAGAAGAAGATCGATCCGTCTTCGGCCCACCACCAGGCGCCCTGGCCCTCGGCCCATTCCGAGTATCAGCTGTCGAGGGCCTTGATCAGCTCCTCCAGGTCATACCGCAGGTCGGCGTCGATCCGGTCCAGTACCGCCCGGTAGGCCTCCATCGCGGGTCCGGCCTTCGCCAGCGGCCAGTATCCGATCTCCGGAGAGCCCTCCAGGGGGCTGGGGATGCGAAACCCGATCTCCGAGGGCGGACCGCTGTAGATGTACTGGTAGGGCAGCAGGTCCGCCTGGACACCAGCTGCGCTCAGCGCGTCGTCCAGAGCGGAGAAGAAAGTGGTGGGGCTTCGGTAGCTCGCCAGGGTGGCGGAGTCGGATGCGTTGTGGTCGATGATGATCTGGAGCGCTGTGTAGTAGGCGCTGCCGGCGTGCTCCGCGCTGGAATCGGCCCGACCGGTAATCAGCTCTTCCAGCGCGTCCTGAACCGACAGTCCCCAGTCCACCTCTTGGGCATCGAGATTTTCCTGGCGTGCCCGCGCCCGCTCCCGCATCCTGTCCAGGAGCCGCGATTCGTCGTCGCTCAGGTCCAGGGCGGGCAGAAAACGCGCAACTTCCCCGCGGTTCGCCATGGAGTAACTGACTACTTTGCTCATACGGCCACCCTGCCAAAGGGCACTGACATCCCCAGCGCCTGGGGTCGTCCATCTGAACTATCCCAACAGACAGGCCGTACCCAGCCCTGTCGTACACCCCGGCAGCTGGGCATTCCGCCTCGACCCCGATCCCAGCGGCGAGGTGCGCTTGCCGGGGGAGAGGCCGTCCCCGAAAAGGGGCGGTCGGCCCGCGGCCCGGCATGTGGTGCGCTTGCCGGGGGAGCGCCCCTGCGGGGGACAGGACGTTGCGCGGCCTCCTGGCTAGTCCGTGGCGGATGAACTCGTCGGCATCTGCGATGCCGTTCGTGCCGCACGCGGCACACAGAGGAGGGGACCGAGTCGGCGGAGCCGACTCCGGGGTGTCTTTGACAGAGTTCACTGCCTCGGGTATGAGGAGAGAGAACTGTCTCGGAACGGCGCGCCGGACGAGAGATCCCGGCGGAGCAGCCGGTCACAGGCGCACGCGCTGGGATTCACACAGCGGGAGAGCTTTACAGTCCGTGGTCACGAAGGACCACACGAATCCGTACGGGAAGCAAAGGCAAGAACGTCGCCGCCCTGATCACCCCAGAACACGAGGAGGCAGCCGTGCGCCCATACGGCCGAGCGGTTTCCGCAACGCCTGCCCTGCGCATCCGGTGCCCGGCCGCGACGCCTCATGAGTGTCGCAGGGCTAACCCACACCCCGCGCAGGGTCCCTTCTGCCACCCCGCCTCTTTGCGAAGCAGCTTCCGACCGGCCCGCTGGCTGGCGGGTACTCAACCCCGGGAAGGACCCCATGCTCAAGCCCACACGCCTCACCTGGACCAAATTCACTGCCTTCTTCATGTCCACCCGGGAGATGGGCGTTGACCTGACCGACGAAACCGGCGCACCGTACCGGCTCATTCTCGACGAGGACCAGCGCGAAGCCCTCGGCAGGATCATGATCGACCCGCCCGGCGCCCAGACCGGCACTGAGAACGGTGAACCTCTGATCGTCCGCTGGGATAAGGCCGTCACCACTCCGCGAGAAGCAGGCGACGACACCATCGTTCGCTGCCGCACCACCAACGGACAGCCTGTCGCTCTCGTCCTCGACGACTGTCTCCGGGAAGATCTCGGTCTCCTCCTCGCCGACCCGTGGAACAAGCGGTCCGTCGCCATCGACCGGACCACGAGGAGCACCACATACACCGTTGCCACGGAAGACGTCGACGAGAACGCTCTCTGACCGAAGGGGAGGAAACCACCCACGTTGCCCCCAGGCGACCGTAGCGCTCGTTCCGAATGAGCCTTCGGCTTCAGCCCCCAGCTCGATTCCCCCCACGCGGGCCGCCCCTCCTGACCCGCCCGGCACTCACCGGCCCCGGTTCGGCGCTCGCGGTGCCGGGGCCGCCCCATGCGCGGGCATTGCTGGGCGATCTCCCGCAGGTTCGCGAGGGCCTTCCCCCTCGCCGCCAGCCGTCTGTACTTCTGGCGGATCCAGCGCACCAGGTAGGCGTTGATGCGCTGAAGGAGAGGACCCAGCGCCGACGGACGAAAGCGCCCGAAGCGGTTGATCCAGCCCGTTGCAAAGAGCTGATCCTGCGGGCGAGCGCAGCGAAGGACAGCTCTGAGTGCGTGTGCCAGGAACGGGCCTGCGCGTCCTGCCCGCTCTGAGCGTCCTCGTCGCTGCGGTGACTGGGGTGCTCTTTTCACGCGGTGCGCCATCCGCGCATCCCACCACGACCGAACCGAGGACCTCTCATGACCGTTACCGCCGCACCGGCCATCGGCCAACTCCTGGCCTACGCTGTGCCGGCCAGGGCGGCCGCCGAGCACGAACTGCCCGTCGTCGCTGCACAGCTGCCTGAGATGGAGTGGTGCAACTTCTGTTCCTACGACGAGGTGTACGAGCCGGGCATGCCCCGCGAAGTTGTCCATCGCACCATTGCGTTCGCCCTCCCTCGCGAGGACTGGGACGAGCGCTGCGGCCAGGGCCCGCAGTACGAGGTCACCTACCTCGCCTGCGGCCACACGTTCGCCCAGCTCCGCTGAGCCGACGACCACGCTCCACTCGCCGAGGGACTCTTCTCCATGTCCCCCATGACGCCGTTACAGAGCTGGGCGCTGCTCGTCCTGGTCCTGGTCATCGGTCCGTGCATCCTCTGGCTTGCCTACGAGATAAAGGTCAGGACCCGGACTCCAGCCCGCGGAGCACCGCGCCAGCAGCCCGGCGTGCGCAAATCCGCCGTGCGCATCAGGGCCCACCAGCCGGACGAGCCCTACGACCACGAGAAGCACGGTCTCTGAGACCAGCGCTTTGTGCGCGATCTATCGCGAACTGGAGTGCGCCGGCGACTGATCTGGATCGACACAGTCGATCCGGAAGTAGGTCTGCAGAGCTATGCCCCTGTGCTCCACCGACTCACCGCCAGCCCCCGGACCGCCGCGCGAGCAGCGCGCCGCGCATCCGCTCATACGCGTTGCGTTCGGCGCGAGAAGCCACGGCGGCTCGGGAGTCACCACCATCCACTACAAGAAGAGCGAGATCACCATGGCTGAGTCCACGGTCACCAAGAAGCACAGCGTCACAGTCAGCTTCGGCTCCATCGAGCTGATCGGAACGCTCCACCATGACGACGAGAGCCGGTCGCTGGTGCTCGAAACCGACGAGGGACCCGAGCACATCTCGGTGAACCTGCAGTCCTGCGGTATCACGCCCGAGCCCGGGAACGTGTTCATCAAGGACTGGTCCGAGCATGCGGGTCTGGTGCAGCCCTTGCGTGAGCTCACTGTCGGACCCTTCGGCTCAACGGCCTACGAAGTAGAAGTGACGCTGTGAGGACCCCCGGCCCTGAGTACCTCGGGTGTTCCTCATAGGGTCCCTCATCGTCGGTGTGCTGGCCCTGCTGCTCTGGATCACCAGGACAACCGTCCACCGGGCCAGGATCCCCAAGCGCACCGTACTGTTCGGCCACCGTCACGCCTGGTTGACGAGGGAGACCGCCTCCGGCCCGCGCAGTATGAGCCGACACGCGATCCCGGCTTCTGACCCACCACTCGGAACGGGCCTGGCCTCGTGTTCAGCGTTCCAACTACCCTTAAACGTCGGCATTTTTGCCCGTCACAAGGTGTGCTGCTGAGATTGCTCACACCCTAGATTCCGGGTCGTACCGGGAACGGCGGACGAGCCGTCGACCCTCCGCGCTCCGAGCCCGCCCGGTCGCCCTCTCCGATCGGAACGTCGACGTTCCAGTAGGAACTGCCGCACGGCAGTTCGGACCCTCACGACGCAGAAGGCGACTTTCCATGGCCAAGTACCGTGTCTACTTGCAGGCATACGCATCAGCGGAGGTGGACGTCGAGGCTGATGACTACCTCGGTGCCTGCCGGAAAGCGCAGGCAGCTGTCAAGGACGGGAAGGCCAAACGCCGTCCGATCAAGAACTGGAGCCCGACGATGGTCGTCAACCTGGAAAAGTAGGCTCTTGTGCCACGGCACCCCCCGGCGTTTGTGCCGGAGGTTCGCTGCGATCCGGCACTCAGCGTCTCAGGGGCGTGATTGCGACCGTGGGGCACTCCCTCCGGGCACCTCACGACCACCAGCGGTCACCTTCCGGCCTCCGCGCCCCTGACATCGCACCGGCCGCCCACCCGCGCGGCATCTTTGGGTAGCGCCCCGCCCGGCGACGGCTATGGCATCACCATGGCTGCCACCATAGTTGACCTTGCCCACAAGATCACCGTGACGTGTGAATCCGGGGGGCACCAAGCCGCGTTCACCCGCGACGACGGCGCCGTCATCGCCGCCCACGACAACCCGCACACCGTCGAGAAATACCACGTCACCGACGACAGCGTCGGCTGATCTTGCGATACCCGCGACTGCACCCCACAGGCCGAACTGGACACCTGCCACCGGCGCAGTGTTTTCGCAGGTCAGAGCCCTGCCTGGAGTAGGAACAGCCCGTAACGTTCTTCGAGGCGGAGGTCGCGTTAGCCGCTACATCCGGTGACGCCCAGACGCCGGCCGCGCCCCGCACCCACCGCGTCGGCCGGGTACGGACCAGTACCCCGCCCGATCCTCAGCCCCGAAGTAGGAGACAGGGACTGACCACCCCGAACGCGCCTCTTGCTTGACGGCACCTGAGTCCGCGCCTGCGCGGACCGCAACCGGAACGAATCCAGCGTGGTCGCTTCCGGCCGCCCTTTACACGAAACGGCCAGGCCAGTGAGCCAGCTTGCCCCGCCAGCCGCGCCCATCGCAGCTGCCGATGCCTGATCGGCGAAGCCGATTCGGGACTCGGAATGACAGAGCATTCGATCAGCGGAGCTGATCCGGTTGGTGGCATGACAGACAACCGAACATCTCGGCTCAACCCACCCGAACTGCGCGCGGATCGACGACGTCGACCGTGCGCTGTGCTGTACTCGAGGAGAAGAATTCATGTCGAACCCCCGCAACCACGGAGCCGTCGTCGGCCGCCTCGCGAGCGACCCCAAGGTCTTCGAGAACAAGGACGGATCCAAGAAGATCCTCTTCACGATCTTCGCCGACCGCAACTACACCAACCCGCAGAACCAGCGGGACTCGGACGCCGTCCCCGTCGAGGCATTCGTCCGCGCGCAGACCCAGGGCCTGGGTCCGTACTCGAACATCCACAAGGGTGACCTCGTCGCCGTCGGCTACACGCTCCGCATGGACCGCTACGTCAAGAACGGCGAGCAGGTCTTCGACCTCAAGGTGGTCTCCGAGGACATCACCTTCCTGGAGCCGCGCTCGATGACCCAGGCACGCCTGCACGAGCGCGTGCAGAACGCCGAGGCGCTGAACCAGGCCATCAAGCAGGAGCAGGCTGTGCCCGTCGCTGCTGCGGCTCCGGTCGTTGCGCACGCCAGCGCCGTACGGGACGAGCAGTTGCCGTTCGGCTGAGCCGATTCACAACCAGCCGCAGCCGATCGGTGCCTGCGGGGCATCCCGTCACGGGCGGGTGAGGGTCGCAGAGCGGAAGTATCTCCCGGGTGCCGGTCCAGGCTGCGCACACCACAACCGAATGCCGACAACCGAGTACAGCGATCCCCGTTCGAGAAGCCTCGCGCTCCTCGGGCGGGCATCTTTTTTCGCTGGGTCTCTTGCCGCCCCGAAGTAGTCGGGGCCGAGAGACCCGGAGAGGATCAGCGCAGCTGATCCGGATCCGGCTTTGAAGAACATCCTCGTCACGTCTGGAGGCCGCCATGAGCGCCGACAACTACACAACCTGCCCGCGCTGCGAGCACCAACACCAGGAGAACCTACGTCAAATGGCCGTAGAGCTTGCCGACGCCTACGGCAAGCTCCCGCTCGAAGAATGGGAACGGATGCGCCAGGACCATGAAGCAGCCAAGCAGGCTCGGCTCGAGGAGACGTTCCGCGAGGACTATGAGTTTCATGGTGCGAAGACCGGCGAGGTGACCGCGTCATACCGCGGCACCTGCAGTCGCTGCGCCCTGTCGACAAGCTTCGAGCACAAGCACCAGATCGAAGGTGTCAACGACGAGGGGTGACTGACTTGGTTACGGGACATGTCCGTCAACATGCCGTGCAGGTCGGATTCCGCTGAACATCTGAGAGAACCACGGCTCTGGCTCGCGCTGACAGGACACTCAAACCGAGGCGGCCTGAGCTCCTGGGCACATGCCAGCAGGTCGTCGAAGAGCTCGTCCCAGCTGATCCGTCTCTGACTGCTGGGCGCGGTTGGTACGTAGGCGCCGTCTGGGGCGAACGCGAGCACTGGTGAGCGAGGACGTCCGATGGCAAGATCGTCGATCCGACGGTCAAGCAGTTTCCCACCGGGTACGTCCCGGTGCTGCGCCACTACGTTCCCTACGACGGCGTCTCCCCCTGCCCCGGGTGCGGGATCGCCTGCGATGGCGCTGCGAATTCCGTGATGTGTGAGAGGTAAGCAGCCCCCGGCCGTCCGAGATCAGCGCAGCTGATCCGGGCGGTCGATGACAGGCCACCACGACTTCTGTATGGAGCGGTTCGAGCCCGCAGTGCGCCGACTGATCCTCGGCGTATGCCAATCGGTACACCGTGCAGACCGACCGCGGAACAGGTTCGATTCCTGAGCGCCGCGGCTGATCCCTGCAACGCGTCCCTGGAGATCTCCGCGGCTCCGGCTTCCACAGCACCCCGGTGTGCGCTCTGCCCTCGGGCAGCAGCTGCGTCGGGGTGCTGTGTTTCCTTCTTCCTCTTGGCTCGCCCTGCTCGTCCCGTGAAGCGGGGAGAGTGCAGGGATCAGCGGAGCTGATCCGGATCTGACGTTGAAGAACATCATCTTCATGTCTGGAGCCGAATCATGCAATGCCCGAACTGCAACAACGGCGACATGGAATCGAACGCCTACGGCGTCCGCTCCCGCAAGGACGTCACGCACACGTGCTCCGAGTGCGGCTACTGCGAGACGCGCTGAGCGACGGCTCCATCCCTCCCTCCGCTGCGGTCTCGACGAAGACCAGGCGCATGACCGACACGCCTTTACCGGCCTTCGTCGAAACGGCCAAGGGCACATCCCCGGAGACGCTCGACGTCTTGCCGCTCCACCGGACGCCACCTGCTGTTCGGCAGCAAGAGCGTGCCTGCTGCTCGCTGGCGAGCGGGTCGTCGTGTGCGGCCTACATCCCGATCGCGCCGAGCCGCCGGGCGTGACAACCGTCGCAGACCCCTCCACACCGCTGAGTTCTGGAGCCGTCTTCGTCATCACCGCTGAGCACGGCGTTTTCCTGACCCCCGGCTTGCGCCTGGTGCTCCTGCACTGCTCGACCAGCTCAGCCGGCACCGCCTGAGCCCCACACATACCTATGCACATGTCCTCGCACAGGCCTGAATCACCGAGAGAAGCAGAAGAAGACCGATGACCGTACTTGAGATCACTCCTGGCTTCCTGGTCGCCGTCGCCGGCCTTGCCGGCCTCGCGATGATTGGATTCGCCGTCGTCCTGCCAGCGATCACCGGACGGGAACAGGCGAACAGGAATCACGACGACGAAGCCAAACGGCCTGACGTCGGCGCGTACGTCCTCCTCGCCAAGCCCTGCGGGTGGCTCAGCTATGCGTTTGACGCACGCCCCGGCAGCGTTGGCATCATCGTCCGCCATTCGCAGCAGGGCCATGACGACACCGGGGTGTTCGTCCACTGGCTGACGAAGCCGGACGACCTCATTTGCCAGGATCTTGCCGCCCTGGAGGCCGCATGCATCTACGGCGTGCGCTGCGAACTCGACGAACTCGTCTACCTCGAATCCACACCGGCCGTCCCGACCGAGCACAGTCCACCGACCAAGGAGCACTGACCGCTATGGGATTCTTCGAAAAGTTCGGCTTCATCGAGACCGCAGATCAGGAGCAGGCCCGGCTGGCCCGAGCCCCCGAGGGCTCGCAGAACCACTACCTGTCCACCCTGCCCGTGACCATTGCTGAGTGGCCCAAAGACCTGCTCGTTGAGCTCCCCTGGGAGCCGCCGCGCACCGATCGGTCTTTCCACGTCATCGTGGTGCCGATCGAGTTCCGGAAGGACGCTTTGCCCGAAGGCGTCGACGAGGAACCGCTGCCGCGCAAGCGCCACTCCGGCTCCTGGATGTGCGCCGTGGTGTTCTCCGACCACCCGAGCTACCCGGTCGGCGGCTTCCGAATCGACGTCCCGGCCGCCGAGATTGCCCGAGGCCGGAAGATCGACCTCGCCGGGGCCCTGGCCCAGTCCTGACCAACCCGCCGAACCGCTTCTGCAGGGTCTGGGCCGACTCCGGATGCAACGATCGGTGGGATGTGCACTACGTCCTCTTCGGCAGCCGCACCCTTGAGGAGGCGGACGGAGCCGCGGGTTGGTCCGGATGCTGGGCCTCGAACGCGTCGACGCCCCGTCGGGAGCCGCCACCGGCGAGACGCTCGACGTCCTGCTCGAGTGCCTGATCTCGATCGGCTACAAGCGCAGACCAGTGGCCTGCCCGGGCGGCCGAGAGCTGCCCCCGTGACTTCTGCGCGAAGAGCTCGACTCCGAAGTGCGCCGGCTGATCCCCGCGGCGCGTCCCTGGAAATCTCCGCGGCTTCGGCTTCCCGCAGCGCCCCGGTGCGCGTCTCGGCCCTCTCGAGGGCCGGGCGCTGCGCCGGGGCGCTGTTCTTGCTCCGCCGACGGGGGCGGGGATCAGCGGAGCTGATCCGGCCGCGGCCTCGGAGATCGCCCATGCAATCCCGAGTCCGCTGCTCCAGGCCACGGAGCACACAACAAGATGTGGAGAAACCGGAGACATGGGATCCAAACCCACGGTGAAAGGCCACTCCACATGAGGCACTCCACGCGCCTCCGCCCGGAGGGCCGATACCAGTGCACCACATGCCGCGCGGCCTGGCGCACCGAAGCCGCCGACCGCCGCTCGACATTCGCCTGCCCTGGCGTGCCGCTCGCCCACGGACTGACCCGCGAGCACCGGGTCTTCCCGAAGTCCGGAGACCGGTCCTGCCGTAGCTGGGGCTGCGAAGAACCCGATCCAAGCCACTCTCACGGCCCCGACCCATTCTGCGACGTCACCAACTGCCGTTACTGCCTCCACGGCTGTGACTGCGCAGTATGCGCTGGCACCCTGCACGCCCCGCAGCTCACCGTCCTCGAAGACATCCCCGAGCACGAACTCGCCCAGACCCCCAGACGGAGGAATGCACGCATGAAGGCCGAACTCCAGAAGATGATCGACGGCTTCTCGGTCGGTGACCACGTCACCGCCACCGGCTCCGACACTCGTGGCCATGAGGTCACCCGCACCGGCTACCTGCTCGCCGAGCCGAAGCTCGTCAACGTGCGACGCAACGGCTCGCCGGCCAAGGGACTCCGGTTGTGCGTCGGCGCGAAGGGCACCGACCCCAGCGAGCGCACCACGTGGACCACCCTCTTCCCCGACGCGGGATCCGTGGAGCGCACCCCGGAACCGGAACCCGGGAAGTGGTTGATGACCGAACTCCGCTACGTCCCCGGGGTGAAGGCCAGCAGCCACAACACCCGCATCCTGTACGGCGGCAATGGTGGTGCCCGCTCCAGCGGTCCGACTCAGTGCGCGCCCGTCAACGTCGTGTACACGGACGAGGGCCTGTACGCACTGTGGGACCCGACCACGGACAAGACCTACGCGGTGATCACGCTCGCCACCAAGATCTGGTGGGCGCACCTGCCTCAGGACGCCGCCCTGGACGCGCCGTCGTCCTCCGGTGAGCCCGAGGACACAGAGCCCACCAGCCTGGCATCCGGTTCTTGAGCCCGCAGCAGCTGCTTTCCTGAAGTCCCCGCCACCCTGTACAGGGCCATCCGCTGAGCAGCACGTGCTGTTCATGGCCACCCGGTCCATGAACTTCTGAAGTTGCCACCCCGTTCCCCGCGCTCACGAATCACCCGGAGAACACCATGACCGACATCGACCGCACCATCCCCGCATCCCTCGTCGAGCTGGCTCAGCGAGCGCTCCGCAGCGGCCGCATCGACGAGGTTTTCCTTGGCTTCGAAGGTCTCGGGGCCGACTTCCCGGCACCCATCGGCTGGATCATGCACCTCAACCGCGTAGAGACGACTCTGGCCGCTCAGCTCGGGACTTCCGACGAGGGCAACCATCTCGTGGTCACCTCTCAGATCGGCAGCGAGCCCAAGGCGTTCGTTGGCATCGACCGACCCGTCATGGACGCCGAGGCGATCACGGCCTGGATCGACCTGCCGCGCCCGACGGACTCTGGCGAGCCGATTGGCGACCTGGAAGACGCAGAACTGCTGATCACCGCCGTGCGCAATGGCTGGTCTGTCCAACGTGAGCTAAGGCGAGCGGACCACGTGATCACGAGTCGTCACGCTCCGGCTGAGATGCCCGACAGACTCCCGTTGCAGGCGAGCTATCAGCTCCACGCGCTGAACAACTTCTACAACGTCGAAGACACGCCCTCGCATCGTTCCACAGATGCGCCGGCCTCCCGCAGGATCTACCTCCGCCGCGATGCCGTGCCCGCAAGCTCCTGGGTGTCGGCGATGGTCGAGGGATCGCGGACCAGTCCCGAGAGCGCCATCAACGAAATCAGCGGCCGCGCCCCCTGGTACGCCGACGTCGCGTACTTCGACGAGGACACCGAGACCTGGACTCTCTGACCCATGTCCAGCTCTTCGCCGAGAAGTCTGCTTGACCGTAGGTGCGCCCTGAAGGCGCGCCAGAAAGCGAGGGCCATCGTGCTCCACACCGACCGCGCCGTCTCCGGCGCGCAGCTCATCATCGCCGCAGGGCAGCGGTTGGACACCGCCGTTGACCAGGTGTCACGCGCCAGGGCCGCCGGCGACCCGACCGCCCTGCGCGCGGCCGAGATCCTCAAAGAACAATGCCTCCTCGACTACCGGCTCGCGGCGCTTCCCGAGCGGCTCGCCCCGGTGCTCGAATCACTCATCACTGCGAGCACGTCCATCTCCCAGCGGGCGCGCTGAGCCGGGCCGTTCGCCGAGGGTTTTGCCACCGCCGCAGACACGTGGAGGATGACTTCATGTCCGACAGGAAGCAGGGCCGCGCCATGGACCTCCCCGACTTCCCCTGCCCACCCTTGCTCGGTGATATCGCCACCCATGCCGGATCCTGGGGCTGGTTCGGCACGTTCGTTCTAGGTACCAACAAGATCATCGCTCGCGACCCCGAGGGGTACCTGTGGATCCGCTCCAACAGTTCCCTCGCGCCAGAGCGCGAGACACACAGCAGGGCACTGGCTGCCTGGACCGAGGACGGTGTCGCTCTCTTCGTCCCCCGCGAGGCATACAAATACCTCCGCAACATCGAGAACCCTGTGAACGAGACGGCGTGGACGCCGGTTGCAAGTGTGCTGAAGGAGCCACCGCAGTACGCGCTCAACTTTTGCTGAGCAACCCCAGGTCGCCGGGCCAAGCGAGCCGGAGTGCCCGCCCCACCTCGCGCACATGAAGCAGGTGGCAGTGGACCCGCGCGGCGGTGGCACCAGGTGGGTGCCGGACAGGAACGTCCCGGAGACCAACGGTACGACCACCGTCGTCGCCCGACAGCACGTCCCCGTCATTCTGGGGACCGGGCCGCCGCACGAGGAGAAAGATTTCGTGCGCCTGCCGAACAGCTTCTGGTACGACCATGCCACCGCCCTCCAGGACAGCTGCGGTGCGATGCGCATAGACCGCGACCCACTCACAAGATCCCGTCGTCTGAGCTTTGTGCTCCGGCGACGGGGTTCTTCTTTTTCACAAGCAGATCGGCGAAGCCGATCCCGGGTGCCTCTCAGACGAGCACTGCCTATTGGTCGGTGCTGAGTCCTGCAGAGCCGTCACAGTCCACATTCCACACTCCGCGGGAGGCACCCATGTCCGAGAACAGCGAGCGCGTGCTGCTGCACGTCAAGTTCCTCAACGACCGGATCGAGCCGACAGGCGAGGGCGTTCGCACTGGCGCGAGCCTCCGCGTTGTCGCGCGTACCGCACCCGATGGCCGCGCAACTGTATCGGGCTCGGTGTCGCACCGCGTGCACCGGACGCGCGCCTCCGGCAAGGTCTTCCGCTACTGGCAGACCGTGCAGGCCTTCTCGCTGCTGCGTACCAAGGCAGACCTCGTGGTGCTGCGCGTGCTGGAGAACGGCAGCCGGAAGAACCGCACCCAGCACCTCTTCGCCGGCGGCGAGTACCAGCTCGCGCAGCTGCTGCGCAAGCTCGGTGAGGAGAACCTGCTGAACTCGATGCGCCCCCACGAGTGGGATCCCCTTGATCAGGATGTCCGCGTCGTCGAGGGGCCCGACTTCGAGGACAACGGGTGGAGCGGGATCCAGGCGCAGATGAGCCTGATCCTCCAGGACCTCAAGGGCGAGGCCCTGCGTCTGATCGGCGACTTGCCCGTGGCGGGCGAGCGGTTCCCGCTGCTGAAGAAGGTCTCGGCCAGCAGGCTCGGGCACTCGGGCCTGATGCACTTCCTGGACGCCGAGGACTACAAGAGGGTAGCGGAGAACGTGTTCGGCAAGACCCGGTACCGCAAGCCGCTGGCGCGCGAAATCCAACGCCTGGTCGAGCACATGCTGGCCAGGCCGGACTGGCGTTCTTCCCACGACATGAGCGTGCTGAACTGGTTCCGCCTGTTCCGCGGGCTCGTGCCGATCGACTGGATCATCGAGTCGATGCGCCGCACCGAGAGTAACCACCACATCTCCCTCAGGCCGGTCGAGCTCGTGCAGGCCCGGGCGCTGTTCCGCCGGGTGCCCCAGCCGATCCTGGGGCGGATCCTCACCCAACCCATCGCTCAGAGTGTCCGGATCATCGGGGACACCGTGCGGGACCTCGGCAATGCCGATGTGCAGCTGCGCGACCTGGACCTTCTGCCCGAGTTGATCAAGGCCCGGGGGCAGCGCCGCATCCGCGGTGCTCGGGACCTGGAGACCCTGGTTCGCTCGATGCCCCAGGCCCGGGTGGAGAGCCGCTCGCTCGCGCGCTCGAACCAGGCGATCAGCACCGTGATCAACGAGGCGAACGCGCTGCACGAGATGCACAGCTACAACGAGCAGATCGCCCGGCTCGAAGGGCGTGACCTGCCGGTCGCGACCTGGGAGCTGTGGAAGAACCCGGAGTTCCGACGGGCCGCCGACGAGTTCCTGGTCGAGTACCGGCAGGAGCTGATGACCGCCGAGCAGCGCGAGCGCGAAGCGCGGGCCGAGCGCTGCCGCCAGGAACGCCTCGCCCGCGAGAAGAAGCGCGCGGCTTGGGCCGCGGACATTACGTCGAAGCTCGACGGCATGCACATCGGCGAGCACCGTCTCGTCGTCGCACGCGACGCAGACACTCTGGCCCGATGGGGAGCACAGCTCCACAACTGCATCGCCGGCTACGCGCACCTGCTGGGTCTGGACGTCTTCGTCGCCGTCGTCGACGACAGCGACCGTGTCCGACTCAACATCGAGATTAACCACGAGATCGGCGTCGTGCAGTTCCTCGGCACCAACAACCGCGACGCGGCCAAGGAGCTGGAGAGGGACTCTGCCCAGCTGGTGCTCGATGCCATCACCAGCATCGGGATCCCGGTGTACGAGCACGCGCTCGGACTGCAGCAGCTCATGCCGCGCGCCCAGGACGCGGTGACCGCGTGATTGAGACCTCCCCGCCGCAGCACGGTGCTGCGGCGGGGGACTCTCCTGTGCCGGTAGGGATCCGCAGCCGCCGATCCGGGGCGAACTGGGGTAGCGGCGGACCTGGTGCTCATCGAGGTCGGCCAGTCCCAATTTTGCTCTAGGAGATCTCCTCCACCCGCCATCTGAACCTTGCCACCTTGACTCGTCAGTTCTCCGTCCACCTCACCCTCAGCGGGACTTCCTTCGCGCCGATCGTGTGCCGCGGGTCCTCGTACCTCACCGGTCCGCTCGGTGCGAAGTGGCTCCAGCGCCTTAGCAATGCCTTCAGCGCGATGGTCAGTTCAAGGCGGGCCAGTGGCGCGCCCAGGCAGTAGTGGATGCCCCGGCCCAGGGCGAGGTGGCGGTTAGGGGTGCGACGGATGTCGAACGTATCCGGGTCCGGGAACACGCGCGGATCCCGGTTGGCCGACGTCAACCACAGTAGGACGACGCTGTCCTGAGGCAGCGTCCTACCGTGCAGGACCACCTCCCGCGTCGTGCGCCGCGCTGCGGCTGGCAGCTGGCCGCGGTGGCGCATGACTTCCTCCACTGCGCTCGCCGTCAGAGACGGATCGGCTCGTAGATCGGCCGCGGCCTGTGGATGCTCGTCCAGGAGCAGGACCGAGCTGGTCAACAGCATCGTTGTGGTGATGTGCCCGGCGACGAGCAGGAAGCCGCAGACTCCGAGGATCTCCTCGTCTCGCAGCCGCTGTCCGCCCTCGTCGACGGTGACGAGCCTGCTGATGAGGTCGAGGCCCGGCCGGGCCCTGCGGCTGCGGATGACGTCCAGGAAGTATGAGTTCATCTCGGCGATCAGCGGATCGATGGAGCGCAGCATCTCCGCCGTGGCCACTAGGACCGGTGTGCCGTCCCTGCCCTGGAAGAACAGGGCGCTGGACCATGTACGGAACCGTGCGCGGTCCACGACTGGGATCTGCAGGATGTCCGCGATGACTGCCAAGGGCAGCGGATACGCGTATTGCTCGACGAAGTCGACGTCCCGCGAGTCGTTCATTGCATCCAGCAGTCCCTCGCTGATGCCGGCGATCCTCGGCGCCAATTCTTGGATCAGGCGGGGCGTGAAGACCTTGCTCACCAGCGAGCGCAGCCTGTCGTGGGCGGGTGGGTCGAAGCCCAGGAACGCGCCCTGCGCGACGGTTGAGAATGCGTCAGGCTGCTCGATCAGGTCGCGCATATCGGAGGAGAAGGTCCGGTGGTCCGTCAGGGCCGCCGACACGTCGTCGTACCCGAACACATGCCAGCTGCCCAGCTCCTGGTCGTCATGGACCGGCGCCGCCTCGCGTAGGAAGGTCCACCAGTCGAGCAGCGCCTCGTAGATGGGGGCCTGGGCGGCCAGTCCGAGCGCCTGCGGCTCATGGAGGGGGCCCGGGGAGTCGCTGATCACTGGTCTCCTTCCGCGATGACCCGCTCCAGCTCGTCGACCGCCCGGTCGATGTCCTCGGCAGTGTTGAGCACACCGGGCGCGAACCGGATGGCGCTGCTGCGGTAGGGAGTCTGTCCCGCCATGACCCGCCGCCGCTCCAACGAGGCGACGATGTCCGCCGGATCGCGCCCCGCGACGTCGAAGCAGACCATGCCGGCGTGCAGGTGTGAGGACCGCGGGGTGCGGATGCCGACGTCTGGGACCTCCGCCAGCCGTCGTCGGCAGTACGCGGCGAGTTCCGAGATCCGAGCGGCGACCTCAGTGCGTCCCAAGGCCAGTTGGAACTGGAACGCCTCGTGCAGCGCCCAGCGGTGCTCGTACGCAGGGAAGCCGCCCGGTGAGCACATGCGGGCGGGCGGCGCTTCGCCGTCGGGGGTGCGTCCCAGGTACCAGGGCCAGAAGACCTCCACGTCGAAGGAGGTGACCACCGGAGCGACCCTCGACCAGCCCCGGCCGCTGCCCCAGACCACCCCGGTGCCCCGCGGTCCGAAGAGCCATTTGTGACATCCGGCGACGAAGAAGTCGCAGCCGAGCGCAGTGACGTCGAAGTCCTCAACGCCCAGGGCGTGCACGGCGTCGACGCAGAGCACGATCTGGCGGTGGCTCGGCCGTGTGGAGTTCACCGCGGCGACCGCTTCGCCGATGGCGGCCAGCGGCAGCTTCACGCCGGTGCCCGAGTGGACCCAGGTGACGACGAACAGACGGGTGCGCTCACCGATGCCCCGTGTAACGGCCTCCACGATCTGGTCGACGTCCGCTTCGGGCGCGTGCTCGTACAGGGAGATGATCCGCCGCGTCGCCCCGCTGGCCGCCGCCTTGAATCGGAGGATCTCCGTAGCCGCGTAGTGCTCGTGGTCGGTACTGAGGATCTCGTCGCCCGGTTCCAGGCGCATGCCGGCGCAGACGACAGCGAGACCTGCGGTGGTGCTCTCGGTGAGGGCCAGCGCGTCGGGCTGTCCGCCCAGGTAGGCGGCGGCACTGTCAAGGACTTGGCGAACTTGGCCGTCGCGTTCATGGAAATGCAGTGCGGGATTGCGATCTAAGGCCCGCCGGTGGTGCTCAATGGCCTCCCTCACCGGCCTGGGGTGCGGGGCCAGCATTGAGAGTGCCAAGTGGACATAGTCCGGGTCGAGTTCGAACTGGCTGCGGGCCAACTTCCAGCGCTCGGCGTCGAGCGGACGCTCGTGCGCGACGGAGGAGGGAATCGGAGTGGTGGGAGGAATCGGCTGGATGGTAATGGTCTGCCTCCTCAGTCGGGCGGGTTCTGGGCCACGTGGGGCGCGGGTGACATGGCAGGGCAGGACACGGATGCGTGGGTTGAGGGGCGCGGACCCCGTGCGGGCGCTCAGCAGCACCGGGCCCGCGACGTGTTCACTCCTTCGGCCGCACCCCGGTCGCGTACAGGACCGGAACCGGGATCACGACCTGTCCGTCGATGACGTGGTCCGCCGCGATCTCAACGGCGATCCGTTCCTCCAGCGCCGCCCGGTGCGGCAACTCGATGCGTTCCCACAGGCGCCGCATGCCGTGCGTCCATGTCCAGCGCACCACGTCGTACGCCGATCCAGCTCTGATGAACGCGTTCTCCACCATGAGCTGCACGTCCGAGAATCCGCACTGGGACAGATCGGCGTACAACCGGGTCTGTCCGCCGAACGACTCACTGTTCGGATAGACACCGCTGTCGGTGGTGTACGTGCGGGCCATGTCGGCGATCGTCCGCAGCCCGAGCACGCGGGCATGTCCGCCAGGCCCCGTTGCGACGTCCGTCGCCGGGGCCGCGAGCCCCAGTCGTCCACCCGGTCGTAGGAGAGTTCGGTACGCGCGGTACGCGGCGGGCAAGTCCTCGAGCATGTGTATGCTCATGCTTCCCGCGACCGCGTCGAACGCTGCAGGCGCGAGTTCGGGCGCCTGCCCGTCCATGACCAGGGTTCGGGCCCACGACAGCCCTGACCTCTGTGCCAGGCGTCCGGTTTCCTCCGCCATACTGGGCGACAGATCGATGCCCAGCACACTGCCCGTGGGCCCGGCGGCCCGCGCGGCCGGCACGGTGACCGCCCCCCGGCCGCAGCCCACGTCCAAGACCCGGTCGCCGGGACGCACCGCCGCGAGCCGTACCAGCCGTTCACCGACGGAACTGAAGAACTCCACAGGTAACTGGTCGTACGCGTGGGCGACTTCCTCGAAGAGCACGTGCTCGCCGGTCGGCCTGTCAGTCATCCTGGGACGCTCCTTCCTCGGGTTGGGCGTGTCACGTGTTCTGCCCGACGCGGGTGGTCTCGCTGTCCATCACTGTGAACAATTCGTTGTGCAGATTGCGTAGCAGCCGCTGCTCTCCCGGGTCGGTCTGGTTCAGCAGGCCCAGCTGATCGGCCCGTTGCAGGAGCGTTCCAGCGTCGGTGAGTCCATAGTGCTCCAGCAGGGCGGCCACCGGCTTGGGGTGGCGTGCGAGGTCGATCAGGCGCGGGCCCTCCTGGCGCACCGGCGCGGGCCCGTGCCTGTGTTGTTGGGCCATGCCCTCGATCAACCCCGGCAGGGTTCTCATTGTGTGCTCGTAACGGGCCCACTCGGGCACCTCGTAGGCGAGCGGACTGGGCCTGGCCAGCACGCGGCGGCAGGCGGCAGCGCAGTCGTCGACATCCACGCGGGCGAACTCGTACGGGTTGGCGACCGGGTCCACCGGCTCCGTCAGGAACTTCACCGCGGCCAGAGCTCCGTTGGTGTCATCGACGTAGTACGGGAAGCCGTCCCAGCGGGGCACCACGACAGGCACCCCGCACGCCAGCGCCTCTAGCGGCGACTTCCCGTACGTCTCGAAGACGCTGGTCGCGCAGGACACGAAGAGGTCGGCGGAGTTGTAGAGGTTCGCCGTCTGCTTCTTATCCAGGCGGTGGAAGAGGACGACGTTCTCCATCCGTCCCGCCAGCCGGTTGTAGTAGTGCGGGTCGATGTGCGTCGCCGACAGCACGAGCAGAATGCGTGGGTCTTCCTTGTGCAGGGTGCGTGCGACGGTGAGCAGGGGTTCAAGGCCCTTGTCGTTCATGAAGCGGCCCGTGTACAGCAGGATAGTGCGGTCGAGTGGCAGCACCAGGTGCTGCCGGGACGCATCACGTGGCAGCGGGCGGTACACGTCTGAGATGCCGAAGGTGCACAGGGCCCGCGCCGGGATGCCAGTGAGGTGCTCATACGCGCGCTGTGCGTGGCGCGAGCCGCACAGGACCAGGTCACCGGGGTGTGCGTGAGCAGCGACGAGCAGAAAATAGCACAGGATGTGCAGGGGATAGGGGTTGTTGTGCGGGATCATCAGGGCGGGGCACGAGTAGCCGTCGCGGCGCATGAAGTACAGCAAGGGGAGCGACTCCGCGTACTCCGCGACCACCACGTCGATCGTCGAGAGGTCGCACGATTCCTTGAGGGACCGATAGATCTCCTCGAAGTGCTCGTAGGTGTGCTCGTGAGCCGGCAGCAGCCGGATGCGGAAGACGAACGTCGAACCCGCGGGACAGAAGTGCTGGATGTCCTCGGTCGAGTCGGTGAGCGCCAGGACTGTGGTCATGACGGACGCCACTCCCCTTCGCTCAGCCGCGCCGGAGCGTCTCGAAGTACCGCTGAGCCCCGCTCAGTCGCTCTTGCTGCTGTGGTTCGTCAATCTGACGCGCGGCGGCGATGACACGACGGACCCCCTCCACCACGTCCACCTCGTGGCGGAAACCGAGGACCTCGGTGGCGCGCGTGACGTCGGCCCACAGCCGCTCGGCGTAGATGGTGATGGGAACATCCACGCGTTCGGGCCGGACCTCGACGCCGAGCTCGTCACCGATCAGCTTGAGCACCTCGCTGAACGTGGTCTCGATGCCCGTGCCTACGTTGAATTCCTGGGTGGGCAGGTTGGCGGCGAGCGCGGTGCGAAAGGCCCGGCCCGCGTCTTCGACATAGATGAAGTCCCTGGTCTGTTTGCCGTCTCCCCACAGGACAGGGGTGACTTTGTGCAGCAGGGCCCAGACGAAGAGCGAGATGACGTTGGCGTATCCGCCCTTGCTGAACTCGTCGTGCCCGTACACGCTGAAGGGCCGCATGCCGATGGCGGTGATCCCGTACCGCTCGGAGTACTGGCGGGCTACCTCCTCGTTCCACTTCTTCGACAGCGCCTTCAGGTCCGGCGGGGCAAGCGGCATGTCCTCGGTGTACGGGACGGGGTTGCCCTCGTACACCGCGCTGGTGCTGGCGTAGACGAGTTTGCCTACGGCGTTCCTGCGCATGGCCTCCAAAACGTTGAGGAAGCCGTGAGTGGTGACCGACGCGCCGTCGACCGGGTCCTCCTCGTACATCAGGAAGGAGGACGGCGCGGCGAGGTGGAGCACGGCGTCCTGGCCCCGGACAGTTTTGAGCAGCAGGTCGAGATCGCGGGTGTCGCCGTCGATCCACTCCACGTTCCGCCGGATGCCCTCGGGTATGTACTCCTGTCCTCCGATCTTGAAGTTGTCGATGGAGGTGACGTCGCAGCCGTCATCGAGCAGGCCCTGGATCATGTTGCGCCCGATGAAGCCCGCGCCGCCCGTGACCAGGACTTTCCTGTACGTGCCCATGTCGCTCCCTTGTTGTCGGTGCCGCTCTCTGTCTCTGGCCGTCCGTCTCCCGTCGCCCGCGTATCGTCGTCCGCACGGACGGTTCGGGGAGTTGTGGGTGTGGCCGCTGCCGCTCCGGTGGGGGGCAGCGGCCACAGGGTGTCCGGAAACCGCAACAGGTCAGAGCCGGGCGAGCTGGTAGACGCCCGTCTCGCCGGCCGACGCGTGGGCCGGAGCCCATGCTGTGCGGGCCGGAGCCCATGCCGTGCGGGCCGGAGCCCAGCTGGTGCTATCCATCGCGTTCTCCGTTCTGATATTCGAGTGCAGAGACGCGAGTTGACCTGAAAGCGACCAACGGCATTGCCGAATAAGGGCATTCGAAATTCACCCTCAGATCGCCAGGAAAACAAATCGAGGACGCTCTCGTTTCACGCGTTGCGTCTCACCGCACCCGCCAGTGGTTTCGCCTCGATCTCCATACGCCCTGCACGGCCATCGAGGCGAACGTCAACACCTGAAGGCGTCATGAATCCAACGTGGCTTGTTCCGCCCTCCCGGCATTGCCCCAAGGGCATTTGACTGTTTCAATCCCGGCAGGGTGATGCACCCTTACGGAGGCATTCCATGGCGTTAGAAGGTGGCCTGCCACGGCCGGCCTCGCATGCCACGGCACGCAAGATCTCCCTGTTCAGCATGGTGGGCACGGGCATCCAGTACTTCGATTTCTTCAGTTACAGCCTTGCAGCGGTTCTGATCTTCCCGGACGTCTTCTTTTCCGCTCTGCAAGGCTCGAACGCACTGCTCGTTTCGCTCTCGACGGTCGGTGTGGCATTCGTCGCTCGCCCTCTCGGGGCACTCATATTCAGACACTTCGCCGACCGTACGGGAAGGAAGCGATCGCTGGTTCTCTCTCTATTTCTCATGGGATTTAGTACAACTCTCATGGGTGTCCTGCCTTCTTACGCGCAGGCGGGCTGGATCGCCCCTATGCTGCTGGTAATTCTGCGCATCGCCCAAGGGATTGCCCTCGGTGCGGAAGGGATGGGTGGCGCGTGCTCGCCATCGAGCACGCGCCACCCTCACAACGGGGACTCCACTCCGCTTTCCCGGGGGCGGGTGCCTCCCTCGGGTCACTGGTGGCCAACACCGTGTTCCTGGCGCTTGCCCGCGTGCTGAGCCCGGGGCAGCTCGAGGCATGGGGCTGGAGGATCCCGTTCCTGGCCGGGGCGGCGTTGGTCGGTCTGTCCCTGTACGCACGGTTCTCCGTCACCGAGTCTCCAGTGTTCACCGCCGACCGGCCCGGCGGGCGCGCGGGGCGCGTACCGCTGCTGGATGTGATGCGCGCACAACCGGTGGCACTGCTTCTCGGAGTGGCGGCACTGGTGGTGGGGAACGTCCTCTACTTCGTCACACACACCTTCGCCCTCGCCTACGGCACCAGCACCCTGGGGGTGGCCAGGGCGGACATGCTCCGGGCGACCCTGGTGGCTCTGGCAGTGCAAACGGTGACCGGATTCGCCTCGGCCGTACTGTCCGACCGGATTGGGCGCCGCAGGATGGCACTGGCCGGTGCGGTGCTCTGCGGAGTGTGGGCCTTCCCCCTGGTTGCATTGATCCGTACCGGCCAACTCGTCCACATCACCTGGGCGTTCGCCATCGCCATGCTGGTGTACGGAATCTATTCGGGGCCGCTGGGGGCATTGCTGGCCGGCGTCTTCCCGACCCGATATCGCTTCACCGCGGTCGCACTGGTCTTCAACAGCGGCGTCCTGATCGGCGGGGCGTTCGCACCCGCCGCAGCATACCGGCTCATGTCGGCGACCGGCTCGCTGTGGGCGGTGGCCTGCATGGTCGCGCTGAGCGCCGTACTGAGCGGGGTCGCGCTCCTGAAACTGACCGAGCGGCATCCAGAACACCTTGGCGAGACCGGGGGCCCGGCCGAGATGCTGCCTCCGAGGGCACTGCCGGGTAGGTGCGAGTTGGAACCATGAGCCGGACGGCCACGCGGCGTGCCGCCGGATACTCGTGCGCCGCCGTCCCCATAGCCGCTGCCAGCCGCACGACCACGTCAGCACCACAACAGCGAGGAGGTCCCAATGCAGGACGATCCGGTGCAGGAGAGCCCAGTACCGAAGGAACCGAGGTGCAAGGACCCGTATCGTTCGCCGAACAGCGCGGCACGACAGGAGTCCGCGACAGCGAGGACCGGCCCTGAGCCTGGCGTGCCCAGTCCTGAGATTCCCGCACCCGGAGCGCGGGGCTCCGACCTGACGCCCGCCCCCAAACCGTCCGGCCCCACAACGTTCCACTCCGACCCCAGCCCTGGCCCCACGCCCGACGAAGCCGTCGACCTCGTCGCCCGGATGGCAACCCTCTTCACGCCCTGGGCCCTGCGCACGGGCGTCACACTCGGCCTCTTCGATCTTGTCGGAACGGGACTCGGTGCCCCAGCCCTCCTCGCCGAACGGACCGGGGCGGACAAGGAAGCCGTGCGAAGGCTGCTGCGTCATCTCGCCAACCTCAAGCTGCTTGACCGTGGGCCGGACGGCTACCGGCTGACCGCCCTGGGGGCCGTTCTGACTTCCGGACACCCGTCCGGTCTCGCGCGCGGCCTCGATCAGTCGGATGCATGGGCAGAGGCCAGCGACTTGGCGGTTCCCGGCCTCATCTCCGCCGTCACCACGGGCCGACCTTCCTGGTCCCAGGCTGCAGGGGCACCGTTCTGGCAGAGCCTGGCCACCGATCCCCAGCTCGCGGCCTCCTTCGACACAGCCATGTCGGGGCACGCCGACGCCGTGGGACCGTGGCTGGCCACGGTGTGGAACTGGAGCACGGCATCCCACGTCGCGGACGTCGGCGGCGGCACCGGCAGCACCTTGCGTGACATCCTCGTCCGCCATCCCCACCTGCAGGGCACCCTGATAGACCTGCCGGGGACCGTGAGCCGGGCCGAGGCCAAGCTGGGCGGTGACGCGGCGCTGGCGGGGCGCGTGACCTTGAGCCCCGGGAGCTTCTTCGACCCACTGCCTGACGGCCACGACATTCTCGTCCTGGCCCACGTCCTGCACGACTGGGGCGACGACGACTGCGTCCGGCTGCTGCGCCGGTGCGCCGAGGCAGTCGCCGACGGCGGTGCCGTCCTCGTCGTCGACCGGGTAGTGCACGACTCTGCTATTGAGGGCCAACTTCCCGTCAGCCAAAGGGACTTGGCGATGCTCGTTCTGTTGGGAGGCAAGGAGCGCACCGCGGAGGAGTTCCGGATGCTGGGCAAGGCGGCGGGGCTCGGCCTGCGCCGTTCCCCTTTGGCCGCACCCCATGAGGGGTTGTGCCTCCTGGAGTTCGGCAGGGACGGAGGAGTCGACAGGTGACCACGGCTCCCCGCCGTCACCGCTCCCCGCCCATGCCCGCCACATCACCGCTCTCCGCCCCTCACCGCCGGTGACCCCGCTCCGCTCGCGCGCCGTGTTCGCCCGCGGCGGCGCCCGCCTCCATCTCCCCGGGCCTTGCAGACGCGTCCGGGACGTCCAGCCCCGGCCGGGCGGAGCGCACGGCCCACCACACGCCCCCGAGCGCGAGTCCTACCAGGATGGCGGCCACCGCCGGGAGGAGACCGGCGTCGACAACCACCAGGGCACCGCCCAGACCTCCGCCGGCCGCCGCTCCGACGTACGCGGAGCTGCTGTGCAAGGCCATCGCCTGGGTGGCGCCCTCGGGGCCTACCCGGTCGACCATTAGGGCCTGGATGGCGGGGGGTACGGCCCAGGCCGCCGCCGACCACCACATCAGCAGGGCGGCGACGGGTACGAGCGGGACCGGACGGGACACCCACAACCCGAAGAACGCGGCCATCCCGGCGCAGAAAAGCCCACCTGCCGCGACGAGGGCACGCAGCGATCCGTACCGGTCCACGAAGTGTCCCGCTAGGCGTGTCCCGAGGAGACCGCCCGCACCGGAGAGCACCAGCAGGAGCGCCAACTGCCTGCGGGTCACGGAGGCGAGGTCGGCCAGGAAGGGCGCGAGGTAAGTCTGGAAGGCGAGGTTTCCCGCGACGGTCACCACGGTGACAAGGAGGACGACGAGGATGGTGCCGTTCAGGACGGGGCGCAGCAGCTCCCTTACGCCAGCCCTTGGTTCGACTGCGGCAGGGATGCGGGGTACGGCCCCGAGGGTCAGCAGCAGTGCCGCCGCGCCCAGTGACCCGGCGAACACGAAGGTCGCCCGCCAGTCGGCGGCGTCGCCGATATACGTACCGGCGGGGACGCCGATCAGCACCGCGCCGGTCAGTCCGGTCATGACCATGGCGAGATGCCGGCCGCGCCGTTCGGGTGGGGCTGCAGCGGTGGCCGCGGCGAGGGCGGCGGGCAGGACAACGGCCGCAGCGAGCGCCGCGGAGACGCGCAGGCCCATCAGTGCCGGGAAGGAGGTGACGAGCGGGACCACAAGGTTGGTGGCGGCGAACACGGCGAGCGCGCCGCACAACGCCCGCTTGCGGTCGATCCGCGCGAGCAGCAGCGCCCAAGCGGGGGCGGCCAGCGCGTAGACGAGGGAGTACACGGTCACCAGCTGACCGGCAACTCCCTCGCTGACGCGCAGGTCACGGGCGAGGTCAGGAAGGACGCCGATGATGACGAAGTCGTCGGTCTGCACCGCGAAGGCGGCGAGCGTCAACGTACTGAGCCAGAGGGGTGTTTGACGGAAGGGCACACTCACCGAATAAAGGTAACAGATGTTTCCCTTATGGGGTGTGAGGCCGGATATGAAACAGTGGCCGCATGTCGAGGGCCCCGAGGGTGCCCCCGGAGTCCGCCGAGAAAGGGGGGCGACGCCGTGCCCAGACCAGTCAACCCGGACCGCCGCCGCGAGGTGCTCGACGCCGTGATCGGGTATCTCGCCCACGCCGGCATCGGCCAGTTCACGCTGCGCGGCATCGCCGCGGCGCTGGGTCAGAGCACCCGCGTGCTCACACACCATTTCGCGGACAAAGGGGAGCTTCTCCGTGCCGTCATGCGGCGCCTGGACGAACAGCAGCACCACGCGCTAAGGACGACCGAGGGGTGGGAGGACCCCGCCGTACCGGTCAGCGCCGTCGTACGATCGGCCTGGGAGCGCAACCTGGGCGAGGCCGAACTGCCCATGACACGGCTGATCCGCGAGATCGAAGGGCTCGCCGCAGCGGGCCGGCTACCTGCGGCGGTACCGGACTTCGTTCGGGGAAGGGCGGACTTCGTGGCCTCGTGCCTGACGCTGCGCGGCGTACCCGAGCGGACGGCGCTGATCACGGCAACGATGCTGAATGCCACGTTCGCCGGCCTCCAGGCGGACTACCTCATCACGGGCGACGCCGAGCGGGCACGGGGCGCACTGGACGAACTGTGCCACTGGCTGGACGTGGCGGTGGAGGCGAGGGGCGACAAGCACGGCGAGGGGACATCGCGAAGGGCTGGTTCTTGAGCGCCGGGCACCGCGTCGGCTGGGTGACCGGCAACGAGGTCTACGGCGGCAACCCGAAACTGACGGCAGCCTTGCAAAAGCACGGCCTTGGCTATGTCCTCGCCTTGGCCTGCTCGGGCGAAGTGACCACTGGTGCAGGAACGTTCCGTGACGATGCACAGGCCAGGAAGCTCCCAGAACAGGCCTGGCGGAAGCTGTCCGCCGGCCGCGAAGGGCCACCGACCCGATCCGAGCGACCGTCAGCTACTGATCCAGCGCAACTGCAGCACCAGCGAACTCATCTACTACCGCCGCCATTCCGCCGGGCCGAGCCTGCTGGCCTTGGCTACTGACTTCAGCTCGTCGGGGTGAACCTTCTCGAGGTCCCTGACACGTTCGCCGTGGTGACCGTATTCCGTGTTGTGTGAGATATGCGGATGGGGGCGGGCTGACTGCTGCGGGGCGTCAGCGCCGTGAGTCGGTGCGGATGCAGGCGGCCGAGCTGTTCGAGCGGGAATCAAGCCGTTGGAGGTGGCACGGCGTCTGCGGGTGAGCGGGAAGTCGGCCTATCAGTGGCACCAGTTGTGGCGGGAGGGCGGTGCGCGGGCTCTGGCCTCCCGTGGCCCGAGCGGATCGCGGTGCCGTCTGTCCCCACGCTCCCTGGAGAAGCTGACCGCGTATCTGGAGCAGGGCCCGGCCGCGCACGGCACCTCGCAGCAGCGCGCCGTCTTCCAGCGATCCGTCGTTGGTGGCGTAATGGGCGCAGATCCGCGCGAACGCCTGCTCGGCGTCCGAGGCGTGGTCGCCGTCGAACAGGATGATCCGGTAGCGCTCGGGGTCGAATGCCTTGGGAGTGCCGGACGGACTCCCGCCCCCGGGTCCGCCGTGGACGATGAGCGCGG
>NZ_JBIVON010000024.1:0-59687 GCF_044754145.1 Streptomyces sp. NPDC093149
GCGAGCAGCCGCCAGGCCGTCGGTGTCGAGGCGACCGGGCCGAACACCTCGCCCTGGTCCCGCAACGCGGCCAGATCCGTGATGGTCTCCCCGCCATCAGCGAGCATCACCGCGAGATCGGTGGCGATCCGGCCCGGGGCGTGGCCAGTACCGCGTGGCCGAAGTGGTCCCAATGCGGTGGAGTACGCGGCGGTCAGTCCGGTGGCATCGGCAAGATCAGCCAGTAACCGCGCCCCGACGTGCCCCACCACCCCCGCGCCGTCAGCGGAGACATGGAGCTTGGGAGGAGAACCGATACCCTGCACGCAGAAAGTGCCTTCCGCCTGGACCGACAGAACCCCTCGACAAGGTTCATCGTCCCAGCTCAGAAGGCACTTTCGCGTCGCCGCACAGAAATCTGACCACACACCAAGTGAAACGGCGAGGTTAGTTCCAGGTAACGGCGCCAATTCTCCGCCACGGCATACTCAGGCCCCCGTTCATGTGCCGCGGCAAGGGTGGGTGCACCGGCTCAGCGGACCATGCTGCGGTCCATCTCCTGTGCTCGCGCGTCCAGGGCGGTGACGACGGCGGCTGACGTGGTTCGGGGATTGCCGGGAACCTGCACGGCGTGCCGGACGCCACCAGGTACACGTCCGGCTCCGGGTTCGGGCATCTCCATCTCGATTTCCGCGCGCCACGCGAGCGCGACCGCCGTCGCTACGAACCCTTCGGAGAGAGCGAGGATCACGGAGTGGCCCGTGCGGCAGTGCCAGGCGACCAGGCCGCGCGTGAACTCCTCGTACGCGACCGGATCGACCTCGAGTGTGTCAGGGTCGCCCCAGTACTTGCCCTGGCCGATTCCCGAGGGCAGCGCGAGTTCCGCCTCGAAGACCTCAACCTGCCGCAGGAAGAGGCGGCCGGCACCGCTCGAGGGGTTCCACAGCGTCTCGTCACCGATGACGAAGTACATGCTCATTGTGGTTCCTCCCGTTCAGATGCCTCGGCACAGAGTAGAAGGCCGCGCAGGTGGAGGGCACTTGGGTAAAACGGTGCCGTGGTGGGGTCAGGGCTTGTTGCTGTGGCATGGGCAGAGTTGAGCAGCTGGTACCGGACGGCCTCGGCTGCAGTCATGGCCGCAGCCTCGGGCGCCGGACCTGTGGACAGCGGCTCCGGCCGCCAAGCGTGCGCCGTCTCGACCTGATCGCCGGGCTGGTCACCAGCGGCGCAGCTCGTCGACTGTCCAGGCGAGCAGGTCCGGGGCGATCTGGATGATCTCCAGCCAAATCTGGTTCCGCACCGTCTTGTGCAGGGGGCAGGTTGCGCAGGCCGGTGGCGCGGGCGGCCCGGATGCGGTCCTCGGCGCGTGCCCGCTGTCGGTGCCACAATTCGAGTGCGGCGATCGGGGTGCCGTGAGGACGCTGCCGTCGGCGGACCCCTCGAAGGGGCGATGAGGACGGCGTAGTACCTGGCGGAAACGCCCCCTCGCGGAAACGACGAAGGGCCCGGCAGGCCGGGCCCTTCGGTGCTCTCGCTACCGCGCGCTGCGGGGCTACTTCACGTCGACGAAGTCACCGGTGGCGTTGACTGCGGGAGTCGAGGCCGTACCGGCGAAGCTCCAGCGCCAGTAGCCGTCCTCCACCGCCTTGACCGTGGTCTTCAGCGTGCCGGTGTTGGAGCTCTTCACCGTTTTGACGGTGGTGTATGTGCTGCTGTTCTTCTTCTTCCGGAACTGGAGTTTGACCGACTGGGATGCGTAGCCCGCGTACTTATGGGTGTCCCAGTTGGCCCGGTCCAGCTTGCCCGTGACCGTGATGGTGCCGCCTTTCTTCACGGGCTCCGGCGAGGCGTTGGCCGTCAGCCGCGACAGCCGCTGGAACCTGACCGAGGAGAACGTGTCGTTCTCGGTGAAGTTCCCGTCCTTGCCCCATGCGCCGGCGTAGACCCGCCAGGTCGTGGCGTTGGCATTCCACAGGTATCCGGGATCGACCGTGATGGTGAGGGTGCAGGTCGAGGTTGTGGCGTTCGCAGCCTTGCACTTGGCCCTTTCCCCGTCCGGGTGGAACCCGAAGCCGTACAGGTTCGGGTTGCTGTCGCGGCCCCTCCAGATGTAGGAGAGAGCGTCATCGATGCCCGAGGAGTGGGACGCGGTGACGGAGACCGTCACCTTCTTGGTGGCGGTAGTACCGAGCACGATCGGCTTTCCACTGTTCACAACGACCTTGCTGATCACCGGGGCGGCGTCCGCCCGCGTCAGCGCGAACGAAGGGCTGCTCGCCTGAGAGACCGGCACGGCAAGGACAGACAGGGCCAAGGCGCCGGAGACAGCGGCAACAGTGGCACGAATACGCATGTGTTCCCCAAGTCTGGTCTGTGGGTCTGCTGACCCGACAGACCAGACCTGGGGCGAACGTGAAAGGTTGTGCACAAAGATGAAATCTTCGCGAAGATCGATTTGAGGCGGCCAACACCCCGCTCCGCCCTGCCAGTCGAACCAGCGGTCCCTGGCCGGCTCCACCGTCCGCGAGGAACTGGCGGTGGACCGCGGGCGCGGTGGTGGCGCGCAGCGTCCAGCCCTGGCCGCGCCGTACGGTCACGCCCTGGTCGAGCGCGGCCCGTTCGGCGGGCTCCAGGTCGGCAGCGCGGAGGAAGTCGGCGACCTTGCCCGGCATGTCGAGGGAGTCGGCCAAGGCAAGCCCAGAAGCTGCTACGGGTTGATCTTGATTCCGGTGCAGTAGATCAGCGACGTCGGGCTGGATCGCCGAGCACGAAAGCAGTTCCAGCGTCGCTGGCCGATCTCAGCAAAACGCGGCGACATTGCGGGCGGCCCAGTCGGCGAAGGGGCGTGGGGCGCGACCGAGGGCCCGCTGGACGCCCGGGCTGACGCGCAGCTCGGCCGGGCTCGGGGAACCGAGGATGTCCAGAGTGTCGTCGGCAAGCTCCGTCGGCATGCTCTGGGTCATGGCGGTCTTGGCCTCCTCGCGAGTGAGCTCGTGAAACCTCACTGGCGAGCCCAGCGCGGCGGCGATGGCCTCCGCCTGCTGGCGCGGAGTGATCACCTCCGGGCCGGTCAGCTCGTACACGCCGCCGGTGTGCCGGTCATTCAACAGGCAGGCCGCCGTGACCTCGGCGATGTCCGCCGGGTCGGTGATCGGCACCCCGACGTCACCAAAGGGCGCGGCGACGACCTGATGCGTGCGGACGGACTCGGCCCACCACAGGGTGTTGGAGGCGAAGCCGCCCGGCCGCAGGATGACCCACTCCAGGCCCGACTCCCGCAGCATGTCCTCCAGCGCGCGCATCGCGACGCACGTTCGGCCGAAGGGCCTGGTCACCACGCCCAGCGTGGAGAGCAGACCGACCCGGCGGACCCCGCCGGCCGCAGCTTCGCCGATGATGTCGGCAGGGTTGGCTCCAGCGGCGTGCAGGTCGCCGGACAGCAGCAGAAACAGCGTCTCCGCCCCGGCCAGCGCGGGCTTGAGGCTGGCCGGCTCGGCCAGGTCGGCCACTACGTGGCGGACCCCGTTCGGCACCGCCACCGTGTGCCGTGACACCGCCGTCACCTGCTGGCCCGCCTCAGCAGCCGGGCGGTGCGGACGACGCGGCCGACCTCGCGGAAGGCGGTGCAGGTGGCGTTCTTGCCGGCACCAAAGCGCAGGCGCCGCAGCAGGGTGGAGGAGGTGACGTCCTCGCACACCGAGGTCGCCACGCGCATCAGGTGCCGGAACCGGGACGTGATCAGGTCGAAGTCGATGACGTTGCGTCCGCTCTCGCCGAACAGCGCGTCGATGTGGACGCACTCGGCTTGCTTGGTGGGCGACACCGGAAGACGTTTCTACGGTGCAGAAGTCAGTGCACGACCCGTTGGTGAGCCGTCGCTCAGCTTGCCGCTGGACGACGGCCGACGAGTGCGAGCAGCCGCTCCAGGGCGGGAGAGCCCGCGGAGATCTCGACCGCCGGGGCGAACGGAGCCCTCGCCCGGTCGTCGGACGGTGCTCCGGTCGGGATCTGCGCCGCGACCTTGAGTGCATAGCGGACGAGGTCGGCGCCCGGATCGTAGGCAACGCTGATGGTCTGAGCGACGTCCCAACCGTGGACTACGCAGTCGAGCACGTGCATACCGAGCGCGACCCGGCCGGGAAAGAACCCGAACTCCCTGATCTGGAGCGAATGGTCCAGGACATCCTCGGCGAACGCCCTCGTCATGGCGTCGGCCGAGTCGAGGTACGCCTGGTAAGGGTCCCCACCCAGGTTGCCCTGGTCCCAGGCTCGGAGGTCGCCGGTGACGCCTGCTGCGGCGGCTGCGAAGCCGAGGTTCTCGCTCACCTGGTGGCGGAGCAGGCCGTGCAGTGTCCAGTCGGCACACGGCGTCGGAAGACGAAGCTGGTCCGGGCCGATCTGCGCGATCACCGCTCCCAAGGTGGCGAGAGCACGGCTGTCCAGTTCCCTGATATCCACGGTCGCGACGCTAGCCGCGCCCCCGCTTTCGGGCCACTTGTTTTCGGAGGCGCCTCAACCCGTCCCGATGCCTGTCGGGGGCGAACATCCCCTGAAGCAGACCGAGTTCTGGCCAGTCGAGCACGGCAGCGACGGCTTCGGTCTCTACGAGCCGGTCGTCGTAGCCGAGCACGGTGACTCCGACCGCTTCGCAAAGCGCCTCGGAGCGCGCCAGGGGGCGCAGCCGGGTCGATGGACAGTTCTCAGTAGTTGCCGATGGCGGTGAACACAGCCGTGGACAGACGCCCCCCGTGCTCCTCGTAGTGCGCCACCACTTCGGCTTCGTCTTCGTCCGGCAAAGACGGGAACACCGCGCCCACTGCACGCAGAGCCGTAGCCAAGGCGGACGACCGACCGGCTTTCCTGTCCGAAGTCGGCCCGCCAGGCATGCCCGTCACCCGGCGCATGGATGATCTCCGACGGTGGACTCCACCAGTTCATCGTCATGCAGACGCTCTCCTCATCCGGGTAGGGCCGCATCGACTCGACCCTTCGGTAACCGGACTCCCACGTCGCCATCCCCAGTCCTCCAGCACGTACGCCCAGTCCCCGCACGTCCCGTACATGACGGGATTGACGTGGGGCGATGGCCTGGCGGGCCACCTCACCGGCACGGCGAGTTCCTTGTACGGGGTGCGCGCGGCAAACTCATCCAATTCGGCACCCACTCCTTGGTTTTCGTGTGCCACCGATGGAACGCGAAACACAGAGAGCCAAATTTTGGTGATCTGCGCACGGCCAGACGGTGAGAATCATTTCGGGTTCTTGAATCACTCCGGTGGAGCAATGCGTGATGCGCCGTCACTGCCAGCGGGTGTTGCATGGCTCAGGAGAAGCGTCAACGTAGGCGTGCACCGACGAAGATCCCCCGGTGCGCCCATCGGACGGATGCGAATTCCGACCCATTCGAGGCCAGGCCATCCACGGCCTGCCAGCGCCGCCTCAACAAGGAGATTCGCCGGTGGAAATATCCGGGCCCATGCACAGTCGTCGTCACTTCCTTGGCGCCTCAGTCGCAGCTGCGGCGGCGACCCAGTTGGGCATGGCTGGTGGTGCGCACGCACAGCCCGAATCGGAAGGCCCCGATGCCTTTTCCGCAGCTGATCCTGTGACGCGTACATCCTTTGGTCCCGTGAAGCAGATCCATGCCGGCGATCTGAGCGTGGGGTACGTCGAGGCCGGACCTGTGAACGGACAGGCGGTCATACTTCTGCACGGCTGGCCCTACGACATTCACAGCTACGTCGCGGTCGCACCTTTGCTCGCAGCCAAGGGATACAGGGTGGTCGTCCCTTATCTGAGAGGCCATGGAACAACGCGATTCCTGTCAAGCAAAACGCCCAGGAACGCCCAACAGTCGGCGTTCGCCGTCGACATCATCGCCCTGATGGACGTCCTCAGGATCGACAGAGCCATTCTCGCCGGTTATGACTGGGGCTCACGGACGGGCGACATCATAGCGGCTCTCTGGCCGGCGCGTTGCAAGGCGCTGGTTTCCGCAACCGGCTACCTGATCGCAAATGTCGAAGCCAACAAGATGCCGTCGCCACCGAAGAGTGAATGGGCATGGTGGTATCAGTACTACTTCGCAACCGAAAGGGGTGTGCTCGGTCTCGAAAAGTATCGAAACGATTTGGCCAGACTGGTGTGGCGATTCAATTCCCCGACATGGAATTTCGACGAGGCCACCTTCGACCGCACGGCAGCCGCTTTCCAGAACCCGGATTATGTCAGCATCGTGATCGACAATTACCGCTGGCGACTTGGTCTCGCAAAGGGTGAGCGCCGGTACGACATCATGGAGAAGCGCCTCGCTGCGGCGCCGGTGATCGAGGTGCCGACGATCACCATTGACGGAGCGCACGATCCGTTTACGCCTCCAGGGAACGGATCGACTTATCGCAAGAAGTTCACAGGGAAATACGCGCACCGGACCCTCGACACCGGACACAACCTTCCGCAGGAGGCCCCACAGGCCTTCGCGGAGGCTGTCGTGGAAGTCGATGGATTCTGATCGCGTGGCTGGACTCGACGCGTGGGTTCAGGTCCGGCAGGCGCCCTCGTGGCTGGTCGCGGTCGCTTCCGACCGCTGAGGACCCACGGCACGGGCGGCGACTCCCCGGCGCACACCGGGCCGGTGCGGGCCGGACCCGCTGCAGTTCTCGAAGCACCGGCCCGGTCATGCCTTCGATCAACGGCGAGCGGCGGCCACGCGCGCGCCGCGGGTTGCTGCCAGGGCACCGTGCGGGCCGGTGCGAGAGCGTCGTACCCGGCCCCGAGCACCGCGAGGAGACCCTCACTCCGAACGGGGGCAGCGTGCTGGTCGAAGTCGCGCAGCCCGTCGGCCAGTAGTTAGCATGAAATCGAACGGTGTCACCGATGAGTCGCCTGTCGCGACGTGCGTGGCGGGTCCGCCGGGCGGTGTTCTTGTGAGCGACCGCGCACATGGCAACTGCCGGCCTCAAACCGTCCTGTGCCGTCAGGCCGTGGAGCCGCTTGGACCTTCACAGGCTTCGACCTTCGCAGGCTTCGACCTTCGCCGGCTTCGATCGAGGTCGCACTCCCGCTGACCGTTGCGGCGATGTCCGTGACCGCTGACTTCGTGGTGGGCAGGTCACGACGTCGTCCCCGGCGCCCTTCGACTTGCCTGTGCCGGCTCATCGAACGAGCCCGCGACGTCACCCCGGCCGGAGCCCATACGGCATTCGCACACAGGGAGATTCTCATGACCGAGAGCCACGCGCGGACCCCGGCAACCCCCAGCGCCCTCGTGGATCCTCTGCGCAACCGCGGGGTGGCCTTCACACAGGAGGAACGGGAGGCCCTCGGCCTGGCAGGACGCCTGCCCTCGGCGGTGCTGACGCTCGAGGACCAGTGCAGGCGGGCCTACCAGCAGACGCAGGCTCAAGGGAGCGACCTGGCCAAGAACGTCTACCTGGAACAGCTGCACGACCGCAACGAAACCCTGTACTTCAAGGTTCTCGTCGAGCACCTCGCCGAGATGCTGCCGATCGTCTATGACCCCACCGTGGGCGAGGCGATAGAGCAGTACTCCCACGAGTACCGGCGCCCGCGCGGCGTCTTCCTGTCCATCGACCGGCCCGACGACATGGAGAAGGCGTTCGCCACGCTTCAACTCGGCCCAGAGGACGTCGACCTGATCGTGTGCACAGACGCGGAGGAGATTCTGGGCATCGGTGACTGGGGCGTGGGAGGCATCCAGATCTCGGTCGGCAAGCTCGCGGTGTACACGGCAGCAGCCGGCATCGACCCGCATCGCGTGGTTCCCGTGTCGCTGGACGTGGGCACGGACCGCGAGTCACTGCAGGAGGACCCGCTGTACCTGGGCAACCGGCACCCCCGCGTCCGCGGCGCGGAGTACGACGAGTTCATCGAGAAGTACCTGGAGACGGCATCGTCCACGTTCCCCGACGCGCTCCTGCACTTCGAGGACTTCGGTCCCAGCAACGCGCGGCGGATCCTGGAGCAGTACGGCGGCCGCTACCGGATCTTCAATGACGACATGCAGGGCACCGGAGCCATCACGCTGGCCGCCGCGCTGTCCGCCGTCAAAGTCAGCGGCATACGGATGCGGGACCAGAAGCTGATCGTCTTCGGTGCCGGGACCGCCGGGGTGGGCATCGCCGACCAGTTGCGCGGCGCGATGATCCGCGACGGCGCGGATCCGGAGCGGGCCACCGCCCAGATATGGCTCGTCGACAAACAGGGACTGCTCACCCGGGACATGACCGACCTGCGCGACTTCCAGCAGCCCTACACCCGCGATCCGGCCGAGGTCGCGGACTGGGCGAGGGACGACGGCGGGGCCATCCCGCTGCTGGAAGCGGTACGCCGGGCCGGGCCGACGATCCTGCTGGGTACTTCCACCGCGCACGGTGCGTTCACTCGCGAGGTCGTCGAAGCCATGTCTGAGGGCACCGAGCGGCCGATCATCCTCCCGATCTCCAACCCCACCTCCCGGATCGAGGCCATGCCCGCCGACGTCATCACCTGGTCCAGGGGAAAGGCGCTCGTCGCAACCGGCATCCCCGTCCCGCCCGTGGGGTACAACGGCGTGACCTACGAGATCGGGCAGGCCAACAACGCGCTGCTCTACCCGGGACTGGGCCTGGGCACGATCGTCTCCGGGGCGTCCCAGGTGACCCCCGGCATGCTGCTCGCGGCCGCGCAGGCGGTCGCGGACCAGGTCGACCCATCAGGGCCCGGCGCTTCCCTGCTGCCACCCGTGGAAGACCTTCGGGAGTCCTCCGCGATCACCGCGACCGCGGTGGTCGAGGCGGCGCTCGACGACGGCGTGGCCACCTCCAAGCCGGCCGACATCGGCGAGGCCGTCCGGCAGGCCATGTGGCAGCCGGTCTACACCGATGGAGCCGCAGCATGAACACGCGACACACCGCCAGCGATCAGGACGGGGCCCCGAGGATCCGAGACATCCCCATCGGCCTGCATGCGACCGGCACCCGGCGGGAGACCGACTCCATGGGCGCCATCGACGTGCCCGCCGACCGCTACTGGGGTGCACAGACCCAACGGTCCCTGATCCACTTCTCCATCGGGGACGACCGGATGCCCAAGGCGGTCTACCACGCCTACGGCCACGTCAAGAAGGCCGCCGCTCTCGTCAACGGGCGCGCCGGACGGCTGCCGGCCTGGACGGCAGACCTGATCCAGCGGGTGGCCGACGAGGTCATCGCAGGCAAGCTGGACGACCACTTCCCCCTGTACGTGTGGCAGACGGGGTCCGGCACGCAGTCCAACATGAACACCAACGAGGTGATCAGCAACCGTGCCATCCAGCTGGTCGGCGGCGAGCTGGGCAGCAAGTCCCCGATCCATCCCAACGACCACGTCAACATGGGGCAGTCGTCCAACGACACCTTCCCCACCGCCATGCACATCGCCTCGGTCAAAGAGATCCACGAGCACCTGCTGCCAAGCGTGCGGGCGCTGCAGCACGGCATCGAGGCCAAGGCGCAGCAATGGCAGGACGTGGTGAAGATCGGCCGCACCCACCTGGAGGACGCCGTCCCGCTCACTGTGGGGCAGGAATGGTCCGGCTACGCCCACCAGTTGCGTCAAGCCGTCGACCGGGTCACCAGGTCCGCCGAGGACCTGTACGAACTCGCGATGGGCGGGACCGCGGTGGGCACGGGTCTCAACGCCCCACCCGGATTCGGCGAGCAGGTGGCAGCCGAGATCGCCACCGCGACCGGCTACCCGTTCATCACCGCGCAGAACAAATTCGCCGCCCAGGGCGGCCTGGACGCCATGACCGGCGCCTCCGCCGGGCTGCGGGCCCTGGCTGTACCGCTGATGAAGATCGCCAACGACATCCGCTGGCTGGCCTCCGGGCCCCGCTGCGGCCTCGACGAACTCGCCCTCCCGGCGAACGAGCCCGGCTCGTCGATCATGCCGGGCAAGGTCAACCCGACCCAGTGCGAGGCGATGGTCATGGTCTGCATCCAGGTGCTGTCCGAGGACGGAGCCATCGCCTTCGCCGGCACGCAGGGCAACTTCGAGCTCAACGCCATGCGCCCGGTCATCATCAACAACTTCCTGCACGCGGCGACCATCCTCGCCGACGCCTGCACCAAGATGCGCGAATACTGCATCGAGGGCGCCCAGCTGAACCGCGACCGGATCGACGACTACGTCGACCGGTCCCTGATGCTGGTCACCGCGCTCTCACCGGTGATCGGCTACGACAAGGCGTCTGCCATCGCCCACAAGGCCGACGACGAGGACACCACCCTGCGCGAGGCCGCGTTGGCGTCCGGCTACATAGGCGCCGAGGACTTCGACCGCATCGTCAGACCCGCCGCCATGGTCGGCCGGACGTAGAACACGGCCAGGCCAGGACGGTCCGCGTGACGGGCGGGCAGCGGGCGGAAGTCGGACGAGTGCGGGCAGGGAACTCCGTACTCGACGGGGAGCCGTCGTCGGCCGCTGTAGGCGTCAGGTGCTCGCGGAGACCGTCGCGGACCGCCGTCTCCGCAGACGTGACGGCAGTCCTGGTCGGCGGTCGGCGGTCGGCGGTCGGCGAACCAGCGACGCCACCACCAGCACAGCCTCCGCCCGCAGGTAGGGGCCAGGTCGGCCGATCAGGTACCGCTACCGCGATTCTGCGTAGTCCTTCGAGTAATGAGTCACCCGTAAAGGGCGAACCGTGACAATGAGGGGCGGAAACGCAAGGAAGATCGACGGGAGAGTGGTGCATGCCTCTGCGGAGACGTAAGGCGCAGCTGAAGGCCCAGGCCGGGCCGGCGGCGGTCAGTGGATACCGCGCGGTGGACGGGCGGCTGCCCGTCAGCGAGCTGGCCAGGCTGTTGCTGCGCAAGGCCTTTCCCGACCACTGGTCCTTTCTCCTCGGCGAGATCGCCCTCTACTCCTTCGTGGTCCTGCTCCTCACCGGCGTGTATCTCACGTTGTTCTTCGACCCGAGCATGACGGAGAGTGTCTACACCGGTTCCTATGTGCCCTTACAGGGCGAGAGAATGACGCAGGCCTACACCAGCACCCTCGACATCAGCTTCGCCGTGCGCGGAGGCCTGCTGATGCGTCAGATCCACCACTGGGCGGCCCTGGTGTTCGTCGCCGCGATCGCCGCCCACATGCTGCGGATCTTCTTCACCGGTGCCTTCCGCAAGCCGCGGGAGGCCAACTGGATCGTGGGCGTGACACTGTTCGTACTCGCGCTCCTCGAAGGATTCGCGGGTTACTCGCTGCCCGACGACCTGCTGTCCGGTACGGGCCTGCGTACGGCGGCCACCATTGTGGGGTCGATCCCTGTCGTGGGAACGTACCTGGAGCTGTTCGTCTTCGGGGGACAGTTCCCGGGCGATTCCGTGATCCCCCGTCTGTACCCCGTGCACGTCCTGCTCGTACCCGGCCTGATCGTCGCGCTGATCACCGTTCATCTCATCCTGGTGGTTCATCTCAAGCACACCCACTGGGCGGGGCAGGGAAGGACCAACGAAAACGCCGTCGGCTCACCGGCTTTTCCGCACTTCACCGCCAAGACCACCGGGTTCTTCCTCATGGTGTTCGGCTCACTGACCCTGCTGGGCGCTCTCGCTCAGATCAACCCCGTATGGAACTACGGCCCCTACCGCGCCAGCCAGGTCTCCGGTGACGCACAGCCGGACTGGTATGTCGGGTTCCTGGAGGGCGCGCTCCGGCTGATGCCACCATGGGAGACGGACATCGCGGGCCGCACCATCATGTGGAATGTGTTCATTCCGGCGATCGTGCTGCCGGGCGTGGTCTTCACCATGCTGTTTCTCTATCCCTTCTTCGAGAAATGGGTGACGGGCGACCGCAGGGAACTCCATCTGTGCGACCGGCCACGCAACCGGCCGACCCGCACGGGGCTCGGCGTGGCGGCCATCGTCTTCTACGCCGTTCTCCTGGTCGCCGGTGGTAACGACGTGGTCGCCTACTCGTTCAGGGTTTCGGTCGAAGCCATGATCTGGATCCTCAGAGCCGCGCTGATCGCCGCCCCGCTCCTGGCCTTCGCGCTGACCAAACGCCTCTGCCTGGCCCTTCAGATGCGGGACCGCCGCCGACTGACCGAAGGCGAGGAGACCGGCCAGGTGACGCAGTCGGTGAACGGCGATCTCTCGGAGAGCCGCCGTGGCCTGAGCCCCACAGCCCGCTACCGCATTCTGATGCGTGATGTCCCGACGCCCCTGGAACTCCCCGTGGAGGGTCCGATCTCGAGTCGGCGAAGGCTTCGGACCGTACTGAGCGGCTGGTACTACAGGGACGTCGTGGAACTGCCCGTCACGGAGGAGCAGCGGTCCCGGATCGCGGAGCGGATGACACCGCCGGAGCCGGCCCGCGAACGCCAGGACTGAGAACCGTCCTCAGTCCTGGACACGCACGTACTGGAAGACCATTCCGAACACCCCCGCCAGAACCAGGCCCAGCCCGATCAGGAACAGCCACAGACCGAACACCACACCGAGGACGAGCAGGGCCATCCCCGCGGCTGTGAGTGGCGGCCAGATGCTGTGCGGAGGAAAGAAGTCCACCGGGCCGAAACGCTCATGGATGCGCCCGTCCCCGCGGTCCTCGGGGCGCAGGCCCTTCCTCCGGTAGTTGGTGGCGAAGAAGAACGTGACCAGCGACGCCATGAGGAACGAGACGGTGAGAGCCGCCGTACCTGTCGGATCACGGGACCACACGGCGTAGAGAACATCGGTCACGAGGAAGAACCCCGCGACTCCGGCGAAAAGAATGGCCTCGGTCTTCATTCTTCCGGCTCCTCTTCGGCGCCCGACGCGGAGCGCGACCCGCCTCGGCCGAGGGCCGGCTTCTGCTTCTCCGTCGCGAGGGGGTGATGCAGGTCGAAGGCCGGCGAGTCGGAACGTACGCGGGGCAAGGCCCGGAAATTGTGCCTCGGGGGCGGACAGGAGGTCGCCCACTCCAAGGAACGGCCGAACCCCCATGGGTCGTCCACATCGACCCTGGGCGCGTATCGGTTGGTGTGCCACACGTTGTACAGGAACGGCAGTGTCGACAGGCCCAGCAGAAAGGAGCCGACGGACGCGATCGTATTGAGCGAGGTGAAGCCGTCCGCCGCGAGATAGTCCGCGTAACGCCGGGGCATTCCGGCCTCCCCCAGCCAGTGCTGGACCAGGAAGGTCAGCTGAAAACCGATGAACAGGGTCCAGAAATGTATACGTCCGATGCGTTCATCCAGCATGCGTCCGGTCAATTTGGGCCACCAGAAGTAGAAGCCGCCGAACATCGCGAAGACCACTGTGCCGAAGAGAACGTAATGGAGGTGGGCGACGATGAAGTACGAATCGGTGAGATGGAAGTCCAGCGGGGGTGAGGCGATCAGCACTCCGCTGAGGCCGCCGAGAAGAAAAGTCACAAGGAAGCCGATCGCCCAGAGCATGGGTGTCTCGAACGAGATACTGCCGTGCCACATGGTGCCGATCCAGTTGAAGAACTTGACACCGGTGGGCACGGCGATGATGAACGACATGGCGGAGAAGAAAGGCAGGAGAACGGCTCCTGTCGCGAACATGTGGTGGGCCCAGACGACCGCCGAGAGCATGGTGATGCTGATCGTGGCCATGACCATTCCGAAATACCCGAACATCGGCTTCCGACTGAACGCGGGAATGATCTCGCTCACCACCCCGAAGAAGGGCAGCGCGACAATGTACACCTCGGGATGACCGAAGAACCAGAACAGGTGCTGCCACAGCAGCGCACCGCCGTTCGCGGCGTCGTAGACATGGGCCCCGAACTTCCGGTCGGCTTCGAGAGCGAGCAGTGCGGCGGCGAGCACCGGAAAAGCGAGCAGCGCGAGGATCGAGGTGAACAGTACGTTCCAGGTGAAGATCGGCATCCGGAACATGGTCATTCCCGGCGCACGCAGACAGACGATCGTGGTGATGAAATTGACCGATGCCAGGGTCGTACTGATCCCCGACAGCACGAGGCCCATGGTCCAGAGGTCTCCGCCTGCGCCGGGTGAGAAGACGGCACTGTTCAGCGGCGCGTAGGCGAACCAGCCGAAGTGCGCCGCGCCACCGGGCACCACGAATCCGGACACCACGATGATTCCGCCGAAGAGGAAGAGCCAGTAGGTGAGTGCGTTGAGACGGGGGAAGGCGACGTCGGGCGCGCCGATCTGAAGCGGCATGATGGCGTTCGCGAAGCCGCCGAACATCGGCGTGGCGAACAGCAGCATCATGATGGTGCCGTGGATGGTGAACAGCTGGTTGTACTGTTCCGCGCTGGCGATCTGCAGTCCTGGCCGGGCCAGCTCCGCTCGCATGAGCATGGCCAACACGCCGGCCAGCAGGAAGAACCCGAACGCGGTGACCATGTAGAGATTGCCGATGACCTTGTGGTCGGTGGTCGTCAGCCAGCCCAAGATTCTCACACCGGCGTTGATGCGCTTGTTGGCCACCGGCTCGGCCGGCGCGGCTTCCTGCAGGTCCTGCGCCATCGGTTCTCCGTCCCTCCCGGTTGACTCGATGGTGGAGCCTGCCACCGCGGACGGTCCGTACGACTGGCGGTGACACCTCGAAGTTCACCGGTTCACCGGTGCTCCGATCGGGTGTCCCGGGGCCCGCCGCGTCCAGGATCGGATTCCCTGGGGGTCATGAGTCGGACAGCTGCCGGTTCTGGTGCTGGCGACCGGGACGACCGGTTGACAGCAGGTCTGTCCGGGCGGGAACGCGCGACGTCGCTCCGGCCGTGGGCCAGCGCTTCCGACGCCGCAGAAGCCGTACCGGCCAGGGGCACGGGCGCGGCGTGAGCGTGGAAGGCTCCGAGTGGCGTTCGCTTCGGCCGTGGACTTGTTCTCGCTACGACAGCCGCCCGATCGGGGGCCGGCTCAGGGTCCTTGCTGCTGCCGCCGCATGCGGCCCACTGCCTGCCGGAGTGGGGGCTGGAGGTTGAGTGGCCTGAACTCGTCAACGCAGAAGATGACTTCGGGCTCGCCGTCCTCAGGTACGACCTCGCCGTCGGCGATCGCGTAGAGGTGCTCGACGCGGGCCTTCTTGGCGGCAACAGGGCGGAAGTTGCCTGACGCGGCTCTACCGCGTGTATCGATCAGATCTTGACCGCGCGATGATCTCGCCAAGTGCCGCCGATGTCGCCGAGCCGTCAGCCGCCGCGGCCTCCACCGCCAAAAGCCCCACCGCTGTCATCCTTGTGTGCGTCCCTTGGCGAAGAGGGCCGGTTGAGCTCATATGGGCTGAGCCCCTCCCCGAAATCGTCTGCATCCCTCAAAGTCCGCCGGCTTCGGGAGGCATGTTCGGCCTGTAGTCCCTGCTGTCGTGCCAGAGACCGACGGCGCTTGTCCCACCAGACGAGGCCAATCAGTACGGCGACTACGACCACTATTATGCCGACGGGGAAAATCCAGCGCACTGCCGAGGCGGCCACCGTGATGTCACTGATGGGCACCTGGCTCACAAGGTGGCTCATCTGGCCCACGTCCTTCCGGAGGGGATTCCACCGCTCACAAAGCGAGGCAGAGGCTTCCGCTCATTGGAGAGAGCCCGCGATGGCCGGAACCGTGGGAATCGCCGATCCCGCCGCCCTTGGCGGGATCAACCTCGCGGCGCCCGCCTGAACTGGACATCCGGCAAGGCTCAAGCTCCCTCACAAGTCTACGGCGGGGAGCGTACCGAGGCCGCTCCCCGCCCGCCCGGACGAAGCCTCACGGTGGCATACGCCCCCCAAGGTGCTCTGACCGCATGGGTTCACCGGAAACCCTGTCGTCGCGCGCCCGCCAGGGGTCACGGGACACCCCTTGGTACGCACTCGCGAGCCTGGTGTCCCATGCCACTCAAATCTCGATGGCACAAACCGCTGATCGTCAAGGCTCGGCGCCACAGGACACCATCAGTCGATCCATCGCACCTCTGACCTGCGTAGATGCGACGTAGATCGAGCACGTGATGCAGTATCTGTCGTGCGACGGCCTGCTTTCCCCGAGGACCTGATCGCCACGCAGTGCGCCTGGGCCAGTGCGGTCCGCACCTATCGGACTCTCGTCGATCTGGCCGAGCGCTGTCCCTGCTGGACGGGCAGGTGCTCTCTGGGGGAGAACGTGTGGCGCGTGGCAACGAGGACGGTATCCGTGCAGCTCATCGCCGGATCTACCTTCCGTAGCCGGTGCAACAGGTGTGGTGCCATCGCTGGTTCGGGTGAAGATCCCCTCCTGCCGGGCGGTCAGGGGGCGAAGGTCGGGTCGCGAGTCTTCTCGGCGGCGGGCACCAGGTGGGGAACGAGGCGGACGCAGGCGACCATGCCGAGGACCTCGACCAGGGTCTGGGTGACCACGACGACCCGGCTGCCGGCCACCGACCCCGGCCCGGGCGCTGGTGGTCGAGTCGCTTGCCTGCCCGGCGATCCGCAAGGTACGGGCCGGGAGCCTCACGGCGTGGCCCAGCTGATGGAGGTGCTGGTGGCCGAGCGCCGCCCCGACCGGCCGGTACCGTCGATGGCCGGTACCGGCGCGATCGGGGCGGTTGCGCAACTATCGGCCGCCGCCATCGAGGAGGGCCGGGACTGTTCTCGATGGCGGCGTCCTGGCCGACACCGCCCAGCGCCTGCTGTCGGCCTGACGGCCCGGCCTCACTTCAGGTGCCGGCCGAAGAACCGGTCCCCGTCCTCCACCTCGAACCACGGGGTGCCGGTGTGTCCGCCCAGATTGGCGTGCAGCGTCTTCTCCTTGGTGCCGAAGGCGTCGAACAGGTCCAGGGCCCGCTGCCTGGGGTTCCCCTCGTCGTCCCACTGCAGCAGGAACAGCAGCGGGATGGTGACCTGCCGGGCCTCCTCGCGCTGGGCGCGGGGCACGTAACCCCCGGCGAAGAAACCGGCGGCCGCGATGCGCGGCTCGACCACCGCCAGCCGAATGCCGACGGCGGTCCACCCCGAGTACCCGACCGGGCCGCCGATCTCGGGCAGCGAAAGAAGGGAGTCCAGGGTGGTCCGCCATTCCGGGACCGCCTTCTCGACCAGTGGGCCGATGAAGGACTCGAAGATCTCATCGACCGGCTCGCCGGCCTGCATCGCCCGGCGGATGTCGGCACGGGCCTGCTCGTCCGCGGCGGAACGGGGCCGTTCACCGCACCCGGGGGCGTCGATGGCGGCCACCGCGTAGCCGTACGCAGCGGATTGCCGGGCCCGGGCCACCAGCCGGGGTTCCCTCTTGGGCAGGCCGTTGTTGTGGGCCATCAGGATCAGCGGGGCCGGTGTGGATCCAGGCGTCCACAGGGTCCCGGGGATCTCGCCGAGGGTGAATTCGCGTTCGAGGACGCCGTCGTCGAGGCGCTGTTCGGAAGTGAATTGCATGGTCGTGCCTTTCGGGAGTGCTCGTGAACGGCGCTCCCGGACGACCTATCGCCCGACCGTGACCCCGGAGGGGAGCACCCATGTCGATACTGCGTTCACGGGTACCACCTCCTCGTTCTCTCGCACGGCCTCCGGAAAAGTAGCAGTGGTCGCCGTGATCCGCCAACGGGTTTTTGCGCAGGCTCCGTGGCCGGATGCCATGGAGCCTCTCGCCCAAGGGCCACGGCCGTAGGGGCTTCGGGCCTGTGCCGTGATCGCAGCGTGGCGAGATCAGAACATACGCAGAGCTACTCGGGTCTCATCACAGCTTTCCCGAGTGGGGCCTTCTGGCACGCTACCGGCCAGGAACGGTGTTCTTGTGCCCGATGACCTGTGGGCCCGCGTGGCCCCCTTGCTGCCACAACGCCCCGAGCGGCGGCACCGGCACGCAAGGCGGCATCGGCTGCCTGACCGCACCGCGCCGGCGGGCATCCCCTGCATGCTGCGTACCGAAGTGGCCTGGCGCGACGTGCCACGCCAGGTGATGGCTTGGTCCGGCATCAGGGCCCAGCGCCGTCGCGGGCGTATCGGCCGCCGAGGAACGGCCTGCCACGTCGCACACGGGGCAAGTACCCAGCGCGTGAGCGGGAACCGGACCCGATCTGCCAGTCGGCCAGGCCAGGCCAGGGGCGGACGACCGCCCACCCGCACCGCCCTGAACGACGCCTGCGGCTTCCACAGGGCAGCGGGCCGCCGGACGGTCCAGGCGCGGGTCGGGCAGTCGTGGAAGATCCAGCCCCGGACGGCGGGCCGGCCCGCGATGCTGCACGGCGGGGCTGCGCCCTGTTCAAGAGCGAGCTCGGGTTCCTCAACCGCTCATCGCCTTGGCGGAGCCGGACATCGAGCCGTGTCAGATCTGCGCGCCGCAGACGGCGCTGGAGCAGGGGCAGGCCGTACGGACCGCCCGACGCGCTGTGGTGGGTTTGGGGTTTGTCGGGTCGGTCCGTGGAGTTCCCGATCGAAGTGGCGCCGGTCCGCGCAGTCCCGACCCTGCCCGACTGACCTGGCTGGTGCGCGGACCCGGATTCGACGGTTCTCCAGACGTTCAGATGTGTCTCGCGTCGTTGATCACTTGCCTGGTACGACCTCAGCGGTGAGGATCAGCGGGTGCTTACAGTTGCGCCGGACGGGCGCGCGGGAATCGACGCCGCCCTGGTGAAGCGGTTGATCGCCGCCCAGTTCCCTCAGTGGAGCCATCTGCCCGTGGTCCCGGTGGCGGTGGACGGCTGGGACAACCGCACCTACCGTCTCGGTGACGACATGACGGTCCGCCTGCCCACCGCAGCCGGCTACGCCCCTGCGGTCGACAAGGAATGCGACTGGCTGCCTCGCCTGGCCCCCATGCTGCCGGTGGCTGTCCCCACCGTCCTGGCCAAGGGAGTCCCGGGCACGGGATACCTCTACCCCTGGTCCGTACGCGGCTGGCTGCCCGGCGAGACGGCTTCTCCTGAACGCATCGGCGACATGACCCAGTTCGCCACCAGTGTCGCCGGGTTCATCCTCGCCCTTCAGCGCTGTGACTCCAAGGGCGGTCCTCTCGCCGGGGCGCACAGCGGGTATCGCGGCGCGTCACCCGCCCACTACGACGACGAGACGCGTCGCTGCATCACTGCCCTGAGCAGCCGGATCGACACCGTGTTGGCCACCGCGACCTGGCAAGCCGCGCTTGAGGCCCAATGGCTCGGAACGCCGGTGTGGTTCCACGGCGACATGGGCGGCAACAACCTGCTTGTCACCGACGGCAAGCTGTCGGCCGTCATCGACTTCGGCACCTCGGGCATCGGCGACCCCGCCTGCGATCTCGTGATCGCCTGGACGATGTTCCGCGGGGAGAGCCGCGAGGCATTCCGGCACGCGGTCGGCCACGACGACGGCACCTGGGCCAGGGCCAGGGGCTGGGCGCTGTGGAAGTCCCTGCTGACGTTGACCCAGTGCTCCGATCCCGGGGACGGGCGAGTCGCCATCCACCTCGATGTGATCGACGCGGTGCTGGCCGACCACGAACGATTCGCATAACCCGGACCGACGCCGGCGCACTCCCCCACCGCCCGACGCCACCAGTCAAGTCACTTCGGTCTCATGAGACCCACCGAAGTCCGGAGAACAACGGTCACAGGACTGTGCTGCGCCGCCGACGACACCGTGTTCTTGCACGCCCGGTCCGGCCGGATCGTCATCACCCAGTACCGGATGGAACCGACCGTGGACGGAACGGGGCTCCGGCCCGACACCGTCCTCGACGAGGAAGCCGCCCGCTCGGCACGACCGCGGCTCACCCCACCCGGGTGTCGGCGATATCGCGCACAGGCCCCGGACACCCGCCCTGGTGGGTCAGTTCACGTTCGACGGCAGCGATTGTCCATGGGGTCGGGAAGCGGTAGCCGATCAAGAGGCATGGTGATGTTCACGAAGAACGATGTCGCTCCCGCGTCCGCGTCCCCGCATCGGCAAGGTCGGCTCGGAAAATCCGGTCCAGGTGGTGGTCGAGAACTGTGGCAGCCGAATCCGGGCTGCGCTGGCCGACAAGAATGCTGGTGCCGAGTCCTGCGGACATGGCGAGCAGGCTGACAGCTTCCAGCCGCGCATCCACTCCAGGCCGAAGGAGGCCGCTTCCCTCCGCCCGCCGGAGGAGTTCGACGAGGGCACTCTCGGCGGCGTCCGGGTTCTTGATGAAGGGCTGGGCAGCGAGGACCTGGTCGGTGACGGACAGAACGGCGTACGAGGTGTAGACGAGGTGGAAGATGCGGCTCTCCTCGTCGGTCGGCAATGCCGCCATCAGCATCGCCTCGATCATCGCGCGTGGTCCCGGATCGTCGCCGGCGGCCCGAATCCGGGTGGTGACCCGCTCCCCGAACCTCTCGGCCAGATGCTGCAGCCCATGGAGCAACAGCTTCTCCTTGGTCTCGAAGTAGTACTGCACCAACCGCAGCGAGACGCCCGCCTCCGCTGCCACATCGCGCATGCCCACGGCATGCAACCCGCGTCGCCCGGCCACTCGAAGAAGTGCCTCGGCGATCTCGGTACGCCGCTCTGCGTGGTCCACACGCTTGGGCATCGACCGTTCCTCCGCTCGCTGTTTGCATCGGCCGGGTTCACCCCACCCATCTTGATGATACGCCCGTACCACCAAAATGATACGTTCGTACCACGAAGAATCGTTATCCGGAGGTGGCCGTGCCCCAGACCGAGACCCGCACCCAGGCCGATGTCGGCCGTTACGTGAGCGATACCTGGCGCGACCGCTACTTCGCGGCCTGCGATGCGGTCTACGCGCTGGGAGCACCCGCTCACACGGAAACGGACGTGGAGACCTCCTTCGGCACCACGCACGTCTACAAGTACAGCCCCACCGACCCCGCTGCTCAGTCACGCACCCCCATCGTCCTGGTGCACGGGGCGGGCTCCTGCTCTGCCATGTGGTACCCGAACACCCCCGCCCTCAGCGCCGCCCGCCCGGTCTATGCGATCGACACTCCAGGCGATCCGGGACGTAGCATCCAGCGCGAACCCATCCATCGACCCGAACGCGCCGCACAGTGGCTCGACGAGACACTCGCCGAGCTCGGGCTCGAACACGTGCACCTGGTCGGCTCCTCCTACGGCGGATGGCTCGCCCTGAACCAGGCGCACCGCAGGCCCGACCGCCTCGCCTCGGTCACGCTCCTCGACCCCGGCGGCCTGGAGAAAGTGGGCCTGCGCTTCTTCGTATGGATCTTCGCCGGCCTGTTCGCGACCTTCGCTCCCAAGGCGCTACGCCCACGACTGGCAGCGTGGTTGCAGCAGCCGGTCCTTGTCGTGCCGGAGCTACGCACCATGATCAGGCTGGGCGTTCGCGCCTACCGCATACGCCGTCCCGCCCCACTGCCTCTGTCCGAGGACGAACTGGCCACCATCCACACCCCGCTCTACCTGGCACTCGGTAAACGAAGCCTTCTCGTGCACCCGCACAGGCAAGTCGAGCGCGTCCCACGCCTGATTCCCGGCGCCCGAGCCGAAATCATCGCCGACACCGGCCACGGACCCCAGATCGACCACGCCGACGAGATCAACCGCCGGATGCTGACCTTCATGGACATCATCGACTGACAGCCCCCGTCTCCGGCGGCCCGGGGAACGGCTGTCGACTGCCCCCTGAGCATCTCCGACGCGCGCACCTCTGCCTGGCGGCAGCGATTGGGCCGACCAGGCCCGCAACCGACTCCGGTGGCCGGCCACCGGCGTTCGACCGCAACATCTGCAAGCGACGCAACGTGGTGGAACGGAGCTTCGACCGCTTGAAGCAGTGGCACGGCATCGCCACCCACCACGACAGGACCGCCCGCCCCTGCGAGGCAGCAGTCACCCTCGTCTCACTCCTGATGTGGGCGTGACGTGTGACGGCACTAGGAGCGGGTGGCGGTCACGCAGCTGTTACCCGTGTCCGTCGTGCCGTTGCTCGTGTCGATCGGCTTGCTGCGGTCGTACGGATCGAGCTGGTGGGCCTCGTCGGCGGGCTGCTCGTCGGCCGTGCCGAAGGGTGGCACGAAGTAGCCGGTCGGGGCGGAGCAGCCGCCGTTGGTCATGTCGAGCGCGTACGAGACGAGGGACATGGTGCCCGGTTCGGTGATGACCTCGGCCGGGTCGTCCCAGCTCATCACCACCTCGCGTCGCACGATCGTACGGACGACCTCGGCGTCCCGCCCGCCGTCGCCCGCCGGGGTGACCGGGTACACGAAGGTGACGTCCGCCGTCACCTCGACCGCCCCCAGTCTCCCCTCCCGGTACGTGAGCCGACCGCGCGTCTTGACCACGTCACCGACCAGCCGGGACTGCTCCGGCCGGAATCGGCTGAACAACAGCAGCGGATCGGTCTTGTCGGTGGGCGCCGTAGACGACAGGGCGGTACGGAGATACTCCTGGATGTCCTTCTGGTGCGGGTTCAGCAGGGCGATCGCCTTCGTGGGCCGCTCACCGCTCAGCACGCGGGAGTTGAGCCCTGCGGCCACCAGGAAGTCCCGGCTCTGTCGCAGTGCCCGCTCGACCTGGGCGGCGTCCATCCAGCCGGTCGCCTTGGCCGGTGGCACCGTGATCCCTGCCGCTCCGTCGGCCCAGCGGGCGGCAGGCGAACCCCGGAAGGGTTCGGCGAGGGTGGGGTGCAGATCCGGCTCGGCGCCGGGAGCCTCCCGTGGGCTTTCCGACTCGGCGGCCGACGGCGCCGCGTCCTGCCCGCCGTCGTTCCCACCGAACCAGCCGACGACCTGCTGCGGGAAGAGCCCCACGACCAGGAGGGCCACGACCGCCACCAGGCCGGTCACGTACCAGCCTGTCCTGCGCCGAGGCCGGGCCGGTGAGTACGTACGCCAGCCATCCGGCTGCCCGGAGCGCTCCCGCAGCCGCCGCTCCACCTCACGGGCGCGCGCCGACGGCTCCACGGGGGCCCCGGGGGCACCCGTCACCGATTCACGGAGGAACCGCTCCCACTCCTCTTCGGACACGGACGACCCGTCCTGCCCCCCAGCCCCACCCACAACGCGCTCCCGTTCCGTTTCGAATGCTCGATGGCCCGATCGCTCGACGGTCTGATCAGCTGACTGTGCACCGGTCCATCGAGTGCCGCCCGCATGATCGCATGAGCAGGCCGTCAGAGCGCCGGGGCGGTAAATCAAGTGTCAGGTCGCCGCGCTGTCCGCCGTCACGGGCGTGGGGGTTGGCGTGATCTCTTGGGCACGGTGCCTCACCGCTCGTCCAGGCGGGCATCGGACGTTTCGATGCGCTGCCGGTCGAGGGCATCGTCCAAAGTAGTGGCGGCCATGATCAATGAGAGATGGGTGAACGCCTGCGGGAAATTGCCCAGTTGCTCACCGCTGGGGCCGATCTCCTCGGCAAACAGGCCGACATGGTTGGCGTAGGTCTGCATCTTCTCGAAGGCGTAGCGTGCGGGGCGCAGGCGCCCGGCGCGGGCGAGGGCGTCCACGTAGAGGAAGGTGCACAGGCTGAACGTGCCTTCGGAGCCGCGCAGTCCGTCGGGAGACGCCTCCGGGTCATAGCGGTAGACGAGGCTGTCCGAGACGAGGGTGCGTTCCATGGCGTCGAGCGTGGACAGCCAGCTCTCGGTCCTCGGAGTCAGGAAGCCGACCCGGGGGATGAGCAGCAGCGCGGCGTCGAGGACTTCGCCTCCGTAGTGCTGCACGAGAGCCTTTTGCTTCTTGCTCCAGCCGCGTTCCATCACCTGTTCGAGGATGGCGTCACGAGAGGCGGTCCATCGCGCGGTGTCGGCGGGACGGCTGTACTCGGCCGCCAGACGCAGCCCCCGGTCGAGGGCCACCCAGGACATCACTCGGCTGAAGGTGAAGTCCTTGCGCCCGCCGCGGGTCTCCCACACGCCCTCGTCGGGCCGGTCCCAGGATTCGGCGAGCCAGTCCAGCGTCCGGGCGACGTTCTTCCAGCCGTGGTAGCCGGCCCGCATGGTGATCTCGCCGCCCTCGGCCAGGGCGTAGAGCGCCTCGCCGTAGATGTCCAGCTGGAGCTGATCGGCGGCACCGTTCCCGACCCTCACCGGATACGAGCCGCGATAGCCCTCGAAGTGCGTGAGCTCCTCCTCGGGCAGTTGATGGTCCCCGTCGACGCGGTACATGATCTGCAGCGGTTCACCTCCGACGGCCTCATGGGCTCGGAAGCGGTCTCCCAGCCAACGGGTGAACTGCGCCGCCTCTTCGATGTACCCGAGGTCGAGCAGGGCCCGCACCGACAGAGAACCGTCGCGGATCCAGGTGTACCGGTAGTCCCAGTTGCGTTCCCCTCCGATCTGCTCGGGCAGTCCCGTGGTGGCTGCGGCGACCGGAGCGCCCGTCGGAGCGTAGGTGAGCAGCTTCAGAGTGATGGCCGATCGGTGCACCGCGCCCGGCCAGCGCCCACGGTACCGGGAGGCGCGAACCCAACGCTGCCAGAACTCCACCACGTCCCAGAACTGCCGGGTCACGCCGTCCGGTGTCGGGGGGTCCGGGGGCTGCTGGCCGTCCACGGTGTCGACGGTGAACACGGCGGCGGCCACCTCCCCCGCGTTCAAGGTGACGGCACCCCGCACGTCCCGGCCGTCCAACTGCAGGGGAATCGTGCTTTGCACATACGCGGTGACACCCGGGGCCCGGAACGTGGCGGTGCCGTCGCGGAGGTCGACCTCGTGGTCGGCCCGGCCGTAGTCGAACCGCGGCCTGCACTCCAGCACGAAGCGCACGCTGCCGCGTACCGCCCGCGCGCCGCGGATCAGCGTATGCCGGTCGGTGACCCTGCCGGTCCGGTCCGGCGGCATGCAGTCGAATATCTCGCCGGCCCCGTCGGGCGACAGGAAACGGGTCACCAGGACCGCGGTGTCGGGATAGTACAACTGCTTGCACGTGGCGCCCCTGTCCTGCGGGGCGAACAGGAAGTGGCCCCCGCGATCGTGATCGAGGAGGGCGGCGAAAATGCTGGGCGAGTCGAACCGGGGGGCTGCGAACCAATCGACGACTCCCTGGGAAGAGACCAGGGCAGCGGTCTGCAGGTCGCCGACGAGGCCGTGGTCGGCGATGGGTGGGTAGCGGTCCATCGTCCTGTCGCCTTCCTGGAACCCCTCTTCCACTGTCGTCCCGGTCTCCCGGGGACGCCAGAGGAGCACCGCAGAGAGCTCCCCCGGCCATGGGCCCTCGCCGCGCCGACCACTCACCCGATCGACGCCGATGCCGCGCGTGAAGGGCACCGCCGCGGCGATGGCCGTGGTCCCACGGTTCGGCAAGTGGGCCACTGCCTCGGTCCGTCTGCTCCTTCCGGTACGTCCGGGCCCTCACCCGCACCCGGCGCCCGGACGAAGCCCGCCCGGCCTTCGAGAAGATGCTCACCCGCGTCGGCCATCTCGGCCCGTACGCCGGGGAGACCAGCCACACCGCAGAACAACTGGGGCCTCTCCGGGGCGTTCACGCGCGTGAGTCCCGCCGCCGGATTCAGCCTCGACCGCGCGCCGGATGACGGCTGCCCCGGCAGCGCCCCGCGAGCGGTCGCCGTGCGAGCCCGCGGTGCTCGGCCCATGCTGGAGAAGAGGGGGGCGCGGCGACAGAGGAAGTGGTGGGGATGCGAACCGTTGTGGACCTCACGCGCTGCCAGGGCTATGCACAGTGCGTGTTCCTGGCACCCGAGATGTTCGAGCTGCACGGCGCGGAAGGACTGCTGTATGCCACAGCCGTCCCGGACGACCAGGCCGAGCGCGTGCGCCAGGCTGCGGCGGCGTGTCCGGTCCAGGCCATCCTCGTCGGTGAGGAAGTGAATCCCGATGGCCGCCGATGATCTCCGGGACGGCCGGATCGTGATCGTCGGTGCGTCGCTGGCCGGGCTGAGGGCTGCGGAGACGCTGCGCGAGGAGGGCTTCACAGGCTCCCTCACGGTGGTCGGGGACGAACCCCATCCGCCCTACGACCGGCCGCCGCTGTCCAAGCAGGTACTGCTCGGCCAGGCGACGGCGGACACCACCGAACTGCCGATGCGCCGGGACCCGGGCGCCGACTGGCGGCTGGGAGTGGCCGCCACCGGTGTGAACCCGCTGGAGAAGCGGCTGCTGCTGGCCGACGGGGAGTCGCTGCCGTACGACCGCCTGCTGATCGCCACCGGGACCCGGGCCCGGCCCTGGCCCAACCCGGCGGAGGGCGCCCTGGACGGTGTGTTCACGCTGCGCACGCGTGAGGACGCTGCGGGGCTGGCCGAGCGGCTGGACGCCGGGCCGAAGCGGGTGCTGGTGATCGGCGCCGGCTTCACCGGCTCGGAGATCGCCTCGGCCTGCCGCGAACGCGGCCTGGACGTCACGGTCGCCGAACGCGGCCCCGCACCCCTGGTGGGAGCGCTCGGCGGCACCCTGTCGCAACTCGCGGCCGTCATGCACCGCAACCACGGCGTGGACCTGCGCACCGGGGTCACCGTCACTGCCCTGCGCGGCAACGGCGGCTTCGTCGGCGCGGACCTGTCCGACGGCACGCGTGTCGACGCGGACGTGTGCGTCGTGGCGCTGGGCGCGGTGCGCAACGTCGAGTGGCTGGCCGACTCCGGACTGGCGGCGGGCCCGCGCGGGATCGCCTGCGACGCCGGGTGCCGCGCCTTCAACATGTACGGCATAGTCACCGACGACGTCTTCGTGGCCGGCGACGTCTCCCGGTTCCCCCACCCGCTCTTCGGCTATCAGATGCTCTCCCTGGAGCACTGGGGCAACGCGGTCGAACAGGCCGAGGTGGCAGCCCACAACATGATCAGCCCGGGACCCATGAAGCGCCCGCACCTGGCCATCCCGACGTTCTGGTCGACCCAGTTCGGGCTCAACATCAAGTCCGTCGGCGTACCCACCTACTCCGACCACGTGGTCATCGCCCAGGGCTCCCTGGAGGCCCGCCGTCTGGCAATGGTCTACGGCTACCGGGGGCGGATCACCGCCGCGGTCACCGTCGACATGGCCAAGTCGCTCGACTACTACCGGCACCTGATCGAGACCGCGGCCCCCTTCCCGCCCCCGCCCGGCGCGCAGGACCGTGCGCTCGCGGCCGACGTCCCGGTTCCGTCCGACGTGCCGGACCCGAAGGGGCTGTCCCACGGCCCCACCGTGGCGCTCACCGGATACCTGCCCGACCGTCGACTGAGCGTGGTGCAGCCCGCGCATTGACCCACGCCCCGTCCCACGACGAGGAGCCACCATGGACCCCGAGACCCTGCTGGCCCGGATCACCGACTACGCCAGCCGCCCCGACCCCTACCCGCTGTACGCGGAACTCCGCGCGGCCGGTCCCGTGGTCCGGCAGGCGGACGGCAGCTACCTGATCGGCACGTACCACGAGATCGCCGCACTGCTTCACGACCCACGGATGAGTGCCGACCCGCGCACCCGTGGCGAAGTGACCCGCAAGCCGCCCTTCCTGCGGCTCGACGACCCGGAGCACGACAGACTGCGCACGCTGGCCATGCGGCCGTTCGGGCCACCGCACAGCCCGGGGCGGGTCGACGCCATGCGCGGCGAGATCGACCGGATCACCAAGGAACTGCTGACATCCTTCGAGGCGGGCGGGCAGATCGACATCGTCGACGACTTCGCCTACCCGCTGCCCGTCACGGTGATCTGCCGCCTGCTCGGCGTCCCCCATGAGGACGAGCCGATGTTCCGGGCCTGGTCCGACGCTCTGGTCACAGCCGCCGACGTCCGGCCCGGCAAGGCCGCCACCGGGCCGGACCAGGCCGGCGACCGGGCACGGACCGAGATGGGCGAATACCTGGTCGGCCTCGCCGAGCAGCGTCGTGGCCATCCGAACGACGACATGCTCTCCGCCTTCGTCAACGAGCCGGACCCGGCCCTGCGGCTCACCCAGGAAGAACTCGCGGAGACCGCCGTACTGCTGCTCATCGCAGGACACGAGACCACCGTCAACCTGATCGCCAACGGGGTGCTCACCCTGCTGCGCCAGCCCGAGCACCTGGACCAGCTGCGCCGTGACCCCGGCCTGCTGCCGCGAGCGGTGGAGGAACTGCTGCGCTACGAACCCCCCGTCCACATGCGTGAACGCATCCCCCACGCGGACATCGACGTCTCCGGCACCACGATCCCCGCAGGCGCATCCGTGAACCTTGCGCTGGCCTCGGGCAGCCGCGACCCCATGAGGTTCCACGAGCCCGACCGGTTCGACCCCACCCGCCCGGACAACCAGCACCTCGGCTTCGGCAGCGGTATTCACCTGTGCTACGGCGGTCCTCTGGCGCGTGTGGAGGCCCAGGCCGCGCTCGGCGCGCTGATCCCCCGCCTGAGCACGGCGCGCCTGATCCAGGACCCGCCTCCCTACCGGCAGAGCGCCATGCTTCGCGGCCCCCGCCACCTGCCCGTTCAACTCTGAGGTGATCGCCGGCTCTTGAGGGCACCGCCCCGACTTCCGAGGCGCGAACCGAGCGTCCCCGGTCCCGCGGAACCGGGGACGCTCGGTTCGGCCGACTCAGCACAGCCACGCTGTCGCCACGGTGTTGCAGCGCTCGTCCGGCACGCCGTTGCGGTCCTGAACCCTCAGGCCGGCCCCAGCGTCGGCGACGCCTCGCCCCGGGCGCCGTCCAACTCGCCGAAGCCGGTGGGGCGTTCTGGTGCGCGAGGAGCGCATCAGCGCTCGTCCTCGGCGGTTCCCACCGGGCCGGCGGTCCGTACGGGAAAGAGCGCGGACCAGCGAGCCTCCTCCTCACGCTGCTCCCGGCCCCGTCGCCGCCACGCCTGGACGGTCAGGGACACCACGGCGGTGGTGCCCGCGACCGCCAGCAGCGCGACCACGCCCGGATCGACCGGCATGAGCAGCAGAAACATCGTGAGGGCCGCCGATGCCCAGCCGGTCAGCACAGCGGCAGCGGCCAGCCGCCGGGAGCGCGGCCGGTCCTGGCCCGCCCGCAGATCGATATAGGCAGGCAGGTACCAGACGTTGCCGGATGCGAGGAGCACGACGACACCGACCGCCAGAACACCGTGGGACATCGGGCAGCACTCTCCTGGGGGCGGGGCTTACGAAGGGAGACGGAAGGGTCAGTTCGACACAGCGGGTTCGAGTTCGAGCGCGGCGATCTCCGGATGGTGCAGATCGAACGCCGGGGACTCGCTGCGGATGCGGGGCAGGGCGGTGAAGTTGTGCCGGGGCGGCGGACAGGACGTGGCCCATTCCAGGGAGCGGCCGTAGCCCCAGGGGTCGTCGACGGTGACCTTCCGGCCGTACTGGCTGGTCTTCCAGACGTTGTAGAAGAAGGGCAGGAACGACAGTCCGAGGAGGAATGAGCCGATGGTGGAAAGGGTGTTGAGAGCGGTGAAACCGTCGGCGGCGAGATAGTCCGCGTACCGGCGCGGCATTCCCTCGGCTCCGAGCCAGTGCTGCACGAGGAACGTGAGGTGGAAGCCGACCGTCAGTACCCAGAACGTGATCTTGCCCAGGCGTTCGTCGAGCATCTTGCCGGTGAACTTCGGCCACCAGAAATGGAATCCGGCGAACATCGCGTACACGACCGTGCCGAAGAGCGTGTAGTGGAAGTGGGCGACAACGAAGTACGAGTCGGAGACGTGGAAATCCAGTGGCGGTGCGGCCAGGATGACTCCGGTCAGTCCGCCGAAGACGAAGGTGATCAGAAATCCGGTGGTCCACAGCATCGGTGTCTCGAAGGACAGCGACCCCTTCCACATCGTGCCGATCCAGTTGAAGAATTTCACTCCGGTCGGTACGGCGATCAGGAAGGTCATGAAGGCGAAGAAGGGCAGCAGTACACCACCGGTCACATACATGTGGTGGGCCCAGACGGTGACGGACAGTCCGGCGATGGCGATCGTCGCGGCGACGAGGCCGATGTAGCCGAACATCGGCTTCCGGGAGAAGACCGGAATGATCTCGGACACGATGCCGAAGAACGGCAGAGCCAGTACATAGACCTCGGGATGGCCGAAGAACCAGAAGAGGTGCTGCCACAGAAGCGCGCCTCCGTTGGCGGGATCGAAGATGTGTGAACCGAACTTCCGGTCCATCTCCAGCGCGAAGAGGGCCGCGGCCAGGACCGGGAAGACCAGGAGGATGAGTACGGCGGTCAGCAGTACGTTCCAGGTGAAGATGGACATCCGGAACATGGTCATTCCCGGGGCACGCATGCAGATGATGGTGGTGATGAAGTTCACCGCTCCGAGAATGGAACCGAAGCCGGAGAGCGCCACACCCATGATCCACATGTCGGCACCGATGCCCGGTGAATGCGTGGCGTCGGACAACGGGGCATAGGCGAACCAACCGAAGTCGGCGGCGCCCTGGGGAGTGAGGAACCCTGCGGCGGCGATCAGCGAACCGAAGAGGAACAACCAGTACGCCAGCATGTTCAACCGCGGAAACGCCACATCGGGCGCGCCTATCTGAAGCGGCATGAGCCAATTGGCGAATCCCGTGAACAGCGGCATCGCGAACAGCAGCAGCATCACCGACCCATGCATGGTGAATGCCTGATTGAACTGCTCGTTGGAAATGATCTGCGTCCCGGGACGGGCGAGTTCGGCGCGCATCACGAGTGCCATCGCGCCGCCGATCAGAAAGAAGACGAACGCGGTGACGAGATAGAGCGTACCGATCTGCTTGTGGTCGGTCGTCGTGAGCCACGAGACGACGATCCGCCCGCGGGACGAGCGGCCCGGCAGATCGGTGCCGGAGTGCACCGCCGGCTCCTTCGCGTCGGTCCGGGTGGCCCCGCGGCCGTTCCTGGTGGAGTGCGCGTCGGCAGTGGCGGCACCGGGGTCGGGGGGCATGGGCCCCTGTGCGGGGGCGGTCTGACTGCCCTGCGATTCCATTGCGTCCACCGGACCGTGTCCTCCAGCTGTTGCGGTTCTTCGAGCGCTCCCCCGGCCGGACGGGGCGGAGGGGAGCGGTCGGAAAGGTCCGGCGGATCACGAGGGGACGGACCGGACCTTCCCGGCCGCACCATCCTGGCCGTGCCCCTCGAAGCCCTCCAGGGACCGACAGGTACCCTCCGCCGGGGCCGACCGGCCCTACTGCGGATCCGTCAGGCAGCCGACCGGCCTCACCCGGGCGTCCCGGCAGCAGTGCACCGCCGGGCCTCCGGCCCCGTGGCTGCCGTAGGCTGACCGTCCGTGGACCGGTACCAGCCCTGCGGTGATCCGGTAAGCGATTTCCCGGCACAAGGCACACGGAACCAGAGAGCGGCGCCCCGATGACAGAGACAGCACCTACCGCGCCCGGCTCCCCCTCCGGAGTCCCTTCTCCCGGCTCCGCCTCCCCCGCCCTCGACGCGCCGACAGCCTCCTGCCCCGGCCCGGCGACCTGGCCCAAGCCCAGTCGGCCGGACAGGATGCGCAGTCTGCTGGATGCCGTGATGAGTCTGGGGCGGGGCCTGGAACTGCCCGAGGTGCTCCGCGGGATCGTGGAAGCCGCCGTGACCCTGACCGACGCGCAGTACGGAGCGCTCGGCATCGTCGGGGACGGGCAGAAGCTGCTGGAGTTCCTTCCGGTCGGCATATCGGAGCAGCTCGCCGCCGTGATCGGCCAGACGCCGTGCGGGCGCGGCATCCTCGGTGAACTGATCCATCACCCGCAGCCGCTGCGGCTGACCGATCTGAGCAGCCATCCGCGCAGCTTCGGCTTTCCGCCCCATCATCCCCCGATGCGCACCTTCCTCGGAGTGCCGGTGCGCGTTCGCGACGAGGTGTTCGGCAACCTCTACCTCACCGAGAAGCAGGGCGGGGTGAGCTTCGACGCCGACGACGAGGCGGTGCTGACCACCTTGTCGATCGCGGCCGGGGTCGCCATCGACAACGCCCGCATGTACGAGGAGAGCCGTCGCCGCGAACGGCGTCTGGAGGCACTGGGCGAGATCACCCGCACCCTGCTCTCGGGGACGGACGCCGACGAGGTGCTGCATCTGATCGCCGAGCGGGCGATGGAGGTCGCGGGGGCCGACCGGGCCGCGATTCTGCTGCCGACGCCCGCGCCCCTCTCCGCAGGTTCGGAGGCCTCGGGGGCCGAGGCACGTCTCACCGTCGCCGTCGCCCACGGCATGGACTCCGAACGCGTGACGGGGCTGTCCGTACCCGCGTGGGGATCACTGGCCGGGCTCGCCGCCCGTACCGGGACACCGGTGCACTGCGCCGATGTCCGTATCGATCCCAGGGCCCACCCGTTCGGGGACGGTGCCGAGGAGGGGCTGGGTCCGGTGGTGACGGTGCCTTTGCGGGTCGACACGGGGGCGAGGGGCGCACTGCGCCTGGGGCGGCCCGTGGACCGTCCACCGTTCGACGACACCGAGGTCGCGCTCGTCTCGGGCTTCGCCGACCAGGCGGCCATCGCTCTTGAACTGGCCCGTCGGCGGGCCGAGTCCGAGGAACTCGCGGTCATGCACGACCGGGACCGGATCGCCCGCGATCTGCACGATCTGGCGATCCAGCGTCTCTTCGCGACCGGGATGACCCTCCAGAGCACCACGCGTGCCATCGCGGACCGGCCGGACGCGGCCGAGCGGGTCAGCCGGGCGGTGGATGATCTGGACACCACGATCCGGATCATCCGGTCCACCATCTTCGATCTGCGGACGGCGGACGGTTCGGGCCGTGGCGGGCTGCGGCACCGGATGACGGAGACCGCTCGTACGGCGGCACACGCCCTTGGCTTCCGGCCATCGGTGCGGATCGACGGGCCGGTGGACACCACGGTGCCGGACGAACTGGCCGAACACGTGGTGGCGGTCGCCGCCGAGGCGGTGTCCAACGCCTCTCGCCACGCGCGCGCCACTCGTATCGGCATCGTGCTGTCCGCCGACGACGCGGTGACCCTGACCGTCACCGACAACGGCATCGGAATCCCGGACGGTGTCACGACCGCGCCCGGGACAGCGGCAGCGGTCGATGCCGGCGAACCGGGGACCGGGCGCCTCGGAGGGCTGGCCAATATGCGTACGCGGGCGCAGCTGTGCGGCGGCGCGCTGACCATCGAACGGCCGGCGGAGGGCGGCACCCGGATCGTCTGGCGCGTGCCGCTCCACGACTGACGCCCGAGTGCCCGTCAGCTCCCCCGGGCCGGGGGTCAGCCCTGGCGGTCCTTGATCCGGCCGACGAGCATCGCGGCCTGGATCCGGCGGCCCACGCCCAGTTTGGCGAGGATCGAGGAGATGCGGTTCTTGACGGTCTTCTCGGCCAGGAAGAGACGTTCCGCGATCTCCCGGTTGGTGAGGCCCTCGCCGATGAGATCCAGGATCTGCCTTTCCCTGGGCGTGAGTCCGTCCAGCTCCGATGCCGGCGACGCCTCGGCAGGGGCTTGCTCGGTGCCCCGCAGCCGTGCCATCACGCGGGCGGTCGTCCGCGGATCGAGCATCGAGGTGCCTGACGCGACCGTGCGTACGGCGGCGATCAGATCGGCTCCGTTGATCTGCTTCAGCACGTACCCGGCGGCGCCCGCCATGATGGCGTCGAAGAGCGCCTCGTCGTCGTCGAACGACGTCAGCATCAGGCAGGCGAGTTCGGGCATCAGGGCACGCAGTTCCCGGCACACCTCGATACCGGCGTGGTCACCTCCCCGGTCGTCGCCGAGGCGTACGTCCAGTACGGCGACCTGCGGTCTGCTGGCCGGTACGCGGGCCAGCGCCTCCCGGGCGTCTGACGCCTCGCCGACGACCTCGATGCCGTCCTCGGCCTCCAGCAGATCGCGTACACCGCGCCGCACGACCTCGTGGTCGTCGAGGATGAAGACGCGTACGGGGGCCGCGGACTGCGACGGGGTCGTGCTCAAGGGGGACTTCGCGGACTCGTTCACATCATGCTCGATCGGTTCGGGGAGAGGGCCGGAACCAGTATGTGCCCGTCCGGCGGCCTGCTTCCGCCGGGGTGCCACAGCATGGCAAACAGTGTTTGAACAGGGCCGAAAGGCCCTGTGGCCAGGGCCGGTCAGCGGGCTGGACGCGGTGCCATACTGACGCCGCCAAGATCGTCCGGGCACCACGGACATCTCCTATTCCCGGCCACCCCACTGCGCTGCACCGAGGAGTCACCGGCCCATGAACACTTCGAGCGAGGACTACCACGCACTGCTCGCACGGCATGACGCGATGCGGCTGCGACGACGCATCCTGGCCCCGTCCGACACCCGCCCCGAACCGTGGCGGGCCAAGGCCCCGCAGGCGTACGACGGAACGGCCGACCAACTGCTGATCAGTGACTCCCTGTCGCTGGTGAGCCCCTTGGAGGAGCTGATCGCCGAACTGTACCGGCTGCTGTTCGAGCGGCATCCGTATCTACGGTCGTTGTTCCCCGAGTCGATGGCGTTCCAGCAGGTTCATCTCGTGGGGATCTTCCGCTATCTGATCGGCAATCTGCACCACGCGGACGAAATGATCGACGTCTTCGAGCAGTTGGGGCGCGACCATCGCAAGCTCGGTGTGCGCCCCGCTCATTTCGAGGCCTTCGAGGCGGCACTGATCGAGGCACTGCGCGTGCGCGCGGGCGCCCGGTGGACCAGCGCGCTGGAGCATGCCTGGCTGCGGATGCTGCGGCTCGCCGTCACGGCGATGGTCAGGGGCGCGGACGAGGCGATCGCCGAGCCGCCCAGCTGGGAGGCGACGGTGACCTCGCACGAACTCCGCACGCCCGATCTCGCGGTGCTGCGGGTACGCCCCCATCAGCCCTACGCGTTCGAGGCCGGCCAGTACGCGTCGTTGGAGTCGCCGCTGCTGGAACAGGCGTGGCGTCCCTACTATCTGGCCCGTGCGCCGCATCCGGACGGTGAGCTGGAGTTCCATGTACGGGCCCGGGGCGCCGGCGGGGTGAGCGATGCGCTGGTGCACGGCACCCGGGAGGGCCGCGTCGTCCGTCTCAGCGCCCCGCGCGGCGCGCTGGCGCTGCCCGACCACACTCCGTCCGCGGACCTGCTGCTGATCGCCTCCGGAACGGGCTGGGCTCCGATGAAGGCGCTGCTCCAGCGGATCGACGCCGACCGGTCCCGTGCGCACCGGGTACGGCTGCTGCTGGGTCTCGCCGCGCCGGAGGAGGAGGTGTCGGCCGAAGGGATGTACGACGCGGCGTATCTGGAGGCGTTCCGGCGCGGACGCCCCTGGCTGACCGTCATCGCGGCCGACGCGACGGATGCCCGCTTCGCGGGTGCCGGGCTGCGGGCCCTGAACGGAATTCTGGCCCCGCGTCCCGGGGCCGCCGCCCGGCAGCACGCCTTTCTGGCTCTGGCTCCCGAGGCCTCCACGACGGAGCCGGCGCGGGCCGTCGCCGAGCGGCTCGTCGCCGCCGGAGTACCGGCCGCGCACATCCATCACGAGACCACCGGCATCGTCGCGGTCACAGAAACGTCTGCCAGTACGACCAGAACCGGGTTGCTATCAGCATGACGATGGCCAGGCACCAGGTCACCGGCACGACGAGCGGGAACTCCAGCACCGCCGCGACCAAGGCTCGTGGGGCGGGCAGGACACCATGGCGCAGATTGTGCACCGTGGTGTGCCAGAACATGAAGATGGTGGCCACCCACACGAGCACGCACCACAGGCAGAGGGCACCGATGTCGTACAACGCCTGCGTCATCAGCCACATGCAGAAGCCGACGCCGAACAGCATGCCGAGATTCAGCCCCAACCAGTACCAGCGCCGGTAGCGTGCGCCCGCGAGCAGGCCCGCACCGGCCCCCATCACCACCCCGAAGGCGACCAGCCCGATGAGCGGGTTGGGAAAGCCGAACACCGAGGCCTGCTCGCTGCGCATCACATTCGTGCAGGACACCACGGGGCTCAGCGAGCAGGCGGGCACGAAGCCGGGGTCGGCCAGCAGTTCGAACTTGTCGATCGTGATGACGAACGAGCCGAGCAGCCCGAGCGCGGCGGTGATCACCAACAGCCACCCGAACCCCCGCCTCGCCCCGGCGCACTCCTGGTCGTCGCCCGCCCCGGGCGCACTGCCACACTCCCGTTCGTCGCCCGCCCCGGACGCGCCGACGCACTCCCGGTCGTCGGTGTCGGGCTCTTCCGCCGTCTTCCCGGTACCGCGCTCCGACAGCTTCATGTACGCCCCCGTACAGAACCGTCCGGCCAGACGACCTCCACCCGGATTCCCCGCGCACGGGCGAAGGCGACCAGATGGGCGGTGGCGTCCCGGCCGTCCGACGGCGATCCGTCCCACACGGCGAGCACGGTCCGGCACGTCTCCACCAGGCGTTCGTCGGCGCTGACACACGCGTTGCGGTCGGCCGGATCGAAAGCCAGCAGCCGTACGTGTTCGGCCAGGACCAGCAGTTCGCCCGCGGCCGACCGGTCCCGTTCGGGCAGCACGGCGGGAACGGCACCCTGGGCCGGCAGCAGCACCGTCAGCTTCCGCCCCGCCTCCCGGGCGGCCCGCCCGAACACCAGCGGCAGCCCCGCCCCGACCCGTACCAGGGCGGCCGCACCTTCTGCCAAGCGGTCCAGCCGCGCTCTCAGTTCAGCTTCCACCAGTTCCAGGGTTCTGTTGCTGAGGTCTCTGTGCCCGACAACTGCGATCACCACGTTTCCTTCCTGCGCGCACAGCGCCGTCCGAACGATTCCGCACGCCGCGCCACGGCCCGGCCCGGGAGCCGATGCCGGACCGGCCCGCGCGGCAAGTGATGCCCCGCAGTGAACCCATCGGAAGTCCGACGCCGCTAGGGCCGTTCGGCCCTGGGGCCGTTCGGCCCTGGCGTGGGGGTGACGCCGCACGATGTACTCGTACGGCAGGTGAGCAGACCAGGAGACGAGGCAGCCCCGTGAGCCACTCATGCCATCAGGCGCCCCAGCCGTCCGCGCGCACGGCTGTGACCGCACCGTCGGAGACGGGGCCGTTGCCGGGTTCGGCGGCCACCGGGCCACGCCGCACGGTCGAGTTGACAGGTGCCCAGGCACTGGGCCTGCTCGGCAGGGCGTCGCTCGGGCGAATCGTCTTCACCCAGCGTGCGCTGCCCGCCATCCGGCCGGTGAACCATCTGCTGGACCACGGTCGGATCGTCATCCTGACCCATGAGGACTCGGATCTGTACGCCCAGGCCCGCGACCACGGCGATCGGGGAGTCGTGGTCGCCTACCAGGCCGACGACATCGATCCGCTGACCCATCTGGGCTGGAGTGTCGTCGTCACGGGGTACTGCCGCCCGGTCACGGATCCGGACGCGCTGACGCGCTACCAGCGGCTGCTCCGCCCCTGGTCGGGCCCGGTGATGAACTGTGCGGTACGCATCCGTCCGCATCTGATCACCGGAATCCGGCTGACCGTCTGACACCGCACACGGAACTCCTGGTCATCCGTCAGCTGAGCCGCCGGCCCGGGGCGTTGCTCCGGCACCGGACGACCGACGACCTCGTGTCGGTATCCGAGTCGGCGGCCGGACAGGTCCTGACGCAGCATCCATACAAGGCGGCGCGTGCGGCGGCGGCTTCGCCACCCGCTACGGCAAGGCCGTCGCCCACGAAGAAGCCACCGTCACACTCGCATCACCCCTCATGCAGGCATGACTGTTGGACGACACCCCCTGGCAGCACCCGTTCGCCCAGCAGCACCACGCAGGCCGCGACGGTCAGCAGCCCGCCCGCAAGGAAGGTGCCGCGCACGTCGGCAAGTGGCAGGACCAGTCCGCCGACGGCGGCGCCCGCCGCGATACCGGCGTTGTAGGCGCCGGAGTTGGCCGCGAGTGCGATATCCGTGCGACCCGGTGCGCAGCGCAGCATCTCGTTCTGGGTGGCCATGAAGACCGGCCCGAGCGCACCGCCCATCAGCATCAGGAACACCACCGCCGCCGGCGGATCGGTGCCGGTCGCGTACAGGCCGAGCATTCCCACTGCCTGCACCGCCACGGCAGTGGTCAGCGTCGACTGCGGGAAGCGGTCCAGCAGCGCCCCGGCAATGCTCACCCCGGCCAGACACGCGACGCCGAAAGCCACGAACAGGGCGCTGACCGCGTTCGGGGAGAACCCGCTCACGTCGCCCAGGAACTTCACGATGTAGGTGTACCCCGCGAACGCCCCGGCGGCGGACAAGGCCCCTGCCGCCAGGACCGTACCGAACCGGCGGGTGTCGGGACGTGCTCCGTAGGCGGCGTGCCCTTCTTCCGGACGGGAGGTCGGCAGCAGGACCGCAATCGTCACGAGGGAGACGAGCCCGAGACCGGCCAGCACCGCGAACGGCACCGGCCAGTCGCTCTGCCGGCCCAGCCAGGTCCCGGCGGGAATGCCGAGCACGAGGGCGAGCGAACCGGCGACGGACAGCGCTCCGACGACACGCCCGCGGACCTCGGGCGGGAACAGACCCACCGCGACCGGCCCCATCACGGCCCAGAACAACGCCTGTGCGAGCGCGGTCAGCAGCCGTGTCGCGAGCAGCAGCCAGTAGGAGGTGGCCAGCGCCGCGACCAGACTGGACGTGACGAGCGCGGCCAGCAGTCCCGTGAGGACATGACGTCGCGGCATGGTCCGCGTGACGTGGGCCAGCGGCAGGGACGTCACGGCAACCGTCACACCGTAACCGGTGACCAGGTAACCGACCGCCGACAGGGACACCCGCAGGTCGTCGGAGACGAGTTCCAGGAGGCCGATCGGCAGGCTCTCCGCGGTGTTGAAGGTGAAGGCGGCCAGCATCAGGGCCGCGAGCACCGCCGTCCTGCGCCATGGAGCCGGTTGTGCCGTGACCATACGGCCTCTTCCTGTACTCACCCGTCACACCCGTGCCGTCCCCCACGGCCCAGCCGCGTTCAACCTACACACGATGGTGCCGGTACGGCCCGTCGCCGTGCGGCCCACCACCTTGCGCGGCTGGGGGCGGAGGGCAGTCGGCCCGGCCTGTTCGTGGTCGACGCCTCGGCCGGTCACCGGTGACGCGGGCCTCGCGGAAGAGGCCGACGCCTGCGTCCCCCGCTCGGTTCACGTCGACTTCGTCCCGGCCCGTCGGGCCGGTCGTCGGCAGCCTCGGCACCGGCGCTGCCCGGACCGGCGCCGCTCCGGCCACTCGTTCCGGTGATCAACCCGGGGAACTGCCTTCCGGGGCCGATCGCCACGCTATCCAGGAAGCGACGGATCACCGGTCGGACCCTCCGGAAGGAAACTGTATGAAGCTCCGCCGTTCGCTGTCCTCCGCCGCTGCGGCCCTTGCTGCCGCCATGCTGTGCGTTGCGGCAGCCCACGCGCCCGCGGACGCCGCGTCCCACTGCAAGGGAAATGCCTGCACCGGGAAGAACCCGCAGACGCAGGGGTGTGGTGCGGACGCCCACGACGTGCCCAAGAGCACCGTCAGGGCACCGGGCGGCGGCCCCTTCGTCCGGCTGCGGGTCTCGAACCGGTGCAGCGCGGCGTGGGCCAGGGCGGACAAGGCCGACCACGGCTGGCTCTTCAAGATCGAGATCAAGGGAGGGAAGTCGTATCACGGCAATCCCTCCCCGAGGGCGGAGACCTACACCGCGATGGTCGGGACGAGCCACGCCTACCGGGCCTGCATCCAGGACGTCGACAAGCAGTGGGAATGCAGCCGGTGGTTCTAGTGCCGTGACCGGCAATGTTTGCTCCGTGAGGAGTGTCGTCCAGTGCGTGCGATCGAAAGGCGGCCGGAAGTCCTTGTAGCGGAGCTAGCAGGACTTTTGGCCAACGCCGCGAGCGTGCGTGCTGGACGGCGCGACGGGGCGACGGGGCGACGGGGCGACGGGGCGAAGCTTGCCGGGAGGGGCACCAGGACGTGTCCGACAAGGATCATCTGGAGGGTTCGCGTAGCCAGAGGAAGCGAGCGCCGGCCCGCTGCCTCTCGTCGCGCTGTTTTCGTTTCCTCTTCCGCTGCCCTGGCATCGGCCGAGCATCCCCGGACCACGCGTCTTCAACAAAACGATTACCCGCACCGCCCGGCACAGTACTGATCATTTGTCAGACCGGTCTTAGTTCTGTGACCGGCAACGGGCTGACGGACCGGTGGCGCCCCGCGGAACGAAGAAGCGAGCTCCGCGGGGCGGCCGGTCCTGTCGGCACGCCCACGAAGACCGCCGCCGCAACCGGTCCTGACCATCCGTCAAAGTCCTTGCCGCGGGGCGCTTCAGCGCCGCCAGGGCTTCGTCGCCCGTCACAGGCCGGGGACCGCTGAGTCCCGCCGCTCCGTCTGCGATGCCGCAACGTGTCCGTCGTCTCCCGAGACGCGTTGCTCCGCGCCCGGTTCAGCAGGCTCGGCGGATTCCCGTGCCGTGACGGTGTCGACACAGTCGGCCGTCGGCTGCCGTCGAGCGGAGTGGCGGCCGCGGCATATCCGACGCCCACGGTGGGAGACCGTGCAGAAGCAGGTCACGACCGCCCGTCGAGGGCCACGCCACCACCGGGGGCTTCACCGACCAGCAGGGCGACGAGTCGCTCCGCCTGTTCGCGGCGGCCCGGTGCGCCGTCCCAGCTCGTCATCAGGAGATGGTGGATGGTGCCGACCAGGGCGAGCGCGATCGAGGCGGCATCGGTGGAGGCCCCGAGTCTGCCGAGCCGGATCTCGGCGTCCAGGTAGTCGGTGATCGAATCCTGGATCGCCGCGAAGCCCGGTGCGCCCGCCGCCAGCGCCTCACGGATGCGCAGGGAGGTGGCGGGGCGCGTCATGGCCAGGCCGGCGACCGTGGGGTCCAGGGAATCGAGCAGTGCGAACGCGACCGCGCCCAGATTCTCGGCGATGGTGGCCACGCCGGCCCGTCCGTGAAGTTCGGCGGCCTGTCGCGCGCTGCGTGCGAACCGGTCCAGGACCAGGTCGGCGACGAATTCGTCCAAGCCGTCGAAGTGCTTGTGCAGCATGCCCTTGGCGCAGCCCGCCTCAGTGGTGATGGCTCTGCTGGTCAATGCGGCCGGGCCCTCACGGGCCAGAATCCGCACCGCGGCGTCGAAGAGCCGCTCGCGAACATCGGGAATCGCTACTCCGCGCGGTGACATGGGTCCTCTCCTGGTACGAGACCGCGGCGCACCCCGCGGCCGACAAAGGGGATTGCCAGTATGGGCATCCGCCCATACTGTTTGGGCGAGCGCCCATTCTAAGGGCTTTCCCGTCCGCCGGGCGGCGTGCCCGGCAGGGGCCGTGCCCAAGGAGCCATGTCCAACAGGGGGTAGTCACATGCGTGTCGTCAACACCGCACAGGCGCAGGCCTGGAACGGTCACGAAGGAGACCACTGGGCCCGGAACCAGGAGCGTTGGGATGCCGTGAACGGGGGCTTCGACCAGCCGTTGATCGCCGCCGCCTCGATCGCGGAGCTCGACCGGGTCCTCGACATCGGCTGCGGGGCCGGCTCCACGACGCGGCTGGCCGGCCGCCACGCACGTCGCGGCACGGCCTCGGGGTTCGATCTGTCGGCGCCGATGCTGGCGCGGGCCCGCGAGAGTGCCCGGCGCGAGGGTTCGGCCAACGTGGGCTTCGAGCAGGCCGACGCCCAGGTCCACGACTTCGCGTCCCACGCGTACGACGTCGCGATCAGCCGGTTCGGAGTGATGTTCTTCGCCGATCCCGTCGGCGCCTTCGCCAACATCGCTCGCGCACTGCGCCCCGGCGGCCGCCTGGCGTTCGTCTGCACCGCCGAGGCCGACGCCAACGAATGGCTGCGGGCCCTCGCGGAGTTGGACGACATCCTGCCCATCGGGGGCTTCGGTTCACCCGGCACCCCCGGCATGTTCTCCCTCGCCGCCCCGGAGAGCACCCGCGAGGTGCTGGCGTCCGCCGGATTCGAGCACATCGACACGTCACGCGTGGAGGCGTACGGGACGTGGGGCCGCGACGGGGAGGACGCGGCCGACTTCCTGCTGGGCTCGGGCCCCGGACGTCATCTGATGAGCCAGGTCGACGAGGACGCCCGGGTCCGCGCCCGGCGGAAGCTCACCGGCATCCTGCGCACGCACGAGAGGGACGGAGCGGTGCGCATGCGCAGCAGCGCCTGGCTCGTCACCGCCGACCGCCCGAACTGACCGGCCTCGCGCGGCGGTCCCGATCGCGACGGCCCGGGACACCTTCTGCAGAGAGTGGGCCGAGGGCGGGTGCACCCCTCACGGGCCGGGCTCGCCGAAGAGCGGACCGAGTAGCACGGCGCGATAGTGGCGCACGTGCGCCGGCGCGAGCCGGGCCGCCGCCTCCGCATCGGAGGCGGCGATGGCCTCGTACAGGGGCGATGCTCGCACCGAATGCGGGTCGTCGAACCCCTGGAGGGCCGGCGCATCCGGCCCTCCAGGGGTTCGAGCGCGGAGGCGAGCAGGTCGTTGCCGGCGATCTCGATGATGTGACGGTGAAAGGCCGTGTTGGAGCGGGAGATCCGGTCGGCCCGGCCCGACCTGGTGGCTTTGCGGGCATTCTCCAACAGCCGTTCCAGGCGCTGCACCTGCGCGGGCAGCGCGCGCTCGGCCGCCCGGCGGGCCGCCGGCACCTCAAGGGCCTCGCGCGGGTCGAAGAGGTTGAGCACGTCCTGATGCGACAGTTCGCGCACGACGATGCGGCGCGGTGAGAGCGCCTGCAGAACACCCTCACTGAGCAGGACCCTGATCGCCTCACGTACGGGAATGCGCGAGACGCCGGGCGGGCGGCCGGGGCGCGGAGGCGCGGCCTGCATGCGCTGAGGTACGGCGGCATCCAGCGCCCCTTCTCCGGCCGCCGCGAAGAGGGGGCCACGGCTCCTGCCGACGCGCCCCGACACTCGGATGCCGACACCGCTGTGACGTTCGACGCCACGCCCGTCACACACCGCGATGGAGTTCGTCGCGCGTCAGCGGGGCGGTGCCGATTCCCGTATCCGCGCACTGCCGGAAGGGCCGGTGACGCGGTTCGACGCCGAAGTCCGGCGCCGCCGTGCCGGTCGCCGAACGACGGCCCCGGCGGCGCGGCTCGGTCCCGGCGGACGCCCGGCGGGGCCCTTCGGCCGAGTCGTGCGCGGTCCGGGGGCGGTGCACTGTGGAGACGTGGGCCTCAGTGAACGGTTTACGGATCTGCGAGAACCATGGCGGCCGAGCCATGTGCTGCTGGCGATTCCCGTCGCGCTCATCGTCGTGATCGCCACGGTGGACATCCTCGCGCCGCAGGACATCCGTCTGGGACCGCTGCTGGTCATCGCGCCGGCGCTCACCGCCTCGTTCGCCGGCGCGCTCCCGACCGGGGGCATCGGCCTCCTGGCCGTGGCGGCCCAGGCGTACATCGGCCGGCACATCGGCGTGCTGTCCTCCCGGAGCATGGTGGTACAGATCGTCGCTCTCGCCCTACTCTCGGCGCTGACGGTGTTCTTCGCTCTGATACGCGAGCGGCGCGGACGGGAGCTGGCGCGCGTGCGGTCGGTGGCCGAAGCCGCGCAGCGCGTCCTGCTGTGGCCGCTCCCGGACCGGATCGGCCCGTTGCGGGTCGCCTCGCTGTACCTGGCAGCGGAGGACGAGGCCCTGATCGGCGGAGACCTGTACGCGGCCACCCGCACCGGGGGTGGAACGCGGGTGATGATCGGGGACGTGAGGGGCAAGGGCCTGGCAGCCGTCGGAGAGGCCGCCCTGCTGCTCGGCGCCTTCCGCGAGGCCGCCCACCAGCACACCGGCCTGCCCGAACTCGCCGCCGCCCTCGAACGGAGCGTCGCACGCTACGAGGACGACTTCGAGTCCCGGGAGGCGACCGGGGAGTGCTTCGTCACCACGCTGCTCCTGGAGATCCCCGACGAGGACCACGTCGTCCGCATGACCAGCTGCGGGCACCCCGCACCCCTGCTCCTCGGCCCGGGGCGTTCCGTCAGAATGCCGAGTCTGCGTCCGGCACCGCCGCTGGGCGTCGGCCGCATGGGGCCGACCGACTACGCCTTGGACACGTTCCCCTTCGAGGACGGTGACACCCTCCTCCTCTACACCGACGGCATCACCGAGGCGCGTGACCGGGGCGGGGACTTCTACCCGTTCACGGAACGGGCCGCCCGATGGACGGAGGGCTCCCCGGAGACGCTCCTGAACCATCTGCGACGCGACCTCCTCGCCCACGTCGGCGGGCGTCTGGGCGACGACGCCGCGCTCGTCGCGATCCACCGCGACGACCGCACCCCGCCCCGTCACGGACGCCGTCCCGCAAGGGCCAGCCGCCCCGACGGCTTCCACCACGGTTGCGGAACGACCGGTCCACGGCGTTGACCGGCGCGGTCCGGCGCACGCGGCGACCGGGGACACGTCGTCCACCCCGGGGCCGGCGACACCCCTGCCGTCCCGGGGACCACATCCGCCACGCAGTCCCCCGGACGCCGAGCACGGAACCGAGCCGCCCCCAACCAGACGTTCATGATCACTTCACCGGGTGGTCGATCGGACCCCGCCACGGCCTGGCGCGCGCCACCTAGCGTCTCTGGATCAGACCGGTTATGAACCCGTTACATGGCCGGACCAGAGACCCCGGACCGCATTTCCCGGGCCGGAGAACAGGGACCCCCGTGAGACTCACCCCTCTCGTGATCGCCGCAACGTCCGTCGCGCTCGTCTCCCCGACCGCCGCGCAAGCCCACTCCCCCGGCACCGACACCCCCGCCGCGCCCGGCGTCAGCGTCCCGGGCGGACGGTACGAGCATGCGGTGGAGCTGAGGTTGCGGGCCGAGCGCGGGACCACCGTGCGCTACACGCTGGACGGTACGACCCCGACCCGCGACAGTCGCGTCTACTCGCCCGGCCGCCCGCTGAGGATCGAGAAGGACACCAACGTGACCGCTGTGGCCTTCCGCGGCAAGCGGAGCAGCGTCCCGGTGTCCTACGGCTATCTGATCAGATCCCGGGAGAAGCCGCTCGCCCGCCTCGTCGTCATGTCCGATGTGCATGTCGGCAGCCACGCGAGCGCCGACAAGAAGTACGAGAGCTTCTTCGACACCATCGGATCGATCTTCCCGCAGCCGGACGCGATCCTGTCCAACGGCGACATGATCAACGACAACGGCGACGGCAAGGGCCCCGACCACAGGATCGTCTCCGAGATCTTCCAGGCCAACCTCGCACGCAAGGGCATGACCGACACCCGGCTGCTGATCTCCAACGGCAACCACGACGCGAGCCTCGCGGCGATACGGTCCGGTTACCCCAAGGCGTGGTTCCCCGACTCGGGCGGCGGCTACTACGAGTCGGAGGTGAAGGGCCTGCACATCCTCACGGTCAACACCGAGACGTACAACTCCGACACCGCCCAGCGCACCTGGCTGAAGCAGCGGCTCGCCGCGATCACCGCCGACCCGGCCTACGCGGGCAAGCCCGTCCTGGTCCAGGGGCACCGTCCCACCACCGGAACGACGATGGACGGACAGCAGGCTTCCAACCCGCGGCTCGCGGAGGATCTGAGCGCCTTCCCGCAGGCCGTCCTCTTCTCGGGCCACTCCCACCTGAACATCAACGACGACCGATCCATCCATCAGCGCGACTTCACCTCGGTCAACGACGGCTCGATGTCCTACATCGAGATCGATCACGGCTATCAGATGGTCACCGAGGACGGCCTCGCCGACCGCTTCGAGTCGCCGACCGCACAGGCACTCTTCGTGGAGGTCTACAAGGACCGTACGGAGATCGCGCGGGTGAACATGGCCGCGGACAAGCACGACATCTACACCGGTGGCCAGTGGTCGGCGAACTGGCAGCCGCCGTACGCCAGCGCGGGCACCCTGAGCGGCGCCACCTGGACCGTGCGCCTCAAGGGCTCGACGAGCGGGCAGATCAAGGCCAACTTCCGCTACACGGACGCCGAACGCAACACGGTGGCGCCTAAGTTCACCACCCGCCGGCCGCTGTCCCGGGTGCACGACGCGAAGGGCGGCGCCGCGCTGCGAATCGCGCAGGCCGAGGACGACCAGATGGTGCACCACTACGACGTCGACATCACCGACGCGGCCACGGGCGCCTCGGTCGTCTCGTCCAAGGTCCTCTCGGACTTCTACTTCGTGCCCCGGCCGAACACCCTCGACATCCCGGTGCCGGGCGCGGTCGAGGGCAGGCGGTACGTGGCGCGGGTCGTCGCCGTCGACGCGTACGGCAACGCCTCGCCGGCCGCTTCTCTGACGTTCCGAAAGTAGCGCGGCCGGGACCGGGCGGCTCCCTCCCTGGGGTGCCGTCCGGTCCCTGTCCTTGCCGGGTGGGTCGTCAGGTCGCGTCGGGATCGACCGCGGCCCGGCCCCTGGCCCGCCTGCCGACGACCGCTGCCGCCGCGACCGCGCTGCCCGCGAAGGCGAGGGCGACCATCCAGGGCTGGTTGAAGGCGTGCCGGGTGGCATGGTCGACGGAGTACCGGCCGGGTCCGGTCAGGCCGATCGCCGCCGCGGTGAAGCCCAGGAAGGCCGGGTACTCGTAACCGCCGCCCTGTACGAAGAATCCGGCGGGTGCGTGGACGGCCACGGCGCCCGCCATCGTCCCCGCCGCCGCCGCGCCCGCCGCCGGGGTGGCGAGGCCGAGGGCCAGCAGTGCGCCGCCGCCCGCCTCGCCGAGCCCTGCGGCGACCGCGCTGTACTTCGGTGGATGGAAGCCCATGGCCTCCATCGCGGCGGTGGTTCCTTCGATGCCTCCTCCACCGAACCAGCCGGCCAGCTTCTGGGTGCCGTGCGCGGCCAGTACCGCGCCGGTACCGACGCGCAGGACGAGCAGGCCGAGATCACGCCGGTCGAGGCAGGCCATGGGAGCCTCCGCAAGGGTTCGGGGGGAGCGGCTCGGACGCCCCGCCCCACGCCGTGGCGGCGGGTGCCGTGTTTCCACTCTCGGTGGCACGGAGCGCCGATGTGCCCTGGTGTTACGCCGTCCGGGGGACGGCCCCCCTGCGCGGCCCTGTAACGCACACCATTTTGCAACTTGTTGCACAATGACGTCCGGGTGGTCTACAACTGGCGCAACGACACTGCGCGAGGAGCCCCGCATGAGCCCGTACCCGAATCTGCTGAGCCCGCTCGACCTCGGGTTCACCACCCTCCCCAACCGGGTGCTGATGGGGTCGATGCACATCGGTCTGGAGGAGGTGGAGCGGGGCTTCGAGCGGATGGCCGCCTTCTACGCGGAACGTGCCCGGGGCGGCGTGGGTCTGATGGTCACCGGTGGTATCGCCCCGAACGCGCGGGCCTGTTCCTTCCCCGGCGGTGCCAAGATGACCGACGAGGCGGAGGCCGAGCAGCATGCGCCGGTCACTGCCGCCGTCCATGAGGCCGGCGGCCGGATCGCCATGCAGATCCTGCATTTCGGCCGGTACGCGCACCATCCCGAGCTGGTGGCGCCGAGCGCGATCCAGGCTCCGATCAGCGCCTTCACTCCGCATGCCCTTCACGACGACGAGGTCGAGGAGACCATCGAGGACTTCGCCAGGGCCGCGGAGCTCGCGCGGCACGCCGGTTACGACGGCGTCGAGATCATGGGTTCCGAGGGCTATCTGATCAATGAGTTCATCGCCACCGCGACCAATCGGCGCACCGACCGCTGGGGCGGCTCGTACGAGAACCGCATCCGGTTCCCCGTCGAGATCGTGCGCCGGGTCCGTGAGCGGGTCGGCAGCGACTTCATCCTCATCTACCGGCTCTCCATGCTGGATCTGGTCCCTGGCGGTTCCTCCCTGGAGGAGGTCGTGCGGCTCGCCCGCGAGATCGAGGCGGCCGGAGCGGACATCATCAATACGGGGATCGGCTGGCACGAGGCCCGGATCCCCACCATCGCCACTTCCGTGCCCCGCGGCGCCTACACCTGGGTCACCGAGCGGGTGCGCGACGCCGTCTCCGTACCGCTGGTGACGAGCAACCGCATCAACACGCCGGAGGTCGCCGAGGAGATCCTCGCCTCGGGGCGGGCGGACATGGTGTCGATGGCCCGGCCGTTCCTCGCCGACCCCGATTTCGTCGTCAAGGCGGCCGAGGGCCGCGCCGACGCGATCAACACCTGCATCGGCTGCAACCAGGCCTGCCTGGACCACGTCTTCAGCGGCCGGGTCACCTCCTGCCTGGTCAATCCGCGCGCCTGCCACGAGACCGAGCTCGTCCTGTCGCCGACGCGCACCGTCAAGCGGGTGGCGGTCGTCGGTGCCGGGCCGGCCGGTCTCGCGTGCGCCGTCTCGGCCGCCGAGCGCGGGCACCGGGTGACGCTCTTCGACGCCGCGGAGGAGATCGGCGGCCAGCTCGATGTGGCGCGCAGGGTTCCCGGCAAGGAGGAGTTCGACGAGACGCTGCGCTACTTCCGTACCCGGCTCGCGGAGGAGAAGGTCGAGCTGCGGCTCGGTACGCGGGTCACGGCCGATGCGCTCGACGGCTACGACGAGGTCGTCCTGGCCACCGGTGTCACGCCCCGCTCCCCGGCCGTACCGGGCCTGGACCACCCCAGCGTGGTCGGCTACCTCGACGTCCTGCGTGGCGGGGCACGGGTCGGTGAGCGGGTCGCGATCATCGGGGCGGGCGGCATCGGCTTCGACGTCGCCGAGTTCCTGACCGACTCGGGGGAGGCCGCGAGCCTCGACCCCGAGGTGTTCTTCCGGCAGTGGGGCGTCGACACCGACTACCGCGACCGGGGCGGTCTGTGTGCCCCGCAACACCCGAGGACGCCACGCACCGTGCACCTGATCCAGCGCAGGACCAGCAAGGTCGGTGCCGGGCTGGGCAGGACGACCGGATGGATCCACCGCACCGAGCTGCGGCACCGCGGCGTCACGATGATCGCGGGCGCCGCCTACGACCGGATCGACGACGACGGACTGCACCTCACCGTCGACGGCGAACAGCGTCTCCTGCCGGTCGACACGGTGGTGCTCTGCGCGGGCCAGGAACCGCGTCGCGAGCTGTACGAGGAGCTCGTCGCGGCGGGCCGCTCGGCGCATCTGATCGGCGGCGCCGACGTGGCCGCCGAGCTGGATGCCAAGCGCGCGATCCGCCAGGGCACGGAACTCGCGGCCTCGCTCTGACATTCCGAGAAGCCCCCTGGCCCGGGGAGCGGCCGTCGGCCCGGCCCCTCCGTCATGGGGCCGCCGCCCGGCCGTCCTTAGGATGCACCCCATGTCACTCCCGCACGCGATCCTCACCGCCCTGCTCGAAAAGCCGTCGTCGGGGCTGGAGCTGACCCGCAGGTTCGACCGGTCGATCGGCTACTTCTGGTCCGCCACGCACCAGCAGATCTACCGCGAGCTGGGCAAGCTGGAGCAGGCGGGGCAGATCCGGGCACTGCCGTCGCAGCAGCCCTCCCGTGGGCAGAAGAAGGAGTACGAGGTGCTGCCTGCGGGCCGGGAGGCGTTGTCCGCGTGGGTGGCCCGTTCCGAGGACCCCAAGCAGATCCGCGATCCGCTGCTGCTGCGGATGCGGGCGGCCGCGGTCGTCGGAGCGCCCGGCCTCGATGCGGAGCTGCGCCGTCATCTGGGGCTGCACCGACGGCAGCTGGCGGAGTATCTGGAGATCGAGAAGCGGGACTTCCCGCCCGAGCGGAATTCCGACGAGGACCGGCTACGGCATCTGGTGCTGCGCGGCGGCATCGATCTGGAGAACTTCTGGATCGGCTGGCTGACCCGGGCACTGACCCCGGGCGGGGACCGGATGCCGGACCCGCCGGGCCATGGAGACGGGCGCCGCCGGCCCGCCGGACGCCCCGGCGAGTGAGCGGGGCTCGCGCCTGGCGGGTCGGTGGGCGGATGGATTCCGTACATGCCGCCCCGGCCGGTGAATGTCACGTCGCCGCGAATCTTCCCCGGCGGCCGAGCCGGTTCGGCGCGTCACGGTCCGCCCACCGGGGTCCGGCCCGGTTCGGGGCGCAGCACCGGCTGCTCCAGCGGCGCCCGGCTCCCGATCACCACGCGCGACGGTGATCCTGCCACGGACTTCGGATCGGACGCGGCCGGGCCGGCGACGGCCAGGGGCTGTGCCTGGGCCTGCGCACGGCTGAGCAGGATCACGCCCCGTACCGCCGCGACCGTGCCGAGCAGCGCCGGGACCAGGCTGATCGTGCCGCCCTGGAGGCGTTCGCCGAGCAGGGCCAGGCCGATGGCCGCCGCAGCCACCGGGTTGGCGAGGGTGACGACGGCCAGTGGCGCACCCAGCCCGCCCCGGTAGGCGGTCTGGGAGAGCAGCAGCCCGCCCATCGCGAACGCGGAGACGAGCAGGGCGACGATCACCAGATGCCGGCTGAGCAGTGGGCCGGTGTGGTCGGCGACGGAGACGGTCAGGGTCTGGGTGAGTGCCGACGCGACTCCCGAGGTGATGCCGGAGGCCGCCGCGTGCCGCAGCCCGGGGCGTGTTCCCGGGCGGCTCAGTCCGGCGACGACAGCCATGGTTCCGGCCCCGACAGCCAGTGCTTCGGGGAGGCTGAGCGTCTCGTGCGGGGCGGTGCCGCCCGCGGTGATCAGCAGGGCACCGAGCCCGAGCAGGGTCAGGATCGTGCCGCGCCATTCGATACGGGTGACCCGGCGTCCGGCGGTCCTGGCACCCAGCGGGACGGCCGCGACCAGGGTGAGGGCGCCGAGCGGCTGGACGAGGGTGAGCGGCCCGTACTTGAGTGCCGCGACGTGCAGCAGCGCGCCGCCCGCGTTCAGTGCGACCGCCGACCACCAGGCGCCCCGCCCGAGCAGCCTCAGGACTCCGGCGTCCGGCTCGGTGCGCCCGGCGAGCCGGGCCTGCGCCACCGCGGCCGAGGCATACGCGGCGGCGGAGACCAGGGACAGCGCGACGGCGATCAGGGTGGCGTTCAACGCCGCGCTCCGGACGACGCGTACGAGGACGCGGGGTGGGCCCGCGATGAGGTGTACGCGGTCGGCGGGGCGGGATCGGCGGGGCGGGGCAGGAGAGTCGACGCGGGCGCACTCGCGGTGGACGGCCAGGGGACGTGTGCCCGTACCGGCTCCGTGCGCCGCAGGGGCAACGCGGCGAAAGCCACCGCGAGAAGCGCGGAGACCATGATCGAGTCGAGCCAGTAGTGGTTGGCCGTGCCGACTATCACCAGCAGGGTGACGAGCGGATGCAGCAGCCACAGCCAGCGCCACCGGCTGCGGGTGGCGACGATCAGCCCCACGGCGACCATCAGCGCCCAGCCGAAGTGCAGCGAGGGCATCGCGGCGAACTGGTTGGCCATGGAGTCGGTCGCCGGCGTCGCTCCGTACACCGTCGGCCCGTACACCTGGCCGGTGTCGACGAGACCTGCGGCGGCCAGCAGCCGCGGCGGGGCGAGCGGGAACAGTAGATGAAGAGCGAGCGCGGCGCCGGTGAGCGCGGCGAGGATGCGGCGCGACCAGACGTAGTGGCGTGGGCGGCGCCAGTACAGCCACACGAGGAAGAGCAGCGTGGCCGGGAAGTGCACGGTCGCGTAGTAGGTGTTCGCGAGGTGGGTCAGCGTCTCGTCGCGGAGCAGCAGACTCTGCACCGCGCCTTCGCCCGGCAGGTGCAAGGACCGTTCGAGGTCCCAGACGTTTCCCGCGTTGCGATACGCCTCCTCGACATGACCGTTCGCGGCCTGACGGCCGAGCTTGTAGATCACGAAGAGTCCCACGACGAGAAGAAGCTCGCGGAGGAGGGGCGGTCGGGCAGTACTGTCCGGCTCCCGATCTGCGGGCTCGCTACCGGCGTACCTCATCCGGTGCCCCTTTGCTGACGAAGCGGTGTTGCGGAGGCAGGGCTCGGCCCGTGCCATATCGATACGCCAGTGTACCGATACGCGAACGTATCGGTACACATGCGTTTCGGTACACTGGCGTATCGATGGACCTCGTCGCAGAATCGCTGAGAGGGAAAACACATGTCGCCGCAGGAAGCCGCGCAGGAACCGGCACACACGCCCCGCCGCTCGAAGATCACGCCGGAGCGGGCGCAGGAGTTCTACGCGGCCGTGCTCGACATGCTGAGGGAGTCCGGCTACGAGGCCCTCACGATGGAAGGGGTCGCCTCGCGCACACGCTGCGGCAAGTCCACCCTCTACCGGCAGTGGGGCTCCAAGCCGGAACTGGTCGTGGCTGCGCTCCACGGCACCCGACGGGCAGTGCTGCCCGACATCGACACCGGCACACTGGCAGGGGATCTGCGTGAGGCGGCACGGGCCATCGGCGCGGGATCGGGCCGCGACACCCCGCTGATGCACGCGCTCAGCCATGCCGCACTGCAGAGCCCCGAGTTGCTGTGCGCGCTGCGCGAGGCACTGATCGTGCCGGAGGTCGCGGCGATCGACGCAATGGTCCGGCGCGGCGCGGAGCGCGGCGAGATCCCGGCGGACACCCCGGCGGCGGAGTTCGTCTCCGCGCAGTTGCTGGGCGTGATGCGCGCCCGTCCGCTGCTGGAGGGGAAGTTCGCGGACGGGGCCTATCTCACCCGCTTCGTGGAGAACGCCGTCCTCCCCGCACTTGGACTGGAGGCGTCCGCGCCCCAGTGACCCGAAAGACGTGGGTCGCCGTCCGAGCGGATGACGGCGACCCGCTCGCGCCGCACCGTGGGGACGGGGGCGGCGCACCATCCGGGCGGCCGGTGGCTCCTTCGGGAGCCGCCGGCCGCCCGTTCTCCATACCCTCCCGCGCACAGACCTCCGGTCCCCATTTCCGCTCCCGTGCCCGGCAGGACCGGCGCGGACCGACGATCATTCTCGTCCCCTTGACGATATCGACCGCACCCTCTTATCGTCTGCACGACGAGAACAGAGGGGATTCCGACATGGCCGACATCACCCGGCGCTTCGGCTGGCGCCATCTGCGCTCCGCACCCACCGCGCACATCCGCCACCACAAGCGCGGCCGGCTCGCCCACGACGGGCCGGGGCTGAGTTTCTGGTACCGCTCACTGACCGCAGCGCTCTCCGAAGTCCCGGTCAACGACCGGGAGTTGGCCATGGCCTTCCACGCACGCACGTCCGACTTCCAGGACGTCACCGTGCAGGCCACCGTGACGTACCGGATCAGCGACCCGGCCGAGGCCGCCGCCCGCCTGGATTTCTCCGTCGACCCGGACACCGGGGTGTGGCGCGGCGCGCCGCTGGAACAGATCGCCACCCTGCTCACCGAGACCGCTCAGCAACACACGCTGGACGTGCTGGCCAGGACCGCATTGGCCGAGGCACTGGTCGACGGTGTCGCATCGGTGCGCGACCGGGTCGCGGCCGGGCTCGCCGCGGAACCCCGGCTGCCCGCCACCGGTATCGATGTGGTCGCGGTGCGGGTGGTCGCCATCCGTCCCGAGGCCGAGGTGGAGCGAGCCCTGCGCACCCCTGCCCGTGAGCAGATCCAGCAGGAGGCCGACCGGGCCACCTATGAACGCCGCGCCGTTGCCGTGGAACGGGAACGGGCCATCGCCGAGAACGAGCTGGCCAGCCAGATCGAACTTGCCCGCCGTGAGGAGCAGTTGGTCGAGCAGCGCGGCACCAACTCCCGGCGCGAGGCCGAGGAGAACGCGGCGGCCGACGCGGTGCGTGCCGAGGCCGAGGCGGCACGCAAGGTACGCCTGGCCCGAGCCGAGGCCGAGGCCGCACGCGAGGTCGGCGCCGCACGCGCGGAGTCCCAGGCGGCCTGGCTGCGGGTACACGGCGAGGTGGACGCCGCGACGCTGCACGCCCTGGCGACGACGAGACTGGCGGAGAACCTGCCCCGCATCGACAGCCTCACCCTCTCCCCCGACGTCCTCACCGGCCTGCTCAGCAAGCTCGGCAGGACCGACCCCGAGCCCCGGGCATGAGCCTCGCCCCCCGCGCGGTCCTGGTCCACCGCACCACGGAGTACGAGGAGTTGCTGGCCCGGCACGGCACACACGGCCAGGCCGCGTTCTTCCTGTCCAGCCGCGGCCGGTCCATCGACGAGGTGGCCCGGCGGCACCGACACACCCGGCAGGCGCTCACCGATGTGGCGGCAGCCGTACCGCTCCAGTGGCGGCAGTCGCGGGTGGAGCGCGTCGATCTCGACCGCTTCCTGTTCGCGCCCGAGGACGTGGTGGTCGTCGTCGGGCAGGACGGGCTGGTCGCCAACGTCGCCAAGTACCTGTCCGGGCAGCCCGTCGTGGGCATCGACACCGACCCCGGACGCAATCCGGGGGTGCTCGTACGCCACCGTCCCTCCGACGCGGCCGGCCTGCTGCGGGCGGCCGCGTCCCCCGCCGGCGCGACGGACGAACTCACCATGGTCGAGGCGGTCGCCGACGACACCCAGCGCCTGCTCGCCCTGAACGAGATCTATCTCGGTCCGCCCGGTCACCAGACCGCCCGCTACCGGATCGGCCCCGACGCGCCCGGCGCCGCCACCGAACCGCAGGCCTCGTCCGGTGTCCTGGTCGGCACGGGCACCGGTGCCACGGGCTGGCTCCGCTCACTGTGGCAGGAACGCCGCAGCGCCCTGCCGCTCCCGGCACCCACCGATCCCCGGCTGGTGTGGTTCGTCCGCGAGGCCTGGCCCTCGCCCGCGACCGGTACTTCGCTGGTCGCGGGCGAACTGGGGCGCGGACAGGGGCTGAGGCTCACCGTCGAGTCCGACCGGGTGGTGGTCTTCGGCGACGGAATGGAGACGGACGCGCTGGACCTGACGTGGGGGCAGACGGTCCGGCTGGGCATCTCGGCGACGTCGCTGCGGCTGACGGTCTGACGACCCGAACCGCACCCCTCACGAGGACGGTCGCCGGGTCGGCGCCCTCCGCGCCCACACCGCGGAGCCGCCGTCCGGCCGTCGTGGACGAACGGTGGTCCGTAGGCTTCCTTTCACGTACACCGGATTGCCGAGGCCTCCGCCCGCAACACCCCACGCCGACCAGCGAGGAGCACCATGGACACCGCCCCCGACGAAACCCTCCCCCGCAACTCCCGCCCACCCCTGGCGCAGGCGGCGCTCGGCGTGGGCGTCATCGTGCGGGACGCCCACGGGCGCGTGCTGCTCGGCAGACACCACAGCGGCACCTGGGAGCTCCCCGGCGGCAAGGTGGACCCGACCCATGAGTCCATCGCCGCAGCCGCCGCCCGTGAGCTCCGCGAGGAGACGGGCCTGGAAGTCGATGCGGCCGACGTGAGGGTCTTCGCCATGCTCCACGACGTGGTGGCGGGGATCAACCGCGTGTCGATGGCGGCCGTGGTGACCCTGGAGTCGGGGCACCCCCGGGTGACCGAGCCCCATCTGATCAGCACCTGGCAGTGGACCGCACCCGACGCACTGCCGAGGCCGTTGTTCGCTCCCTCGGCTCAGGTGCTCGCGGCCTGGCGCCCGGATCTCTCGATCGAACACCCGCCGGCGCACCGGCTGACCGTCTCCGCCGCCGAGGACGCCTCGTGAGTTCTCAGCCGCCCCGGTGACCGCCGCGCCGGGCGACGGCGAGGATGGCCATGTCGTCCTGGTGGCCGTCGGAGGTCCAGCGTGCGACATCCTCGGTCACCGCGTGGACCAGATCGTCGGGGTCCCTGAAGCAGCTTCCGGTGAGGGTGGCGGACGCACACGGATCGTAGAAGGCACCCGTGCGATCGCGTGCCTCGGTGACACCGTCGGTGATCAGGAGCAGCAGCGCGCCGGACGGCAGCGGAAAGACATCGGTGAGGGCGTCGCCGTCCGGCGCGGCCACCGCGCCCAGCCCCATGCCCAGAGGCAGCTGCGGGCGGGTGGCGTCGAGCCGTGCGACCGCACCGTCGTGGATCAGGTACGGGCCCGGATGGCCACGGTTGACCAGGCGCAGCAGCGCGCCGTCACCGGGCACTTCGGCCAGCACGGCCGTGGTGAAGTCCTCGCCGGACGTCCTGCTGCCGCTGCGGCTCGACTCCCTGCTCAGCGCGTCGTCCAGGCGCTGGGCCAGTTCGGCCAGTGTGGGGGCGTGTTCGGCCTCCTGGCGGAACGCCCCGATCGCCACCGAGACGGCCGCGACCGCCTGGAGCCCCTTGCCCTTCACATCCCCGATGATCATGCGCACGCCGTAGGGGGTCTCCTGCACCGCGAAGAGGTCGCCGCCGATCCTCGCCTCGGCCTGGGCGGCGGTGTATCCCGCCGCGACGGCCAGGGGCCCCGCCCGCGACGGCGGGTCCGGCAGCACCGCCAGCTGTACCGCCTCCGCGATGACCCGTGCCCGCGCGAGATCCCGCCCCTGACGCTGCAACAGCAGATTGACCGCGAGGGCCAGAATCCCGATGAGGCCGATCACGGCCAGATCGACGAAGCTCGCCGTGGCGGAACGCCCCCGGACGAAATCCAGCACCAGCGACACACCGCAGGCGAGGCCGGCGACGAGAGCTCCCGCCCGGAACGACAGCATCGCTCCGGCGATCAACGGCGCCGCGGCCAGCAGCGGAAGCCCCATGTACGGCTGGGGCGCGAGGACATTCAGCAGCACACCCGACACCAGGGCCGGCACGACGAGCAGCCAGCCCGCCCACGCCGCTGTGCGCCGACTCTCCTGCACCTGTACTCCCTGTCGCCCCCTCCAGGTCCCAAAACCGAACGTACCACCCATGATGCCCGCACCTGCCCACCGATGGACCGGGTCCCGCCCGGCCCCGCGACCGGACTCCCGGCCGCCTCGGCCCTGGCCATATGTCCGGCGAGCGCCCCCGCATCCCGGCCGTTCTCCCCGCACACTTGTGACCATGCCGAATCGAGTCGCCGTACTGTCCGACATCCACGGAGTCCTGCCCGCCTTGGAGGCCGTGCTCGCCGATCCGGACGTGCAGGCCGCGGATCGCATCGTGCTCACCGGCGACATCGCCGCCGGCCCGCAGCCGAACCAGGTCCTCGACCGGCTCATCGGCCTCGGTGACCGCGTCGCATGGATCAGCGGCAACGCAGACCGCGAACTCCTCGAATACCGCCGCGGACAGCGGGAATCGATCCCCGATCCGATCGCCCCCTGGGCCGCCGAGCAGCTGCGCGAGGACCATCTCGACCTGCTCGGCTCGTTGCCCCGGTCGCTCTCCCTGCCGGTGCACGGCCTCGGGAAGGTGCTGTTCTGCCACGCGACCCCCCGTGACGACGAGGAAGTCGTCCTGGTCGACTCCCGCCTCGACCGTTGGAAGGAGGTCTTCGGCGGACTCGACGACGACGTGCGCACCGTGGTCTGCGGCCACACCCACATGCCGTTCGTCCGCCTCGCCCACGGTCGGCTCGTGGTCAATCCCGGCAGTGTCGGCATGCCCTACGGAAGAGCGGGAGCCCATTGGGCCGTTCTCGGGCCGGGCGTCGAACTGCGCACCACGGGCTTCGACGTCGAGACCGCGTCGGCGCAGATCGGGCACGACTCCGGCTACCCCGGAATCTCCGAGTGGACCGACTACTTCCTGCACGCCCGCGCGACGGACGAGGACGCTCTTCAAGCCTTCGCCCCACGGGACGGCCGCGACCACGCGCCCTGACATCCCCCTCGACGGCCCGGGAACCGGGCACGGCGGCCCGTACTCCGATCCGCCCGGCGCCGTTTCCCGGTCATCGGTACCGTCATGTGTCCGAACGTCCGGAAGCCCGGACCGGCTTCCCGTACTGCTGCCGGGTCAGCAGTACGTCGGTCCGACGCACCGGAGGCGTATGAGGAGCAGCGATGAGCCCTGAAGCCTTACTCCGACAGGCGGTGGCCGAGGACATGAGAGCCATCCCCGCCGGGGAGATCGTCCTGCGGGACGAGGGCACCAGGACGGACTGGGAGGTCGCGGTCGGGGCCTTCCGGCTGGCGCCGTATCCCGTGACCACCGAGTTGTACCGGGCGGTCGGGGGCAAGGTGTCCGCGGACCCGGCGGGCCCGCGGACACCGGTGACGGACGTTTCCTGGAAGGAGGCCGTCGGCTTCTGCAATCTGCTTTCGCGAGCGACAGGACTCGAACCCTGCTACGTGCTCGGTGACGATCCCGACGGGCAGGACGTGGTCTGTGACTGGGAGGCCGACGGCTACCGCCTCCCGTCCGAGGCGGAGTGGGAGTACGCGTGCAGGGCCGGGACGTCCGAGGCCCGCTACGGGGAGCTGGACGAGATCGCCTGGCACCGCGGGAACTCCGGCGGCACGGTGCACGATGTCGCGACGAGGGCACCGAACGCGTGGGGGCTCCACGACATGATCGGCAACGTGTGGGAGTGGTGCTGGGACGTCTACGATCCGGGCGTCTACGGCCCGTACCGCGTCTTCCGTGGTGGTGGCGCGTACGACCGCCCCCGAGGATGCCGGGCGTCGTGCCGCCGCAGGAGTCACCCGACCTTCCGCATCGACGACCTGGGGTTCCGGCTCGCACGATCGAACTGAGCGGGACATGAACGGCGCGCCCGGTGGCTGCCCCCGCCCCGTGGGCAGCCGTCCCGCTCAGGCCGGGGCACCTGCGTCGAACGTCACCGGCAGGTGCTCCGGCCCGCGCAGACCACCCGGCCGCCACCGCAGTTCGCCGGGCGGCACCGCCAGGGCGAGGCGCGGAAGGCGGCGCAGGACGGTGCCGACGGCGATCTGGCCTTCGAGCCGGGCCAACGGGGCACCCAGGCAGTAGTGGATGCCGTGCCCGAACGCCAGGTGCGCGTTGTCCCTGCGGGCGATGTCGAGGCGGTCGGGGTCGGGGAACTGTGCCGGGTCGCGGTCGGCGATGGCGGAGGCGATCAGCACGGTCGCACCGCGCGGGATGTCCACCCCGGCGAGGGTGACGTCCTCGCGGGCGAACCGGGCGATACCGGGGTTGACCGGTCCGTCGTAGCGCAGGAACTCCTCGATCGCGCCAGGCAGCAGCGCCGGATCGTCCCGCAGCATCCTCAACTGGTGGGGGTGGGCGAGCAGCGCGGCGATGCCGGTGCCGATCAGGTTGACCGTGGTGATGTAGCCGGCCACCAGCAACAGGAAGGCCATGGCGATCAGCTCGTCCTCGTCCAGCCGCTGCTGCTCGTCCCGGGCGACGACCAGTGCGCTGAGCAGATCGTCCCCGGGCCGGGCGCGTTTGGCCTCCAGAAGCCCGGTCAGGTACGAGCGCATCCGGCGCCACGCCCCGTCCACCCGGGCCGGGTCCGGTGGTTCGTTCCCTCTCAGGACCATGTCGTCGGTCCACTGCTGGAAGTCGTGCCGGTCGCTCACGGGCACCCCGAGCAGTTCACTGATCACCGTGACCGGGAGCGGCAGAGCGTAGCTCTCGATGAGATCGGCATGGCCGGCCGGCACGATCTCGTCGAGCAGTCGGTCGGCGATCTCCTGGATGCGAGGTCGCAGTTCCGCCACCCGGTGTGCGGTGAACGCCCGGGAGACGAGTCGGCGCAGGCGGGTGTGGTCGGGCGGATCGGAACGGAGCATGTTGCGCAGTACGGACTCGCGGTCGGTGGTGGGCAGCCGTTCGGCGAACCGGGGATCCGACGCATCACGGACGTCGCTGCTCAGTTGTGGGTGGGACAGGGCCGCGAGGCCGTCCTCGTACCGCGTGACCAGCCAGGCCTCCAGGTCCCCGGCGAGGACGGCGCGCCGCACCGGGCCCTCCTGGCTCAGTTGCCGGTAGAAGGGAAAGGGGTCCGCCACGAAGGCCGGATCGGCATAGGGCAGGAGGACCGGCTGCTGGCTCATCATGCCTCCCTCGGGGCATCGCGCCCGTTTGCTGATATTCGTATGACTTTGGTCTGATTCGTTCCAGCTTAAGGGCTGTCCCGTAATCCCCGGCGGATCAGCGCGCGGCGTCGGATGCGGTGCGTCGCAAGGCGAAGAGACGTCCGCGAACTGGATTCATGCGGACGCTCCGACGGCACGGCGAGGTGCCGCGGCTGTTGTCGTGCGCCCGCCGGGGTCACGGGACAGCCTTGGATGGGCCCAGGACGTCATCGAGGGAACATGCGGCCCGAGCCCGGCACGATCCGAACGGAAGGACCTGGGGTCAGACCCCAGCCGGCCGCGTCACCGACCTCACAGGGCGATACACCTAGTGTCCTGCGCCGGAGATTCGTTGGCAGAAACGCGCGAGGGAGTCGAGGATCTCGTCGGCCGTCTTGGTCCAGGTGAACGGTGTTGGGTTT
>NZ_JBIVON010000025.1:0-59427 GCF_044754145.1 Streptomyces sp. NPDC093149
CACCGTCAGATCATCGGCGAAATGCCGGTCACCCGTGGCGTCGGGCACGTACTTCACACAGACAACGATCCTCAAGCTCACGCCGGCTCTCCTACCTGGGTGTGGGTCGTAGGGACGACCATATGGCACTCAGTACCCTCTGTAAAGGAACCTGGTGCCAAAAAGGGCTCTCCGGTGCTACGTTCCCCGCATGACTGACGCACGCAGACCACCGAAGAAGGCCCCCATGCGGGAGGTGCTCGCCGAGGCGGCCTTCGCACTCTTCCTGGAGCGGGGTTTCGAACAGACCACGGTGGACGACATCGTGGCGCGGGCCGGGGTCGGGCGCCGGTCGTTCTTCCGGTACTTCCCCTCCAAGGAGGACGCGGTCTTCCCGGATCACGAACGCTGCCTCGCCGACATGACCGCGTTCCTCGCGACGGTCGGTGACATGGATCCGGTCGACGCGGTGTGCGACGCGGCCCGGCTCGTGCTGCGGATGTACTCCGCCAACCCGGAGTTCTCCGTCCAGCGCTACCGGCTCACCCGGGAGGTGCCCGGACTGCGCACGTACGAGCTGTCCGTGGTGCGCCGGTACGAGCAGACGCTGGCCGGTCATCTCCGCGGCCGGTACGGCGAGTCGGGGGACGGTGCGCTGCGGGCCGAGGTGATAGCCGCCTCCGTGGTCGCCGCACACAACAACGGGCTGCGGACCTGGCTGCGTTCGGGCGGCGAGGGGGACGCCGAGGCCGCGGTCGACCATGCCCTCGCACTGGTGCGCCAGGTGTGGGGGAGTGCGGCCGCCGCGGGCGCGTCCATGCCGTCGTCCGAAGGCGACGTGGTGGTCATGGTTGCCGCGAAGGGCGCTCCGATGTGGCGCGTCGTGCAGCAGGTCGAGGCCGCCATCGGTCAGGTGTGATGCCCGGCGCACCATGTTCTGGCACTGAGTGCCTTTACGTATCGACACTCAGTGCCCTATGGTGCGGACGCGCCGACGCGCAGCCGCGGCGCATCCGAGCCGAGCGCAGGGGGTCGAAACATGTCCCAGTCATCAAGTGGCACCGTGCAGACGGTGCATGAGAAGGCCGGCCTGAACTACCACCGCTGCCGCTGGTGCGGCACGGCCTCCTTCCGGAGGCTGCTGTGTCCGGTGTGCGCGTCAAGTGATCTGAAGCCCGAACACAGCGCCGGGCTGGGCGTCGTGGTGAGGTCCGGTGTCGTGCACCGCTACACGGAGGCGGCGCGCAACGAGTCCCTCGTCCGGCTCCCCGAGGGCTTTGTGTTCCGCTGCAGAGTCGTCGGCGCCGCACCGCATCTGGTGTCGGTCGGCGCGCAAGTGCGCCCGGTCGCCGGCGATGATCCGGAGGCGGGAGAGGTCGTCTTCGAGCTCTGCGAACCGCCCCGGTGCGACGACTGGTTCTGAGCCGCCGTAACGGCCTGGTGCACGACAGAGAGTGGATCAGGCCGTAGGTCCGGCCTGCGGGGCACCGCGGCCATGAACTGCGACGGCGCCGACGTCCGTCGTCGCGCGGGTGCCCCGAACAGCCGCTTTCCGGTGGGCCGTTGTCCGCTCTCCACCGACCGGTGCCGCGCGGAGGTGCCGGACCTGCGTGAACTGCGCGGCAGCCGACAGGTTTCCCGTCATCTCGTCGAGGACGACGGCACCGCCCCCGGCGCGGCCGGCCGATGCCCGTACATTCGTTGCGGGCCGGCCCCGGCCCGGGACCCCTTCGAACCGAACTCCAGAACCTCGCACGCCGCAGCAAGGAGCCGCACCCGTGTTCACCACCCGGCCCACTCTCCAGGGCACGTTCGGCATGGTGTCCTCGACCCACTGGCTCGCCTCGCAGTCCGCGATGGCTGTCCTGGAGGACGGCGGCAACGCGTTCGACGCCGCCGTCGCCGCCGGGTTCGTCCTGCATGTCGTCGAACCCCACCTCAACGGGCCGGCCGGTGAGGTGCCGATGATCCTGGCGCCGAAGGACGGCGAGGTGCAGGTGCTGTGCGGCCAGGGTCCGGCCCCGGCCGGCGCCACCGTCGCGCACTACCGCTCCCTCGGCCTCGACCTGGTCCCCGGCACCGGACCGCTCGCCGCGGCCGTGCCGGGCGCCTTCGACGCCTGGATGCTGCTGCTGCGCGACCACGGCACCAAGTCCGTCGCCGAGGTGCTGCGCTACGCGATCGGGTACGCCGAGGACGGCCACGCCCCCGTCGAGCGGGTCGGTCAGACCGTCGAGACCGTACGCGAACTCTTCGAGACCGAGTGGCGGTCCTCCGCCGACGTGTACCTGCCCGGTGGCAGGTCGCCGCAGCCGGGCGAACTGTTCCGCAACCCCGCACTCGCCGCCACCTGGCGCCGGCTGATCGCCGAGGCGGAGGACGCCGGCGGCGAGGACCGCATCGCCCGGATCGACGCCGCGCGCAAGATCTGGAGCGAGGGCTTCATCGCCGAGGCCCTGGTCCGCCAGGCCGCCCGCCCCACCATGGACACCAGCGGCTCCCGCCACACCGGCACCCTCACCGCCGGCGACCTGGCCGACTGGTCCGCGTCCTATGAGGCACCCGCCACGTACGACTGGAACGGCTGGACGCTCGCCAAGGCGGGCGGCTGGAGCCAGGGCCCCGCCTTCCTCCAGCAGCTCGCGCTGCTCCCCGCCGAGCTGCCGCGGTACGGCTCCGCCGAATACGTCCACCTGCTCATCGAGGGCTGCAAGCTCGCGATGGCCGACCGCGAGGCCTGGTACGGCGACGCGGCCGACGTACCCCTCGACACGCTGCTCTCCGAGCCCTACAACGCCGAACGCCGTGCCCTCATCACCGACCGGGCCTCGCACGAACTGCGGCCCGGCAGTCCGGACGGCCGCACCCCCGTCCTCAGCGGACACGCCCGTTCCGCCGCCGTCGGCGCAGCCGGTTTCGACGCCCTGGGCATCCCGACTGCGGGCGTCGGTGAACCGACGGTGGCGAGGAACGGTTCCGGGGCAGGGGAGCCGACCGCGACGGAGACCCGCGCCGGAATCGGGGAGCCGACCGTCGACGCCGACGGTACGACCCGTGGCGACACCTGCCATGTCGACGTGGTCGACCGCTGGGGCAACATGGTCTCCGCCACCCCCAGCGGCGGCTGGCTGCAGTCCAACCCCGTCGTGCCGGAGCTCGGCTTCCCGCTCGGCACCCGCCTCCAGATGGCCTGGCTCGACGAGGGCCTGCCGAACTCCCTCACCCCCGGACGGCGCCCCCGCACCACCCTCACCCCGTCCCTCGCCCTGCGCGACGGTGTCCCGGTCATGGCGTTCGGCACCCCCGGCGGCGACCAGCAGGACCAGTGGCAGGTCCACTTCTTCCTGGCGGTCGCCCTGCGCGCCGAGGTCCGCGGCGGCCTCGACCTCCAAGGCGCCGTCGACGCCCCGAACTGGCACAACGACAGCTTCCCCGGCTCCTTCTTCCCGCGCGGGATGCGGCCCGGCAGCGTCACCGTCGAGGAGCGCACGGACCCGGAGGTCGTCGCGGAGCTGCGTCGCCGCGGCCACGACGTCACCGTGGGCGACCCCTGGTCCGAGGGCCGGATGTGTGCCGTGGCCCGCGACCCCGGGACGGGAGTGCTCTCCGCGGCCGCGAACCCGCGCGGCATGCAGGGGTACGCCGTCGGACGCTGACCGGTCACCTTCCCGCAATGACCAGGTCATCGGCGTCTCGGGGGGCCGTGGTTAGCTGGGGTCGTGATCGATGACCTTCTCGCTGAGAACACCTGGGACGCCGGACGCCGGACCGAGGTCGAGGCCGCGGTCCGCGCAGCGGCCGCCGCCGAGATCATGCCGCGCTACCGGCAGCTGGCCGCGCACGAGATCGTCGAGAAGAGCGGCCCGCACGACCTCGTCACCACCGCCGACCGCCTTGCCGAGGAACACCTCACCATGTCCCTGACCCGGCTCCTGCCCGGCTCGGTGGTCGTCGGCGAGGAGGCGGTCCACGCGGATCCGAAGGTGTACGACGCCCTGGGCGGCGACGCACCGGTGTGGATCGTCGACCCCGTCGACGGCACCCGCCAGTTCGTCCGGGGCGAACCGGGCTTCTGCACGCTGGTCGCCCTCGCCCACCGTGGCGAACTCCTCGCCTCCTGGACGTACGCGGCGGCGCTCGACGACATGGCGGTCGCGATCCGCGGCCGGGGCGCCACGCTCAACGGCAAGCCGATCCGTTCCGGCTCACCCGAGCCCGGCGCCGTTCTGCGCGTGGCCATGTCGCACCCCGACTACACCACGGATGAGCAGAAGCGTTCCCTGCTCGGCCTGGGCGCCGAGGGCGTCGACGCCCGCCCCTGCGGCTCGGCCGGTCTCGAATACCTCGCCGTCGCGCGCGGCGACCAGGACGCGGTCGCCTTCACCTGGGAGTACGCCTGGGACCATGCGGCGGGGCTGCTCCTGGTCACCGAGGCAGGCGGCGCCCAGGCCACGCTCTCCGGCGCCCCGTTCCGCATATCCGGCGATAACGCCATGCCGTTCACGGCGGCCCGTGACGCGGCGACCGCGGAACGCATCCTTCAGGTGCTGGGCGGCGAAGCCTGACCGGAGCTCGGCTCGACCGGGACACCGTCCGGCGGGTGCGCAGCCCGACCGGCGCGACGCCCGGTCGTCTCACGGCCATCCAGCGGGACTGAGGGTCAGGGGTACGGTCACACCGCGCCGTTGCCGTGCCTGACCAGGCAGAACGGATGCCCCGCCGGGTCCGCGTAGATCCGCCACGGCCGCCCCCGACCCGGCGCCGTCGTCGAGGACCGTCGCTCCCGCCGCCACGACCCGGGTCTGCGCCGCGTCCAGATCCGGGACACCGAAGTCCAGATGGAACTGCTGGGGGTGTGCCGGGTCCGGCCATCGAGGCGGCCGGTGGTCCGCCACCCGCTGGAAGGCGAGGACCGGCCCGGCAGCCGTGTGGAGCGTCGCCCACCCGTCACCCACCGCCCACCGCGCGTCCGGCCGATCGACCTCTCCGCCGAGCAGGTGGTGATAGAACCCGGCGAGGCGTACGGGATCGGGGCAGTCGAGCACCACGCACTGCAGTTCGGCGATCATGGCCGGACCCCCGGGTCCTGTTCGCGCGACGCGCGGTGCGGGCGGAGCGGACGGCAGGGCGGCGAGGAAGGGGCCGGTGTGTTCATCGCGCGGCGACCCTACCCGCGACGTCGCTGTCGGTGCCTCGGAATATCCTGGGTGTCCTGGCCGTCGGCTGACGAAGGAGTCCGAAGGTGCCGTCGATGCTTGATGCCGTCGTCGTGGGGGCGGGGCCCAACGGACTGACCGCCGCGGCCGAACTGGCCCGCCGTGGCTTCGCCGTGGAGGTCTTCGAAGCGGCCGGGACGGTCGGGGGCGGTGCCCGCACCGAAGAGCTCACCCTCCCCGGCTTCCGTCACGACCCCTGTTCCGCGGTCCACCCGCTGGGCATCGGCTCACCCGCGTTCGCCGCGATGCCGCTCGCCCGCCACGGCCTGGAATGGCTGCACCCCGAGCTGGCGCTCGCCCACCCCTTTCCGGACGGCTCGGCCGCCGTGCTCACCGGGTCGGTGGGGGAGAGCGCCATGTCGCTGGGCGCCCAGGACGCGGGGGCCTACCGCAGGCTCGTCGCCCCGTTCCTCGGCCACTGGGACACTCTCGCCGAGGACTTCCTGCGCACTCCGTGGGACGGACTGCCCCGTGACCCGTACCGCTGGGTGCGCTTCGGTCTCGACGCGCTCCAGCCCGCGACGCTGCTCGCCCGCCGCTTCCGCGGCGCGAAGGCACGCGGCCTGGTCGCCGGGCTCGCCGCCCATGCCATAGCCCCCGTCAGCGGCGTGGCCACCGGAGGGATCGCCCTGCTGTTCGCCCTCGCCGCGCACGAGAAGGGCTGGCCGGTGCCGCGCGGCGGGTCGCAGGCCATCTCCGACGCCCTCGCCTCGTACATACGCGAACAGGGCGGCGCGATCCGAACCGGTACGGAGGTCAAGCGCCTCGACGAGCTCCCGCCCGCCCGCGCCTACGTGTTCGACACCTCGCCGACGGCACTCGCCCGTATCGCGGGGCTGGGCAACGCCTATCGCGGCTACCGGTACGGCGCGTCCTGTTTCAAGATCGACTACGCGCTCTCGGGCCCCGTCCCCTGGACCGCGGAGGAGGCCCGCCGTGCCGGAACGGTCCACGTCGGCCCCACGGCCGGTGAGATCGACGCCGCGCTGAGCGCCGCGGTGGCCGGCCGCGACCCCAGTGTCCCGTTCCTGATCACCGCTCAGCCCAGCCTCGTCGATCCGTCCCGCGCGCCCGAGGGCCGTCATGTCTTCTGGGCCTACGGACATGTCCCGGCAGGCTGGGAAGGCGATGCCACCGACGTCATCGAGCGGCAACTGGAGCGCTTCGCCCCCGGCTTCCGCGACCTGGTGCTCGCCCGAGCGGTCGCGGGGCCGCCCCAACTGGCCCTGCGCAACGCCAATTACGTCGGCGGCGACATCGCGTGCGGAGCGTTCGCCGGGCTGCAGACGGTGATCCGGCCGAAGCTCGCACGCGTGCCGTACGCGACCGCGCACCCGGCGGTGTTCCTGTGCTCCTCGGCCACTCCGCCCGGCCCGGGGGTGCACGGCATGTCCGGCCATCATGCGGCGAAGGCGGTCTGGAGGCGCCTGCGGGCGGCCTGAGCGTCGCAGGGCCCGGGCCTTCACAACTCCGGGGCCGCCGTCCGGGGTTCCCCCGGGACCGACGTCGCCCGCCGCACACCGGGGGAGCGGGACCGTCAGTGGTGCTCTTTTCAAGGGGTGTCCCGTACTCCCCGGTGGAGGAGGAAGTGATGGTGCGCAGACCGGTCGACGGCGAGGTGCATGTGCACTACGGCCAGATCTACGTCGAGAGCGCCCCGGACGGTTTCGGCCCCGGCCTCGACGAGGCGTTCGCCGGCCAGACGGCGGGACTGTGCGGCGCCGCCATACCCGGCGCGCTGTGGCTGACCACCGGGCTGCACACGGGCAACGTCGGCTTCACCGTCGAAGTGCACGACCGGGTCCCGCCGCTGGATCCGCCGTGGGAGGACGTCGTGGAGGTGTCCTTCCGCCCGCTCTCGGCGGACAGCGCGCTCATGGAGTGGGCGGGCGAGGACACCTGGGAGCTGGATCTGGAGATGACCGACTACCGGGTGCGGTACTGCGCCCAGGGGATGGACCGGGCATTTCAGCAGGACACCAGGCTGGACGAGGAACCACAGGTGGACCGGTACCTCCTGCAGTTCTGGCCCGCCCCGCCCGAAGCGGACCGCGTACTGCGGCAGAGCGCGGAGATCGCCGCCTACTGGCACGAACACGCCCGTCGGCAGCCACCGCCCGCCACGCCTGCCGAACGTGCCGAAACCGAGTGTTCGGCCGCTCTCGCGCAGGAACGGGCCGACCGGGAACGGGAGCTCGCATTCGAGCAGTGGGAGTGGGGCGGCAGACTCCCCGGCCAGGCCCTGCGCGAGGTCGGCGGCAACGTCCGCGGCCTGCTGGAGTTCGACGCCGACCTGGTACACGCGATCGATGCCGCGGGCCCCGGAACCCAGCGCGCGGTGGCTCTGCTCGCGGCCCGTCGCGCATGCGAGGCGGCTGGTCTCACCCGCCTCGACTGGATCACCGCGGCGCTCACCGCCCTCGCCGAAGGCCGCCCTCTGCCGGCTCCCTTCGACGATCCGGAACGCGTGTGGCAGACGCTGGAGTCCGATCCGCGGGTTCCGAACGGGACGGTCGGCCGGGCCGTTCCACCCGAAAGGCCTCCCTTCCAGCCGCCCGCGACCCCGGGCGCGTCCACGCCGGAATCGCAGCAGGCGTCCCATGCGGTGACGGGCCCCGCAACCACGGCGATGTGGTCGGCAGAACCGCTGGGGACGTCGAACCCTCCCGGCCCTGGATCCCGCACCCTGAAGGTCACTGTCGGCGCACCCGACCCGTCCCTGCGGATGTCGCAGCCGCACATGGCCGTTCCCGCGCTGCTCGGTGCCGCCGAAGCCGATCCGCTCCGCGCGGCTCTGGACGCGGTCTTCGCAGCCGTGGTCACGTACGGCGAGGACTGTCCGGCGCTCCTTCAGGACATCTGGTCCGTGTGCGCCGGATCTACGTGACCGTCACCGGCGTGATGTCTTCTTGCCCGGGGGCGAGTCCGTCGGACGCCGCGTGCGTCCGACGGGCGGGGAAGGCCCGCCGGCCGTACGCGGCGCGCGTGGTCACCGGTGGGCGTAGGGCAGCAGGGCCATCTCGCGGGCGTTCCTGATCGCCCGTGCGAGCTGCCGCTGCTGCTGGGCGGTCACCCGGGTCACGCGACGGCTGCGGATCTTGCCTCGGTCCGAGATGAACTTCCGCAGCAGGTCGGTGTCCTTGTAGTCGATGTAGGTGATCCCGGCCGTGTCCAGCGGATTGGGGCGGGACTTCAGCGGCTTGTGCGGGTCGGTGCGTCGTGCCATGTGCGTTCCTTGGGGATCGATCGGCGAGGGGAGCGGCCGAAGAGCCGCTCGCAGCTGAAAGGTGGTCAGGAGACCGGGTCGAGGATCGAGTCGAAGGGGGCCGGAAGCCGCTTCCAGGCCTCGGGTCCCGCGGCGTATTCGGTGTCGGTGAGCAGACAGGATTCGAGGAGTCGGGTCAGCCCGTCGCGGTCGAGGCCCGGGGAGGTGAAGACGAGGTGCTGGCAGCGGTCGCCGTGCTCGGGGTCCCAGTCGAGCGAGGCCGCCGCCCTGCGCATCGGGGGCACCAGGTCCCAGGCCGCGTCCGGCAGGGAGGCCAGCCACGGTCCGGCGTTCTCCACACAGAGCGCACCACCGGCGGCGTCCCAGGCCAGCAAGGTGTCGGGACGGTCGGCGAGCCAGAACCGGCCACGGCTGCGTGCGGCCGCGCAGCACAGATCCTCCAGCGCCTGGTAGAGCCGTTCGGGGTGGAAGGGACGGCGGCGACGCCAGACGAGCGTGGCGACCCCGGCCTCGTCCGCCTCCTGCGGCAACAGGGCGCAGGCGGGGTGCTGGGCCGCGGCCGCCGTCTCCACGTCGAAGCCGGCGAAGGCCAGTCGGCCGAGTTCGCCCGAACCGGCGGGCACCTGGAGCGCGGTGGGGTGGAGCTGGGTGAGCAGCGCGCGGTCCTGGTCGTCGGCCGCTTCGCCGTCGACGAGAGCGAGTACGGGCGCGTACTCCAGCTGTCGTGCCCAGGTGTCACCCACGGTCCGCCGGTCGGTGGTGGCGGCGGCGAGCCCCGCCTCGGCCAGATCGTCGCCGTTCCCCAGGCAGGGCAGCACGAGCGCGGGGTCGACGGCGGTGATGACATTGGTGAGTTCCAGTACGTGACCGCCGTGCGCGACGACGACCTCGGCCATCGCCCGGGGCTCCACGGAGTCCCACAGCTCGACGATCGCCAGCCCGGCCGTACCGCTGTCGGCCAGCCGCTCCAGCTCGGGGACCAGGTCCTCGCGCAGCGCACAGCAGGCGCAGTCGTCGACGAGCGGGGCGTCACCGCGGGACAGCTCGCCCGACGCGTCCCGCACGACGCGCCGCACGATGCCTTCGGCGGCGGTGGCCAGATCGTGGTGGAGGGCGACGCTGCCGGGGACGGTGCGCAGCAGTTCCTCCACGACCTCCTTGCGGGCGTCGGAGTGGAGTCCGCCCACGATCACGACGGGCAACCGGGAACGGTTCCGCATCAGTTCGCCCCGCGGCGGCCGTAGCGGCGCTCGAACCGCTCGACGCGGCCGGCGGTGTCCAGCACGCGGGCGGTACCCGTGCAGAAGGGGTGGCTCGCGGAGGAGATCTCGACATCGACGACGGGATAGGTGTTGCCGTCCTCCCACTCGACGGTCCTGTCGCTGGTCGCGGTGGAACGGGTGAGGAAGGCGGAACCGGCGGCCTTGTCGCGGAAGACGACGGGACCGTACGCGGAATGGATTTCGGGCTTCATGAGGTGTCCTTCCGGTTCGGGCGGGGGATCGGTCAGCGCTCTTCGCGGAAGTCGACGTGCTCGCGGGCGACCGGGTCGTACTTGCGCAGAACCATGCGCTCGGGATCGTTCCGACGGTTCTTGCGGGTGACGTAGTTGTAGCCGGTCCCGGCGGTGGAGCGGAGCTTGACGACCGGGCGTAGTTCGTTGCGTGCCATGGGCGCTACTATATGGCAATGATTTCCATTTCCAATACGCGGTTCGCCGTGGAGAGCAGGTGACGCCATGTCCGCCCACTGCCAACTGACCGGCGCCCGGCCGGGGTTCGGCAACAACATCTCCCACTCGCACCGGCGCACCTCGCGTCGGTTCGACCCCAACATCCAGCGCAAGAGGTACTGGTTGCCGAGTGAGGGCCGGAACATCCGGCTGACGCTCAGCGCCAAGGCGATCAGGACGATCGACGACATCGGGATCGAGGCGGCCGTCGCCCGGATCCGTGCCAGAGGGGTGAAGGTCTGATGGCCAAGAAGAGCAAGATCGCGCAGAACGAGAAGCGCAAGGTGATCGTCGAGCGGTACGCCGCCCGTCGCGCCGAGTTGAAGGAGATCGCCCGCCGCCCGTCCTCGACGGATGCCGAGCGCCGCGCCGCCGTCGACGAGCTCCGGCGTCAGCCGCGCGACGCCAGCGCGACCCGGCTGCGGAACCGGGACGGCGTGGACGGGCGGCCGCGCGGACATCTGCGGAAGTTCGGTCTCTCCCGTGTGCGCATGCGTGAGCAGGCCCATGCCGGATTCCTCCCCGGAGTCACCAAGTCCTCCTGGTGAGGCGGCCGTCGGCAGGGGCGGCCGGTCGCGATCTCCGATGGGAGAGGTGCGGCCGGCCCGTCGCCCTGCCCGTTGGAGCAGCCCTTCGTATGCCGTTCGCGGCGCCGTCCCTGCTGCGGTGGTGAGCCGTGTGAAGGTGTGACACCGCAGGGCCCTGGGGCGATGTGACATGGCGCGACTCCGACGGTGTGACATGGCGCGACTCCGACGGTGTGACATGGCACGGCATCGAAGGTGTGACATGGCACGGCCCCGGTGGCCGAATCGGCTCACCGGGGCCGTGTGTCCGTGTGTCTGTGCGGCCGTGGAGCCGGGGGCGCTGCGGCCCGTGTCGTACGTACCGGGTCGGGCGGTGCCGTGGCTGCGACCACTGCCCGACCCGGAGTTCTTTCAGGCCTGCGGTACGAGTTCGGGGTGCTCGCGCTCGTGCTCGTGCTCGCGGTCGGCCGGTCGTGCGTGAAGGGCTCAGCCCTCGGGGCGCAGCAGCCCGCGTTCGTAGGCCTTGGCCAGCCGCTGCGGTACGAGATGGGTGGCGCCGTCGACGGTGATCGGCGTCAGCTGCGCCGGCGCGGCCTTCCACTGGGCGCGGCGGTGGCGGGTGTTGCTGCGGGACATCTTCCGCTTGGGGACGGCCATGTCGGTCTCCTGGTTCGGTGGGCGGCTCCGCAAGTTACATGAAAATGGATCCCATTATCAAACTGCCTGTGTTGCGCGGCTCCGGTCCGGGCGTGGCGCAACCGTCCGGACCGGAGTCGTGGTACGGAGGTCAGCGAGCCGCGTCGAGCGGGATCGGCGAGGATCGTGCCGCCCGCCGTTCCCGCCCGCCGTTCGCCGTGTTCGCCGCGTTCGCCGTCGTGGTCGAGCACCCGCCGGCGGACAGGCGCCGCTGGTGCTCATTGATCGCCCTTGTGATCATTCTGCTCAGGAGTGATCAGTGTTCCTTCGGGTTCATCCGTATCCATTCGTGTTCGTTCGCGAGATGGCTTGAATTCGAAGACTTCCTGGCCGTGGAAGGCTGATGTCGGATTTTCGCCAGCTCGCAGGTGGCCGGTGACCGATCCTTGAACCATGCACACCGACACCGAGCGCTGCGTGCGGGCCGTCCAGTCCAAGGACGCCCGCTTCGACGGCTGGTTCTTCACGGCTGTCCTGACCACCCGTATCTACTGCCGTCCCAGCTGCCCCGTCGTACCGCCCAAGGTCGAGAACATGACCTTCTACCCCAGCGCCGCCGCCTGCCAGCAGGCCGGATTCCGGGCCTGCAAGCGCTGCCGGCCCGACACCACCCCCGGCTCCCCGGAGTGGAACGCGCGCGCCGACTCCGTCGCCCGCGCGATGCGGCTGATCCGGGACGGTGTCGTCGACCGTGAGGGCGTCCCCGGACTCGCGGCCCGGCTGGGCTACTCCGCCCGGCAGATCGAGCGCCAATTGCTCGCCGAGCTGGGCGCCGGCCCGCTCGCCCTGGCCCGCGCGCAACGCGCCCAGACCGCGCGGCTGCTCATCGAGACGACCGGGCTCCCCATGGCCGAGGTCGCCTTCGCCGCCGGGTTCTCCTCGATCCGCACCTTCAACGACACCGTCCGTGAGGTCTTCGCGCTCGCCCCGGGTGAACTGCGCAGTCGTGCCGCCAGGTCCACGACACCGTCGCCCACGCCCGGCGTGATAGCGCTGCGGCTGCCGTACCGGGCCCCGCTCAACCCCACCAACCTCTTCGGCCACCTCGCCGCGACCGCGGTCCCCGGCGTCGAGGAGTGGCGCGACGGCGCCTACCGCCGCACGCTCACCCTCGGGCACGGACACGGCATCGTCGCCCTCACCCCGCACCCCGACCACATCGGCTGCCGGCTCCTCCTCACCGATCCACGCGATCTCACCCTCGCGATCAGCCGCTGCCGCTGGCTGCTCGACCTGGACGCCGACCCGGTGGCCGTCGACGACCAACTCCGCTCCGATCCCTTGCTCGCCCCGCTGGTCGACAAGGCCCCGGGCCGACGGGTGCCGCGGACCGTCGACGGTGCGGAATTCGCCGTACGGGCGGTACTCGGCCAGCAGGTCTCGACCGCCGCCGCCCGGACCCACGCGGCCCGGCTGGTCGCCGCGCACGGCCTCCCGGTCGACGACCCGGAGGGCGGCCTCAGCCACCTCTTCCCGACGCCCGAGGCCCTCGCCGGGCTCGACCCCGAACAGCTCGCCCTGCCGCGCAGTCGCCGCACCACCCTCACCACGCTGGTCACCGCACTCGCCGACGGCGCACTGCGGCTCGGCACCGACACCGACTGGGAGGAGGCGAGGGTCGAACTGGCCGCCCTTCCCGGCTTCGGCCCCTGGACCGTCGACGTGATCGCGATGCGGGCGCTCGGCGACCCGGACGCCTTCCTTCCCACCGATCTCGGCATCCGGCGCGCCGCCGAGGAACTCGGCCTCCCGTCGACGCCCGCGGCGCTCACCGCCCGCGCGGCCGCCTGGCGGCCCTGGCGGGCCTACGCGGTCCAGTATCTTTGGACCGTGGATGATCACCCCATCAACCACCTGCCCGTATAAGCAAGTTGGGAAGTTCACCCATGACCGCGACGCATACGCGCAAGGCGACCCGGCAGCACACGGTCGTCGACAGCCCGTACGGTCCGCTCACCCTCGTCGCCACCGACGGCGTCCTCGCGGGCCTCTACATGACCGACCAGCGGCACCGCCCGCCCGAGGAGACCTTCGGCGACCCCGACCCGCGCCCCTTCACGGAGACGATCCGCCAGCTGGACGCCTACTTCGCCGGGGAACTGCGCGAGTTCGACCTCCCGCTGCACCTGGACGGCACCCCGTTCCAGCGCAGCGTATGGGCGCAGCTCCAGCTGATCCCGTACGGCGAGACCCGCTCGTACGGCGAACTGGCCGAGATCCTCGGCAAACCCGGCGCCTCGCGTGCGGTGGGCCTCGCCAACGGCAAGAACCCGGTGGGCATCATCGTCCCCTGCCACCGGGTCATCGGCGCCTCGGGCAGCCTCACCGGCTACGGCGGCGGGCTCGACCGCAAGCAGCGGCTGCTGGCCTTCGAGAACGGCACGCAGGACTCCACCCCGGCGCTCTTCTGACACCGTCGGCGCATGACACAGCCCACACCGTGCGATGCCGCCCACACCGCGTCACGCCGCCCACGCCGTGCGACGCCACCCACGACGCCCATGCCAAGAAACGCGAGAACGGGTCCGGAAACGCGAGGACGGGCTCGGAGGACCGAGCCCGTCCAAAAGCCGCTCGGGAGCGGACCGATGCGGCGATGACGTCAGCCGACGAAGATCTCCACCAGGGTCCAGATCGCCAGTCCCAGCATGCAGAGCCCGCCGATCCGCTGAACCGTCTTGAGCGGCACCCGCTTCGCGATGAACTGCCCCGCGAGCAGTGCCAGTGCCGAGACGGACATCAGGGCGGCGGCGGACCCGATGGCCGTGGACCAGGTGCCGTTGCTCGCGGCCAGGTTGGCCGTGGTGATCTGGGTGAGGTCGCCCCACTCACTGATGAAGACAGCCATGAACGCCGTCGAGTAGACCGGCCAGAAGCCGGTCACCGTCTTGGTGCCGCCCTCGTCCTCGTCATCGCCGCCGCCGTTGCGCAGCAGCATGAACGCCCCGAACGCGAAGAGGGAGGCCGAGACGAGCTTGACGATCCAGTCGGGCAGCAGTCCGATCAGGCTGCCCGCCCCGACGGCGATGGCGACGTGCACGATGAACGCGGACGACGTACCGAACCAGACGTACAGCGGACGCATGCGGGTGCCCATGGCAAGCGACGCGAACATCGTCTTGTCGGGGAGTTCCGCGAGAAAGATCAGCCCGAAGGCGGTGAGGATCGCCAGGGGGTCGAGGTGCATTCCGGGTGGCTTTCTGTGAGAGCCGGGCCCCGGGCCTTCGCGAAGCGCCACTCGGGCTTTCGGAGGACCACTCGGCCCGGCATGACGTCAGCGCCCACGGGGCGCGGGCGTGTCATACCTGACCGAAGGTCTCGCCCGCCCGTACCGTTCTACGAGCCCGGCCACCGGGAACCCGAAGGTTCCAGTGTGTCGACGACCGGTTTGCGGGGCTACTCCCCTTCGCAGCCGTCAACACTACCGCATCGGCCGACGGTGCAGTGCAGGTGTTCGATCCGGAGGCGGGATCGATACAGTCCCACGGTGATCATTCGTGCCCGCACCGGAAGTACCCCCGCATGAGCCGCCGCGCCCGCAAGGCCGTTCCCGCCCAGGGCACGCCCCGGCCCACGGTCAGTGTCTGCCGCGGCTGCTGCTGCGGCACACCGAAGATTCCGGATGTGGACCACGCCGCTCAGCTCGCCGAGCTGCGCCGCACGCTCGGCGAAAGGGCCACGGTCCGAGTCGTGCAGTGCCTGGACGCCTGTGAGCAGGCCGACGTCGTCGTCGTACAGCCCTCGGCACAGGGGCGCAGGGCGGGCGGCCGTCCCGTCTGGCTCGGCCTGGTCAACGACCAGGACGCCGTGCGGGACATCGCCGCCTGGGTCGAGGCGGGCGGCCCCGGGCTGGTGGACCCGCCCGAGATCCTCGACCTGTACACCTTCCGTCCCTCGCGCCGCGTGCAGCAGGAACTCGATCACTGAGGGCTGTCCGACGGGCGACGAGGCGGTGCCCACCACTTCGTCGTCGGTCTGCCGATGCCGTGACCGGACGGGCGTCGCCCTTCGGCCGTGTCGGCCCTCAGCCGGACGAGTCCGTTCCGCGGGGGCTCGCGCTCGTGTCCGGAGCGGCGGTCAGCCGCTTCAGCAGTGCCGGCAGCGCCGTGCCGATGGGCTCGCGGATGGTCTCGTCGGCCAGTTCGTCGTACGGCGTGGGTTCCGCGTTCACGACGATCAGCCGCGCCCCGTTGTCCACCGCGATCCCCGCCAGCGAGGCGGCGGGCTGCACCTGCAGCGTCGTACCGACCGCGATGAACACCTCGCACGCCTTGGCGATCGACATCGCCTCGCCGAGCACCACCGGATCGAGCCGCTCACCGAACATGACCGTCGCCGACTTCAGGATGCCTCCGCAGGCCGCGCACGGCGGGTCGGCCTCGCCCGCCTCGACCCGGGCCAGTGCCTCGGCCATCGGGGAGCGGGCACGGCAGCGGGTGCAGACCGTCTCGCGCGCGGTTCCGTGCAGTTCGAGGACCTTGCGGGCGGGGAGACCGGCGAGCTGATGCAGACCGTCGACGTTCTGGGTGATGACCCGCACCGGGGCGCCGGAGCGCTCCAGCTCCGCGACCGCACGGTGGGCCGCGTTCGGCTCCGCGCCCCAGGTCGCGCTGGTACGGCGCAGCTGCCAGGAGCGGCGGCGGATCTCCGGATCGGCCATGTAGAAGTCGTACGTGACGAGCTTCTCGGCCTCCGGGTCCTTGCGCCAGAGCCCGTTGGGCCCGCGGTAGTCGGGGATGCCGGAGTCCGTGGAGATGCCGGCGCCGCTCAGGATCGCGACGAGAGTCATGGAACGAGCCTATGCAGCACCGGCCATCACCTGCGAGGCCATTTCACCCGGTGCCGGATCCCGGGGGTACGGCGGGATCCGGCACCGGGGTGAACGGCGACGGTGTCCGGCCGGTCCAGGTGTTCAGCACGGCACGGGCGGTCTGCCTGGTGACGCCGCCGTCCCGGACCGTGCCGCTGAGCGCGACGTAGAACCGGCCGTCGTCGAGCGAGATGAGCCCGTACTGTCCGTACTGCCCGGGCGCCGGCCACCCGTAGGTGTCCGTCGCGGCGTCGTGCGCCCCCGCACGCAGCAGGGGGAGCAGCAGACCTCGCTCCGGCTTCTGCTGCCCGCGGACGGTGCCGCGCACCGGCTTCCTCGTACCGTCCAGCGCGAAGACGGAGTAGTTGGGGAAGCCGGGCTTGGTGCCCTTGTAGACGGCCATCAGCCAGTTGCCGCTGTACCCGTCGTACTCCAGGTTCTGCACGCCGTACGTGGTGTTCCCGGTGTAGGCGAAGAACTTGCCGTCGACATGGGCGGGTCCGCTGGTGTGCGGGGCGGACTCGGTCAGCGGGCGTTCGTACTTCTTCCACCGCGCGACGTCGTACTGGAGCAGCACCTGGTGGTCGTTGTCCGTACGGCCGGCGTTGGCGTACACGCCGTACGCCACCGTCAGCCTGCGCTCGCCGCGACTGCCGCGCCGGTCGCCGAACGCCGGTCCGAACGCGACACCGTCGATGCCGCTGCAGCCGTACCGGTGGTCGGGTGTGTTGCCCGTGTCGCCGTCGAAGACGCCGTCGCCGTTCATGTCGGCGGTGAAGTCCTTCACGACCTCCTTGAGGTAGACGGTGGAGACGACCCCCGTGGACTGGGCGTCCATGTCCATCCGGGTGATGCGGTCGACGTCGAGGATCGCGATGTAGAAGGACTTCGCCTCCTTGTACTCCAGCGAGCCGTAGACCCTGCCGTCCTTCTCGTTGAAGTCCAGATCGCCGAGATGGCCGGTGAAGCCGGTGACCGAGCCGACCGGCCTGCCCTTGAGGTCGGTCTTGACCAGCAGATTGGTCATCGAGAAGTACATGAAACCCTTGCGGCGGTCGATGGCCATGCCCTGGACATGGCCCGACTTCCAGGCGCCGCCGTCGACCGACAGCGGCATTTCGCGGTGTACGGCCGGGGCCGGGGCCGGCTCCGCCGTGGCGGTCGACGCGGTGGCGACCACCGCCGTGCAGGCGAACGCTGCGACGATCGTGGCCGGCAGTCCGCCGAGGTGTCCCGTGTGCGTGCGCATGATCCCTCCGCTGTCGTGGAGTTCGGATGATGCCGGTCGAGCGTGCACTGCGGACCAATGACACATGAACGAGGGTGTCCGGCAGCAGACGACCGGACTATCAGCCGACGGCCCGTCAGGACAACGGGACACAACGGGAATACCGGCTGAAAGTATCGAGCGATACGCCTGGGACGCGAGCGGGCCCGCGGCTCAGCCGGCGACCGGGCGGCCGTCCTCCAGTTCCACCGCGCCGCCGCCGGAGTCGAGCACGTCCAGTGCCGCCCTCAGACGCATCGCGAGACCGTCGCGCAGATAACGGCCGAGGTCGTCGCGCCCGACCAGCTCCCAGGACAGGAGTTCCGCCTCCTGCAGCCGGATCGCCTTCAGGGCGGCCTCGTCCAGCACTCCGCCGTCGTACAGATAGGCGGCGATGGGGGGCCGCTCCGGGCCGCGCGCCCAGTCGATCGCGAGCAGCCGTCCCGGCTTCAGGTCGAGACCGATCTCCTCGACCGTCTCGCGGTGCGCGGCCTGCCGGGGGCTCTCGCCGGTGTCGGACTCGACGGTCCCGCCGGGCAGCGCCCAGCCCTCCCGGTAGTTCGGCTCGACGAGCAGCACGTGCCCCCGGGCGTCCCGGAACACGGTGGCGGCGGCGGCCAGCACCCGGGGGAGCCCCGCGATGTAGGTGGCGTAGTCAGTGGTGGTCACGCGGGCAGCGTAGTGGGCAGGCGCCGGGGTGAGACGACTCTGGGCAGCGGGTATGCGCTGCGGATAGGGTCGGGGGCGGCGCGACTGCCTGTTCGAAAGCAAGGGATTCAAGGTGGCGGACGGAGCAGTGATGGAGACCGCACGCGTGCTCGTCGCGGCGGACAAGTTCAAGGGCTCGCTCACGGCCGTGCAGGTCGCGGAGCGGGTGACGGCCGGGCTGCGGCGCGTCGTCCCCGATGTGGGCGTCGAGACCCTGCCCGTGGCGGACGGTGGCGACGGCACGGTGGCGGCGGCGGTGGCCGCGGGGTTCGAGCGCCGTGAGGCGCGGGTCACCGGGCCGCTCGGAGAGGCGGTGACCGCGGCGTACGCGCTGCGCGACACCACCGCGGTGGTGGAGATGGCCGAGGCCTCCGGCCTCCAGCACCTCCCCGCAGGGACGTTCGCCCCGCTCACGGCCACGACGTACGGCTCCGGCGAACTGCTGGCCGCCGCGCTCGACGCGGGTGCCCGGACGATCGTGTTCGGTGTCGGCGGCAGCGCGACCACGGACGGCGGTGCGGGCATGCTGGCCGCGCTCGGGGCCCGCTTCCTGGACGCGGACGGCAAGCCCGTCGGTCCCGGCGGCGGAGGGCTCGCCGACCTGGCCGAGGCGGACCTGTCCGGCCTCGACCCGCGCATGGCCGACGTGGACCTCATCCTCGCCAGCGACGTCGACAACCCGCTGACGGGCCCGAAGGGCGCCCCGGAGGTGTACGGCCGGCAGAAGGGTGCGACGGAGGAGGACATCGCGACCCTCGACGCCGCGCTCGCCCACTACGCGTCCGTCCTCGGCCCGGAACACGCCGCGCTGCCCGGCGCGGGTGCGGCGGGCGGCATCGGCTACGGGGCGCTGGTCGCCCTCGGCGCCCGGTTCCGCCCCGGTATCGAGGTGATGCTCGACGTCCTCGGCTTCGCCCCGGCGCTGGCGCGGGCCACGTTGGTGATCACCGGGGAGGGATCGCTCGACGAGCAGACCCTCCACGGCAAGGCCCCGGCAGGCGTGGCCGCGGCCGCCCGCGCCGCGGGCATCGAGGTGGTGGCGGTCTGCGGCCGCCTCGCCCTGCCACCGGAAGCACTGACCGCCGCGGGTATCAGCCGGGCGTACGCGCTCACCGACCTGGAACCGGACCCCGCGGTCTCCATGGCCCAGGCGGGCCCCCTGCTGGAACGCGCGTCGGAGGCGCTCGCGCGCGACTTCCTGCTGTAGTGCTGTGACCGGAGAGGTTCACCGGCTCGCGACGCCCGGTACGGCACCTCGCCGCGTTGTCGCATCACCCGAGTGCGTCCGGCACGAGGGCGATCCTCCGCCTCGCGACGCACCGCACCGGACGCGGCGAGCCTCCCGCCAAGCCTTTCCGGCCACAGCACCGGCCCCTCCGGATCGCGACCCTCGGCCACCGGGCCCGCCCGGCGTGCGAGGGTCGCGATCCGGAGGGGATCCGGGGATCCGGGGCCCGTCCCACCCTCACCGCATCAGCCCACGGAGGGCTCCGCATCCTGACCGCCGCTCAGCCCGGTGTCGGGGCCCGCTCCGGCAGCCCCGTCACGCCCTTCGCCGGTGAGGTCGCCATCGGTGAGCAGCTCCGCCAGACACCCGAGCTCCGACGGCAGATCACGACGCCACGCCATCGTCACGAACGGGGCAAGAATGATCATGCCGCCGTCCAGATGGGGCTTGACCGACACATCGACCATCGTTCCCCGGCGGCTCGGACTCAGCCGGAATTCGAGTTCCGGCGAGTGACGGCCCAGCGGGGTCCACATGCACGCCCCGCGGAAGGCCAGGTACTCGACGGGTGCGCTCGCGGTGCACGTGAGACGGTGCGCCCGGCGCCGGCCCGGAAACTTGCAGGTGTACGCGTCACCGAATTCCGTGCTGATCGGTCCCTCGATCACGTGATCTATGGTCGATGACCACACGGCCAGATTCCGCGGATCCCGGAGGAACGAGAAGATCTCGTCGGCGGGGCGGGGCACATGGACATTCGCAGACACACGGGGCATGGCTCCACCTCTTACGGCGCCCGTCCGCCCGAGTGTCGGCGTCCGGTTGCCTTCGTCGCGGTGCCGTTCGACCATCAGCCTGCGTCGGATCGCGGGGGCGCGCACCCTTCGCACGGCCGATCGAGTGATTCAGATGTCCTGTCGTGCCACTTTCTCGGTGAGCTGCACACAGAGCCGCTTGATTTCCTGATAAGTGCGGTTCCGCTCGGTGACGACCGCCGCGAGCAGCAGAGCCGTGAGCGACACGGCTCCGTTGAAAGCCTGGAGCGTGATCATGTTGGTGAGAAGACTGCGATGGGCGAAGGGGCCGGCCATCCGTCCGGCGGCGAGGATCGCGATGAGGGACATGCCCAGTGCGCAGCACGCGGCGCCGGCCCGCTCGAAGCGGAAGGCGGCCCAGATCAGGATGGGGAACACGAGGAAGAGCAGGGAGGCACGGGTGTCGGTCGTCACGCCGGTGACGATCAGCGCGCACGCCACCAGGGCTGCCGCCTCGGCCCATCTGGCCAGGCCGGCGCCGCGCGGCCACCGGAACCTTCGCACGACGAGCAGGAACGGCGTGACGACCATGACGCCCATGGCGTCGCCCGTCCACCACACCGACCACGTCGGCCAGAACTCACCGGGCCGGAGCGCCCCCGACAGGACCAGGGTGGCGGTGCCCACGGTCGAGCTGATCAACATGCCGCCCAGCGCACCGAGGAAGACCAGCGACAGCGCGTCCCGCAGACGGTCGAGATCGTTGTGGAAGCCGGCCCGGCGCAGCATCAGGTAGGAGCAGAGCGGAGCCAGGGTGTTCCCGGCCGCGATGAGCAGTACGGTAACCGCGGAAGGCCCGAGGAAGATGTTGACGGCGAGAGCGCCGATCGCGATTCCGGGCCAGACCCGCACACCGAACAGGAGCAGTGCCGCGACCGCGATCCCGGTCGGCGGCCACAGGGGCGTGACCTGCCCGCGCACCAGTTGCTGGAGCAGTCCCAGGCGGCCCGTCGCGTAGTAGCAGACGGCCACCGCCACGAACGTCAGGACCGTGGCCGTGCGCTGCCGGAGCCGTGCGTTGTCCACCACAGCAGCATCAGACACCAGGCCGAGGCGTCCCGAGCGGTCAGGCGCGCCGACGCCCCGCCGATGGAGCGGACGAACGCGTGACGTCTACGGGCACGCCCTTGGTCCGACGTGCGGAGGGCGGCCACCGAACCGGCGAACGGGGCACCTGGGCGTACTCGCCGCCGGGGCCCGTCCGGCGGATCACGGACGTGGCCACGGTCCTCCTGACAGGTCCCGCCCGGCGCCCGGTGTGCCGTCGCAGCGGATGACGAGGACGGCGGCGTCGTCCTCATGACCGGTCAGGTCCGCCACCTGGATCACCCTCGAAGCCAGCTCCCCGGGATCGCTCCCGTCCGCCGAGGCGATCAGCCCGGAGACGGCGGCCAGCCCCTCGTCCATCGGGTAGGCGGGGCCTTCCACGACGCCGTCCGTGACCAGGACCAGATACCCGGGCTGCACCAGCCGCCGACGCGTCACGGGGTACTGCTGGCCGGGCAGTATCCCGAGGGGCACCCCGCCGGCGTCCAGGGAGACGCCCGAGTCGCCCGAGTCGGTGCCCCAGATGATCGGGACGTGCCCGGCACGGGCGATGGAGAGCTCGCCGCTCCCGGGGACCATGCTCAGCAGACAGCAGGTCGTGAACAGGTCACAGCCCAGCGAGATCAGCAGATCGTTGGCGCAGGCCAGTACTTCCCCGGGGTCGACCGTGACGCTGGCGAGGGCCCGGAGACTGGCACGGGCCTCGCCCATGAAGGCGGCGGCCTCCACCCCGTGCCCCTGCACATCACCGATCGCGATCCCCGCCACCCCGTCCTTCATCGCGAACGCGTCGTAGAAGTCACCGCCGACGGCCAGACCGTCCTGCGAGGGCGTGTAACAGGCCGCGATCCGGATACCGGGGAACTGCGGCAGCTCGGCCGGGAGCATGTGCCGCTGCAGCGCGATGCCCAGCTCCGCGCGGGCCCGCTGGATCCTGATGTTCTCCAGCGCCTGATCGACCAGACGCCCGAGGGTGACCAGGAGCTCCTGGGTATTGTCCGGTGCGCTGCGGTGTCGGTGCATGACGTCCCTGGGCGTCTGGGTGTGCCCCTGATGAAACCTTACGGCCTGTTGCCGCCCCGGCGCCGCCGCCGCAGGCTGGATGTGTGGCAGTCACCGCGTCCGTCCCGGCCGAGCAGAGCGTCTGGGCCGTCCGTACACCCGGTCCGATCGGCACCGGGCCGCTGACGCACGTACGCCGCAGGGTGCCCGACCCCGGTCCGGGGGAGCTCCTGCTGAACGTCGAGGCGTGCGGTGTCTGCCGCACGGACCTCCACCTGGCGGAGGGCGACCTCCTTCCGCACCGTCCCTCCACGGTTCCTGGCCACGAGATCGTCGGCCGGGTGGCGGCGGTCGGCGACGGGACCGGCCTGTTCCGTGTCGGTGAGCGGGTGGGCGGAGCCTGGCTGCGCGGAACCTGCGGACGCTGCCGGTACTGCCGCGGCGGCCGGGAGAATCTCTGCCCGCGGTCCAGCTACACGGGGTGGGACGCGGACGGCGGCTTCGCCGACACCGCGCTGGTCCCGGAGGCGTTCGCCTACCGGCTTCCGGAGGATCAGGACGCCGCCCGGCTCGCACCGCTCCTCTGCGCGGGGATCATCGGGTACCGCTCGCTCCGGCGCAGCGCACTGCCGGAGGGCGGGCGGCTCGGGATCTACGGATTCGGCGCGTCGGCCCACCTCGCGGCCCAGGTGGCCCTTGCCGAGGGCGCCACCGTCCATGTGCTCACCCGCTCCCCGGCGGCGCGTGCGCTGGCTCTGGAGCTCGGTGCCACGTCGGCGGGCGGTGCCTACGACCGCCCGCCGGAGCCCCTGGACTCGGCCATCCTGTTCGCACCCGTCGGTGACCTGGTGCCGGTGGCGATGGAGGCACTGGACAGGTCGGGCACCCTGGCCATCGCCGGGATCCATCTGTCGGACATTCCCGTGCTGAACTACCAGCGTCATCTGTTCCAGGAGCGCAGTCTGCGCAGCGTCACCTCCAACACCCGTGAGGACGGCCGGGCATTCCTCGCCCTGGCCCGGCGCGTGGGCATCCGTGCCACGGTGAGCACCTACCCGCTGAGCAGCGCGGACCGGGCACTGAACGATCTGGCGGCCGACCGCGTGAACGGGGCGGCCGTGCTCGTACCCGGCTGACGACCGGGGTGGCGAACGACAGGGGCCCTGCCCGCGGATCGCCGGCATCCGACCGCACACCGGGTGGTGCCCGTCGGTCGCCCGCCGGCCGTCCGCGGACCGGACCCGCGGCACGCGACCCACGCCGTCTGCGGGACGGCCCCGGCAAGACGGAAGGGCCCCGGGTGCTGGGGAACACCCGGGGCCCTTCCGTATGTGTCTGCTTCCGTGCCGCTACGGCAGCTGAGCCGTCCGTGCCTCACGCCGGTTGCCGCGGAAGGTGTTCACCCTCCGTGCCGTCGCGAAGAGCGGGATGACCGCTCCCAGGACCACCTGGAGCGCGCAGCCGGTCTGGAGGAGCAGCTGACCGCCGGGGGCGTCGAACGCCCAGGCGGCGAGGAGCCCCATCGCGGCCACGATCCAGCTGAGCATGGCCACCGCGAGGACGCCCCGCGGCTTCGGGTACTCGACCCGGCTGACCATCAGCCACGCCACTCCGACGATCGCGAGCAGCGTCGGCACGAAGGGCAGCTCCAGGAGGACGATCGAGACGACCGTGAGCGCTCCGAAGGGGCTCGGCATGCCCTGGAACATGCCGTCCTTCATGGTCACGCAGGAGAATCTGGCAAGCCTCAGCACCACCGCCAGCAGCACCACGATCGCCGCCAGCGCCGACACCCGCTGGTGTGCGTCGTCCGCGACCATGCCGTAGACGAGGACGAAGTACGCCGGGGCGAGCCCGAAGCTGATCAGGTCCGAGAGGTTGTCCAGCTCGGCGCCCATCGGCGAGGAGCGCAGCTTGCGCGCCACGAGCCCGTCGAAGAGGTCGAACACCGCGGCGAGGAGCATCAGTATCACCGCGGTGGCCGCGGAGTGCCGGGCCATGCCGCTCTCGTCGCTGCCCGTGAGGTGCGGGATGAGGATTCCGGTGGTGGTGAAGTACACCGCCATGAAACCGCAGGTGGCGTTGCCGAGAGTGAGGGTGTCCGCTATCGACAGCCGCAGAGAGAGCGGCATGTCCTCGCCGGCGTCCTCCTCGGACTCCGCCTCCGGCACCCAGCCGGCCTGTGTGTCGGGATCAATCACGGTCAATTCGAGTCACCCCCGCGGTAGTGGCCTGGCCGACCTCGACCGCGACATCGATACCTTCCGGAAGGTAGATGTCGACCCGGGAACCGAAACGGATCAGACCGATGCGCTCGCCCTGTTCCACCTTCGTGCCCTGCGGGACGTAGGGGACGATACGACGGGCGACCGCACCCGCGATCTGCACCATCTCGATGTCACCGAGTTCGGTGTCGAAGTGCCAGACAACGCGCTCGTTGTTCTCGCTCTCCTTGTTGAACGCCGGGACGAAACCACCGGGGACGTGCTCGACCGAGGTCACCGTGCCGGCCAGGGGCGCACGGTTGACGTGGACATTCAGCGGGCTCATGAAGATCGCGACGCGGGTGCGCCCGTCCTTCCACGGCATGATGCTCTGCACCACGCCGTCGGCCGGCGAAATGACCCGGCCCTGGGTGATCTCACGCTCGGGGTCGCGGAAGAACCACAGCATGCCCGCCGCGAGCGCGGTGGTGGGCACGGCCACCGCGGCCCAGCGTCCGGACTTGCGGGCCCGGGTGAGGCTGAGTGCCGCGGTGGCGACAGTCGGGAGGAGCCACGGCGAAGCTCCGCGCGCAAGGCGGACTCCGCCGCGTGGTGCAGAGGTTTGGCTGTCGGGCATGGATGACCTTCGTAGCGGATGATGCCGCGCTGGCAACGGGGGACGGCGGCTTTTCCGGCGATGTTATCGGTTGCGAGCAGCAACTGGGCAAGCCAGCAGCCGAGTCGGACGGCTTGAAGGCACCACCTGAGGGTGACAGGGTGTGATCTTCTTCGCGGCCAAATCGCCTCGAAAGGGACAATCAACCCTGGAACCGGTACTCCTCGAGGAGTCGGCGCCCGATGATCATTTTCTGGATCTCGGTGGTACCTTCACCGATCAGCAGCATCGGGGCCTCCCGGTAGAGGCGCTCGATCTCGTACTCCTTGGAGAAGCCGTAGCCGCCATGGATTCGGAAGGCGTCCTCGACGACTTCCTTGCAGTACTCGGAGGCGAGGTACTTCGCCATCCCTGCCTCCAGGTCGTTTCGCTCCCCGGAGTCCTTTTTGCGTGCTGCGTTGACCATCATCGCATGGGCGGCCTCGACCTTGGTGGCCATTTCGGCCAGCTTGAACTGGATCGCCTGGTGCTGGGCGATCGGCTTTCCGAAGGTCTGGCGTTGCTGGGCGTAGGAAACGCCCAGCTCGAACGCACGCTGAGCGACACCGCAGCCACGCGCGGCCACATTCACCCGGCCGACCTCGACGCCGTCCATCATTTGGTAAAACCCTCGGCCGGTGGTGCCGCCCAGCACTCGATTGGCCGGAATGCGTAGCCCGTCCATGATGAGTTCGGTCGTGTCGACACCCTTGTAACCCATTTTGTCGATTTTGCCGGGAATGGTGAGGCCGGGGCGGACCTCGCCGAACCCGGGCTCCTTCTCCACCAGGAACGTCGTCATCGACTTGTGCGGGGCGGTGCCCTCGGGGTGGCCTTCGTCACTCCGGCACAGAACGGCGACGAGCGAGGACGTGCCACCGTTCGTCAGCCACATCTTCTGGCCGTTCAGGACGTACTCCTCGCCGTCCCTGACGCCCTTGGAGGTGATCGCCGAGACGTCCGAGCCCAGTGCCGGCTCGGACATCGAGAACGCGCCCCGGACCTCGCCCAGCGCCATCCGCGGCAGGAACGTGTCCTTCTGTTCCTGGGTGCCGTGCTGCTTGAGCATGTACGCCACGATGAAGTGCGTGTTGATGATTCCCGACACGCTCATCCAGCCGCGGGCGATTTCCTCCACGCACAGCGCGTAGGTGAGCAGCGACTCGCCCAGGCCTCCGTACTCCTCGGGGATCATCAGCCCGAAGAGGCCGAGCTCCTTGAGTCCCTCGACGATCTCGGTCGGGTACTCGTCACGGTGTTCCAGCTGGGTCGCGACCGGAATGATCTCCTTGTCGACGAAATCCCGGACCGTGGAGAGGATTTCCTGCTGGACATCGTCGAGGCCGGCGGTCTGGGCGAGTCGTGTCATGGCTGCTTCTCCACGTTCTTCTGCGAAGGCTGGGTCGGCTCGGGGCGGCCGGGCTGTTCTCCGCCGCGCTCCTTGATGTAGGTCTCGGTGGGGACCATCACCTTGCGGCGGAACACACAGACGAGCGTGCCGTCGTGTTTGTATCCCCTCGTCTCCACATGGACGATTCCGCGGTCGCTCCTGGATTTTGACGGGATCTTGTCCAGGACGGTGGTCTCGCCGTAGATCGTGTCGCCGTGGAAGGTCGGCGCGACATGCTTCAGCGATTCGACCTCAAGATTGGCGATCGCCTTTCCGGAGACGTCCGGAACCGACATGCCGAGCAGCAGAGAATAAATGTAATTGCCGACCACGACGTTCTTTCCGAAGTCGGTCGTCCTCTCCGCGTAATTGCTGTCCATGTGCAGCGGGTGATGATTCATGGTCAGCAGGCAGAAAAGGTGGTCGTCGTACTCGGTGACCGTCTTTCCGGGCCAGTGCTTGTAGACAGCACCGACCTCGAACTCCTCAAAGGTGCGTCCGAACTGCATGATCAGGCCTCCGGGGCTTCGAACTTGGAGGTGCGCTGCATACCGGCCGCGCGGCCCTTGCCCGCGACGACGAGTGCCATCTTGCGGCTCGCCTCGTCGATCATCTCGTCGCCCAGCATCGCCGAGCCCTTCTTGCCGCCCTCCTCGGAAGTGCACCACTCGTACGCGTCGAGAATCAGCTCCGCGTGGTCGTAGTCGTCCTGCGAGGGCGAGAACACCTCGTTGGCCGCGTCGACCTGACCGGGGTGCAGCACCCACTTGCCGTCGAAGCCCAGTGCCGCCGCACGGCCCGCGACCTCCCGGTACGCGTCCACGTCGCGGATCTGCAGAAAGGGGCCGTCGATCGCCTGGAGGTCGTGCGTACGGGCCGCCATCAGAATGCGCATCAGGATGTAGTGGTACGCGTCCGCGCCGTAGCCGGGCGGCTGCTGCCCGACGACCAGGGTCTTCATGTTGATCGACGCCATGAAGTCGGCCGGGCCGAAGATCAGCGTCTCCAGGCGGGGCGAGGCTGCCGCGATGTCGTCGATGTTCACCAGGCCCTTGGCGTTCTCGATCTGCGCCTCGATGCCGATCCTGCCGACCTCGAAGCCCATCGTCTTCTCGATCTGGGTGAGCAGCAGATCGAGGGCGACGACCTGCTGGGCGTCCTGGACCTTGGGCAGCATGATGCAGTCGAGGTTCTGGCCGGCGCCCTCGACGACCGTGATGACATCGCGGTACGTCCAGTGGGTCGTCCAGTCGTTGACCCGCACGACCCGGGTCTTGCCCGTCCAGTCGCCGTCGTTCAGTGCGTCGACGATGGTGTGCCGGGCGCCTTCCTTGGCGAGCGGCGCACAGGCGTCCTCCAGGTCGAGGAAGACCTGGTCGGCCGGGAGGCCCTGGGCCTTCTCCAGGAACCGCGGGTTCGAGCCGGGCACGGCCAGGCACGAGCGGCGCGGACGCAGGTGGTTGACGGCAGTCATGCGGGGACCTCCAGAGGGTCGAGCTTGTTCGCTTTGCGGATCTCGTCGACGATACGGCCGATGATCTCCGTGATACCGAAATCCTTCGGGGTGAATACGGCGGCGACACCGGCCCCGACCAGGGCGGCGGCATCGGCGGGCGGAATGATCCCGCCGGCGATCACCGGGATGTCGGCGGCGCCCGCCTCGCGCAGCCGGGAGAGCACGTCCGGCACGAGCTCGGCATGCGAGCCGGACAGGATCGACAGACCGACGCAGTGCACGTCCTCGGCCAGGGCGGCCGAGACGATCTGCTCGGGGGTCAGCCTGATCCCCTGGTAGACGACCTCGAATCCGGCGTCACGGGCCCGTACGGCGATCTGCTCGGCGCCGTTGGAGTGCCCGTCCAGGCCCGGCTTGCCGACCAGCAGCCGCAGCCGTCCGGCACCCAGGTCGGCCGCCGTGCGGGCGACCTTCGCGCGGACCAGGGCGAGCGGTGTGCCGGGTTCCGCGGTCACCGCGACCGGGGCGGACGAGACGCCCGTCGGGGCCCGGAACTCGCCGAAGACGTCGCGCAGCGCCCAGGACCACTCGCCGGTGGTGACGCCCGCGCGGGCGCACTCCACGGTCGCCTCCATCATGTTCTCGGTGCCCGCGGCGGCCTTCTTCAGTGCGGCCAGCGCGTCGGTGGCGCGGGCCTCGTCGCGGTTGTCGCGCCACTCGTGGAGGGCCGTGACGACCCTGGCCTCGTTGGCGGGGTCGACCGTCATGATGGCCCCGTCGAGGTCCGCGGTGAGCGGGTTCGGTTCCGTCGTCCCGTAGATGTTGACGCCGACGATCTTCTCCTCGCCGTCCTCGATCCGGGCCCGGCGCGCGGCATGCGAGGAGACCAGCTCCGACTTCAGGTAGCCGGACTCGACGGCTGCCATGGCGCCGCCCATCTCCTCGATCCGGTCGATCTCGGCGAGCGACTCCGTCACCAGCTCGTCGACCTTGGCCTCGACGACGTGCGATCCGGCGAAGATGTCCTCGTACTCCAGCAGATCGCTCTCGTGCGCGAGCACCTGCTGGATGCGCAGCGACCACTGCTGGTCCCAGGGCCGGGGGAGCCCCAGCGCCTCGTTCCAGGCGGGCAGCTGGACGGCGCGGGCGCGGGCGTCCTTGGACAGGGTGACGGCCAGCATCTCCAGGACGATGCGCTGGACGTTGTTCTCCGGCTGCGCCTCGGTCAGACCGAGGGAGTTGACCTGGACGCCGTAGCGGAAGCGACGCTGCCTGGCATCGTCGATGCCGTACCGCTCGCGGGTGATCCGGTCCCAGATGCGGCCGAAGGCGCGCATCTTGCACATCTCCTCGATGAAGCGGACGCCCGCGTTCACGAAGAAGGAGATCCGCGCGACCACGTCGCCGAACTTCTCCTCGGACACCTGGCCGGAGTCGCGCACGGCGTCCAGCACCGCGACGGCGGTCGACAGGGCGTACGCGATCTCCTGGACCGGAGTGGCTCCCGCCTCCTGCAGGTGGTAGCTGCAGATGTTGATCGGGTTCCATTTCGGGATGCGGGCGACCGTGTACGTGATCATGTCGGTGGTCAGTCGCAGCGAAGGGCCGGGCGGGAAGACGTGCGTCCCGCGCGAGAGGTACTCCTTGACGATGTCGTTCTGCGTGGTGCCCTGGAGCCGGGTGATGTCGGCGCCCTGTTCCTCCGCGACCACCTGGTAGAGCGCCAGCAGCCACATCGCGGTGGCGTTGATCGTCATCGAGGTGTTCATCCGTTCCAGGGGGATGTCCCGGAACAGCACGCGCATGTCACCGAGGTGCGACACCGGCACACCGACCCGGCCGACCTCGCCGCGGGCGAGGACGTGGTCGGGGTCGTAACCGGTCTGCGTCGGCAGGTCGAAGGCGACCGACAGGCCCGTCTGGCCCTTGGCGAGGTTGCGCCGGTAGAGCTCGTTGGACGCCTCGGCGGTCGAGTGGCCGGCGTACGTCCGCATGAGCCACGGGCGGTCCTTCTGGCGGCCCGTCATGTCAGACGTTCCTGCTGTGCTCGTCGGTCCGCTGCGCCGACGTGTCACGGAAGAGGTTGATGGCGTCGAGGTGCTTCTCGCGCAGCTCGTGGTCGCGCACGCCCAGGCCCTCGCGGGGGGCGAGCGCCAGCACGCCGACCTTGCCCTGGTGGAGGTTGCGGTGGACGTCGTACGCGGCCTGGCCGGTCTCCTCCAGGGAGTAGACCTTCGACAGCGTCGGGTGGATCTTTCCCTTGGCCACGAGCCGGTTGGCCTCCCACGCCTCGCGGTAGTTCGCGAAGTGCGAGCCCACGATCCTCTTCAGCGACATCCACAGATAGCGGTTGTCGTACTCGTGGTTGTAGCCGGACGTGGACGCGCAGGTGACGATGGTGCCGCCCTTGCGGGTCACGTACACCGAGGCGCCGAACGTCTCGCGGCCCGGGTGCTCGAAGACGATGTCGACGTCCTCGCCGCCGGTGAGCTCGCGGATGCGCTTGCCGAACCGCTTCCATTCGCGCGGGTCCTGGTTGTGCTCGTCCTTCCAGAACGCGTAGCCCTCGGCGCTGCGGTCGATGATCGCCTCGGCGCCCATCCGCCGGCAGATGTCCGCCTTCTGCTCGCTGGAGACGACACAGACCGGGTTGGCGCCGCCCGCCAGGGCGAACTGCGTGGCGTATGAACCGAGTCCGCCGCTGGCGCCCCAGATCAGCACATTGTCGCCCTGCTTCATGCCCGCACCGTTGCGCGAGACGAGCTGGCGGTACGCGGTGGAGTTGACCAGGCCCGGGGCCGCGGCCTCCTCCCAGCTGAGGTGCTGCGGCTTCGGCATCAGCTGATTGGACTTGACGAGCGCGATCTCCGCGAGACCGCCGAAGTTGGTCTCGAAGCCCCAGATGCGCTGCTCGGGGTCGAGCATCGTGTCGTTGTGGCCGTCCGAGGACTCCAGCTCGACCGAGAGGCAGTGCGCGACGACCTCGTCACCGGGGTGCCACGCGTTGACGCCGGGGCCGGTGCGCAGGACGACGCCCGCGAGGTCCGAGCCGATGACGTGGTACGGCAGGTCGTGGCGCCGGGTGAGCTCGCTGAGCTTCCCGTAGCGCTCCAGGAAGCCGAAGGTGGACATGGGCTCGAAGATCGAGGTCCACACGGAGTTGTAGTTGACCGAGCTCGCCATGACGGCGACGAGTGCCTCGCCGGGTCCGAGTTCGGGTACCGGGACCTCGTCGAGATGCAGTGACTTGCGGGGGTCCTTGTCGCGGGTTTCGAGCCCGGCGAACATCTCCGTCTCGTCCTTGTGCACGGTCACCGCGCGGTACGACTCAGGGATGGACAGGGCCGCGAAGTCCGCGGCTGTGCTGTCCTGCGATCGGATCGCGTCCAGGATTTCCTTCACGGTGTGCCTCCGGCGGATGGGGGCGCTGAGGGAACGCTTGAGAGTCCCTGCAAGCAGACGGGGAGCTGTGTGGTGTGGAGGTGCTGCCGTCGGTTCGGCTGGTGGGGCTGCGGCTTGCTCTGTGGAGCAGAAGGGTTTGCCTGTGACGCAGGCGTCCGGGCGCGCAGGCATCCTGCTTGCGGGGACAGCCGGCGTACGTGAGGTCTCAGCACGCCGGCCGCCCGGACAACTTCAACGTATGGCACTCCGTGACACCTGGCAAGGCACTCGGTGCCAACAATTTCTCTCACTTGTCACCCGCCGGGCACGCATGAGCAAGGTGAGAGGTGTTCTGGGTGGTTACGTCCCGCTGGATGTGATCAGTGCGAGGGCCGGTACACGTACGGGGTCGTGGTGCTCAGGGCCTGGAATCCGAGTCGCTGGAGGATCGGGCTGCTCTGGTCGGAGGCGTCGACCTGAAGGTAGTCGTAGCCGCGCTCCGCCGCGATCCGGGCGCGGAAGGCGACCAGGGCGCGGTAGATGCCCCTGCCGCGCCACGAGTGGACCGTTCCGCCGCCCCAGAGCCCCGCGAAGCCCGTGCCCGGGTACAGCTCCATCCTGGCCGAGCTCACCGGCTCGTCGCCCGCCATCGCGAGGACGCCCACGAAACCGTCCGGATCCTCCGACAGCCTGGCCAGCACCTGATGCCGCAGCCGCGACCAGTCCGAGCCGAAGGCCTGCTCGTGGGCGCGCGCCATCAGCTCCACGTCGTCCGCGTCGCTCACGGTGCGCAGCCGGATGCCCTCGGGGAGCTCCACCGCCGTCGAGAGGTCCGCCACCGGGGCGACCAGCAGGGTCTCCGGCTGCTCCGCCTCGAAACCGGCGGCGAGAAGCCGCTCCGACAGGTCGGCCGGGCGGTCGTGCGCGTACAGCTTCCACTCGAACTCGTCATACCCGAGAGCCGTGCAGTGCGCCACCTGCGCCGCGATCGCCGCGTCCGCGCGTGCGGCATCCAGGTCCGGGGCCGACCAGACCACACCGTTCCAGTCGCGGGCCGTGCCGACCTGCCGTACGACGCCACCGGTGCGTTCGACCCGTACGCCGGGGCCGTCGGGGCGGGCGTGTTCGCGCATTTCGCGGTCGAAAAGGGCCAGAAGTGTGTCGCGATCATGATTCATCCGCACACCACAGCACCGGGATGCGGACGCGGCAACCGGGTTTCTGCCCCACCCGGCCGTCGGGCGCGCCGGCCGGGTGGGGCCGGCCGGCACGCCCCGGGCTCAGCGGTCCTCGAGCGCCTGCTGGATCGTCCGCATCACTTCGTCGAGCGGCGCGTCCGTGCGCGCCACCGCGACCAGTACCTCGCCCTGGGACGCCACCGAGGCGGCCGGCTGCCGCGCCGGTTCGACGCCGGCGATCCGGCCCGCGCCGATACCGCTCCCGAACGTGTCGCGGACGATCGAGAAGGCGTGGTCGAGCTGGGCCTCCACGTCGCCCTCGCCGCCCGCCCGCAGCCAGCGGCGCAGCACATGGTTGTGCGCGGTGACGACAGCGGAGGCCGCGACCTCGGCGAGCAGGGGGTCGTCATTGCCGACATGGTGGTCGCGCTCGTCGAAATGGCCCAGCAGATACCGCGTGAACAGCCGCTCGTAGCGGGCCACCGAGGCGATTTCGGCCTCGCGCAGCGTGGGCACCTCACGGGTCAGCTTGTAACGCGCCACGGAGACCGCGGGCTTCGCCGCGTACATCTTCATGACTTCCTTGATGCCGCGGCAGACGGTGTCGAGCGGGTGCTCGTGCGCGGGGGCCGCGTTGAGGACGGCCTCGGCCCTGACGAGGGTGTCGTCGTGGTCCGGGAAGATCGCCTCTTCCTTGGAGCGGAAATGCCGGAAGAAGGTGCGTCGGGCGACGCCCGCGGCGCCCGCGATCTCGTCGACCGTCGTCGCCTCGTACCCCTTCGTGGCGAACAGTTCCATCGCCGCGGCGGCCAGTTCGCGGCGCATCTTGAGCCGTTGGGCGGCGGCGCGGGTGCCTGCGGCACTCTCCGGGGTGTCGGACGCGGCGGAGACACGGGGGGACCTGGCGGGCTGGGACATGGTGTGAACGTACTGCATCGATGCGGGGGACCGCGCCTGCGGGGGAGGGCCGCCCGACGGGTCGAGCAGCCCTCCCCAGCCGGCTCCCGGCTCAGCGCCGGGCATATTCGCGGAAGCCGCGCCCCGTCTTTCGGCCGAGGCAGCCGGCGGCCACCAGATGTTCGAGCAGCGGCGCCGGGGCCAGGCCCGGGTCGCGGAACTCGTTGTGCAGAACCTTCTCGATGGCGAGCGAGACGTCCAGGCCGACGACGTCGAGCAGTTCGAACGGGCCCATCGGGTAGCCGCCGCCCAGCTTCATCGCCGCGTCGATGTCGTCGAGGCTCGCGTAGTGCTCCTCGACCATCTTGATCGCGTTGTTGAGGTAGGGGAACAGCAACGCGTTGACGATGAAACCGGCCCGGTCCCCGCAGTCCACCGGGTGCTTGCGGACCTTGACGCACACCTCGCGGGCGGTGGCGTGGACGTCGTCCGCGGTGAGCACCGTACGGACGACCTCGACCAGCTTCATCGCGGGCGCCGGGTTGAAGAAGTGCATCCCGACGACGTCCTGCGGACGCGAGGTGGCCCGCGCGATCGCCACGACGGGCAGCGACGAGGTGGTGGTGGCGAGCACCGCACCGGGCTTGCAGACCTTGTCCAGCGTCCCGAACAACTGCTGCTTGACCGCCAGTTCCTCGGCGACCGCCTCGACCGCGAGATCGACATCGGCGAGGGCGTCGAGCGAACCGGCCGCGGTGATCCGGGCCAGTGTCTCGTCCCGGGCCTCGGCCGTCAGCCGCCCCTTGGAGACGGATCGCTCCAGCGACGTGCCGATCCGGGCCTTCGCCGTGTCCGCCTTCTCCTGACCGCGGCCGGCGAGCACCACGTCGTAACCGGCCTTCGCGAAGACCTCGGCGATCCCCGAGGCCATGGTGCCGGAGCCCGCCACCCCCACCGAGCGCACCGTGCGCCCGGTGGCCGTCGCCGCGCTCTCCCGCGGGGTCAGCGCGTCCGGCACCACGGTCTGGCTGCCGGGTCCGGTGTACGTGTAGAAGCCGCGGCCCGACTTGCGGCCGGTCAGCCCCGCCTCGCTGAGCTGTCCGAGCACGGGAGCGGGGGCGTGCAACCGGTCGTGCGACGCGGAGTACATCGCCTCCAGGACGGTGCGGGCGGTGTCGATCCCGATCAGGTCGAGGAGGGCGAGCGGGCCCATCGGCAGGCCGCACCCCAGCTTCATCGCCGCGTCGATGTCCTCACGGGAGGCGTAGTTCGCCTCGTACATCGCGGCGGCCTGGTTGAGGTACCCGAACAGCAGCCCGTCGGCGACGAAGCCCGGCCGGTCGCCGACCGCGACCGGCTCCTTGCCCAGGCTGCGGGCCAGCTCGGTGACGGCCTCGACGGCCGGCGGCGCGGTCAGCACCGACGAGACCACCTCGACCAGCTTCATCGCGGGCGCCGGATTGAAGAAGTGCAGGCCGAGCACGCGCTCGGGGCGCAGCGACTCGGCGGCGAGCCGGGTCACCGACAGGGCGTTGGTGCCGGTCGCCAGGATCGCGGTGGGGGAGACGACCGCGTCGAGCTCCCGGAAGACCTGCTGCTTGATCTCGTACGACTCGGGAACGACCTCGATGACCAGCTCCGCCCGCGCGGCGGCCCGGAGGTCACCGAAGGTACGGAACCGGGCGAGGACGTCGCTCCGCTCCTGCTCCGTGATCCGCTCGCGCCGCACGGCGCGGGCGGTCGCGGCTTCCAGGGAGGCGACGGACTGACGGGCGGCCGCCTCGCTGATGTCGATACCGATGACCTCGTGGCCGGCGCGGGCGAGGACCTCGGCGATGCCGGTGCCCATGGTGCCGAGACCGACGACGGCGATGGTGCTGAGCGGGATGTCCATCACGGGACTCCAGACAATGAGTGACGACTGTGAGGAAGCACGGCGCGCGTCGGGGGACGAAGGGGCGCCAGGTGCGCGGGAATTGCGTGTCGTGGTGTGCGGTGCCGGGGCGTGCTGGGCACACCCGGACCGGGAAGGGGCGACGGACTCTGTCCCGGAGTCACGTCTCGCGAAGCTGCCGAACCGACAAGCACTCCGAGTGGCTGCGTCACCAGGCCACCGGAGCAAGCGGGGAGTGTGTCCCGCTCACATGAGGTTAACCGGTCGGTAACGAGCGCACCAGTCCTGAGGTGTCGTGCGCCATGTCACATTCACCCAGGCTCTCGATACACAGAGTTCCCGTCGATACGCTGAGGGTCATGGATGAGGAGTTCCGTTCGCTGACGGACCGACTGGCCGACGAGGCGGGTGAGTCCGCGGCGTTCCGCCGGCTGCTCGCCACCGACGACGACGAGGAACTGGCCGGCGTCCTGGTGGAAGCCGAACGCCCGCTCTGGGCAAGGGAGATCGCCGCGTTCCGGCTCGGCTGTGCCGGTGACCGGCGGGCCTTCGAGGCGCTGGTCCTGCTGCTCAACCACCGCGACCCGGAGCGCTGTGTCTGCGCCGCACACGCCCTGGAGCGCCTCGGCGACCCACGCACCCCCAGGGCCGCCGCCGCCCTCGCGACCAACACCCTGCGCACCGCGTACGCCCTGCACCCGGTGCGGCTGCTGACCACGCTTCGTGCCCCGGAGTCCGTGCCGGCGTTGATGGCCACCCTGGAGCGGCTCCTCGCTCCGGGGGAACCGCACTGGCGGGTGGCGCTGGCCTGCGTGGAAGGGCTCGGACAGCTGGCGGACGAGCGGGCCCGTCCCCTCCTGGAGGCGGCGCTGCCGCACCCGCGACTGGGGGGCGCGGCCCGCGACGCGCTCAGCCGACTGCGGGGGGCCTGACGGGGGGCGGATGCCTTGTCGTCCCCCGGCGGGGCCCGTCCCCGTGTGCCGGACCGGCGCGGACGGGTTCAGTCGGTGCCGGGGAGCCCGAGGGCGCGTACGTACCGCAGCTCGGGCACGAGCACACCGTCCACCTCGAAGGACTCCTCGGCGCCGTCGGGAAGGAAGCCGGCGCGCTCGTAGAAGCGGCGGGCCGGGGCGTTCTCCCTCAGCACCCAGAGCGCCAGGTCCGGGAAGCCGTCCGCGGCGGCGCGAGCGAGCAGCTTCGCCATCAGGGCGTGCCCGGCCCCGGTCCCGATCTGCTCGGGCAGCACGTAGATCGCGTACAGCTCACCGCGGTCCAGTCGCCCGCCGTCCTCGCGGTACGGGCCGTAGCAGCCCCAGTCGATCACGCCGAGGCCCGCCCGTTCGGCCACCACATTCACCACCGTGCTGCCCTCGTCGAAGAATCCACGGCGCCGTTCCGCGTCCTCGGCGACGTTCATGGAGTCCAGATACGACCGCGGCATCAGCCCGGCGTACGCGGCCTGCCAGCCCCGCACCCGGACCTTTGCGACGGACTCGCAGTCGTCGACCGTCATGTCCCGTACGAGCACGTCGGGCGCGTTCCGTATCGTCATGCGGGTCATCCTGACGCATGCGCCAGGATGACCCCGACCGAATATCGGCCCGGTCCCCGGACCGTCAGCCGCGGAAGCCGAGCAGGCCGTGCAGGGTGCTGCCGCTGCTGCCGGAACCCGTTCCCCGGGCCGCCTTCGCCGCGGCCCTGCCGGTCAGCGGCTGCGGGTCGGCGGACTTGGCGCAGACCGCGTCTGCGTCGTCCCGGCCGCCCCTGCCGCGCGGGACGGTGCCCTTGGCGAGATAGTCGGCCAGATAGGTGTCCAGGCAGTCGTTGCCGCTCAGCGTGATGCCATGATTTCCGCCGCCCTGCTCGACGACCAGGCTGGAGCCGCGCAGCTTGCGGTGCAGGGTGACCCCGCCCTCGTACGGCGTGGCCGCGTCCTCGGTGGCCTGGAAGAGCAGTACCGGCGGCAGGTCGCTGTTGGAGACCCGTACCGGGTTCAGCGGTGCCACCGGCCAGTCGGCGCACGGCGCGTTGTACCAGGTGTTGTTCCAGGTGAAGAAGGGTGCCTTCCCGTGCACCCTCCAGCTGTCGTTGCGCCAGGTGTTCCACTCGCGGGGCCACGGGGTGTCGCGGCACTGCACGGCCGAGTACACGGAGTACCCGTTGTCGCCCTTCGCGTCGACCGCGCCGAACCGCTTGTACGCCTTCACGAGCGCTTCCTCGTCATGCTCGTGCACGTACGCGGCGAACGCGTCGGCCAGGTAGGGCCAGTAGCCGTTGTAGTAGCTGCCCGGCAGGAAGGTGTCCTCCAGCTCGCTCGTTCCGACCCTCCCGCCCGCGGGGTGGGTTTTGACGGCTTCGCGCATCGCGTACCAGGCTTCCTCGACCTTCGCCGGGTCGCTGCCGAGCCCGTACGTGGTGTCGTGCTTCGCCACCCAGGCGGCGAACGCCTTGTGGCGGGCGTCGAAGGCGTAGTCCTGGCCGATGTTGTCGTCGTACCAGACGCCCTCGGGGTCGACGTTCGAGTCGAGCGCCAGGCGCCGCACCCGCTCCGGGAACAGCTTGGCGTACACGGCGCCGAGGTAGGTCCCGTACGAGTAGCCGAAGTAGTTGAGCTGCCGGGAGCCGGTCGCCTCCCGGATCACATCGAGGTCCTTGGCGGCGCTGACCGTGTCCATGTGGGGCAGCAGATCCGGGTACTTCTCCCCGCACGCCCTCGCGAACGAGGCGGCCCGGTTCCGGTTGGCCTGCTCGACCACGGGCGAGTCCGGGGTCGATTCGGGACGCAGCGGATCGAAGTACTTGGGTACGCAGTCCAGCGCGGGCTCGCTCTTCCCGACGCCGCGCGGGTCGAACCCGATCACGTCGTACTGCGCGGCCACCTTTTTCGGCAGCGAGGACGCGACGAAGCCGGCCATCGAGAGGCCGCTGCCCCCGGGGCCGCCCGGGTTGACCAGCAGCGGTCCCTGGAAGGTCTTCGCGGTGTGCGGGACCCGGGACAGGGCGAGCGTGATCCGTCGGCCCGACGGATCGTCATGATCGAGCGGTGTGCTGACCGATGAGCACTGCAGCGTCGGATACGACGCGCTGCCGCAGTCGGTCCACCGGAGCTGGGCGGCGTCGCGCCGCGCGCCGGTGTCGGCGGTAGCCGGGGAAGGGGCGGCGGTCACCAGACCGGCGACCGTCGCCCCGACGGCGAACAGAATTCCTGGACGTTTCGTCATATGGCCTCCCGTGGTGGGGGAAAGACGGCCGCGCGTGGCGCAGCCCCCGCCGCATGCTCCCCGCATTCGTGCCCGGGAGGACATGTTCCGTTGAGAGTTGACCCATATGCCTGACTCCGATGCGCCGGGCTCGCCCGTGCCGGAGGCAGCGGGTCACAGGAGGGTCAGCTGAGTGGACCCGGGGTCGTCGAGCGACGGCCGCTGCTCCCGGCGTACGGGGAGCCGGCGGGCCGAGCCCCGATGCGAGGGTCCGATGCCGAACTCGGTCGCCAGCTCGTGGACGTACCGGGTGATGCGGCGCTGGTACCACTTGGGCGCGTAGGCGCCCTCGGTGTACAGCCGCTCGTACCGCCGCACCAGCCGGGGGTGGTGCTGCCCGAGCCACCGCATGTACCACTCCCGGGCGCCGGGTCGCAGGTGGAGCACGAGCGGGGTCACCGAGGTCGCCCCGGCCGCGGCGATCGCCCGGACCGTGGCGCGCAACTGGTCCGGATGGTCGCCGAGGAACGGGACGACGGGCGCCATCAGGACGCCGCAGTCGATGCCGTTCTCGCTCAAGGTGCGGACGACGTCGAGGCGGCGCCCGGGGGAGGGGGTGCCGGGCTCCACGGTGCGCGCATGGGCGCCTCCTCGGTAGCACTGGACAGAGAATAGAACACTTGTTCCCTTGATCGTTTTCTCCCCTTCGTCCCGGCCCGGATTTTGAACGAGGTTCCCCGAGGTGGTTGGCTCAGCACACCCCCGAACAACCGAGTGCTGGAGGAACAGCCATGGCGCAGGTCGAGGCAACGACGGAGCGAGTCATCGCGGCGGACGCGGAGACGGTGTTCGACGCGCTGGCCGACTACCAGGAGGCCCGGCGCAAGGTGATGCCCGGACAGTTCAGCGAGTACGAGGTGCGCGAGGGCGGCGACGGCGAGGGCACGCTGGTCCACTGGAAGCTTCAGGCCACCAGCAAGCGGGTGCGCGACTGCCTGCTGGAGGTCACCGAGCCCACCGACGGACAGCTCGTGGAGAAGGACCGCAACTCCTCGATGGTCACCACCTGGACCGTCACCCCGGCCGGTGAGGGCAAGTCGAAGGCGGTCGTGTCGACCGTCTGGAACGGTGCCGGAGGCATCGGCGGATTCTTCGAGAAGACCTTCGCGCCCAAGGGACTTGGGCGGATCTACGACGAGCTGCTGCGCAACCTCGCCGCCGAGGTGGAGAAGTAGCTCCACGCGCGCTTGACCGGCCTCACCGGTTCGGGTGGTCTTCTCGGCCCGCCGGTGGTGCGCCGTAGTGGCTCCGACCGGGGGCTAAGCCCCCCGAGTGCGCCGCCGGCGCCCCCCGTTCGCGTTTGCCCTCCCTTATCGCGCAATGCGAGAAATGGGCGGCGCAGACGCGACGAGGGGAGCGGCACGTGGTGGGTGGGATCACTCTGTTGGAGGACGAGCCGAACGGTACGGGCGCCACCGAGGCGGCGACGACGCTGCCGATTCCGCCGCCCTCGTCGCCGCCCGCCGGGGAGGAGGCCGTCCCCGCCCCGTCCGCCGAGCCGGCGACCAGTCCCCGCCACATCCGGCTGGTCTTCCTCGGACTGATGCTGACGCTGCTGCTCGCGGCGCTCGACCAGATGATCGTCGCCACGGCACTGCCGAAGATCGTCGGTGAGCTGCACGGCCTGGAGAAGATGTCCTGGGCCGTCACCGCCTACCTCCTCGCCTCCACCATCGGCCTGCCGATCTACGGAAAGCTCGGCGATCTCTTCGGGCGCAAGGGCGTCTTCCAGTTCGCCATCGTCGTCTTCGTCATCGGTTCCGCGCTGGCCGGCTGGTCCCGCACGATGGACGAGCTGATCGCCTTCCGGGCGGTCCAGGGCATCGGCGGCGGCGGACTCATGATCGGTGTCCAGGCGATCATCGCGGATGTCGTACCGCCGCGGGAACGCGGCCGGTTCATGGGGCTGATCGGCGCCGCCTTCGGCCTCGCCTCGGTCGCGGGGCCGCTGCTGGGCGGGTTCTTCACCGACCACGCCTCCTGGCGCTGGTGCTTCTACATCAATGTGCCGTTCGGCCTGATCACCCTCGCCGTCATCACCGTCGTCCTCAAACTCCCCCGGCCCACCGTCCGGCCCCGCCTCGACATCCTGGGCGCCCTGCTGCTCGCGGCGGCCTCCACCTGTCTCGTGCTGCTGACCAGCTGGGGCGGGACGGAGTACGCCTGGGGGTCACGCACCATCCTGGGGCTCGCCGCCGGAGCCGCCGGAACAGCCCTGCTCTTCCTCGTCGTCGAGCACCGGGCAGCCGAACCGATCATTCCGCTGCGGCTGTTCCGTGACTCCGTCTTCAACGTCACCGCCCTCGTCGGCGCGGTGGTCGGAGTCGCGCTGTTCGGCGCCGCGAGCTATCTGCCGACCTTCCTGCAGATGGTCGACGGAGCGTCGGCCACCGAATCCGGCCTCCTGATGCTCCCGATGATGGGCGGCATCGTCGTGGCGTCCATCGTCTCCGGCCAGTTGATCTCGCGCACCGGCCGGTACCGCATCCACCCGATCCTCGGCGGCGCGTTCTCGGTCCTCGGGATGTGGCTGCTCTCCCGGCTGGAAACGGACACCCCGCGCCTCGAATACAGCTTCGCTCAGGCGGTGCTCGGCATCGGGATCGGTCTGATCATGCCGGTGCTGGTGCTCGCGGTCCAGAACTCCGTTCAGCCCACCGACCTCGGCGCCGCCACCAGTGCCAACAACTACTTCCGGCAGATCGGCGGCAGCGTCGGCGCCGCCGTCTTCGGGACGCTCTTCGCGGGCCGCCTCGCGGACGCGCTCGCCGCCCGCCTGCCGTCCGGCGCCGACCTCCCCGACCCCGAGTCGATCACCCCGCAGCTGGTCCATGCCATGGAGCCGGCGCTGCGCGACAGCTATATCCGGGCGTACGCCGACGCGATGCCGCGGATCTTCCTCTACCTCGTGCCGGTGCTCGTGCTCGGCCTGTTCCTCGCCTTCTTCCTCAAGGAGAAACCGCTGGTGTCCCACCACAGCCCCGAAACCGACGCCGAGTCCAGCACCGGGTCCGCACCGATCCCCGCAGCCCGCGTCACCGCCGCCCCGCCGCCCGTGTACCTGTCGGGCGTGCCGGTGAGCGGCAGCGTCCAGCACCCCGACGGCACCAAGGTCCCGAGCGCCGCCCTCACCCTCATCGACGCCCAGGGGCAGCAGGTCGGGCGTGGCGCGAGCGGCGAGGACGGGAGGTACGCGCTGAGCGTGCCCGGCGCCGGTGCGTACGTCCTCATCGCCGCGGCGGGCGGGCACCAGCCGCAGGCCGTCAGCGTCACCGTGGGCGAACGGCCCGTCGAGCTCGATGTGATGCTCGGCGGTGCCGGGCGCCTCGCCGGGTCCGTCGTCACCGCCGACGGCATCCCCGTGCGCGATGCCGCCGTCACCCTCACCGACGTGCGCGGCGAAGTGGTCGCTTCCACCCGCAGCGGTCGCGAAGGAGGGTATGTGATCTCGGAGTTGGTGGCCGGCGAGTACACCCTCGCCGCCAGCGCCCCCGCCTTCCGGCCCGCCGCACTGCCGGTGAGCGTGCAGGCCGCCAGGGAGACCCGGCAGGACATCGAGCTCGCCGGGGGCGCGGTGCTGCGCGGCATCGTGCGGGCAAGTGGTGGCCGGCCCGTCGAGGACGCCCGGGTCACGCTGCTGGACGCGGCGGGCAATGTGGTCGACACGCTCACCACCGGGCCCGACGGGGCGTTCCGGTTCGTGGACCTCTCCACCGGTGAGTACACGGTGATCGCGGCCGGGTATCCGCCCGTGGCCACCGTCCTCCAGGTGGCCGGCGGCGGACGCACCGAACGCGACCTCCAACTGGGGCACGAGGACTGACCGGGGAACAGCCGGCCGGCCGGGAACCCGACCGGCCGGACCGGCACCCGTATCCGGACCGGTCCGTGCGCGGCCGGGACATCGCAGGCCGCACCTCTGGTGAAGGATGCCGTTTTCGGGGTGGACGGTGTGCGTGGTCTTGCCGCCACGGCTCCGGGAGGGTGGCCCGGACCTGAGCAACATCCCTCGCAACCAACGGACTCGGGAGTGCCCATGGGCGTGTCGGAGCGGTACCGCGATGCGTGGGAGGGCTACTGGTCCGCCACCTCGGACACGCCGGGCGAGGCGATCTGGGACGTCGACCCGGCCCTCAGCTCAGTCCCCCACAGCGCACTGCTCCTGCCGTACGCCGACACCTCGCTGCCCGTCGTCGACCTCGGCTGCGGAAACGGCACCCAGACCCGCTGTCTCGCCACCCGCTTCGCGCGCGGGACAGGGGTGGACCTCTCGCACGCGGCGATCGCGCACGCACGCCGCGCGGACACCGAGGGGGTGGCCGAGTTCGCCCAGCTCGACCTGGCCGACGCCGAGGCCGTGGCGGCCCTGCACGAGCGGATCGGCGACGCGAACGTCTACATGCGTGCGGTGATCCACCAGAGCGATGCCGAGGCCAGGCCCGCCGTCGCCGCGGCGGTCACGACGCTGCTGGGGGAGCGGGGCCGGGCGTTCGTCGCCGAGCCGACCCCGGACTCCAAGGCGGTGCTCCAGCGGATCGCGCAGGGCCCGGACGGTCCGCCGGAGAAGCTGCGGCGGGAGCTGGACCACGGGCTGAATCCGGCGAGTGCCACCGTGGAGGAGGTGCCCCGGCTGCTGCGGGCGGCCGGACCGACCACGCTGGCCGACGGTGACACCGCCCTGGCCCAGACCGCGTACCTGCCCGACGGAACCCGTCTCGACCTGCCCGCGCACCGGTTCGTACTGGCCGCCACGACCGCCGTCGGCCGAGGGCCGGGCGGAACCGCCGTCACACCCCCTCGCCGCTCCGCAGCAGCGCCATCAACTCCCGTGCACCCGGGCTCATGGCCCGGGCCGCCGGGAGCACCACGGCGCTCTCGTAGCAAGGCTGCCGAGGCCCTTCGAGCCCGACCGCCGTCAGCCCCCGCGCCTCGGGCTTGCGGGAGAAGTGATGGGGCACCAGAGCGATCCCCAGCCCCTCGTGGACCAGCTCCAGCAAACTGTGCACGTCGTTGACCTCCAGACCCACCGTGCGCCGCACCCGCGCCTGGGCGAACGCCCCGTCCGCCGCTCGCCGCGGCCCCCAGTCCGGATGGAAGTCGATGAAGGACTCACCGGTCAGCTCGTCCCACGCGACGCGGTCCGCCGCCGTGAACCGGTGGCCGGGGGCGCAGAGCACGACCATGGGCTCACGTGCCAGCGGGTGGAGTTCACCGCGCCACTCGACGGAGCTGACGGTCGCGGCGAAGGCGGCGTCGAGCCGTCCGCCGGCCACCCCGTCCACCAGGCTCGTGGTGCCCTCCTGACGGAGCCGGATCTCCATCAGCGGATGCCTGCGGTGGAACGCCGCCAGCAGACGCGGAAGATGCACCCCCGGCACACACTGCTCGACGCCCACCGACAAGGTGCCGCGCAGCAGTCCGCGTACCGCGTCGACGGCGTCCTTGGCCGCCCGCGCGCCCGCCAGTGTGCGCTCGGCCTCGACCAGCAGCGCGCGCCCCGCCTCGGTCAGCCGAACGCTGCGCGTGGTGCGGCTGAAGAGCGGGGTCCTCAGCTCCTGTTCCAGGGCCCGGACGGAGGCGGAGAGGCCGGACTGCGACACGGCGAGGCGTTCGGCGGCACGGGTGAAGTGCTGCTCCTCGGCGACGGCGACGAAATGTTCCAGCTGGCGCAATTCCACGATTGAGAAATGTAGTCGATGAATCCCAGCGGAATCTCCTGTTGGACTGCTGGATCGTTGTCGGTGAACCTGGACCCCTGCCCACCGCGACCGCCCCTCTTCCGTGGAGCCTGCATGTACCTGCCGTCCGCCGACCGCTACCACTCCATGCCCTACCGGCGCACCGGACGCAGCGGTCTGCTGCTTCCCGCGGTCTCCCTCGGCCTGTGGCACAACTTCGGCGGCGACCGGACGCCGGAGAGCCAGGGCCGGATCCTGCGCCGGGCCTTCGATCTCGGCATCACCCACTTCGATCTCGCCAACAACTACGGACCGCCGCCCGGCGCCGCCGAGATCGCGATGGGACGCGCGCTGGGAACGGACTTCGCCCGGCTCCGGGACGAACTCGTCATCTCGACGAAGGCGGGCAACCGGATGTGGGACGGCCCGTACGGGGAGTCGGGGTCCAGGAAGAGCCTGCTCTCCTCGCTGGACCAGAGCCTGACCCGGCTCGGGCTCGACCACGTCGACATCTTCTACTCCCACCGCTTCGACCCGGACACCCCGCTCGAAGAGACGATGGGCGCACTCGACTCGGCGGTACGACAGGGCAAGGCGCTCTACGTCGGCGTCTCCAACTACTCGCCGGAGCAGACCCGACAGGCAGCCCGGATCCTCCAGGAGCTGGGCACCCCGCTCCTGATCCACCAGCCGCGCTATTCGATGCTGGACCGCTGGGTGGAGGACGGTCTGCTCGCGACGCTGGACGAACTGGGCACCGGCTCGATCGCCTTCTCGCCGCTGGAGCAGGGCATCCTCTCCGACCGCTATCTGCGCGGCATCCCGGAAGGCTCCCGCGCGGCGGGCAACAGCCCCTTCCTGACGCCCGATTCGGTCACCCCCGAGCTGGTGGACCGGCTGCGGGCGCTGGACGAGGTGGCTTCCGCACGCGGGCAGTCCCTTGCGCAGATGGCCCTGGCGTGGGTGCTGCGGGGCGGCCGGGTCACCTCCGCAGTGGTCGGGGCGAGCAGCGTGACCCAGTTGGAGAACAGTGTCGGGGCGGTACGCAATCTGGAGTTCGGCGACGAGGAACTGACCCGGATCGAGGAGATCCTCAAGGGCACGGACAGCCGCTGAGGTCGGTGTAGCGGTGGGCCCACGGCATGGCCTCCTCCAGGGCCGCCGATACTCCGAACAACAGGTCCTCGCGTCCCCAGCCGGCCGTGAGGGAGACCCCGAGCGGCAGGCCGCCGGAACTCCAGCCCAGCGGAAGGCTGATGACGGGGAACCCGGTGGCGTTCCCGAGGACGGTGTTGCCGGTGAAGGCGGTCATCGCGGCCAGTTCGGCCGCCGGATCCGTGTCGTCGCGCAGCTGACCGATGAGCGTCGGCGGGGTCGTTACGGTCGGGGTGATCACGATGTCGGCGTCCGCGTAACCGAACGTCCAGGCCCGCGCCCTGGCCTGGACGACACCGATCGAGGCGGCCAGCTCGCCCGAGGTCAACTCCTTTGACCGACAAAGGAGATGGCGGACTATCGGGCGCAATGCCGCCTCGTCGAACGCCATCGCCCTGGCCCCGACCAGTGCGGTGAACATCGTCTGGAAGCTCTCGGTGAACTCGGGGTCCGCCGCCTGGTCACGGGTGAAGACGTCATGGCCGAGACCGGCCAGCGCACGCGCGGTGAGTTCGGCGGCGGCGGCGACCTCGGCGTCCACGGGTCCTCCCGAGACCGAGCCCTGCGCGAGCGCCACCCGGAGCCGGGGGAGCGGCGCCTCGCAGGCGCGCTCGTGGCTGACGGCGCGGGGCGGATGCACCGTACCGGCCCCGGTACGGGTGGTCAGTGCGTCCAGGAACGCGGCGGTGTCGCGGACGGTGCGGGCCAGCGGGCCCCGCACGGAGAGCCCCATCCCGTCATGGCCGGCCGGGCCCGCGGTGACGAGCCCGCGGCTGGGTTTGAGCCCGACCACCCCGCAGGCGCTCGCGGGGGAGCGCACCGAGCCGGCGGTGTCGCTGCCCTGCGCGATCGGCACCAGCAGTGCGCCGACCGCCGCGGCCGCGCCGCCACTGCTGCCGGCCGCGCTGCGGCTCAGGTCGAAGGGGCTGCGCGCCGGGGCGGAGACCTCGGGCTCGGTGTAGCAGGCCGCCCCGAACTCGGGAACGGTGGTCTTGCCGAGGCTGATCAGCCCTGCATCGGCCATGACGTCGACGATCTCGTCGTTGTGCCCGGGAATCCAGTCGCGGAACAGCGCGGAGCCCAGCGTGGTGCGCACCCCCGCGGTGGCCTCCAGGTCCTTGATCGCGGTGGGTACGCCGAACAGGCGCGGCAGTTCGGTGCGGTCCGCCGAGCGCAGGACGCGTTCGGCTTCGGCCGCCGCGGTGCGGGCCAGGTCGGCCGACACGGTGGTGAACGCCCCCACCCGGTCGCCGTGCCCGATCCGGGCCAGCAGGTGGTCCACCACCTCGGTCGGGCTCGTCTCACCGCGCCGGTAGGCGGCGGCCAGTTGAAGAGCGGTGAGGTCGTGCAACTCCGTCATGAGCGCTCCCATTGCTGTTTCGTTACGCGTATCGATATGGTGTGGGCATGGTGGTCGAGAAGACAAGCACTCCGAGGAACGGCCGTCCCCGGGCGGTGACGCTCGACGCGATCCTGGACGCGGCGACCGAACTGGCCGACGACCAGGGGCTCGATGCCGTGAGCTTGCGGGCGCTGGCGGAGCGGCTGGACGTGTCACCGATGGCGATCCACCGCACGACGGGCGGCATCGACGCGCTCCAGCACGCGTTGGTGTCCCGGATCGTCGGCGGGGTGACCCGCTCCGTGGACTGGCCGGACGAGTGGCGCGACGTCGTCCGGCTGTTCGCGGACACGCTGCACGACCTGCTCATGCGCCACCCGGTCATCCTGGAGGCGCACCGCCGCGCCTCACTCGTCGGACCCGGCGCGGACGATGTCGCGTACCGGGTCGTGGCGGCGCTGCGCAGCGCGGGGCTCGACGAGGAGGCCGCCGCGTACGCGTACGGCACCCTGCACGACTTCGTCACCGGCCATGTGGCGATCCGCCTCGGCCGCGGCGATCTGGAACTGCACCATCTTCCGCCGGAGCGACGGGCCGCGTCGGTGTTCGCGGACCACCACGACTACGACCGCCGGTTCAGCTTCGGCCTCGACTTCGTCATCGGCGGGATCGCCGCCGCTGCCGCCACCCCCGTATCCCACGAGGAGCAGAGATGACCCCCTCCCCCCGGGACCAGCCGAAGACGCCGGAGACGGAACTGCCGAAGACGCACCGCCTGACGGCGCCGGGCGGGCGTCGCATCGCGTACTGCTCGTACGGCGACCCCGCCGCCCCGCCCGTGATCGTGCTCCACGGCACCCCCGGCAGCCGGTACGAGGGCCTCGCGCTGCGGCAGGCGGCGACGGACGTGGGCCTGCATCTGGTCTTCCCGGACCGTCCGGGCTACGGCGAGACCGATCCCGTACCCGGTCGCGGCTTCCACCGCTGGAACGACGACTTCGTGGCCCTGCTCGACCACCTCGGCCGCGAGCGGGCCACACTCGTGGCGATCTCGGGTGGCGGCGGGTACGCGCTCTCGGCGGCCCAGAAGCACCCGGGGCGGGTCACACGACTGATCCTCGCGTGCGCCGCCGTCCCCGGAGCCCCCCGCGAGACCTACGCGCGCCGGATCCCGCTGGTCAAGTGGATGAACCGGATCGTCGTCCGGGCCCCGGCGATCGCCCGGCCGATGCTCGCCGGGAAGGGGATCTTCAAGAAGGCGAGGCGCGAGCCGAACCTCGACGCCTGGCCCCGCTCCGATCGGCTGATCATGAGCACTCCCGCCTTCCGGGCACTGTCCGACGTGGACACCACCGAGGGCGGGCGTCAGGGCATGGACGCGGTCGTCACCGACCTCGCCGGCTACGGGCGCCCGCTGCCGGACCCCCTGGGCTCGGTCTCCGTACCGACCCTGTTCCTCCACGGCGAGGCGGACGGCAACGTTCCCGTCGAGGTGGCGCGCTGGGCGCATGCGCAGATCCCGGGCGCCGAGCTGCGCACCGTCCCCGACGGCGGTCACCTGTTCCTGCTCGCGGACCCGGAGCCGCTCCTGCGGGAACTGATCTGAGCGGGGAGCCCGGTGGTGTGAGGATGGCCTGCATGACATGGACGGCACCTCACATCGAACGTACGACGGTCGACGGGGACCAGCTGAACGTCCCGAGCACCGCGGACGAGCGGGTCATGCTGGAAGGATGGCTCCGGTGGCACCGCGAGACGCTGCTCACCAAGTGCGCCGGGCTGACTCCGGCACAGCTCGCCCGTACCGCCGCCGCGCCCTCCGGCCTCACCCTCCTCGGCCTGGTGCGGCACATGGCGGAGATCGAACGCTGGTGGTTCCGCCGGGGTTTCGCGGGCGAGCGGATCGGTGATGTCTTCACCGCTCCGGGCGACGGCGACGAGGGGATCGAAGGCGTCGACGCCGCGCACGCCGAGCGCGACTTCGCCGCCTTCCGCGCCGAGATCGAGGCGTGCGAGGCCGCCGTGGCGGGGCGCGGCCTCGACGAGACCTTCGTGTACGCCCCCCGCGGCCGCACCGTCAGCCTGCGCTGGGTGTACCTGGTGATGATCCAGGAGTACGCCCGCCACAACGGTCACGCGGACCTGCTGCGCGAGCGGACCGACGGCGCCACGGGTGACTACCCCGCACCGGCATGACGGTGACCGGCCCCCACCGGGGGCCGGTCACTCCTCGTCGACGAGGCGTACGGCGCCGTGCCTCAGCCGGTGTCCGCCTCGGGCGGATAGACGGCCGCGTGGACCGACCGGAACAGGGCGTCGGCCTCCGGGCCGCTGAGCCCCTGCGCCCTTGCCTGGTCCAGCCATTCGGCGAGCGATGTGCGCAACGGGGAGTCGGCACCCGCCTGGGGCGGGACGAGGGAGCGGGTGATGAAGGTGCCCGCTCCCTGCCGGACCTCGGCGAGGCCCGCGCGCTCCAGCTCCCGGTACGCCTTGAGGGTGGTGTTCGGGTTGACCTTGGTCTCGGCCGCGACCTGAGCGGCCGTGGGCAAGCGGTCCCCCTCCTCCAGGGCGCCCATGCGCAGTGCCTGTTCGACCTGTCGCACGATCTGGAGATACGTCGCCACCCCGCTGCGCCGGTCGATACGGAACACGACCACTGCCTTCACCTCCCGTTCGACTGCCGAAACCCTATGTACCTGCGGCGGCAGGTCCTAGAGGGGGCGACGGGACACCCGCCACAGGACGAACGCGGTCAGTACGGCGGCACCCGCGAGCAGGATGGCCGCCCCGGTCCACTGCATGGCCGGCATCTGGTCGAAGCCGAGGTACTCGTACACATTGTTGACGATGCCGTGCTCCTTGACGCACGCGTCCGAGGCCTCCTCGGTGGGCTTGGCGCACAGGCCCCAGCCGTAGAGACGGCCGTCGGCGGAGCCGATCCAGCGGTCCACCTCGAACGACCCGTTCACCCGCGAGGGCATGTCCGCGTCGAGCGGGTAGACGATCGTGCGGGTCGGGGCGAGGTGGACGAGCATCTCGTCCCAGAAGACCCCGACCGCCGCGGCGAAGACGAACGTGATCGCCATGGAGGCGACGACGCGGCGGACCAGCACACCGATGGTGATGCCGGCGGCGGTCGTGAAGAGACACAACGCGGGGAGCATCGGGCCGGTGCTGTCGAAGACCGATCCCTCCCACCACTCGCCGGGGAACACCGAACGGTAGGGCTTCCACCACCAGGTGAACAGCGCCGAGAGCAACGCGGCGGTCACGGTCACCGCCGCGTAGCACCAGGCGAACTTCGTCGCCATCCAGCGGCGGCGTGACACCGACTGGGTGGTGACCAGCTGCGCGGTGCCCTGTTCCTGATCTCCCGCGATCAGCGGGGCGCCGACGAAGACGGCGAGGATCATCGGCAGCCCGCCCAGTGCGGTGATGACGAGACTCACACTGCCCGAGTCGAACGCCGGCTGCGCCAGTTCCTTCCCCGGCCAGCCCGCGGCGTCCAGGAGGTCCTTCATGCGGCTGCGCTCGTAGACGATCCAGATCGAGCCGAGGACCGCCACGGCGAGCAGGCTGAGCAGCGCGGCCCGGTGCTGGCGCACCACGAGCCAGCTCAGCCCGTGCAGCATGCGGGGCCCCGGGGTGCGCTCGGTCCGGGGGGCGTCGGTCAGGGTGGTGCTCATGAGGTGTGGCTCCCTTCGGCCTCGGTACGGGCACCGGGTGTGAACAACGAGGGCGCGTCCGGCGAGCGGAGATGCGCCAGCAGCACCTCCTCCAGGCTGGGTTCGGAGACCACCCAGTCACCCGACAGGGGGCCGTTCGTCCGTACCAGCGCGTGGAACTGCCGGCCTTGGACGCGGCACTCGATCACGGTGTGCGGGGCCAGCGCGGCGGCCGGGTCCCCGTCCGTGGCGAGCCCGGTCACCAGCGCGTGGGCCGGGACGAGCGCGTCCGCGTCGCCCGCCATCCGGATCCTGCCGCCCGCGAGGACGAGCAGGTAGTCGCACATGTCCTCCAGCTCGGTGAGCATGTGGGAGGACATCACCACCGTGGTGCCGCGCTCGACGGCCTCCGACATCAGCAGGGTGCTCATGTCGTGGCGGGCCAGCGGGTCGAGGTCGGACATCGGCTCGTCGAGCAGCAGCAGGTCGGGCCGCTTGCCGAAGGCCAGCGCGAAGGCGACGCGGGTGCGCTGCCCACCGGAGAGAGTGCCCACGCGGGCGTCCATCGCCACCTGGCCCGACCGCACGATCCGCTCCGCCGCGGCCATGTCCCAGCCGGGGTTGAGCTCGGCGCCCATGCGCAGCGTCTCGGCCACGGTGAACCGCTTGAACAGCGGCTTGTCCTGCCCGAGGAACGCGAACTTGGGCATCACCTCGGGGTCGTCCACGGGCACGCCGAAGACCCTGAGATCGCCTTCCGTGGGCTGCACCTGACGGGTCGCGATCCTCAGCAGGGTGCTCTTCCCGGCTCCGTTGGGGCCGACGAGGCCGCAGATCCGGCCGGCCGGCAGCCGGAACGAGATGTCCTGCAGCGCCCAGCCGCGCCGGTAGCGCTTACCCAGGCCGCGGGCCTCCAGGGCCCATGCGCCGGACGCGCCGTCCGGAGTGAATACGTCTGCCATGCACTTCGCCTCAATTCCATTAGTCAATTAATGGAATCATGGTCTTGGCGCGGGAAGGCTGTCAAGGCGAAGAGGGCCGACCCGGCCGGCGGCCGGACGTGACGTGTCCGGAATGCTCCTGATGGGGGTGTGGGTCGCGCTCTCTTCGGAGGACTGGACCATTGAACGTCTCTGTGGCTCTGGCCTGGAGGTTCTTCGGCGCGTAGCGTGACCCCGCATGAAGATCCTGATCAGCGCGGACATGGAAGGCGCCACCGGCGTGACCTGGCCGGCCGATGTGCTGCCGGGCACCCCGCAGTGGGAGCGATGCCGCGCCATGTTCACCTCCGACGTGAACGCGGCGGCGCTCGGCTTCTACGACGGCGGCGCCGACGAGGTGCTCGTCAACGAGGCCCACTGGTCCATGCGCAACCTTCTGCTGGAGCGGCTCGACGACCGGGTCCAGATGCTCACCGGCAGGCACAAGTCCCTCTCCATGGTGGAAGGCGTCCAGCACGGCGACGTCGACGCCATCGCCTTCGTGGGCTACCACACGGGCGCCGGTACGGAGGGGGTGCTCGCCCACACCTATCTCGCGAACTCCCTCACCGGGGTCTGGCTCAACGGCGTCCGGGCGAGCGAGGGGCTGCTCAACGCGCATGTCGTGGCCGAGTACGGCGTTCCCGTCGTCCTCGTCACGGGCGACGACCTGACCTGTGCGGACGCGCAGGGGTACGCCCCGCAGGCCCGCAAGGTCGCCGTGAAGGACTATGTGTCGCGCTACGCCGCGGTGTGCCGCACCCCGGCCCGTACCGCCGCCGACATCCGTGCGGCGGCCAAGGAAGCGACCGCGCTGGCGGTACGTCACACCCCGGTGGAGGGCGGTCCCTTCACCGTCGAGCTGGAGTTCGACGCCGAGCACCTGGCCGGCGCGGCCACCGTCGTCCCCGGCGTGGCACCCGGAGGCGAACGGCGCGTCGCCTACACCAGCGGGACGATGTACGAAGCTATCCGCACGTTCAAGGCCGTGACGACCATCGTGTCGTCCGCCGTGGAGGAACAGTATGGCTGAGGCGACCGACCCCCGACAGGGCGTCGACGACAGGGCGCTCGAGGAATCGGTGACGTTCACCTCCGAGCTGATCCGGATCGACACCACCAACCGCGGCGGCGGCGACTGCCGGGAACGCCCGGCCGCCGAGTACGTCGCCGAGCGGCTGGCCGACGCCGGACTCGAACCCACCCTCCTGGAGCGCACCCCGGGACGCACCAACGTGGTGGCCCGGATCGCTGGCACCGATCCGTCCGCCGACGCCCTGCTCGTACACGGCCATCTCGATGTCGTCCCGGCCGAGGCCGACGACTGGACCGTGCACCCCTTCTCCGGAGAGGTGCGCGACGGCGTCGTCTGGGGGCGCGGCGCCATCGACATGAAGAACATGGACGCGATGGTCCTGGCCGTCGTCCGGGCCTGGGCGCGGGCCGGTGTCCGGCCCCGTCGCGACATCGTGATCGCGTACACCGCCGACGAGGAGGCCAGCGCCGAGGACGGCTCCGGCTTCCTCGCCGACCAGCACGCCGGACTCTTCGAAGGGTGCACGGAGGGGATCAGCGAGTCCGGTGCCTTCACCTTCCACGCCGGACCCTCCATGCCGCTCTACCCGATCGCCGCGGGCGAGCGCGGCACCGCCTGGCTGAAGCTCACCGCACACGGCAAGGCGGGGCACGGCTCCAAGGTCAACAAGGCCAACGCGGTCAGCGCACTCGCCTCCGCCGTCGCCCGGATCGGCCAGCACGCATGGCCGGTCAGGCTCACCCCGACGGTCCGCGCCGCGCTCACCGAGATCGCCGCGCTGCACGGCATCCACCCCGACCTCGACGCCCCCGGTTTCGACGTCGACGAACTGCTCGACAAGCTGGGCCCGGCCGCCGCCCTGGTCGAGCCGACCGTCCGCAACAGCTCCAACCCGACCATGCTGGAGGCCGGGTACAAGGTCAACGTGATCCCGGGCCACGCCACCGCGTACATCGACGGCCGGATGGTGCCCGGCGGCGAGGACGAGTTCCACGCCACTCTGGACCGGCTGACCGGACCCGATGTCGACTGGGAGTTCCACCACCGCGAGGTCCCGCTGGAGGCGCCGGTCGACTCGCCGACCTTCGCGAAGCTGCGTGCCGCGATCGAGCGCTTCGATCCGGACGGCCATGTCGTGCCGTACTGCATGTCGGGCGGCACGGACGCCAAGCAGTTCTCCCGGCTCGGCATCGCGGGCTACGGCTTCTCGCCGCTGAAGCTGCCCGTCGGCTTCGACTACCAGGCGCTGTTCCACGGCGTCGACGAACGCGTCCCCGTCGAAGCGCTGCACTTCGGCGTCCGCGTCCTCGATCACTATCTGCGCACGGCCTGACCCACTACGGGGGGAATTCATCATGGTGTCCACAGGGGCCTACGGAACATGGCCGTCACCGATCGACGCACGGCTCGCGGCGTCGCACGACGGCCGCCCCGAGTATGTCGGCGTGGTCGGCGACGAGGTGTGGTGGACGGAGCCGCGCCCTGCCGAGGCGGGCCGCCGCGCCCTGATCCGCCGCCGGGCGGACGGGACCACCGCCACCGCGCTGCCCGCTCCATGGAACGTACGGAGCCGCGTCGTCGAGTACGGCGGACAGCCCTGGGCCGGGGCCGAACGCGCCGAGGAGGGCCCGCTGATCGTCTTCGTCGACTTCGCCGACCAGCGGCTGTACGCCTACGCCCCCGACGGATCCGGCGAACCGCGGCCACTGACGCCGGTCTCGTCCGTCGGCGGGGGGCTGCGCTGGGTCGACCCGCAGCTCCACCTCGACCGGGGCGAGGTCTGGTGCGTCCTGGAGGAGTTCACCGGCGAGGCACCCACCGAACTGCGCCGGGTGCTCGCCGCCGTGCCCCTGGACGGCTCCGCGGCCGACGACCGTTCGGCGGTGCGTGAACTCTCGGACGACAGTCACCGGTTCGTCACCGGACCGAAGCTCTCGCCCGACGGCCGGCGGGCGGCCTGGGTCGCCTGGGACCACCCGCGCATGCCGTGGGACGGCACCGAGGTGATGCTCGCGGACGTCGCCGAGGACGGTACGTTCCAGCAGGCCCGGAGTTTCGGCGGCGGCCCCGAGGAGTCGGTGCCGCAGATCGAGTGGGGTGCCGACGGACAACTGCTCTTCGCCAGTGACCGAAGCGGCTGGTGGAACCTGTACCGCGCCGACCCGCACCGGGGCGCGGTGGAGCTCTGCCCCCGGGAACAGGAGTTCGCCGGACCGCTCTGGAAGATCGGCCTCAGCTGGTTCAGGCCCCTGGAGAACGGTCTGATCGCCACCGTCCACGGCCGGGGCACCACCACGCTCGGCATCCTCGATCCGGAGACCGGCGAACTCGTCGACGTCGCCGGTCCCTGGACCGAATGGGCCGAGTCGCTCGCCGTGCACGGCAGCCGCGTCATCGGTATCGCCGCCGGCCCGTACAGCGCCTACGAGGTCGTCGAACTGGACACCGCGACCGGCCGCACCCGGATCATCGGCACACCGCACGAGGACGCCGTCGATCCCGCGTACTACCCGCAGCCCGAGGACCGCACCTTCACCGGGCCCGACGGACGGGAGATCCACGCCCACATCTACCCGCCCCGGAACCCCGGCCGGACCGGCCTTGAAGGTGAACTGCCGCCCTATGTGGTCTGGGCGCACGGCGGTCCCACCGGTCATGCTCCGCTCGTACTCGACCTGGAGATCGCCTACTTCACCTCGCGCGGCATCGGCGTCGCCGAGGTCGACTACGGCGGCTCCACGGGCTACGGCAGGGCCTACCGCAACCGGCTGCGCGAACAGTGGGGCGTCGTCGACGTCGAGGACTGCGCGGCCGTCGCCGAAGCGCTGGCCGCCGAGGGCACGGCCGACCGGCGACGGCTCGCCATCCGCGGCGGCAGCGCCGGCGGCTGGACCACCGCGGCTTCGCTGACCGGCACCGATGTCTATGCCTGCGGCACGATCATCTACCCCGTCCTCGATCTGACCGGCTGGGGCACAGACGAGACCCACGACTTCGAGTCGCAGTACCTGGAATCCCTGGTCGGCCCGCTCGCCGAAGTCCCGGCCCGCTACCGCGAACGCTCGCCGGTCAGCCGCACCGACCGGCTGACCACCCCCTTCATCCTGCTCCAGGGGCTGGACGACCCGATCTGCCCGCCCGTCCAGTGCGAGCGGTTCCTGGAGCGGGTCGCGGGGCGCGGCATCCCGCACGCATATCTCACCTTCGAGGGGGAGGGGCACGGGTTCCGGCGCGCCGACACCATGATCCGCGCTCTGGAGGCCGAACTCTCGCTGTACGGCCAGACCTTCGGCATCGACTGTCCCGACGTACCGCGGCTGGAGCTGAAGAAGTGACCCTCGCCCCCTTGACCCGCCCCGCCCGGCTGCGTCCGGGCGCCGGGATCGCCGTCGTGTCCCCGAGCGGACCGGTGCCCGCCGACCGTCTCGACGCGGGCCTGGACGTACTGCGCGGCTGGGGCCTCGTCCCCGTCGAGGCACCCCATGCGCGCGACGTGCACCCGGAGTTGGACTACCTCGCCGGCACGGACGAGGCGCGGGCCCGGGATCTCCAGGAGGCCTGGTGCGATCCGTCCGTCGACGCGGTGATCTGCGCCCGCGGTGGATACGGTGTGCAGCGCATGGTCGACCTGGTGGACTGGGCGGCGATGCGCGCGGCCGGGCCCAAGGTGTTCATCGGCTACAGCGACATCACCGTGCTCCACGAGGCGTTCGCCCGGCGCATGGGCCTCGCCACCCTGCACGGGCCGATGGCAGGAACCGAGACCTTCCTCAAGGACCCGGACACCCAGGAGTCCTTGCGGGCCACCCTGTTCGAGCCCGATTCGGTGCGTACTCTCGGCCTTCCCTCGGCGAGGGTGCTGGTACCCGGCACGGCCCGTGGCATCACCTACGGCGGCTGCGTGAGCCTGCTCGCCGCCGACATCGGCACCCCGCACGCCCGGACGTCGGCCGACGGCGGGCTGCTGTTGATCGAGGACACCACCGAGGATCCGTACACCATCGACCGCATCCTCACCCAACTGCTGCGGTCGGGGGCGCTCGACGGGGTGTCCGGGGTGGCCTGCGGTTCCTGGGCGGGCTGCGGTCCGTACGAGGAGGTGCGGGCGGTCCTCGCCGACCGGCTCGGGCCACTGGGTGTACCCGTCGTCGAGGAGCTGGGCTTCGGGCACGGGCCGACCGCGCTGACGATGCCGCTCGGAGTGCCCGCCGTGCTGGACGCGCCGGCCGACGGCGGCCCCGCCACGCTCACCGTCGAGGTACCCGCGCTGGCCTGAATCGCGGTAGATCGTAAAGAAGTTGAGCATCGTTCAGGAATCGGGGTCCTGGCGTCGTATCAGGCATCGTTCGCCCTGTCGACCACCTCTCGTAGGCGTTCGTCGGCGGCGCGCTTGTTCCGCCGGGTGATGCAGCGGCGGATCATGCTGCTTTGCTCCTTGTGGCCGGCCCGGTCGGTGCCATCGAGCGCGAGGCGTTCGGGTGCAGAACGGGCGATGTGCCTGCGGGCGCGGTGTCAGGCCAACGCCTCCCGAAGCCAGGCCCTTTCGGCGCGGCTGGTGGCGCGGGCAATGGTGAGCATGCCGCGCCGGTAGGGGTCGTCGGTGTCGTCGACGCCCAGGCGGCGGGCACCGTCGTGGAAGAAGCTCGCGGGCTGTTCCAGGAAATCCAGCCGCCGACGCAGTACCGCGTGCTGGTCGGCGATGTCGGGCAGGTGGGACAGGAAGGCCAGGACCGTGAAGTACCGGGTGCTGTCGCTGATGTCCAGGCCGTTGGCATCCCGCAGTCGGCGCAGCAGCTCGCAGTGGCCGGCATCGGTCAGGCTCAGGGTGTGCCGCTGAGCGGCCGAGGAGCCCGGCTCGGTCCGCCGGTCGAGCAACCCGGCGCTGACCAGCCGGTTGATCGCCGGGTAGAGGCTGCCGTCGCTGACCGGCCGGGCGTGACCGGACAAGTGCTCTATCCGGTGGCGCAGTTGATAGCCGTGCAGCGGTCCCTCGGCCAGGAATCCCAGGATCGCGAGTTCGAGCATGCTGCTACTCTCGCACATCGAAACGAGGTACCTCGAATCGAGGCAGGAGTGGGGATGGCATACACCGAGGAATGGGTGATCGCACAGGCGCGCAACGCTTACGAGCGTGGCCGGGCATCTTTCGACGTACGGCCCGAACGGGCGGCACTGCTGGTGATCGACATGCAGGACGAATTCGTCCGGCCCGGCTGGAGCCCCTACTGGGTGCCCGCGGCCACCCGGATGGCGCCCCGGTTGCACCAACTGGTCGAAGAATGCCGGGCGGCCTCTGTCCCGGTGCTGTGGACCATCTTCGACGACACCCATCTCGGACTGGACCGCCCGCGCGCCTTGCGGTTCCTCCCGCATGCCGATACCGACTGGCGCCGACCGGGCCCTGCCGAGGTGTGGGCCCCGATGGGCCGCCACCCCGACGAGGTCGTCATCCGCAAGCCCTCCTACGGGGCGTTCTACGACACCCCGCTCGACACGATGCTGCGCAACCTCGGCCGCGACACGGTCATCGTCACGGGAACGCTCACCAACTACTGCTGCGGCACCACGGCCCGGCAGGCATACGAACGCGGCTACAAGGTCGTCTTCGGGTCCGACGTCACGGCAACGGACGACGAGTCCCGGCAAGAACCTGAACTCGCAGTCCTGCGCAAGGGTTTCGCGCTCGTGCTGAGCGCAGAAGAGATCACCGACCGACTGACCGCAGCCACCCCGGCATGAGAAGACGAGCAGCGGGCGAACGTCGCATGATGCGGCACCAGTCGTTGACATCGCTCCGACACGCGTCACGGCATGAGCGCGGTCCAGTACTTACTGGCCGGTAAGAAGGTCTCGGTGCGGAGGCCTTCGTGTCACATGCTGTTTCCCGCTCCCGGTCCGGGCACCGGGCGCTGTCCCGGAAGCCGATCGTCTCCCCGGTGCGCGTGCCGGACGTCACCCGCTCGTTCACCGTGCAACTGCCGGGCATCGTCAACCGGTACGAGGCGGGCCACCGGCTCGAATCCGTGATCGCGTCCAGCGACAGCGCCTACTCGGGCAACCGCGGCATCAAGCCGGTCACGGTGGTCAGCGCCCCCGAGGACACCGGTGCGCTGGAGCTTCCGGTGGTCGTGCGACCGGGGGAGTGACCCGCCGCGTCGGCGTCGGTCGTCATGGCGTCTTCCCCAAGGTCTCAGCTCCGTCCGCGCAGGAAGGACCCCGTCCGGCTCCCTCCTCCGCCCCGCGATCCACGGCGCCGGACACCGCTCGCCGATCCGGCCCGATCCGAACGGGACAGCCCCTACGCTGGCCGGATGACCGGAACCGACTACCTGGCCCAGGGACACCGCACGGCGATCCGCCCCTACACGCAAGCGGACGCCGAGGAATTCACCACCCGCGCGAGGGAGAGCCGGGGCCTGCACAGTCCCTGGCTCTTCCCGCCCGTCGATGCCCGCTCGTACGCGGCCTACGCGGGCCGGTTGATCGACGACCCCACGAAGGCCGGATTCCTCGTCTGCGAACGCGACGGCGGCGAAGGCGAAGGCGGGGCCGGTGGAAGGGGCGGCGGGTCGGGCGGGGCCGGTGGCGGGATCGCGGGCTTCATCAACATCAACAACATCGTCCGCGGCGGGTTCCTCTGCGGCGCGCTCGGATACGGGGCCTTCACCCATGCGGCGGGGCGCGGACTGATGAGCGAAGGGCTGGAGCTGGTCCTGCGGTACGCCTTCGGGCCGCTCGGCCTGCACCGGCTCGAAGCCAACATCCAGCCCGGCAACCAAGGTTCGCTCGCCCTTGTGAGACGGGCAGGATTCCGCCTCGAAGGATTCTCGCCGGACTTCCTCTTCATCGACGGTGCCTGGCGCGATCACGAGCGATGGGCGATCACGGCCGAGATGCTGAGCCGGGACGGCTAGGGCGTGTTTCGAAAGTAGCGTCGTCCGCCCGCAGGGCGGGCCAGGCGGCGTCCGGTGCGTGCGATCGCAAGGCGGAGGGTCGCCCCGAT
>NZ_JBIVON010000026.1:0-55935 GCF_044754145.1 Streptomyces sp. NPDC093149
CCGCTACGAGAAACGCGCCTACATCTACCTCGGCACCGTCACCCTCGCGGCCCTCGCGATCTGGCTCCGAACATGATCCAAGAAACAGACCCTAGTTCGCCGTCCGTCCAGCGCACGATGAGGTCGTGCTGGTCGTTGCCGGTGAAGTCGCCCGACGTGATCGTCGAGGCGTGCTGCCAGGTGCCGTTGGGCGCGGCGAGCTTCTTTTCGCCGTGGAAGCCGTCGCGGTTGACGTCGGTGTACAGCGTGACTTCACCGTCGCTCCAGCGAACCAGGAGATCGTCGGCCCACTTGTTGCTGGTCGTGTAGCGACCACCGGTTATGGAAGTGGCGTGCTTCCACAGGTCGTTGGGCTTCTGCAGCTGTACCTCGCCGTGGAGCCCCTTCTCGTCGACATCGGGATAGAGCGTCAGTTCGCCGTCCGTCCATCGGACGATGAGGTCGTCGCGGTCGGCCCCGGTGAAGTCGCCCGCGGCCATGGTCACGGCGTGCTTCCAGGTGCCGTTGGGCGCGACGAGACGAATCTCCTTGTCGAAGTTGTCGGCTTCCTCCCCGGCACCGCGGTACAAGGTCAGCTCGCCGTCGGACCAGCGCACGATCAGGTCGGAGTAGTCCCAGGATCCTGGATTGCCGTCAGTGAAGTAGCCACCCGTCATGACGTCGGCATGCTGCCAGGTCTCGGCCTTGCCCAGGACACCACGGCCCGCCGGCTGACGGTTGTTGACCGCGTCGTCGTACAGCGCCTTGGCGTCGCCGTCGAGGTAGGAGCTGTAGGAGATGTCGTCCTTGTCGCCGCCCGTCTTCCAGCCGCCGATGACGCCGATGATGCCCCAGTCGCTGCCCCGCTTGATGAGGAACGGGCCACCGGAGGCACCACCCGAGTACTTGTCACAGGCGATGCGCAGGAAGCTGCCCGGGATCTTGGGGTCGGTGCTGTCGTAACGGACGGTCTTGTCCATGCAGTCCAGCGGGCGCCTCTGGTTGGCCGGGTAGCCGATGAGACGGGTGGGGTCGTGGTTGTACCCGGCGTTGATCATCAGCTCGGCACCGCCGACGACGTCCTCGACGTTCTTGCCGCCGCGCGGTTCGAGCTGCAGGAAGTTGAAGTCGAGGTCGGCCGCGGCGTCCGGGCCCTTGGACAGGTACCGCTTGTCGACGTAGATACGCCCAGGCTTGACAGTGAAGGAGCCGTGCGGCTTCTTCCCGTCGTCGTACTGCGGGACGAACGCGAGGTTCTTGCGCGCGTCCTGGTCGTCGAAGCAGTGACCGGCGCTCATCACGATGTTCTTGCCGGGGCTCTTGACGACCGTACCACCGCAGAAGCGGCCGGTTTCGGTGCCGTCGTTCCAAAAGAAGGTGCCGACGATGGGCAACCCTTCGAACGGCTGGCTGGCGGCGCGATCCATCCTGGTCGGAGCGGGAAAGTGCTTGGCCTCCTGCTCCTTGACGGGCTTCGCGGCCCGCATGCGTTCCGGGGTCCAGTAGTCGTCGGCGTCAGCCGGCGTGAACCCGCGCGCGTCATTGTCCCCGCCCGCTGGAACAGGGGTCGGCGGGACGGAAGACTGCTTCTCCGGGACAGGGACCGACGGGACGGAAGACTGCTCCGGGACGGCAGGTGGCGAAACGGAGGACTGCTCCGTCGGGGTGCTCGGGGTGGCGTTCCCCGAGGGAGTCGGATCGCCTTGATCGGCAATCGCCGGAAAGCCCGGCAGTAAAATGAGCGCTGCGGCGCCCGCCGCAGTACCCAGCGCTCTGCGTAACCTCATGGTCATCTCCCACATGAATAGAGACACATGCCAAACCGCCTGGCGTGGCCGTGTCAAGGTCAGTCAAGATCGTATGACCACTACTGGCACGGGGAGGCACGTATGATCGACTTCACACGTTCGTCCGTCCGCTGCGGACTTGCCGCAATTGCCTTGTCGTTGATGTTGCTCGGGCAGGCCGGAGCGGCCCATGCCGATCAGCTCCCCTTCCCCAAGCAGGGGTACGGCTCCGTCGGTGGCCCCGCAGCGCCTGGCGAGATAGTGAACCTCACGGTCAAGGAACGCCCCGGCAACCCACACCCGACGGCAGTCGAGGTCTCAAGCCCTGCACTGACCGACGACACCGCCCTCGGTGACACCAAGAGCGCCTGGGTGGGCGCGGGCCGGATCAAGAAGACGGTGAAGCCCGGAACGTATCCGGTGACCTTCACGCTACGACACAAGAGCGCCGACTGCGTGACGGAAAAGGACCGCGACTACGTGTGCGACTACCCCGCGATCGTCCTGCGCTCGAAAGTGACGGTATCGGGTCAGGACGAGACCGCGGCATCGAACGAAGGGCCAGGCTTCGATGGCGGATTGGCCATCGGTATCGCGTCGGGCGCCGTGGCAACACTGGCGGTGGGCGGGATACTGCTGCGCCTTCGCCGCCGCCAGGCTCCGTCCTGACCCTCGAGAACGCTGCCCTCACCGCACCTGCACATTCCGGCCGGCTCGGGCGACCGCTACCGGAAGCCGGGCTGGCTGCGCTGCGAGACGGCCAAGATCCTCGGAGCCTGGAGCCCGGCCTACGCGCCGCTCACCCACGCCGCGGCGGGCCTGGACCTCCCCGACAACCTCGGCATGGACCCCGCGAACAACGCCACCTACGCCGAAGCCCGCAAGACCGACAGCAAGGGCTACACCCTGCTGCGCCTCGGCCCCTACACCCAGGCCCGGCACGTCTCCCAGGACACCGACCGGATCACCCCCGCACTGGAGGGGCGGGAGACCGCCGTCATACCTGGATTCAGGGTCTCCGCGCGGCCGGCGCCGTTCGCCGTCAGCGACCACGAGTTGTTCACCGACCCGTACGAGGCCGATGCCGTCGCGCTCCTGGTCGCTGCCGTTGAAGGGGTGAGTGCGTGAGCACCACGACCCTGTACGAGGTCGAGACCAGCGAAGTGACGACGGCACCGTGCATCCCAGCTCTGGACTTGTGGGGCTCGGAAAGTCGTCGCTGCAGGTTAAGTCGCATAGCGGTACTCGTTAATGGCGCCGCCGAGGATGCGGGTGCGCAGGAGTCTGCGGACTTCGAGGTCGTGCACGGTGATGGGCTGCTGGTCGGCGCCCGGAGGTAGTTGCTTGCGTGCTCGGTGGGGGCGGTGCTCGTTGTAGTGCCGCTCGTAGGCGGCCAGGACGTGCCGGGCGTGGGCCTCGTTCATGATGAGGACATGGTCGAGAGCCTCACGCCGGATGCTGCCGATCACCCGCTCACAGTGGGCGTTCATCCGAGGAGCTCGCGGCGCACTCTTGAGGATCTCCATCTCCTCGGCCTCGAAGACGCCGTCGAAGGAGTCGATGTACTTGCTGTCGCGGTCGCGCAGGACGAAGCGGAGCGACTCGACGCGGGTGCCGAGGTCGGCAGTCAGGTTGCGAGCCTGCTGGGTCGCCCACTGCGCGGTGGGATGAGCGGTGACGCCAGTAATGTGGAGCTTGCGGGTGCCGAGTTCGAGGAACGCCAACGCGTACAGCCGCCTACCGGTGACCGTGTCGATGTGGAAGAAGTCCGCCGCGATGATCCCCTCCGCCTGCGCAGTGAGGAACTCCCGCCAGCTCGGGCCGGTCCGGCGCGGAGCCGGGTCGATGCCGGCCGCGTGCAGGATCTGCCAGACCGTGGATGGCGCGAGCGCATGTCCCAGACGGGCCAGTTCACCGTGGATCCGCCGGTGCCCCCACTGCGGGTTCTCGCGCGCCAGACGCAGGACCAGCTTCTTGAGTGCAGCCGCCGTGGGTGGGCGGCCGGTGCGTCGACGTCGGTGGGAGTAGTCCCACCGCTTCGCGATCAGCCTGCGGTGCCATGCCAGTAGCGTCGCTGGAGCGACCGGGAAGACACGCTTCCAATGGCGGCGCAGTATCAGCGACGACAGTGCGGCCAGCCAGAACCGATCCGCGGGCTCGTAGCGGACCGGACCGGCGAGTTGACGGCGCAGCACCGCGTTCTCGTGCCGCAGCACCAGTAGTTCGGCGTCCTTAGCAGGATCTCGGCGAAGTAACACTGCTGGCACGGAAAGTAGTGCTCGAGTAGCCCGGTACAGGATCGAGATGATCACCCGCGCAGCATCCCAGTCACCTTCCAGGGCCTTGCACGCGGGCCCTACCTGCAGCGATGACTTTTCGAGCCCCACAGGAAGATCGAAGAGGACTTCCAGGGCGCGAAGGGTCTGACCGGCCTCGACCAGGGCCAGGTCACCTGCTGGAATTCCTGGATGCGCTGGAGCCTGATCAGCCTTCTCGCCGCCGCGGTCCTGGCCGTCACCCGCTCCCTCACCGCCGCCCCGGCCGCCGACATTGCGCTCATCCCCGCCAGCCCCCGCGAACTGCTCGCGGTGCTCCGCGTCACGGCCCTTCCGGCGCCTCGCCGCGACCTCGGGCGCGTCCTGCACTGGTCCGCCTGGCGCCGCCATCACCAGCACCAAGCCGTCCAGGCCCACCGCCGCTGGAACAACGTCACCACAGAAGCGACAAGGTGACCCCACAACGAAGATCACAACTTACAGCTGCCGTGTGGGATACGGGGACTTCTCCGGAGCTCAGTTCTATGGAACAACCTCAATTCGAAGAAGCGTTGTTCGGCGCAGGTGTTTATTTCTGTATCCGCGGCACCCACTCGGGGCGCGCATCCTTCCACGGTGACGCCACCTTTATCGGAGCCCGGTTCGGCAGTGAGCCGTGGAGTATGCGGAATTTGATGGAATGGGGTCTGAAAGGGTGTGTATTCCATGCTCAGACCACTGAGGCTTTTCGCTGAATTGATCTTCGCGATGCAGCGTAAATCGTGCGCTCGTGCGCGCGTCGGACGCGTGGGAGTCAGTCGCGGATAGACGTGAAGCCTCTGATGGGACAGGTCGCACTGCGAGATCATGTTCGCAACAGCCAGAGGCTTCACGTTGGTTACCCGTGTTGCCGCGCTCGACGTTCCCCGCCACGTGGTGGAGTACCTTGCCCGTTTGTTCACCGCACACCGACGAAACCTCGGGATGCCCCGGCGCTCCCGGGCGCTGGGTCGTTTCGCCAGGCGGTGCCGGTCCGCGTCCTGAGCGAACGCACCGCCTCAAACAACGCCGGAGCACCCTGCAACATGCCGCCGACGGCCCAAGCCGAATCGGCGACATCACCCGCGCCGCCCTCGTCCTCAACAGACACTGGAAGTGATCTTCGCTGAGAAGACGTCACCGACTGGCCCGTTCCCACTGGGGCTCGGCGGACGAGCCGGCTAACGCGCCACGCGGTAGCGGAGGTGGACGACTTTCGAGCTGAAGGTGCGGTTCTCGACGAGTTCGAGATCCACCCGGCGCTCGTGCTGGGGAAAGAACGGAATGCCACCACCAACCAGCACCGGATAGACCCTGGCCCGGTACTCGTCGATCAGCCCCGACGCGGCCGCCTCGGCGGCGAGAGTCGCGCCGCCGATCGCGATGTCGCCCTCTCCCGGCTCGGCTCGCCATCGCTCGATCTCCTCCGCCAGGCCGCCGGAGGCCAGGCGGGCATTGCCCTGCACCGTCGACAGCGTGGTGGAGAACACCACCTTGGGGAGCCGCTTCCAGATCGCGGCCCACTCGAGCATGGAATCGTCGAGCGATGGATCCTGGTCGGCTGTCTCCCAGTACAGCATCGTCTCGTACAGCCGTCGTCCCAACAGGTGGACGTCGACCTCCCGAATTTCGTCGATCCAGGAGCGAAAGACCTCCTCGGCGGGCGCCGTCCAGTTGAAGTCGCCGTCCGGCCCCACGATGTAGCCATCAAGTGAGACGTTCATCGAATAGGTCACGCTGCGCATCAGAAGTCCTCCTCGGTAACGGGTTGGACAGTAGGACCGCCGGACGCCGCAGGACTCGTCGCGGCTCGCGGGATTCCCTGGGGCGAGTCACCTTACGAGATCATTTCGTTGAGAAAACCTCACTGACATCTCCTGAGCAAGGAGATCCGACACGAGTCGGATCCGGTCCGCACGCTGTACGTGTGTCGTGTCCGGATCACAGGAGCAGGTGTGGGGCCAGGTCCTACGGAGACCCTCACTCGGCCGTTCCTGTCACCGTTCAGGTGGGGGCGATCATGTACGGAGCCCAGGAAGCCGAGGAGACTGTCGCCTGTACTGCGGTCAACTCCAACGCAGGCATCCGCTCGACGTGCAAGAAGGACCTCGTGGTGACAACGCTTCCAGAGATCACAGCCCTCTTGGGCGAACCCCGGTTCAACTGGTCGGATCCGGCTCCATGGATCGGACTGGAGCAGGAACTGGGTATTGAATTTCCTGCGGACTTCCGTGAGGTCGTGGACGCCTACGGCTCGATAGAGATCAATAAGCAGTTGTATCTGAAGCACCCCGCCGGCCATCTTCTGCACAGTCTGGGCGAAAAAATCAGGGAGGATCTTGAGCTCTGGCGCGATGAGGACATGGTGGAGTTCCTGCCGAGTCCGGTGGGGGCGGCCCCCGGGGAACTGATGCCGGTGGCGTCGGCCACGACGGGCGAGGCGGTCTTCCTTCGCATTCCCGACAACCCCTCGTCGCCCTGGCGCATCGTGGTCCAGGAGTTCGACAGTCCGGCCTGGACTCTCTACGAGATGACGTTCGGTGAGTGGCTGCTGGCTTACCTCAAGGGCAGAGACGTGACGGTCTGTTCTCGCAACTTCGCACCTGACGGCCCGTTCTACGAATTCCTGCCCTGAAAATGAACGCGGTGGTATCTCCCGTCCTGGTGACAGGTGATGCCACCGTGCGAGGACATACGTGTGATCACCTGGGGCACGTTGTTGATCGCGCCGAGCGGGATTCAGTGGTCTGCCGTCCGCCGCTCACGCCCTGGCCGAGCATGAACAGCTGTGACAGTCGTGGGTGATTGCCCGCGTGGCCGGTTCACTCTGCCCTCAAGTACCTGGCGCCCGTGCTTGCTCAGCGCGTATGCAGGACGAAGCCGTATCCCTCCTAGGAAAGAAGCCGTCTTGCAGCGCCACGAGAGCGTCAGATCGAAGGGGACAGGTGACGTCCGTTCGGTGGCCCACGGATCCGCGGCTGCGGCTCGCGGCCGGCCCCTGGGACTACTTGCCCTGCAGTCCACCGTCGGGAATGCCGCCGTCGTACAGATGCTCCGGCAGGCCGGGCACGCCTGGGCACAGGAACAGCACCAACGCGGTGCCGGCCACGGCCCCCAGTTTGCGCCGGCTCCGGTACAGCGCTCCGCGGTCCAGGACGTTCTCCGTACCAACGGCAGGCCACTGGACGGCACCACTCGCGCTGATATGGAGAGCCGCCTCGGTGCCGACTTCTCCGATGTCCTCATCCACGACGACAGTGCCGCAAGGGCGTCCGCCGCCGAAGTCGGCGCTCGCGCCTACACCAGCGGCAATCACGTCGTCATCGGCGACGGTGGCGCCGACAGACACACCCTCGCCCACGAACTCACCCACGTCATCCAACAACGCCAGGGGCCTGTGGCAGGCACTGACAACGGTGCGGGGCTGAAGGTGTCCGACCCCTCCGACCGCTTCGAACGGGACGCGGAGGCCAATGCGCGTCGGGTCATGCGTGGCGCCACTGGGCCGACTCGGGAGGCCGAGTAGCTCACGGCGCCTGCGGGCGGACCCGGTGACGCATCGCCCGCGCCGCGAAAAGCGGGGTCGCAGGAAGGCTTCCGCAGGGTCGTGCAGGGCAAGGCCGACTGATTCGAACATGGATCGCCGGCGCCCCGTACCCACCCTCCGTCCAGGCGCCCGTCCCGACGCCTCCAACACCTCATCCGCCCCTGGCGACCAGCTGTTCGACCTGAGCCCCCGCTCCTCAGGCTACGGCCGTGACGGGGCCGTGCCGCCTTCGCTCCTGCCGCGCCAGTCCCCGAAGAGCCCCGGACCCATCTGGTCGAGGACGGATTCCAGCAGCGCACCGATGCGCGACGCAGTGGTGGGTTCCTGGCCGCACCAGTTCCGCGTCGCCACGCGGCCGGCCGTGACGAAGACGCCGACCATCAGCTGGGGGCGCATGTCGGAACCGGTGCGGATGCCTTCCCGTTCCGCGACGACCTCGGCCAGCCGGGCCTCAAGTCCGGCGGTACGGCGCAGTAGTTCGGCGTTCAGGCCGGGCGTCCGGTCGATCAGCCGGAGGAGCGACGCATCGACACCCGATGCGCCGCCTTCCTCCAGAGTGCGCAGAACCGCACCGAACGCCGCGCGCATCGCACGCATGGGGTTCTCTTCCTCCGGTCGTGACCGAAGCTCCGCGACCAGCGCGTCCCCGCTCGCGGTCAGTGGGGCCAGCACCAGATCCTCCTTGGCGGGGAAGTAGCGGAAGACCGTGCGTGAGGAGACCTCCGCCGCCTCCGCGATCTGGTCGACGGTGGTCTGTTCGTACCCCTGAGCGAGAAAGAGTCCGGCCGCCGTACGCGCCACGTCCTCACGCGTACGCTGCATCCTGCGCGTCCGCAGATTCTGTCCGGGCACGGCGGCCCTCCTCCTCCGACTCGGTGTGCTCAGTGCGCCGGGGCCGACGGCGCCCCCGCCGCGGCGGCATTCTCCTGCGCGAGCCGCTCCATGCCGCTCTGTGTCTTGAGCGGCTTCTCCTTGATGAAGAGCACCGCGATCAGGGCGAGAAACGCGAAGGGGGCTCCGATCAGGAAGACATCCGCGGTCGCGACCCCGTACGCGTGCTCGACGATCAGCCGGGCCGGTGCGGGAAGCGTGGAGAGGTCGGGAACGCCGTGCCCGGCGCCCCCGCCGCCCGCCGCCCCGCCGAAGCCCTTCTCCAGCTCACTCGCCACCCGGTGGCTCAGCACGGCGCCCAGCGCGCTCGTGCCGATCGCCCCACCGAGGCTGCGGAAGAACGACAGCACCGAGGTCGCCGCGCCGAGCTCCGACGCGGGTACGTCGTTCTGGGCCGCCAGGACCAGGTTCTGCATCAGCATGCCGACGCCGACGCCGAGAACCACCATGTAGACGCTGAGCAGCCCGAACGAGGAGTCCGCGCTGATCGTGGACAGCAGGCCCATGCCCGCGGTCATGATGATGCCGCCCGCGATGAGGAAGCCCTTCCACTTGCCCCGGGCGGAGATGATCTGCCCGGCGATCGTCGTGGACAGCATCAGACCGAGGATCATCGGCAGGCTCATCAGGCCCGCGACGGTCGGAGACTTGCCGAGCGAGATCTGGAAGTACTGGGAGAGGAACACCGTGCCGCCGAACATGGCCACACCGACGAGCAGGCTCGCCACCGTCGTCAGCGTGACGGTGCGGTTGCGGAAGATGTCCAGCGGGATCATCGGCTCCTGGACCCTGGATTCGACCACGACCGCCGCGACCAGCAGGACCACACCGGCGGAGACCAGTGCGGCGGTCTGCCACGACGCCCAGTCGAACCGGTTGCCCGCGAGGGTCACCCACAGCAGCAGTGCGCTGACCCCGCTCATGATGAGGACGGCACCGAGATAGTCGATCTTCACTTCTCTGCGGACCGTCGGCAGCTTCAGGGTCAGCTGGAGCAGCACGATCGCAAGGAGGGCGAACGGCACACCGATGAAGAAGCACCAGCGCCACCCCAGCCAGGAGGTGTCCACGAGCACACCGCCGATGAGCGGTCCCGCGACGGTGCCGACGGCGAAGACGGCGCCGAAGATGCCGGAGTACCGGCCGAGTTCACGCGGCGGAATGATCGCTGCCATCACCACCTGGGCCAGCGCGGTGAGACCGCCCGCTCCGATGCCCTGCACCACGCGGCTCACGATGAGCAGGCCGACACTGTGCGAGAAGCCGGCGACGAGCGAGCCGACGATGAACATCGAGAGGGAGAGCTGGATGAGCAGCTTCTTGTCGTAGAGATCGGACAGCTTGCCCCAGATCGGGACGGTCGCCGTCATCGCCAGAAGCTCGGCGGTGACCACCCAGGTGTAGGAGGACTGGCTTCCGTGCAGATCGGCGATGATCCTGGGAAGGGCGTTGGAGACCACGGTGGAGGCCAGGATGGCCACGAACATGCCGGCCATCAGGCCCGACATAGCCTGGAGTATGTGGCGACGTGTCATGGCGCCTGGCGCCGCCCCCTCGGGCGCACCGGTTTCGGGTGTGACGGCAGCGGTCATCGGCTGACGTTCCTCATTCTCTGGTGAAGGGCCCCCGGCTGGGGGCTTCGGATGTGCTTCAGCCGCTCAGACCGTCGGCCAGCGAGTTGAACGCCTCGCGACAGATGCTCTGGAACGTGCGGGTACGGCCGGTCGCCACCCAGAGCTCGACGGCGGCGCGCACGGCGGCGATCGCCACATGCGCGAGAAGCCGAGGGTAGAGATCGGACTCGGGGTCCTGGCCGAGGCGTTCGGCCACGACAGCGACCAGGGCGCGCTCGTCCGCGCCCTGTGCGGCCAGGAATCGGGGAAGCAGCGAAGGACTGGTCCTGAGCACGGCCATCTGGAGTTCCCAGCGTTCGTGATCCTCCTCGATGTGGGCGAGCTCCTGGCCGATCGCCTCGCGCAGGGCATTGAGTGCCGTGAGTTCCTTCGGTGCGTCGAGTACCGCCCGACGGGCCCGCTCGGCGTTGTCCTGATCGGGGCGGATGATCGCGTCTTCCAAACAGGGGAAGTAGTTGAAGAAGGTGCGCACGGAGACGCCGACCGCATCGGTGACCGCTTCCACGGTCACGTTCTCGATTCCACGGTCCGCGGCCATGCGCAACGCCACGTCCGCAAGGGCGTCACGCGTCGCACGCTTCTTGCGTTCGCGCAGTCCGAGAGACATGTCGTCGGCACTCATGGGGTGCATGCTATTTAATTTTGCGTGGTGTGCAAAATTCCTTTCGGTGTGGTCCTGGCGGACGATCTCTGCGCTGTGCCGGTTGTCCACCGCTCGCCCCGGCAGGGGCGCCGGTCGACCGGGACCACGGGCGTTCCACGGACGGGGCGAGCCGTCTGTCGCCGGGGGTCTGCAGCCCCGTTGTGTTCTTCGAAATCCGCGATCGACCAGGCCATTGCCGTGCCTCCCATCACCCGGCCGGTCCCTCCGGCCACATGGACGACCGTAGGAGTTGACACGGTGGAAACCGCAAGCCGGAAGGGGTGTACGTCGAGCGCCTTCGCACTCCGCTCGACTTCGTCCGCCCGTGGCGACGTGGCCGGGACCGCAGTCGGACGGAGGGGGCGCCGGACCGGTCGAGCCCGGCGCCGGCGCCCCCTGGGGTGTACGCCCGTCGGCTTCTCAGGCCGCGGTGGAAAGGAACGCCGGGGCCCGGCCACCGGGGGCAGGTCGTACCGGCCCCCCTTGCGTGGTGTGGGACTCCGCGTCTCTCAGCAGGTCGAGCAGCGCGCCGCGGGCGCGGGACACACGTGAACGGACGGTGCCGACCGGGCACCCCAGGGCCGCCGCGGCCTCCACGTAGGGGAGTCCGACGAGCTGGGTGAGCACGAAGGACTCACGGCGTTCCGCCGGGAGTGCGGCCAGGAGGTCGGCGAGTGCTACTCCGTCCTCGAACCCGGGCAGATCACGCGGTTGTGTCCTCTCGACCGCGGTCTGCCAGTCGTCCCGGTCCGAGATTCTGGGCCGGGCGGCGGCACGTCGGAGGCTGTCCACGACGGTGCGGCGGGCGATCGAGAGCAGCCAGGTTCGAGCGGAGGAACGCCCCTCGAACCGATGGAGGCTGCAGAGAGCGCGCAAGAACGTCTCCTGAGTGAGGTCGTCGGCGGCTTGGGGGTCGGCGCCGAGGTGGGCGACGTAACGCCATACGTCGCGGTGCAGGGCGCGTACGAACCGGTCGACGGCGTCGGGGGAGCCGTCGCGTGCGGCCAGCGCCAGACGCGTCACCGGCTCGTCGGCGCCGTGGGTGTCGCGTGTGGTGCCGTCGTCGGCCGCGGCCGGTGGCAGGGCAGGGGGCATCGCCTGATGTCCTTCCGGGGTCCGGGATCCGGCTCCGCGTGTGCACGGAACCGGTGAGGTGTACGGCATCGCTCACGGGCGACGCCGATGCCCGAGGCGTGCGGTGACGGACACCGGCACGTCGGGAGACCGGCTGTCAGATGACAGCGATCCCGGACGGCGGACCCCGCGAGGTGAGGGCGTGGATGAGGAAGAGCTGCCGCGGGACGCGGGCTCGGTGGTCACGACGGCCGTGCAGGCGCGGCCGGTGAAGAGGTGCGGGGAGGCGCAGGAGCAGGCGCAGGGGCGCGACGATCCATCCCGCGCAGGCACGCAGCAGGCGGAAGGCGGCTTGCTCTCCGCAGGCCAGCCAGAGGCCGCAGAGTATCGCCGCCAGTAGGTGGACGGCCAGCATTCCGGCCGACGACATGCCGCCCATGTCGTGTCCGGTGGGCACGAGGGCCGCCTGGTCGGTCATCGCCCGCATGCCGTCATGGGTGTGCTGCATCCCGCCCGGCATGGTCATGTGCGCGGCGCCGGGCGGTGGTTGGTGCAGTCGGCTGCCGAGGCCCGCTTCGGTGACGATGCGTACGGCTTCCGCGTCGGTGATCCGGGCCGAGCCCGTCGGCCCGCACAGCAGGGACCGGGCCCACTGCTGGGCGAAGGACACGCCGTCCGGCACCGAGGGACGAGCCGCCGTCTGAGCCAGGGAGAACCCCATGTGCAGCGCCGCTTGTGCGGCGACCACCATCGAGGTCACGGTGAGAACGCCGCGTTCGCGGCCACCGAGGAGCCAGGCAACGGCCGCAGTCGCCGCGAAGGCGGCGGCCATGGCCCACCAGGGGACGGCCGTACCGGACATGAGGACGTGGCCGAGGGCGGCGAGCAGCACACACGTCGCTGCGAACACCGCAGCGCGTACCGCGCGACAACCTCGGCCTGGAGTCATGGCTGGCCCATCCTTGCATTCCTCCCGCGGTCGCCGCGGGTGGGTACGAAAAGTGCGAAGGCGACGGCCTCGGCGCTGTGACATGTGGCGCACGCCACAGAATCGGTGGGGAACCGGGCTGCCTTCGGCGCCGACTCCTGACGCGGCCGGGGAACGGCCGATGGCGTGGGACGGAGACATCGGTGCGGGCGGGCGCGGTACACCGACGGCGCAGTGCAAGGAGCTGACAGGTCGACGGTGTTGCTCACCTGTGCCATGGCGTTCTCGGTGCTGCAGCCCCTACTGCTCGGAGCCCTCGGCCCGCGCCCGGTGGACGGATCGGGGATGTCGTCCATGACAGTCACTCGGACTCGCAGCGCGGACACCACGGCGGGCATCGGCACCATGGAGGCCGCGAAGGGCGAGCGGACCTCGTCGGTGTGGCGGTGGTGAAGGCGGCCGGTTCAGCCGCCCGGCCGCACCATGACCGCCACGGTCTCGATCGGATCGCTGTGGCGGAAGTGCAGCACGAAGGGCAGCGTCTCGCCGACCTGTCGATGGCCCTTCAGCTTCACCATCACGTCCACCGTGTTCGCCGACATGGTCAGCGTCCTCCCGGCCGGCACACCGGCGGAGCCGATCATGCGCATGGAGCCCGCGCCGCCGTCGTGACGCACATGCCGGCTGAGCATGGCGCTGTCGACGGCCGCGGAGGTGACGGCCACCAGCCGGTCGTCCACCCCGCCGTTGTTGACGATCCGGAAGAACGCCGCGGTGTTCCCCTCGCTGTTGTAAGGCACGAAGACCCGCCCGTCGCCGACCTCGATGCGGGGCGGGCTTCCGGCGGCACCCGTGGCGGTCCAGGCCGTCAGCCCGCCGAGCGCCACGCAGCAGGCCGTCAAGGGGGCGAGAGCGGCGACCAGCCCCTCGCGCAGGCGCCGCCGCGACGGAGTCCAGCCGTCGGCGACCGCCGGTCGCCCGGGGTTCTTCATCGCGGAATCCTTCGTCATGGCGTCCTTCCTCGGTGATGCGGAACACGGGATCCGGGATGCCGTGCGGGGGACGGCCGCCAGGTGCGCAGGCGCAGGCTGTTGCCCACCACCAGCAGTGAGCTGGCCGACATCGCCGCGGCGGCGAACATCGGGTTGAGCCAGCCGACCGCGGCCAGTGGCACGGTGACCGCGTTGTATCCGAACGCCCAGGTCAGGTTGGCGCGGATCGTCGCCAGCGTGCGCCGGGCGAGGCGGACCGCGTCGCCGACGGCCTCGATGTCGCCGCGGACGAGTGTCACATCCGCGGCCCCGATCGCCACGTCCGTGCCGGTGCCCATGGCGATGCCGAGATCCGCACGGGCCAGGGCGGCCGCGTCGTTCACGCCGTCGCCGATCACCGCGACCCGGCGGCCCTCCGCCCGCAACCGCCGCACCAGCTCCGCCTTCGCCTCGGGTGTGCAGCGGGCATGCACGCGAGTGATGCCGAGTCCGGCGGCGACGGAGCGGGCGGTGGCCTCCCGGTCGCCGGTGGCCAGAACCGGTTCCACTCCCAGGTTCCTCAACCGGTGCACGGCCCGGTAGCTCCCCGGCCGCACGGTGTCCCCGACCGCGAGGAGGGCCCGGACGACACCGTCCACCCGCACGAGGACCGGTGTGTGGGCCGCGGCCTCGGCTGCCGCCGACGCCCGGGCCAGAGCGGCCGGAAGGGTACCGACGGGGGCACCCACCTCCACCCGATGGCCCTCGACGTACGCCACGACGCCGACGCCGGGCGTCGCCCGGAAGCCGGTGGCGTCGGGCAGAGGGCGGTCGGACAGCTCGCTTCGGGCGTATGCCGTGACCGCTCGGCCCAACGGGTGCTCCGACCCCTGCTCCGCCGCGCCCGCCAGCCGCAGCACGGCCTCCCGGTCCATTTCGCCGGGCAGCGCGGTGACATGGCAGACGGTCATGCGGCCGGTGGTGAGGGTGCCGGTCTTGTCCAGGACGACGGTGTCGATGCGACGCAGCGTCTCCAGGGCCTGTGGTCCGGCGACCAGAACGCCGAGCCGGGCGCCGCGGCCGGTGGCGGCCAGCAGGGCGGTGGGGGTGGCCAGGCCCAGGGCACAGGGACAGGCGACGACCAGGACCGCCACGCACGCGGTGACGGCGGCCTGCGGGTCCGCCCCGGCACCCAGCCAGAAGCCGAGGACGGTGACGGCCAGGGCCAGGATCACCGGTACGAAGACACCTGCCGCCCTGTCGGCCAGGCGCTGGGCCCGAGCCTTGCCGGCCTGTGCCTCCGCGACCATGCGTGTGATCCGGGCGAGCCGGGTGTCCGCGCCGACGGCCGTGGCCCGTACGAAGAGCAGGCCGCCGGCGTTGACGGCCGCCCCGGGCACGGCCTGGCCCGGGCCGACTTCGACCGGTTCGCTCTCCCCGGTGACCAACGAGAGGTCGAGCGCCGATCTGCCGGAGACGACCACCCCGTCGGTGGCGACCCGTTCGCCGGGACGCACCACGAACTCCTGCCCGGCCGACAGCCGCTCGACAGGCACTCTTCGCTCCCGCCCGTTGTCCCGCACGGTCACGTCCTTGACGGCCAGCCCGGCCAGCGAGCGCAGGGCCTCACCCGTACCGCTGCGGGCTCGCGCTTCGAGGAACCGGCCGGTCAGGACGAACAGCGGTACCGCGACAGTGGCCTCCAGATAGACGTGTGCGATCCCGCCGTCGGCGGACGGAAGCAGGACCAGGGGCATGCGCATGCCCGCAGCGCCCGCTCCGCCGAGGAAGAGCGCGTACACGGACCAGCAGAACGATGCGACGACTCCGAGGGAGACCAGGGTGTCCATCGTGGCCGAACCGTGGCGCAGCCCGCGCAGCGCCCGCAGGTGGAAGGGCCAGGCGCTCCACACGGCAACCGGGGCGCACAACACGAAGCACAGCCACTGCCAGTTGCGGAACTGCAGCGAGGGCGCCATGGACAGCACGAGCACCGGCACGGCGAGCAGCGCGGTGATCAACAGCCGATCGCGCTCGGGCACTGCTGCGTCCCGTGCTCGGTCCGACCGGCCGGTCGCTGCCCACGGTTCGGCAACCGGCGGGAGTTCGGCCGTGTATCCGGCCCGTTCGACAACGGCCACGAGATCGTCCGCCGTGACCTCGGTGGGATGACTCACCCTGGCCCGTCCGGTGGCGAGATCGACCGTGGCAGTCACCCCGTCGAGCCGGGTGAGGCGCTTCTCGACGCGGCTCACGCACGCCGCGCAGGTCATCCCACCGATGACCAGATCGGTGGTCGTCGGGGTGCTCGTGGACCGGGCCGCCGTCATCGTTCATCACCCGAGTGCATGTCACCCATGCCGTGACCGTGTGGTTCTGACCGACCGCCACCACTGTCATCGACAGGGGTGGAGTGCATTCCCGGGGCGACCGGGCCGACGGCGGAGCCGACCTCGTACGACACGGCGAACATCGCCACCAGCAGCACGAGGAAGCCGGCCAGCGCGGGTGGCGGCACGTACCGGGAAAGGAAGCCGCCGACGGTGTGCAGGAATGATGGCTGGTCTTTCATCGCCGCTCCGGTTACGGGCACGCGCGAGAGGTGGGGCGCGTGGAGGAGGATGCCGAGGGGGAGCGGACGGACGGTGTCGCTCGACCCACGGCTCCCATGCTGACATGCGTGGATGGCCGGCCGTCCCCGTCGGAGGCCGTGCTCGTGCGTGACTCTTCTCCCCTCAACCGGCGGGAACCCGGGGGCCAGTTGCAACGACTTCCTCGGGTCCCCCCGGCGACCACCCTCCGGGTTCTCCGGACCGCCGTCTGGACCCGCGTACTCGACGGCGAGTGGTCCCTCCACCTCTTCACTCCCGAGCTGCCCGAATTCGACCGCAGTATCTGACAGGTCGTCAGGAACACCTAGGGGCGCTGCGCTTCCGGATCAAGTGGCGGATACGCGCCCTCGACGTCCCACACGCGGGCGCGTTCCGCCCTTGCCCCGAGACGGAGTCCCACCACGCGGATGTCCACGCTGTGCGCGTCAAGTCTGCGCAAATTCTGGGTACTTCGAGCGGCATGCCTGTACGGGTACGCGGCGGGTCGCCGCACCGGGTGCGCCGAGCGCGCCCCCCTCGCGGGCCCCGCGCGAAGAGGGCGAGACGTGTGGCCGCGCCTGCCCGGTTCGGTCAAACGACAGGTACGGAATGTTCAACCTCTGACCAAGAAATTGACGCGACGGGGCTGGAAATCGTCGTTGCAGGCCCGGAAATCGCGTCCTCTCAGCAGCGGATATGTCTGCTCGCGTCCATGTGGTCACGCTGAGCATCGAATTTTCGTGCCCCTGGCCCGCCCGCGCCAGGCGTACGGTCTCAACAGAATGTTGATCAAGATTCAAAGTGTCCCGGATGCGGGGGCTTTGGTGATTTCGTCATGTCCTCAAAGGAGAAGACATGCCTGCAGTGGAACAGGTGGTGCAGGCGAAGAACTGGGCCTCCACCCGCGCCGGACAGATACAACTGCGCGGCGTCGCCCAGGTCGCACTCAGCTCGAACGCATGGGCCGGGCTGCTGTTCACCGCGGCGCTGTTCGTGGACGGATGGCGACTGGGCGTGTACGGCCTGCTGGGTGCGGCCTCGTCCACCGCCGCCGCGGCGCTCCTGGGAGCCGACCGGAAGGGACTGGTCAACGGGCTGCAGGGCTACTGCGGTTGCCTGACCGGGATCGCCCTTGTCGTCCGGCTCGGCACCTCGTGGCAGACCGCCGTGCTGGCCGTGCTCGGCGCGGCGGTCTGTTCGGTGCTGAGCGCAGCGGCGGGCCGCCTCCTCGGCCCCCTCGGGCTGCCGGTGCTGACGGCCCCGTACTGCCTGGTCGCCGGGGCGCTGGTGGTCACGTTGTCCAACGCGCCGGTCGCCGCCGGTCCGGCCGCACGCGTCTCAGGGTTCACGACCATGACGGCCGCGGAGACCGGGCGGGCGCTCTGCAACAACATCGGTCAGATCTTCTACCTGGACAAGTGGTACGCGGGCCTGATCCTGCTCGTCGGGCTGCTCGTCGCCTCGCGGATCGCCGCCGTCGCGGCGATCGGCGCCAGTGTCGTCGCGTTCCTGACGGCCTGTCTGACAGGGCTGCCCGCCGACCGGATCACCGAGGGGCTGTACGGATACAACGCGGTGCTCTGCGCGATCGCGCTGACAGCCACCTTCCTGACTCTCACTTCGTGGACCGCCGGGTACGCCGCGCTCGCCGCGGCGGCCTCCGTCCCGTTCACCGCTGCCTGGGAAGCAGTTGCCCAGCCCTCCGGCGGATACCCCTTCACCTGGCCGTTCACCGTGACGACCTGGCTCTTCCTGGCGGCTGGTCCACTCCTGGGCCGGCCCGGCATCTCGTCCGAGAAAGCAATGTGACGCCATGAACCTCGCACCGCGGGAAATCGACAAACTCCACGTCTATGTGGTCGCGGACCTGGCCCGCCGCCGCAGGGACCGGGGAACCAAACTCAACTACAGCGAAGCCGCCGCCCTGATCACCGAGGCCGTCCTGGAGGCCGCGCGTGACGGCCGCACCGTCGCCGAATGCATGGAGCTGGGCCGCAAGGTCGTGTCCATCGACGACGTGATGCCCGGAGTGCGGGAGATGCTCACCGTCCTCCAGGTCGAGACAGCCTTCGTCGACGGGACGAAGCTGGTCACCTGCCACGACCCGATCAGCGCCTGAAACACCGAGGAGACACAGATGTCTGGCGGAGCTCATTACCTCTACGGGGGCGACCCCGTCGAGATCAACGCCGGCCGGGCCAGGATCACACTCACGGTCGCCAACACCGGTGACCGGGCCGTGCAGATCGGCTCGCACTACCACTTCTTCGAGATCAACCGCGCCCTGCGCTTCGACCGCGAGGCCGCCTACGGCATGCGTCTGGACATTCCGTCCGGCACCGCTGTGCGCTTCGAGCCCGGCGACACCCGTGAGGTGGAGCTGTGCGCCTTCGCCGGCACCGGGCGGCTCACCGGCTTCGCCGCGCTCGTCAACGGGGGACTGTCGGCCCCGGACACCAAGCGCGTCGCCCTCCGCCGCGCGGCGGAGCTCGGCTTCACACACGACGACAGCGACACCGAGACCGACCACGAGGGGGCCCGGATCTGATGGCGATCATCCCGCGCAAGCAGTACACGGATCTGTTCGGCCCCACCGTCGGCGACCGGTTCCACCTGGCCGACACCAATCTGGTCGTCGAGGTCGAGTACGACCACAACGCCGGTTCCTACGGGGAAGAGGCCGTCTACGGGGGAGGCAAGGCCATCCGGGACGGGATGGCCCAGGACCCGTCCGCACTCAACCGCGAAGGCGCCCTGGACCTCGTCATCACCAATGTTGTGGTGCTCGACCCGATTCTGGGCGTGGTCAAGGGCGACATCGGCGTACGCGGCGGCCTGATCGTCGGCGTCGGCAAGGCGGGAAACCCGCATCTGCAGAGCGGAGTCGACCCCAAGCTCGTCATCGGACCCGGCACCGAGGTGATATCCGGCGAACACCTCATCGCCACCGCCGGGGGCGTCGACACGCACATCCACTTCATCGCGCCCCAGCAGGCCCAGGAGGGTCTGTCCAACGGCATCACCACCTTCTTCGGCGGAGGCACCGGGCCGACCGACGGCTCCAACGGCACCACCTGCACCCCCGGCCCGTGGAACATCCACCGGATGCTGGAGGCCGTGGAGGACCTGCCGGTCAACGTGGGTCTGCTCGGCAAGGGGAACGGCAGCCTGCCCGAGGCGCTGCGCGAACAGGTCGAGGCGGGCGCGGCCGGACTGAAGGTGCACGAGGACTGGGGCGCCACCCCCGCCACGATCGACACCGCGCTCCGGGTCGCCGACGAACACGACGTCCAGATGGCCATTCACACCGACACCCTCAACGAGGGCGGCTTCTACGAGGACACCCTGTCGGCCATCGACGGCCGGACCATCCACACCTTCCACACCGAGGGCGCCGGTGGCGGTCACGCCCCCGACATCATCCGGGTGTCCGGCGAGGCCAACGTACTGCCTGCCTCCACCAACCCGACCCTGCCGTACACGATCAACGCGGTGGACGAGTTGCTGGACATGGTGATGGTCTGTCACCACTTGTCGCGCGACATCCCCGAGGACGTGTCGTTCGCCGACAGCCGGGTGCGGGCCGAGACGATCGCGGCCGAGACCGTTCTGCACGACCTCGGCGTGATCAGCATCTTCTCGTCGGACTCCCAGGCCATGGGGCGGGTCGGCGAGTCCTTCGTCCGCGCCTTCCAGACGGCACATCACTGCAAGGAACTGCGTGGCCCGCTGCCCGAGGACAGCTCCCGCAACGACAACGCGCGTGTCCTGCGGTATCTGGCCAAGCTGACGATCAACCCCGCGACCGCCGTCGGTGCCGCGGACGTGATCGGCTCCCTGGAGCCCGGCAAGCTGGCCGACATCGTGCTCTGGCCGATCCACTCCTTCGCGGCCAAGCCCAAGCTGGTCATCAAGGGCGGCATGGTCAACTGGGCGCTGATGGGCGACCCCAACGCGTCCTTGCCCACACCGCAACCGGTGTACTACCGGCCGATGTTCGGCACGTATGGTCGGGCCCGGCAGCGCACGTCGGTGACCTTCATGTCCCAGGCATCCATCGCCGCGGGCGTCCCCGACGAGCTGGGGCTGCAGCGGCGGATCGAACCCGTGCAGCGCTGCCGGACCATCGGCAAGGAGCACATGGTGCGCAACGACGCGCTGCCGCGCATCGAAGTGGACCCGGAGACGTACAAGGTCACGGTCGACGGCGAGCCCGCCACCATCGAGCCGGCGGAGCGGCTCCCGCTCAACCACCTCTTCTACATCGTCTGACCGTCCTCGACGGCCGTCACCGGCCGGACCACCTCTGACGGCCCCTGGCACGAACGGAATCCCCGGCGTGAACGACCCGATGCCGATCCCGGCGCTGCTGACCGGACTCCAGCTCACCGACTCGGCTTTCCCCAGCGGCTACTACACCCTCTCCCACGGCCTGGAAGGCTTCCAACAGGCCCGCGCGGTCACCCCGCGCGGTCTGCCCGCCCTCCTTCAGGACCTGCTGCGCAACAGTGCGGGGCCGGCCGACGCGACCGCCCTCGCCCTCGCCCACCGCGCGGTCACCGCCGACGACTGGGCGGAGGTGGTGGCCGTGGAACAGCGGTTGCATGCCACCAAACTGGGTCGAGAGGCCCGGCAGGCTGCCGTCCGCACCGGACGGCAGCTGCTGGACCTCGCCGGCGAGGTCTACCGCACACCACAGATCGAGCAATACCAGGCCCTCTACCGGGAGGGAGCCGTACGCGGCTGCCAGCCGGTCGTCGCCGCCGTCGTCCACGCGGCCAACGGGCTGTCGACCCGCCAGGCGGTCACCTGCGAGCTGTTCGCCTTCGCGGCCAGTTTCGTGGGGGCCGCCGTGCGGCTGCGGCTGACCGACCACCGCCGGGCACAGGTCGTGCTGCACGGGGCCGCCCCGGTGATCGAGGAGACCGTCGACGCGGCGCTGCGGCGGGAGTTGGCCGACATCGGAGGGTGTGTCCCGGTCGCGGATGTCATGGCCGGCCGTCACGAGCGCGCCGAGGCACGCCTCTTCGCCAGCTGAGAGACGTCCCGCAATCCCCGGCGGATCGGCGCGCGGCGTCAGATGCACTGCACAGCCCTCAGGGATCGGCGAGCGGCACGGCACCGGGGCATGCGAGCCCGGCGTGTTCCGGACGAAAGGCCCCATCACCCACCCCTCCCTCCCTCACCTGGAAGACCACCACACCGGAAGGATCACCATGCACGACCCGATGCAGGCCAGGCACCACCACGACCACGACGAGCTCATGCAGCGGCCCAAGGACGGCGTACTGCGCGTCGGCATCGCCGGACCGGTCGGATCCGGCAAGACCGCACTCATCGAAGCGCTCGTCCCCGTGCTGATCGAGCGCGGCCGGATCCCTGCCGTCATCACCAACGACATCTACACCAGTGAGGACGCCGCGCACGTGCGCCGTACCCTGGCCGGGCTCCTCGACGCGGAGAGGATCGTGGGGGTGGAGACCGGGGCCTGCCCGCACACCGCGGTCCGGGACGACCCGACGATGAACCAGGCCGCCGCGGACGAACTCGTGGAGCGCTTCCCCGACGTGGACACCCTGCTCTTCGAGAGCGGCGGCGACAACCTGACACTCACCTTCAGCCCTGCGCTGGTCGATCTCTTCCTGTTCGTCCTGGACACCGCCGAGGGCGACAAGATGCCGCGCAAGCGGGGCCCCGGCATCACCGAGTGCGAACTGCTCGTCATCAACAAGGTGGACATCGCCCCCTATGTGCGATGCGATCTCGGCGTCATGGAGTCGGACGCATACCGTGTCCGGGACGGACGGCCGGTGGTTCTGACCAATTCCCTCACCGGAGAGGGACTCGACACCATCGCCGACTTCCTCCTGTCCCACGAAGCCGCCCAGGTGGCGGCCTCCGCGTGACCAAGGCGCCCGCGCGGCTGGAACCCGCGCACTACGAACCCCTGCGGGTACCGGCCCGGATGCTCGACCTCGCCGGCCGCCCGGACACGCTGGCCGCCGGGCGCCCCGGCAAGGTCGGCCTGCTCGAACTGCGCTACGCACGTGTGGGCGAACGGACCGAGCTCGTCGACCGCTATCAGAAGTCACCGCTGCAGATCATGCGCCCGCTCTATGTCGATCCGGCGCGGCCCGATCTGCCGGTGACCTATCTGATGTCGACCGGCGGCGGGGTCATCCAGGCCGACCGCAACCGGATCGACATCGACTGCGGCCCCGGCACCGCGGTGCACCTCACCACCCAGGCCGCCACCAAGGTCCACCGGATGGAGTTCGACCACGCGACCCAGGTCGTCAACCTCACTGCTGGAGAGGGAAGTTACGTCGAGTACCTGCCGGACTCCCTGATCCCGTACCGGGACGCACGTTTCTACCAGCACACCAGGGTGACCGTCGATCCGACCGCCACCGTGCTCCTGGGCGAGACGATCGCGGCCGGACGGCTGGCCCGCGGTGAACGCCATGCCTACCGCATGCTCTTCAGCGACCTGGAGATCCGGCGTCCCGACGGGGCACTCCTTGCCGTGGACAGCGTCCGCCTCGATCCGCAGGTGCCCGGCGCGGTCACCGGTCCGGCGGTCTTCGCGGACCACGATCTGATGGCCTCCCTGTACGCGGTCACTCCGCTCGCCCCCGCGACCCGGGTGGCGGACACCCTCCACGAGGCGCTTCTGGCCACCGGCCTGGCGTTCGGAGTGAGCACGCTGCCCGATGACTGCGGTGCGTGGGTACGCATCGTCGGGAGCGACTCACCCGCCATCACCCGAGCGATGCGCGTGGCGTGGGACGTGCTGCGGAGGCTGCTCATCGATGTCCCGGCCCCGGACCTGCGGAAGACCTGACCCGGCCGGAGCCCATGACGCGTGCCTGTCCTTTCCGGCCGTTGGACAGGGGAGCGGGGGTGCCGACCGCGGCCCCCGTATCCCGGGGCAGGCGGGGTCGAGTGCGTGCGAGGCGGCGAGCAGCTGTCACCCCGCTCCCGCGCCGGGACCGCGGGACGTCACCGGCCCCGTCGGCTGCCCCGTTCGGGTACCGCCACAGGCCCGTCGAAACGCCCGATTCGGCCCCTGGGATGTGACGCCACCCATAGGAGGTGCGTCACATCCTAGGGAGGATAGGAGGAACAGAGCGGAGCGAACAGCATGGAAATGGCGCAGAATCTAGCATTTCGGACATTGCTCCTAATGTGGGTAGTACGTCACATTCTTGCGTCGGGTTCGGTCGGGCGTTAACCATGGCTGTCGTTGCGGGAGACCGCGACCGGGCCGGGCGGATCGCGTCGGACCGGATCGCACCGGCCCGCACGGCGGGGCTCCGCTCCGCAGGCCGCCGTGATCGAGACGGCGGGCACCACGTGACGTCCCCGCATTGGAGAGTTCCTTCCGTATGACCACGCACACGCAGTCCCGCACCTCCCGCATCGCCCGTATCCGTACCCTGTCCGTCGCCGGTATCGCTTCCCTGGGTGCCGCGGCGGCCGCCCTCACCCTGACGTCCACCTCCGCCCAGGCCGCCGAGGTGAAGTCGGTGGGCGCCTCCGTGGCCAAGGTCTCGGCGGCCGACGGCAAGGGCGGCCAGGGGTACGGCAACAACCTCGACGGCTGGATCAAGCAGTCGCTGGCCATCATGAAGGCCAAGGGCATCCCGGGCAGTTACGAGGGGCTGCACCGCAACATCATGCGCGAGTCGGGCGGCAACCCGAACGCCCAGAACAACTGGGACGTCAACGCCCGCAACGGTGTGCCGTCCAAGGGTCTGCTCCAGGTGATCCAGCCGACGTTCAACGCGTACCACGTCGGCGGCACCGCGCACGACCTCACCAACCCCGTCGCCAACATCACCGCGGCCGCCAACTACGCCGCCCACCGCTACGGTTCGATCGACAACGTCAACTCGGCCTACTGAGCGGCGAACTCCACACCCACCGCGTGAGCCAGGACCGGCACGGCAGCACCGACGCTGCCCATGCCGGTCTTTCGGCATGCCATTCGACGGGAAGCGAGCGCGTCCGGGACATGCGGTGAGTCCGCCGATCGGTCTCATCCGGAAGAACGTGGACGGGACGTCCCGAGGTGCGCGCGGAAAGGCGGGCGGATGGGTGGTGTGACGCTTTGCCACCCGAACCGCGTCTCTGCGCCACGGGCCCGGCCGGGGCGTGCCCGTGGCGACGCGGCGCGAGTCGGAGACGCCGCCGTGGCCGCCGGTCCGCGCGGCCTCTCGTCCTCGACCGTGGCATTCGAGGCGGTGTTCCGGGTGCCTGGCGCCGGGGGACGGTCGTATCCGCGCAAGGCCTGCGCGCCCCGCGCTCCGGTACGGGTGCGTGCGCCAGGGCGATTCCCGGCCATGACCGGGCCCCTCGGTGGTTCCCGGGCGGGACGCGGGTCGCGGAGTTAGGCTTCCGATGAACGGCATACCCGGGCGGAGGGTGTCGCCCGAGCCCGCCCACGAACCGTGGGTCCGGAGCTGAGGGGATGCCTCCGAGACGAGTTGGCCGAACATCGCGTAGACCATTTAGGTGACTGAGGCATCTAGTGGAGGGAGATCGGTAGGACTCCCTCCATCCTGTTTGCGAGGCCCGCCATGGCAGATACCGAGACCATCTCCTTCCCCCAGGACCGCACCTGTCCGTACCACCCGCCGGCCGAGTACCGGCCCAAGGGTGACGGGCACGGGCCGTTGTCCCTGGTCAGACTCTTCGACGGCCGCCGAGTGTGGCTGGTGACCGGGCATGCCGAGGCGCGTGCGCTGCTGGTGGACCCGCGACTGTCGTCGAACCGGGAGAACCCCGCGTTCCCGATGGTCACGGAGCGGTTGGCCCGGAGTACGAAGCGTCGCGTCGAACTGCTCGGCGTCGACGATCCCGAGCACAACGAGCGGCGCCGGATGCTGATCCCGAGCTTCTCCTTGAAGCGGACCGCCGCATTGCGGCCGAGGATCCAGGAGACCGTGGACCGGTTGCTGGATGCCATGATCGAGCAGGGGCCGCCCGCCGATCTGGTGAGCGCGTTCGCGCTGCCCGTTCCCTCCATGGTGATCTGTTCGCTCCTCGGCGTTCCGTACGCCGACCATGAATTCTTCGAGGCCCAGTCACGCAGGCTGCTGCGTGGCCCGGATGCCGCCGACGTCGAGGACGCAAGGGCCGCACTCGACGAGTACTTCCGGACACTGATCGCACGCAAGCGGGCCGAGCCGGGCGAGGGCCTGCTCGACGAGCTCATCGCCCAGCAACTCGACAGCGGAGCCATCGACCGCGAGCAACTGGTCCAGCTGTCAGAGATCCTGCTGGTGGCGGGCCACGAGACGACCGCGAACATGATCTCCCTGGGTACGTTCACCCTTCTCCAGCATCCGGACCAGCTCGACCGGTTGCGTACGTCCGAGGAGCTGATGCCCAGCGCGGTCGAGGAACTGCTCCGGTTCCTGTCCATCGCCGACGCCATCTCACGGGTGGCCACGGAGGACATGGAGGTGGGCGGGGTGACCATCCGTGCAGGTGACGGCGTTGTGCTGGCCACTTCGGTGATCAACCGGGACGAGACCGTGTACGCGGCGCCGGACGAACTGGACCTCGGCCGGCAGTCACGCCACCATGTCGCCTTCGGTTTCGGGATCCATCAGTGTCTCGGCCAGAACCTCGCGCGCGCCGAGCTGGAGATCGCGCTGCGCACCCTCTTCGACAGGCTGCCGGAGCTGCGTCTGGCGGCGCCCGTCGACGAGATCCCGTTCAAGCCCGGCGACACGATCCAGGGCATGCTCGAACTGCCCGTGGCGTGGTGACCGGACCCCTCTCGGAAAGGATGCCGCGGTGATGCGGATCAGTATCGACAAGGATGTGTGCATCGGTGCCGGCCAGTGTGCGCTGACCGCTCCGAAGGTCTTCACCCAGGACGACGACGGCCTCAGCGAACTGTTGCCGGGCCACGAGAAGGACGTGACCGACCCGATGGTCAAGGAAGCCGTCCGCGTCTGCCCGGTGCAGGCCATCACCGTGCAATAGCGGTCCCTGTCGACGAACTCTTCAGCCGCCGACGAGAGATCGGCGAGCCCTCGCGACGGTTCCGCTGTTCCGCAGGGCCCCGGACGACGTGCTCACCCGTCCGGGGCCCGACGATGTGGAACGAGGCGCGCCCGCCACGGCCGCCACCCGCTCACGCGTGCAGTCGCCCGGAACGGCGCAGCCGACGCCTGAGCAGCAGGAGCACGGCGAGCACAACGACCGGAATGGCCCACCGCAGTCCGGGGCCGATGGAGGGCCGGTTGAGGCCCGATCCCCCCTCGGCGGCCTGCCGCGCCTTCGCGTGTCCTGGCGGCCCGACCAGGACAGGCGCGCCCGGGGGGAGACGCTCACGGAGCAGGCCCGCCGGATGTGTTGCCTCACGACTCCGGCGGCTTCGGCGGCCACCGGAGAACCCATCAGCTGATCGAGTCCACCGGTGACCGATGGTCAACGGTCCTCACGATCCAGGCCCCCGTGCCCGTCGTTGCCGGGCACGGGATGGCTCCGCTCACGGCCGAGAGCCGCTGCCCGCGCCCATGCGCGGATCGACCGGGGTGAACACGCCCAGCCGGTCCTCGATCGCCTGGGCCGCGGCCAGGCACAGGTCCTCCCGGAAAGCACGTCCGACGACCTGGATCCCGGACGGCAGGCCGTCGACCACTCCGGTCGGCACGGCCACGCCCGGCACGCCCACGAAGCTCGTCACGGTGCACAGACGCATTCCCGACACGACCCGGTCCCGGCCCGCCCTGTCGCGCGACTCCAGCCCCGGCTCGACCGGGGGCTCGGTGAAGGAAGGGCCGAGCAACAGCGGGTATTCATCGAGGAATTCGGCCCATGTGCGGCGGATGTTCATCCAGGTGCTCATCAGCTTCATGAACTCGTCCGCGCTTGCAGGCGGCGTCTGCTCCATCGCCATCTCGATGAAGCGGTCACCACCTTTGCCGAGCAGCGTGCGTACCACTGGCCAGTTCGGGGCGAACTCGGTCACGGTGATCCGGCCGTACGCCTCAAGGGCCTCGTCCATCCGCGGCACGTCCTGCACCTCGCGCACGTCGTACCCGGCGTCGCGCAGTGCCTCGGCCGCGGTCGCGACGGCTCCGCGCACCGTGGGGTGGACGCCGTGCCCGCCGGGGTCCGCCACGACCGCGACCTTCACCGGCCCGGCGAGCGGTTCGCCGTAGGCGGGCACCGGCACGGCACGTGGGTCTCGCGGATCGGTCCCGGCCAGCACCTCGTAAGCAAGCCGCAGGTCGCCCACACTCCGTGCCACCGGGCCGTCGGTGACCAGTATCTGGGACGCCGGGCCGGGGTCGTCCGCTCCGAGAATGCGGTGGTCGGCGGGGAACCGGCCCGTGGACGGCTTCAGCGCGGCCACACCGCAGAACTGGGCCGGAACGCGTACCGACCCGCCGGAGTCGTTGCCGAGCCCGAGCCCTGCCATGCCCGTGGCGACGGCCACCGCGTCACCCCCGCTGGAGCCGCCCGGGGTCCGGCTGCTGTCCCACGGGTTGACCGTGTCGCCGAACAGTTCGCTGCGCGTGTGCATCCCCGCCAGGATCAGGGTGGGTATGTTGGTGTGCCCGATGGGGATGGCCCCCGCCGCGCGCAGCCGTGCCACCGGGGGAGCGTCGCTCGGTGCCACCAGATCGCGGAAGCGCTCCGTGCCGAACGTCGTCGGCACGCCTTCGACGGCGGTGCTCTCCTTCACGGTGAACGGCACACCCGCCAGCGGCCCCAGCTCTTCCCCGGCGGCCCGTCGGCGATCGGTCTGCGCCGCGGCGGCCCGTGCGCGCTCCGCCAGGAGCTGCGTGACCGCGTTCACGCGCGGGTTGACCTCCGCGATGCGCTCCAGGTGGCTTTCGATCAGTTCGACAGCCGAGACGTGTGCGTTGCGCACTGCCTCCGCCTGAGCGGCGGCCGGCATCTTCCACAGGGGGTCCTGCATGTGCTCGTGTCCTTTCCCGTCCACGTTCCGATGCGCTTGCATCGGAACTGTAGCCCGAGAAACGATACGCTTGCATCGAATAAAGTTCGCCACGGAACAGAGCGCCGTGGAACAGGGAGGCGACCGATGCCCAGACAGGTGGATCACGCGGAGCGGCGACGCCGCATCGCCGAGGCCGTCTGCCGCATTGCCGACGAGCGCGGACTGGAGGGTGTGACCCTGCGCGACGTCGCCGCCTGTGCGCAGGTGTCGATGGGCGCTGTTCAGCGGTGCTTCCGCACCAAGGAAGAGATGCTCGTGTTCGCTCTCGCGCACATCGGGGAGCGGATCGGCGAGCGCGTGCGGGCCCGCCTCGTCAGGAGCCCGGCCCAGTCGGCGGCCACCGCCCTGGGCCACGCGGTCGCCGAGATGTCACTGCTCCGGGAGGAACACCGTGCCGAGGCCAGGGTCTGGCTCGCCTTCGTCGCTCAGGCGGTTGTCAGCGAGCCGCTCGCCCGGACGCTGAAGGCGAACTACGCGGCCCTGCAGGAGATGTTCGCCCGCCTCATCTCGGAAGCGGACGAGGGCGCCGACCGCGCCGTACCCCTCGATCCGCAACGCGAGGCCCGGACCCTCCTCGCCCTTGCGGACGGTCTCACCTCACACGTCCTCGTCGGCCATCTCACTCCACCGGAGGCGCAGGACGTCCTCCACGCTCACCTGAACGGCCTCTGGGAGCCGGCGGCCCGGTCCCCGCGCAGCATGTGAACGCCTCGACCGGGCGCCGCGCTGTTCGCCGCGGCGCCCGCCGATGCCGGGAAAGCCGGGAAAGCGGATGCCTGGTGCGTGCCGGACGGCCTGGTGCCGGCTCGCTTCGGCCGTCTCGTCGCCTTCGTGCCGCTAATCGAACCGCGTCGTGTCGCCCGCTCCCCGGCGCACGATCTCGGGCTCGCCGGCGGAGAAGTCGATGACCGTCGTCGGTTCGGTGCCGCAGTCGCCCGAGTCGAGCACGGCGTCCACCACATGGTCGAGCCGTTCCTTGATCTCCCAGCCCTGTGTCAGCGGCTCGTCCTCGTCGGGCAGCAGCAAGGTGCTGGACAGCAGCGGCTCGCCGAGGTCGGCGAGGAGGGCCTGAGTGACGACGTGGTCGGGGATCCGTACTCCGACCGTCTTCTTCTTCGGGTGCAGCAACTGGCGCGGCACCTCCTTCGTCGCAGGAAGGATGAAGGTGTAGCGGCCGGGCGTCGCCGCCTTGATCGCGCGGAACACATCATTGTCGACGTGCACGAACTGACCCAGCTGAGCGAAGTTCTGGCACACGAGAGTGAAGTGGTGACGGTCGTCGAGGTTCCGGATCGACCGGATCCGGCCGATACCGTCCCGACTGCCCAGCCGGCATCCCAGCGCGTAACAGGAGTCCGTCGGGTACGCGACGAGCGCGCCCGACCGGATGCTGTCGGCCACGGTGCGGATGGTGCGCTGCTGAGGATTTTCGGGATGCACGTCGAAATACTTCGCCATCTGCCGAGTCTAATGGCCTGATGCACGAGGGAGAGCAGGTCAGCGCGCGGCGTCGGATGCGATGCATCGCAAGGCGGAGGGACGTCCGCTCACCAAATGTATGCGGACGTTCCGACACGGCGACGAGGGCCGTGGCCGTCGTCGTGCGCCCGCCAGGGGTTACGGGACAGCCCTTGGGGCCGCTCCTTCGGATCAGAGCGGATGGCGAGCGGGGCCCGGCGCCGTCGGTCCCCGACGGCGCCGGAGCTCACTCCTTGACCGCGCCCGCGTTGGCGCCGTTCACGAAGTAGCGCTGGAAGCAGAAGAACAGCGCGGCCACCGGGAGGGTGGAGAGCAGGGCGGCCGCCAGCTTCAGCGGATACTGCGTTCCGCCGCCGAGTCCGCCCGACACGAAGCGTGCCAGGCCCGTGGTGAGCGTCTCGTACTGGCTGGACTGCGTGCTGACGAGGAAGTGCGTGAACTCGTTCCACGACCCCTGGAAGGACAGGATCGTCAAGGTGATCAACGCCGGTCTCGCCATCGGCAGGACGACGGACCAGAAGATCCGGAACACCCCCGCCCCGTCGACCCGCGCGGCCTCCTCGACCTCGCGCGGTACCGACTCGAAGAACTGCTTCATGATGAAGATGCCCGCCGCGTCCACCAGCAGCGGCAGGACCATGCCGGTGTACGTGTCGAAGAGCCCGAAGGTGTTGAGCACCAGGAACTTCGGGATGAGCAGGGCCACACCGGGCACCGCCATCACCGCGAGCACGAAGCCGAACAGTACCGAGCGGCCCCGGAAACGCAGCCGCGCCAGCGCGTATCCCGCCATGGAGTCGAACAGCACCCGGCCCGCGGTGACCAGCACCGCCACCAGCGCCGAATTGCCCAGCCAGCGCAGGAACGGCACATCCCCGGCGGCCTGGCTCAGTCCGAACAGCCGCTGGTACGCGGCCGTGGTCGGAGTGGTGGGCATCAGGGCCAGCGGATGCGCGGCAGCGTCCGGGTCCGTCTTGAAGCCGGTCACCAACTGAAGGACGAACGGCAGCAGATAGAGCAGACCCAGCCCCAGCACCGCGGAGTACCCCACGAGCCGCCACGGCAGCGGGAAGCGGCTCAGGACGGGGCGTGCCCGGTCGCGCGACGCGGGACGGCGAGAGGAACGCCGATTCCGGTCGCGTGCGGTCGTGCCTGCGGCGGTCATCGGTTCCTCCCGGTGCGTGCGCCACGATCCCGCAGCGCCCAGCGCTGGAACGCGGTGAGGATGAGGATCAGGGCGAGCAGGATGAACGCGATCGCCGCGCCCTGCCCGAAGTCCGCGTCCTCGAAGCCCGAGGAGTACGACAGGAAGGCGGGCGTGAGCGTCGTGTTGCCCGGAGCCCCCTGACCCATCACATACACCTGGTCGAAGACCTGCCAGGTGGAGATCAGTCCCAGGGTCAGGACGAGGAACAGCACAGGACGCAGCGCGGGCAGTGTCACGTACCGGAGCATCTGGCGACGGTTGACCCCTTCCATGGCGGCCGACTCCTCCAGCTCCCGCGGAATGTTCTGCAGTGCCGCGAGGAAGATCAGCATGAAGGTGCCGGAGGTGGTCCACACGGCGAGCAGGATGAGTGTGCACATCGCGACCGAGGGACCCGAGAGCCACTCGAACCACGACAGGCCCATGACGGAGTGATCGGCCAGCATCCCGGTGGGCCGTTCCGGGTCGACGATTCCCAGGCCGCCCAGGATCAGCGACAGCACCCCGCGGGGATCGGCGAACCAGTTCGGTCCCTTGACTCCGATCCAGGACAGCATGGAGTTGACGGCTCCGCTGCCCTGGAAGAGAAAGAGGAAGACCGTGGAGACGGCGATGGAGCTGGTGACCGACGGGAAGAAGAACGTTGTACGGAGGGCGCCACGCCCCCGCAGCAGCTTCTGGTTGACGATCAGGGCAAGCCCCAGTGCCAGCAGCGTCTGCAGAGGGACGGTCAGCAGAACGTAGTAGGCGTTGTTGCGCAGGGCGGTCGCGAAGAGGGTGCGGTCCAGTCCGTCCTGCGTGAGCAGCGACCGGTAGTTGTCCAGGCCGACGAAATCGGCCTGGCCGGAGAACGGGTTGGACTGTCCGTCCCAGTGCAGCAGGCTCACCCACAGCGCCATCAGGATGGGCAGCACCATGAACAGGCCGAGGACGAGCACCATGGGGCTGACGAACAGCCAGCCCCAGGTGCCCTCCCCGCGAAGGCCCGCGCGCCGGGCGCGAGCCTTCGCGGTCGTACCGGATACGCCGGGTGCGCTGTCAGGTGCGCCCGGCGTGCCGGCAGTTCGGGGGGTACCGCTCGCGCGCATCGTGCGGTTGGGCATGGGGCTCAGTTGCCCTTCGCGATGGCCTGTTCGCCGTTGCGCTGGAGGTCGGCGAGGATCTTCTTCGGGTCGGCGGTGCGCAGCGACTGCAGATCGGTGTTGAACTGGCTCAGCACCTTGTCGAAGCCGGCGATCGTCACGGGACCCTGCGCGTAGGCGCTGCCGTCCACCCAGGCCTTGGCGGCGGGCTTCTTCTCGGCGTACGTCTTGAGGGCGCTGGCCCGCGAAGGCATCACACCGAACGCGTCGGCGAAGGCGACCTGCTGCTTGGCCGACGTCAAGTACTTCACGAGGTCGACACTCGCGTCGCGGTGCGCGCTGTCCGCGGCGACGCCCCAGCAGTTGCTGAAGGCGAGGGTGCCCTTACCGGCCGGCCCCGCGGGCAGCGGTGCGACGGTGTACTTCACATCGGGGTAGTCGAGCTTCATGCCGCCTTCGAGCCAGTTGCCCTCGATCGTCATGGCGGCCTTGCCCTTGCCGAGCGCCTCCCCGCCCCAGCTGGTGTCCACCTGCTTGGCGAACTTCATTGAGCCGGACTTGAGCAGGGACTGGACGAACTCGAGCCCCTTGGCGTTCTCCGGGCTGTCGGCGGTCATCTTCTTCTGGCTCGGGTCGGTGAGCCAGCCGCCCGCCTGCTTCATGAAGACCCCGAGCCGCTGGTACTCGTCACTGGTGACCAGACCGGTGACGCCCTTGCCGGTGAGCTTGTCCGCGACGGTCTTCAGCTCCTCCCAGCTCTTCGGGTAGTCCTTCTCCGTCAGCCCGGCCTTCTTCCACAGGTCGGTGTTGATGGCGAGACCGAGGGTGGAGGTGTCCTTCGGCAGGCAGACCAGCTTCCCGTCGTACGAGAACGAGGTCCGCAGCTGCTGGGAGAAGTCGTCGGCGTCGGATATCCGGTCGCCGTACGGGTACAGCGAGCCGCCCTTGGCGTAGTTCGCGAACTGGTCGGAGTTGACGTAGAAGACGTCCGGCGGCTTGTGCCCGGCGAAGGCCTGGGCAAGCTGCTGGTTCATGTCCTTGGCGGTCTCGACCGTGACCGAGTTGCCCGACTTCTTCTCATATGCGGCGGCGGCGGCCTTGACTGCCTGGGTCTCGGCGTCCCCCGAGGTGGCGATCAGTACCGTCAGCTTCTGCTTGCCGGTCTTGTCCTGCTCCGGCTCCTTGTCGCCGAAGCTGGATGAGCAGCCGGTGGCGGCCAGTAGCGCCGCGCAGGTGGCGAAGGCGGCAACGGCCGTACGGGTTCCCATGAGTTCCTCCAGGGGGATGACACTTGCGGCTCAGCTGCCCGGAAAGGGCGCGCTGTGAATAGAAGGCCCGTGAACGGGCGTTGGGGGGTGGTTCAGTCGTCCGACGCGGACGTGCTGTCACGCACGACGAGAGACGGTTCGAGAAGGACGCGTTCGGGCGGAGCGCCGACGTCCGACATCCGGGCCAGCAGCAGCCGGACGCATTCGCGGCCGACGGCCTCCAGCGGCTGGGCGACGGTGGACAGTCCGGGGGACAGGAGCGCGGCCGTGGGGGAGTCGTCGAAGCCGATGACCGCGACATCCCTGCCCGGCACGGCTCGGCGCTCGCGCAGGGCGTGGTAGCAGCCCAGTGCGAGTATGTCGCTGGCGGCTATCACAGCCGTCGCACCCGCGTCGAGCAGCGGTCCGACAGCGGCCTGCGCCGCAGCGATGTCATCGACGCTCCGTGCCCGCCTGCCGCGCACCGGAAGTCCGTGTCGGCGCATGGCGCGCTGCCAGCCCATGGCGCGGTCGTCGCCGACCCCGGAGCCGCCCGGCCAGCCGAGGAACGCGATTCTGCGATGACCCAGGCCGACCAGGTGCTCGACCGCGGCGTCCGTGCCCGAGGCGCCGTCGACATCGACCCAGTCGCCGACCTGTCGGCCGGACCACATACGGCCGAAGCCCACGAAGGGTACCCCGCGCTTCTCCAGCCAGGCCTGGCGCTGGTCGCCCCGGTCGGTGCCGCTCAGCACGAAACCGTCCACGCTGTGCAGATCGAGGAGTTCCTCGTACCCGTCCAGGCCCGCGCTGCCGGGGGGTGCGGCGAAGAGCAGGACCCGGTATCCGGCCTCGTCGGCCGTCTGGGACAGGGCGTGCAGGAACCGGTCCATGACCGGGGCCGAGGTACCCGGGGCGGTGGGGCGGATCCCGTACCCGATGAGCTTGCTGGAGCGGGTGCGCAGGGTCTGCGCCGCTCGGTGCGGGCGATAGCCCAGTTCGTCGATGGTGCGCAGAACTCGGTCCAGGGTCTCCGGACGGAGCAGTTCGGGCGAATTGAGTGCGTTCGACACCGTTTGCGGAGAGACTCCGGCCCGCCGCGCGACCGTGGCCAGGGTTACCGAAGCGGCCTTGGTCGCGGGGGTGTTGGGGGAGCGGGGCATGAGAGTCTCCGGAACCGGTTGTGCGAACTGACGAGATTATTGGAGCGTTCCAAAAGCATTGTCAACGCCCTGAGGTCGTCGTTAGGGTTCTTGGAACGCTCCAATGCCTGAGAGGTTCTGCTCTTTTGGACACCACTGTCAAGACCCACGACATAACAAACTCCGAGACGGAGGCCGGCCCGTCGGTCGAGGGCCTCCAGCCGTTCCTGCATGACGCCTGTGTGACGCTGTACGCTCCGAGCTTCGCGATCTCGCACGACGACGGGCAGATCGAGGGTTCGGCCGACGGCTTCTACCACGGCGACAGCAGGGCACTTGCTCGGCTGACCGTCGCGGCGGACGGAATCGCGCTCGCCCCGGTGCGCGGAGCCTTCGAGGGAGCGGACCGTGCTGCCTTCCGCAGTGTGCTGCGCGGGCTGGGCGAGGAGACGCCGGACCCGGCGGTCACCCTGCACCGGCGTCGCCGCGTCACCCCCGGGCACCTGGAGGAGACCCTCGAAGTCGTCAACGCGGGGCGGCAGCACGTCCGTGTCCGGCTGATCGTCACCGCCGGGACGGACCTCGCCCCGATCGAGCGCGTCAAGTCCGGACATGCGCAGAGCCCGGTCACCGCCACCGCCACCGGAAGCGGACTCGACTGGTCCCGGGACGGCTTCGCCGTGCACCTCACCAGCTCCCCGGAGCCCGCCGCCGTCGACCCGGCCGCCGGACGGCTGGAGTACGACATCGCACTCGCCCCCGGCTCGTCATGGACCGCCGTACTGGACTGCGAGGCGGCGCACGATGACGGCGACCAGTTCCCCGCACCTCCCGCGCAGAGCCTGCCCTGGCGTACCCCGGCACTGCGCAGCGCCGACCGGCGCTTCGACCACTGGCTGAGCCAGTCGGCCGCCGACCTCGACCGGTTGCGGCTGACCGACCCGGAGGAACCCGCCGACCAGTTCCTGGCGGCCGGTGCCCCGTGGTTCCTCACCCTCTTCGGCCGCGACTCCCTGTGGGCGGCCCGCATGATGCTGCCGCTGGGCACCGAACTCGCCGCCGGCACGCTGCGCACGCTCGCCCGGCGGCAAGGCGCGAAGTCCGACCCGGACACCGAGGAGCAGCCCGGCAAGATCCTGCACGAAGTGCGCCGCGCCACCCAGGACTTCAACGAGAACTTCTCCCTGCCGCCCTGTTACTACGGCACGGTCGACGCCACCCCGCTCTGGATCACCCTGCTGCACGACTCCTGGCGCTGGGGCCTCGCGCCCGAGCAGGTCGAACAGCTCCTGCCGCACGCGGAGTCCGCCCTCGCCTGGATGCGTGACCACGGCGACGCGGACGGGGACGGCTTCCTGAAGTACATCGACCACACCGGGCGGGGCCTGGCCAACCAGGGCTGGAAGGACTCCGGCGACTCCATCCGGTACCGCGACGGAGGCTTCGCCGTGTCCCCGATCTCGCTCTGCGAGGTCCAGGCGTACGCGTACGAGGCGGCCCGCGGTGGCGCGGACCTGCTGCGCGCCTTCGGTCGCCCCGGCGCCGACCAGTGGGAGGAGTGGGCCGAGCGGCTGAGCGATCGCTTCCGCAAGCACTTCTGGGTGGAGGACGAGCGGGGACCGTACCCGGCCGTGGCGCTCGACCGGGACGGGAAGCCGGTCGACTCGGTCACTTCGGGCTTCGGCCACCTCTTGGGTACGGGCCTGCTCAACCACGAGGAGAGCGCCCTGCTGGCCGCCAGGCTCGGCGCGCCCGACCTCGACTCGGGCCACGGTCTGCGGACCCTGAGCAGCGATCACGTGGCCTACAACCCGTACGGCTACCACATCGGTTCCATCTGGCCGCACGACACCGCGATCGCGGTGCACGGCCTGGTCAGGGCCGGGTTCCCGGAAGCGGCCGCATCCCTGTCCGAGGGGCTGCTGACCGCGTCGGCGGCCTTCGACGCGCGACTGCCCGAGCTGTTCGCCGGTCACGGCGCGGCGACCGACGCGCGGCCCTCGCCCTATCCGGCGTCCTGCCGACCGCAGGCCTGGGCGGCGGCCTCGTCCGTCATGATCCTCCAGTCGGTGCTCGGTCTCTCCGCCGATGTCCCCGGCGGAACGCTCACGGTCGCGCCCGCGTTCGCGGAGGCGTACCGGCCGCTCAAGGTCGAGGGACTCGACGTCGCGGGCGGGCGGCTCGACATCTCCGTCGACGCGGACGGCACGGCGCACATCGAGGCGCCCGAGGGCCTGGTGGTGAAGAGGCAGCACGCGACGCCCCGTTGACACGGGCGGCTGTACCCGGTCCGAGGCAGGACCCTGCGAGCCGGGGCAGGGACCTGCCTCGGACCGGGCGGCCGGTGCCGACCCCAGGAGGCGTCGGCGGCGATGGCGGTGCGACGGGACATCCCGGTGATTCGCCTTCCGGCGTGCCCGGCCCGGGCCGGGCACGTCTCCCGAGCGGCTTCCGGAAGGAGAGCGGCTGAGGCTGGGCTCGCGGGTCTGCAATCCCTCAAGGTGTTTCGCCCGCGGACTCGCGTGCCCGGCGCAGTGCCTGATGGACCGACCAGGCGACGGAAACGAGCGGCACCGCCACCACCGCCCCCAGCACCCCCGCCGCGATGGCGCCGCTGATCACCGCGAGTGCGACGACCACCGGGTGCAGGCGGACCGCCCAGCTCATCACGATCGGGTGCAGCAGATGGCCCTCGATCTGGCCGATGACCACGATCAGCGCGATGACGGCGGCCGCCACGATCGGACCTTTCGATGCCAGAGCCACTACGGCGGCGACCGCGAGGGCGATCGGCGAGCCGATCAGCGGAATGAAGGCGGCGAAGAACTCCAGCAGCGCCAGCGGAAGCGCCAGTGGTACTCCGAGCGCGAACAGGGCCAGCCCGACGAGTACCGCGTTGGTCGCCGCCACCAGGAGGATGCCGTGCGTGTATCCGGTGAACGTGCGCCACGCGGCACGGCCCGCGATCGCGACCCGGGTGCGGGCGGTCCGCGGAAGCTGGTCGCAGAACCAGTCCCACTGCCGGTCGCCCGAGTGGATGAAGAAGACCGAGCAGAACAACCCGAGCACGAACACCGTCACCACCTCCACCAGCCGCCCGACGCCGCTCACGGCCGTGCTGATGAGGGTGGAACGATGGCTGGACAGAAACTTCCCGATCCGGGACTTGATGTCGTCGAGCGCTGCCGGGTTCAGCCGGAACGGCCGCCCCTCCAGCCAGCGCTCGATGCGGCCGAGACCGTCACCGAACTCCCGCTCCAGCCGGACGCGTTCGTCGGCGACCGTCTCGCCGACGAGGGTAAGAACACCGAGGACGAGGACGGCACTGCCGAGCAGCGCGAGGGCGACGGCGAGCGGCCGGGGCATGCGGCGCGCCAGGAGATCCGCCACGGGACGCAACAACGCCGCGCCGATCAGACCGAGGAAGACGGCCGCCGCCACCTCGTGGAACCGTCCCAGTGCCGAGAAGACGGCGTACACGACGGCTCCCACGACGAGGATCCGCCAGGAGTACGCGGCGGCCGTCCGCAGCGCCGGGTTCACGCGTGGCTCGTACGGCTGACCGGGCCGTGCGTGCTGCAGGCCCGAGTCCCGGGCTGCGGGGCGCGGCATGCCGCGCAACGCCTGGCGTGACGCGGCGCGGATCCGGTGGCGCCGTCCTTCGGACGGCGCTCCGGCTTCCGTGCTGTCGGGCTGCGGATGCGATGGCCTGGGCATTCCCTGCTGGTACCAAGCAGAGGCCACGCCGTTGCGGGCCCGTGCGGCGACATGCGCGGGAAGTCACCCTATGGGCGGAGCCGACGGCCCCGGGACCGCGAGGTGCACCCGGGAGACTGACGCGGGAGGTTCCGTGAAGAATCGGTTGTGCGGGGTGCTGCGGCTCCTCGCCGAGATGGATCGCGCCGACCCCGACCGCTGCGCCTGCATGGCCGTGAACACCGCGACGGAACTGGCGGGGACGGACGAGACTGCGACCGAGTTGGTCCGGCGCATGTCCGGCCGGACCGAAGACGCCTTCCGTGCGCTCGTCCGGGAGGGCCGGGACGGGGGAGAGGTGGCTGCCCGCGCCGTGTCAACCTGCCGGAGCGGTCGCCGGGCGCGTACTGGGACAAGACGCTCGACAGGAGGACGAAATGATCGTCCTAGGTGTCATTCTGCTGGGCATCGGCCTGGTGGCGGGCATCGCGATCCTGTGGACCATCGGTGTCGTACTCGTCGTCATCGGCATCATCCTCTGGATCCTGGGTGCCGTCGGGCACGCTGTCGGCGGCCGTCGACACTACTGGTAGGGCCTGCTCCGTGTCGACGTGCGTCATGCCCGGTGACCTTGACGTGGGCGCACTGCCGAGAAGCACTCATGCATAGGGGCGTGTCGGTCCGTTTGTCGTTCCGGTCGGGCCGATGACGGATCTCCGGCGCAGGACCCCGGGGGCTGTCCCGTAATCCCGAGCGCGCCGTACCGGCGATTGCGCAACAGCCCTCAGCGAAGGGAGCGGAAGCCGGCGCGGAGCTCTTTTGTGAAGAGGCGGGGCTGTTCCCAGGCGGCGAAGTGCCCTCCCGCGGGCAGCCTGTTGTAGTGGATGAGGTTGGGATACGCCTTCTCCGCCCAGCTTTTGGGCGCCTGGTAGATCTCGTCGGGGAAGACGCTCACGGCGACCGGGAGGGTGACGCCCTTGACGCCGAAGAAGGAGGCCTTGTTCTCCCAGTAGAGACGGGCAGCGGAAATCGCCGTGTTCGTCAGCCAGTAGAGCGTGGTGTTGTCGAGGATGTCGTCCCGCGACAGGCCTTCGGTGTGTCCGGCGAAGACCCGGGAGATCAGTTTCAAGCTGGCCGAGTCGTGGTCGAGCAGGAAGGCCGCCAGACCGACGGGCGAATCCGCCAGCCCGGCCAACGTCTGCGGGCGTGTCCCCATCATCTGGGCGTAGGCGACATGATGTCTGAAGAAGTAGTCCAGTTGCTCGACCGCGCGCTTCTCCTCCGCCGAGAGACCGGACGGCACCGGATTGCCGGACTGGACCGCCTTGTCGACGGCGGGTGGAACCACGCCGGGCATGTTGGTGTGAATGCCGATCAGTCCCGCAGGCCTCTGCACGGCCATGAAGTCCGAGATGATTGCGCCCCAGTCGCCGCCCTGAGCCACGTACCGCTTGTATCCGAGGCGTTTCATCAGTTCTGCCCAGGCACGTGCGATGCGCTGGGGGGTCCAGCCGGTCGCGGTCGGCTTGCCGGAGAATCCGTATCCCGGCATCGACGGAATCACCAGGTGGAAGGCGTCCGATGCCGTTCCGCCATGTGCCGTGGGATTGGTGAGCGGCTCGATGATCTTCATCTGCTCGATGACCGAGCCGGGCCATCCGTGCGTGACGATCACCGGCAGGGCGTTCTTGTGCTGCGAGCGGGCATGGATGAAGTGAATGTCCAGCCCGTCGATCTTGGTGATGAAGTTCGGCACGGCGTTCAGCTTCGCCTCGACCTTGCGCCAGTCGTAGTCCGACGCCCAGTAGCGCGCGAGCGCCTGAACCGTCGCGAGCTCTGTGCCCTGCGACTGGTCCGCGACGGTCTCCTTGTCGGGCAGGCGAGTGGCCAGGATGCGCCGACGGAGATCGGCCAGAGCCTTCTCCGGGAAATGAACACGGAAGGGACGGATGGCCCCGTCCGCTGACGGAACGGTGTTGTTTCCCGTTGGGTCACCTCCCGTTTCGGCTGCCTGAGCCCAGGGGGTGAACATGCCGAAGGATCCGGCGACCGCCCCAGCCGTCACGGCGGCGGAGGCGGAGAGAAATTCCCGTCGAGAGTGCGGCGAAACCATTTCTGACATGGTGAACCTTTCGGGGAATTCGACTTCCGTCACGTAAATGCGAGAAGTCGACGGTGAGGGTGAGATCCGGATGACATGGCCGGGCCGGCTGGGCGGGGGAAGGTGATCGGTTCCTGCCGCACCGGATTGCGACGTGATCGCCGAATGTCATCTCGGAGAGACGGATGCTCAGCTCGGCAGAAAGCATCTTTTCCGTCTTGCGCGCTCATGTGTTTGTCGCGTCGCCGGGTGAGGGTCTGTGAAGTAGGTCGGGCTCGGTTATGCCTCGGAAATCTCGACCTTGAACACGCGGGTTGCCAGCTCTTCGGAAGCGACAGGCATGTGGAGGCCTCCTTGCCGTGCGAACGGGGGGACGGGTCCCGATGCCGGTTCACCTGCGTCTCTCCGCGGGTGAACGGGGCGCCCGACGGGAGCTTGCCACCCGTTCGTTCTGTCAACGCCTTCATCATGGGTCCGGGTTGCTACTCGGGCAATCCGGCACGTGACCCAGAGTTACCGTCGGTGAGGTGTTGAATTCCAGCCCTCGCTGTTTCAGTCGGAATGGTGCCGGGAGCGGGGAGGAAAGCGGGAAAGTTCCTTCCGGGGATGGAGTGAGGAAATCCCTTCAGGGGTTCTGTCGGTCACATCGGGAGGAGCCTTCTGTGGCCAAGGTATTGATCCTCGCCTCACATGCCATTTCTCCGTCGAGGGTTCGGGGGTGATCGGGCCTGCCGGGACACATCTGCTCGCGGATATCGCCGAGGCCTCCGGAACGACCGCCGCGTCCGGCCGAGCCGTGGTGCCCACGCTCGGTGATCGCGCTGATCTCCTCGAACTGATAGGCCGGTACGCCGACATCGCGGACCTGAAGGAGTTCACCGAGCTGCCCGGCCTCGTCCTGGCCGACCCGGTCACGGTCGACTTCGAGTCGGTCGCCGGTATTCCGCCCATGACCGTGCCGCTCGGCGACTACGTCGAGGCTCTCCGCGGCGCTTTTGCACCTTTCATCGCAACGCACCACACCATCACCGGTCACGTGATCGACATCGATGGCGACCGCGCGACCGTCCACGCGCACGTCCGCGCCGAACACTGGGTCCCGGAGGAACTGGCCGACGGAGGACCCGACCGCTGGCTGGTGGTCGGCTTCTACGACAACGAGGCGGTCCGCACGGCGGACGGCTGGCGCCTCAGCCATGTAAGGCTCACCGCGAGCCACCAGGAGAACCCGCATCTGGCGGGTGCCGCCCTGGCCGCTGGGCAGGACGGCTAGCGGCGAAGGCCGAAGTTGATCCACGCGCTTCTTGAGATACAGCGCACGACACGCGCACCGCACGGCCGCCGTGCAGGGCGGGGAGACAGACTCGGGGCGCGAGGAAAGCCGCGACGAGGAGAGGATGATCGGATGCCGCGGATCCGGGGAGCGAGCATAGAAGAGCACCACGAGATGGTGTGGTCCGACCTCGCCGAGGCGATGCAGCAGCTGCTGCTCGAACGCAACTACGACTCGATCAACATGGGCCATATCGCGGCTCGGGCCGGGCTCGCGCGCAACACGCTGTACAACTACGCGCGCGACAAGCATGGTCTGGTTATGGCACTGACTCAGCGGGCGAGCCGGCCCATGCTCGAGTGTGTGGCCGCGATCGCCGCGCGGTCCTCGGACCCGGCCTCGGAGCGGATGCGGGAGATCATCGAGGCGGTCCTGAAGGCGTGCTCGGACCAGGCCATGCAGCTGATGTTCCAGCCGGGCTCCGGCCCACTGGTCGCCGAGGTACCGAAGGGGCCGGACAACCCGTTCAACGCGATCGTGGTCGAAGTGGAGAACGTCGTCCAGGACGGCATAGCGCGCGGGGAGTTCCGCGACGTCGGCGATGTGCACCTCACGGTGGAGCTGCTGTCCGGTGCCCTACGCGCCGGCGCCGAACGCATCGGCCGGGACCCGGCCGCCTTCACGGCCGCGGTCCACGCCGCGCGGGAGATCATCCTCGCGTCTCTGGCCCGCCACCCGGACTAAGACCGACCGGCAAATGGGGGGCGGCGCCGCGGGGCTGGACACGCACATCTGCGGCGTTGTCGTCGGTCAACAACGCTCCGCGTTGCCTCCCTCCTCCGCCTTGCAGCCGCACGCACCCAGCCCCGCTCCTTCTTCCACCCCCCATTTGCCGGTCGGTCTAAGACTTTGCGACCTGCGTGGCCTCCGAACAGGCGGCGCTGGCGGCGCGACAGGTCCGCGCACCCCACCGCGCAGCGTCTCGCCGGGCCCCCGACCTCCGCCGCCGCATAGGTGCGCTTCCCACCCGCCGTGCGGTACAGCGCGACGGCATCATTCCTGAACTCCACCGGTATACGGAGACTTACGTCCCACCAGGACACCCTTTCTCGGATCTGCGAGATCCATTGGTCAGAGTGTCCACATCACGGGAGGCGCCGCAGAACACGCCGCCATCCTCGGCATTGACATGGAAATCGTCCGACGCGCCCCCGGGGCCAGAGGGTCGGATCATCACGAAAGATTGAGGCTACCGAGCGTGCCAGTCATGGACGAGATCCGACGCAGCAAGTACATCAGCCTCACCACCTACCGCAAGGACGGATCCCCGGTCCCGACGCCCGTCTGGCATGTGGCAGGTCCTCAGGGCGAGATCCTCGTCGTGACGCCCGCCGGCTCCTGGAAGGTCAAGCGGATCCGCAACAACAGCGCCGTGACCGTGACCGTCTGCGATCTGCGGGGGCGGACCTCCACGGGCGCAGCGTCCCTTCCCGGCACCGCCCGGCTGCTCGACCAGGACAGCACCATGGCCGTGCAGGACCTGCTCGGCAAGCGGTACATCACGTCCCGGATCGGCAACTGGTTCGTCAAGGTTCTGCACCTGCCCAAGAAGCCGAATATCGCCATCGCCATCACCTTGTGAACTGCGTACGCAGCATGGTAGTTGAACGAATCCGCCGGCGCCGCGTGTGACCGGGGCGCCCGCCCGCACCTCCCTCGACTCCGTCCCCGCCGCTCAACATCTCTACGAACGAGAGCCGTCGGTTCACTATGCCCATATGCGCTGCCGTGACGGTGGTGCTGACCGCTGCCGAACGCCGCCGGCTGAAGAAGATGGCCTACGGCCACAAGACCCCACACCAGGCCAGGCAGCGCGCCACGGTCGTCCTCCTCGCAGCACGCGGCCGGGGCAACGCCAGGATCGCCGCTGAGACTCACCTGCATGTGGACACGGTCCGCACCTGGCGCGGACGATTCGCCAACGGCGGCATACCGGCTCTGGCTGACCGCAAACGCTCCGGGCGCCCGGCCCGATTCACTCCCGTACAGGTCGCCGAGGCCAAGGCACTGGCCTGCCGGCTCCCGGCCGAGACCGGCGTTCCGCTGGCACGCTGGTCGTGTCCGGAACTGGCCGCCGAGCTGACCACACGAGGAATCACCGGCCCCGTCTCCGCCTCCACCGTGCGCCGCTGGCTGCGCCAGGAAGCACTCAAACGCTGGCAGCACCGTTCGTGGATCTTCATTTCCGACCCACAGTTCCGCACCAAGGCCGAGCGCGTGCTGGACCTGTACGCCCGCACCTTCGACCGCGTTCCGCTCGACGAAGACGAGTACGTCATCAGCGCCGATGAGAAAACCTCCATCCAGGCCCGCTGCCGCTGCCACCCCACCCTCGCCCCCGGCCAGGCCCGCGCGATGCGTGTCAACCACACCTACGGCCGCGGCGGAGCCCTGGCCTACCTGGCCGCCTACGACGTCCACCACGCGAAGGTATTCGGCCGCTGCGAACCACACACCGGCATCGCCCCGTTCATGAACCTCGTCACCCAGGTCATGAGCCGCGAGCCGTACGCCAGCGCCAAACGCGTGTACTGGGTGGTCGACAACGGCTCCTCCCACCGCGGCAAGAAGGCAGCCAACCGACTCGCCACCGCGTTCCCGAACGCGGTGCTGGTCCACACCCCGGTGCACGCTTCCTGGCTGAACCAGGTCGAGGTCTACTTCTCCGTCGTACAGCGCAAGGTCGTCTCGCCCAACGATTTCACCGACCTGGCCCAGGTCGCGGAGCGGCTTCGAGACTTCGAAGACCGCTACAACGCCACGGCACAGCCGTTCCAGTGGAAGTTCACCACCTCCGACCGGAACGATCTGCTGGCCAGGCTCGACCGACATACCGCCGATCACCCAGAGATATCCTCTACCGCCCTGGCAGCATGACCAACCCACGAAGGACTTCCGGAGCCGACCACTAAGGGCTGTCCCGTACCCCCCCGGCGGGCACGCGACGACAGCTACCGCACCTCGCCGCGTTGTCGGAACGTCCACGTACATCCAGTATGCGGACGTCCCTCCGTCTTGCAATGCACCGCATCCGACGCCGCGCGCTGATCCACCGCGGATTACGGGACAGCCCTCAGCGCGATGTCCGAATAGCGCCGGATCTGCCGCCCGGTGACGGCCAGGATTGATTGTCGAAGGCTTGCGGCGGCCGGGCCGGGGCAGGGTGCGGGCCTGTGGTCACAGGCACCGAAGGGGCGCGCTGCCGCCGGACCGGCCGCCGCGAGGACAACACAGCACCGAGGGAAACGCATCATGAACCACTCCGCCGTCACCCCGACGCTGTTCGGCACGACACCCCGTACCGCCGACGCACCGCGCATTGCGTACGACAGGGACCTGCCCGTGTTGAGCGACCTGGACTGGCCCGCCCTCTACGACCGACTGAACGAGCGCGGCGTTGCGCTCACCCCGCCCCTGCTCAGCCGAGAGCAGTGCGAGGAGCTCATCGGCATGTTCGACGACGACGGAGTGTTCCGCAGCACTGTGGTGATGCAGCGGTACAACTTCGGCCGCGGCACGTACAAGTACTACGCCCATCCGCTGCCGTCACTCGTCCGTGTACTGCGGGAGAGCCTCTACCCGCCGTTGGCCTGGATGGCCAACCAATGGGCGCCGATGCTCGGCGAACGCACCTTCCCGGACACGCTCGCGGAACTCACCGAGGAGTGCGCGGCCAACGGCCAGCACCGTCCGACCCCGCTGATCCTCTCCTACGGGGAGGGTGACCACGCCTGCCTCCACCAGGACATCTACGGCGACATCGTGTTCCCGTTGCAGATCGCGATCATGCTCAACCAGCCGGGCGTCGACTTCACGGGTGGGGAGAACGTCTTCGTCGAGCAGCGCCCCCGCTTCCAGTCCACGGCCGTGGTCGTCAAGCCGGAGCTGGGCCAAGGGATGATCTTTCCGGTGCGCCACCGCCCGGTCCGAGGGCGGAACGGCTACCGCGGGCACCCCGTGCGGCACGGCACCGGCGCGGTCGAGTCCGGGCGGCGCCAGACCTTGGGCCTCATCTTCCATGACGCCCGCTGAACCCCCGCCGGGCTCCGGCACATCGCCCGTCGTGGCACCCGGAGGGCTGGAGTGCGAGAGACAACCCCGGCCCCGCGAAGGCGTCGCCGGGGGTGGCGACCGGATCGCCGCCCGATTGGCCTCGCCGCGCCTCCCCTTCCGCCATGGCTGTGGCGACGCCGAAGCCCCACTCCTTAACCGACCACGCACGGAGGAACGAGACTCATGATCGACACAACACATCCGGCCGGGACGGCGAGCGACCCGGTCGACGCCACGGACTGGGCGGCGCTCACCGAAGAGGTCGACGGGTACGGAAGCGCGCTCACCGGACGGATTCTCAGCCCTGCGCAGTGCCACGAACTCGCCGGTCTGTACGACGAGAACGAACGCTTCCGCTCCACCGTCGACATGGGACGCCACCGTTTCGGCTCCGGCCAGTACCGCTACTTCACCCACGATCTGCCCGAGCCGGTGGGGGAGTTGCGCCAGGCCTTCTACCCACACCTGCTGCCGATCGCTCGCGACTGGGCCGACAGGCTTGGACGGCCCGCCCCGTGGCCCGACGACCTGGAGGAGTGGCTCGGCATGTGTCACGAGGCCGGACAGTCCAAGTCCGCCCAGATCCTGCTGCGTTACGGCGCCGGAGACTGGAACGCCCTGCACCGGGACGTCTTCGGAGACCTGCTCTTCCCGCTCCAGGTCGTCATCGGACTCGACGCACCGGGCACCGACTACACCGGTGGCGAGTTCCTGATGACCGAGCAGCGCCCCCGCGCCCAGTCCCGGGGAGCGGCCACCCTCCTCCCGCAGGGGCACGGGCTGGTCTTCACCACCCGGGACCGCCCGGTCGCCTCCAGACGGGGCTGGTCGGCCGCGCCCATGCGGCACGGCGTCAGCACCGTCCGCTCAGGCCGGCGCCGTACTCTCGGCCTCGTCTTCCACGACGCCGGATGAACGACCGCACCGATGCCCGCCGGGAAGACGACCGACGCGTCCACACACTGATCGGCCCGGACGGCGAGCCCTACCGAAGCGTCACACCGGGCACGTTCGGCGGACACCGGCGATGCCGCCTGTACGGCCGCCTGGACTGCCCCTGCGCGCTTCGGGCCATGGCCCGCGGCCAGTACGTGTCCCAGCGTGTGTTCTTCGCCGACGAGAGCACTGCCGTCCGGGCCGGATACCGGCCGTGCGCGGTGTGCCTGCCGAAGGCGTACGCCCGTTGGAAGGCGAGCGGACGGCAGGACAGGAACAACGACCCCGAGGACACCTCATGAGCCCGACCGAGGACGACGCGCCGAGCCGGCCCCCCGGACCCCGTGCCCCTGTCGTCGACAGCCCGGCGCCTGATGCCCACACCGAAGCGGAGCTGGTCGCGCTGATCGGCCTGCTGACCGCGGTGCGCCCGGACATCAGGTCCGTGGCCGTCGGGCACGGACGCGACACCAACTCCCGTACCGCCGCGCAGGCGTTCGTCCGCGCATGGCACGCCCTGCACAAGGACGTCCTCGCCGTCGTCGACTGGCCCGAGGCCGCCGCCTCGTGGCTGCGTCCCGCCCGGCGACTGACGGCGCAGGCTCCGGACGCGTGGGTGCTGGCCGGTGCGTCGCTCGGAACGGCCCGGCTCGCCCTGCGTCTGCGCCGTTCCACCGACTGGGAACCGGCCCGCACCTTCGGTTTCGCCTCGCTCGGCACCCCCCGGCTGGCCGAACTCGCGGGCGCCGAGACCGTGCACGGTCTGCGGGGTGCCTCCGCCGACGGTGGCACCTGGGAGATGCGCCGCGGCTGGACCACCCACTACGGGCCCCCGGACCTCCCCTCCGAATGACGCGGGGCGGGGCCGGCCCGGCGGGGATCTCCGCCGGCCCCCGACCCGGTCCGCCACCGGCCCGGCAACGCCTCGGCGAGCCGGGCCAACGGTGAACCCGCCCCGCACAGGGCCGCTTTCGCCGCCTCAGCGTTCCCGGTAGTGGTCGGCGACGGCGGCGAACGCGGCCTTGGGCTCCCACGGCATGTCGGGGTAGGTGTCTCCGAGGCGACCGTCCAGGACCTTCACGATGCCGTAGCTGGCCAGGTCCAGGTCCTCGCGAGGGTCGCCGTCGGGGCGGTGCACATGGTCGTACAGCGCGAAGGTGAAGACGAAGGCGCTGTCGATGCCGCCGTCCTCGAACGCCTCCAGCAACTCGCGCAGATACGCGGCCTGGCCGGCCTCGTCGCGGACGTACTCACCGTTCAACCGGACCGGACCGGCATCCGGGTCGTACTCCACGATCTCCAGACCGAGGGCGCCCCTGTCACCCGCACCCCGGTAGCCGGCCGCGCCGAACTCGGTGATCGCGACCGGCTTGTCCGTCGCAGTGAGGTCACGGACACCTGCGGCGAAGCGGTCGGCGGTCTCGGCCGACCGGTAGAGATCCATGGACACGATGTCGAAGGGCGTCCAGTCGACGCGTTCGAGCGGCACGGAGGCGTAGGTCACCTTGCCGCCGAAGCGCTCGCGGACGAGTGCCGCGGCCTTGCCGAGGAAGTCGTTGACCCGCGGACCGACCCGGCCCACGTGCTCACGCACGCCCTCCGGCCGACTCAGCAGTGCGACCCGCTCGTCGGTGCTGTCGCCCGGCAGGAACCCCTTGTTCATCATGCTCAGCTCGGCGCCGGTGACGAACACGACCTCGGCTCCCCGCTGCCTGAGCCGCTCCGCGCGCTCGGCGCAGTCGGCGAACAGCGACAGCATCTCGTCGGTGGTCAGTTCGAGGGGGTAGGGGGAGAACCAGATCTCAAGACCGAGGTCCGCGGCGTACGTGGCCGCGAGCTCCACCCGTTCCGGATCACCGCCCATGATGCGGACGGCGTCGCAGTGCAGGTCGTCGCGGATGATGCGCAACTCGCGCTCGACCACCACGGGGTCGAAGTACGTGCGGGAGTTCACTCCGTTCCGGACGAAGCCGGTGTCGTAACTGATGCCTCTGGCCCGCATGGGTCGCATCCCCTCTTGTCGGAACCCAAATACGGTACTCAACGTACCCTATTTTTCGTGGGTCGAGGACGCGAAGCAGAATGAGGGTGTGATCGGTACCGAGTGAGGCAGGGGCCATGGCAGGGGAAGCGATGGGGCAGCAGAACGCCGGACGGACGCGCCGACGCGGAGCTGCCCTGGAGGAGGCGATTCTGCGCGCCGCGGTCGATGAACTCACCGAATCCGGGTACGCCGGGCTGACCATGGACAAGGTTGCCGCCCGCGCGGGCACCAACAAGAACGCCATCTACCGTCGCTGGCCGAACCGCCTCGCGCTCGGCATCGCCGCCTACCGGCAACTGACCACGACGGTTCGGCCACCCGACACCGGCGATCTGCGCGATGACGTCCTGGAGCTGTTGCGCCGGGCGAACCGCCACTGGAGCTCCCCGCTCGGCATGATCCTGCGTGAACTACTCGCCGCGGCCGGAGGCGCATCGGAACTTCTGGCGCAATTGCAGGACCAGTCCGGCGACGCCGCAGCCGTCCCCTGGCTGACCGTCCTGGAGCGGGCGGTGGCCCGCGGGGAAGTCGCTCCGGAAGCGCTCCGGCCACGGGTCGCGACCGTGGCCGTCGTCCTGCTGCGCAATGAGTTCGTCATGCGTGGGGTTCCCACCGCACCGGACGACGTCCTCGTCGAGATCGTCGACGAGGTGTACCTGCCGCTGGTGCGGCGAAGCGGTCCGGTCCCGAGCTGAAGTGCGCCCCCCTCCCGTACCGCACCGCGGCGGGGCCTGACGCGGTGCTCCGTCGACTCATCGGGGCTGCGCAAGTAACATCGCGGCTCCAAGCCGCTGTCGTCGCCCGCTGTCGGCCGAAGACGCCAGCACCGTGCCAGGGAGAACCATGCTGAAGGCTTTCGAGGACCTGTCCACACCGCTGGTGGCCGATGCCTGCCTCCGCGTCGACGTGCCCCTGCGCATCGCGCCGTCCGGAATCGGCGCGGTCGTCTCCGGGCACCGGATCGCGGGCCGGGCGCTGCCGGTGCGGCACTACGGCAGCGTGGACGTCTTCCTGGAGGCGTTCGGCGCGGCGGAGCAGGGTGACGTGCTGGTCATCGACAACGGCGGCCGGTCGGACGAGGCATGTGTGGGAGACCTGGCGGTGCTCGAGGCCGAGGCCGCGGGCGTGGCGGCCCTGGTGGTGTGGGGCCTGCACCGCGACACCTCGGAACTGGGGGAGATCGGCGTTCCCGTGTTCAGCTACGGCAACTACCCCTCCGGCCCCGTCCGGTTGGACGAGCGGGAACCCGAGGCCCTGACCGCGGCGCGATTCGGCCCGCACCTGGTGAGCGCTGAGGACGTCGTCTTCGGTGACGAGGACGGAGTGCTGTTCGTCCCGGCCCCACGTGTCGAGGAGGTGCTGACCACCGCGCACGAGATCCGCCGGACCGAACGCGAACAGGCCCTCATGATCAGGGCGGGCGAGACGCTGCGCAAGCAGACCTCCTTCGACGACTATCTGGCCCGGCGCACAGCCGATCCGTCGTACACCTTCCGCCGGCACCTCCGGCGGACCGGTGGAGCCATCGAGGAGTAGGCCGCGGGGCGGCGGGGAACCCCCCTGTTCGCAGCGACGGTTCAGGAGATACCGGTGGCCGGACCCGGGTGACGGGTTCCCGGCCACCGGCGCGTGAGCCCGGGACGGGGTGGTGCCCGGTCGGGGCGCCCGGCGGGTCACATGGCGCGGTCGACGAAGAACGGGAACAGCGCGAGGAGTTCACCGAGCGCGGCCGGGGCCAGGGGAACGCCGTCGAGGCTGCGGCGGGCGCTGTCCAGGTGCCGGTGGGCCTCGGTCAGCGTCGCCGAGCGCCCGCCGGCTTCTTCGACGAGGTCGGCCGCCCGTCGGGCCGTTGCGGCGTCGAGCGGGCTGCCGGAACCCAGGAGCGCGGCGAGGTGCCGGGCGGCGGGGCCGTCCGTGGCCAGGGCCGCGAGGACGGGGTACGTCTTCTTCAGCCTGCGCAGATCGCTGTGGACCGGCTTGCCCGTGAGCACCGGGTCCCCCCAGATCCCGAGGAGATCGTCCACGGCCTGGAACGCCACTCCGAGGTGCCGGCCGGCCACGGCGAGGGCGTCGACGGTCGCGGCCGGGGCTCCGGCGAGGAGTCCACCGAGGCCCGTCGCGCACCCGAGCAGCGCGCCGGTCTTGTGCTCGGCCATCCACCGGTACTCGTGTGGTCGCACCGCTTCGGGTCCGGTCCAGGGCCGGGCCTCGAAGAGCAGGTCCTCGGCCTGGCCGCGCACCAGGTCGGCCAGCGTCGCGGCGAGTTGCCGGACCGCGGCCGCGCCGTGCGCGCCGGGCGAGTCGGCCAGTGTCTGGACGGCCAGTGCGAACAGCGCGTCCCCTGCGAGGATCGCGGGGCCGGTCCCGTACACCTTCCAGACGGTGGCGCGCTGTCTGCGGGTCTCGTCGCCGTCCATGATGTCGTCGTGGAGGAGGGAGAAGACGTGGATCAGCTCTACGGCGACCGCGCCGACGACGGCGTCCTCCGCCGGCGCGCCGGCGGCTTCGGCGCTGAGCAGTGTGAGGGCCTGGCGCACCCCCTTGCCCTGTGAGCCGGGGACGGGGCTGCCGTCCGCTGCGTCCCAGCCGAGGGAGAAGGCGGCCATCTCCGCGTGCCAGGGGTGCAGACGCTGCACGGCTCCGGCCAGCGCGGGGCGGACGAGTTCGCGGCAGCGGGTGAGGGCCTGTGGCGCCGTGGCCCGGTGGGTTACGGGCGAGGGGGTCATCGGTGCCCGCTTTCCTCGTCCGAATCGGCACCGACCGGTGTCACGCCGAGTTCCGCATACGCCTTGTCCACCATGTCCCGGGCGTTGAGCAGGCCGATCCGGCTGAGGGTGCGGCGCAGCTCGTCGAGGTCGGCGGCGGTCTCGTTCCGGTCCCGGCCGAGCCGGGCCAGTGACTTGACGAGACCGAGCCGGGCGAGGGCTTCACCCCGGGGTTCGGCCATCGCGCGGAACTCCGCGAGTGCCTCCTCGTACACCTGACGTGCTTCCTCGTACCGGTGGGCACGGAAGAAGACGTTGGCGCGCATCTTGTGGTTGTACGCCAGTGCGCTGGACAACTTCATCTCGCGGCAGGTGAGTTCCGCCTCCGTGAGCAGAGCCAGAGCGCGCTCGGGGTCGTCCCGCAGGGAAATGATGTCGGCCATGCCGCGCAGGGCCCATGCGCGGCCACGCCGGTCGTCCGCGTCGCCGGCCAGTTCGGCCGCTTCCTCGAACATGGCCAGGGCGCTGTCGAGCGACCCGGTGTTGCGGTGGATCTGCGCGATTCCCTCCAGGGCCCACACGGTGTGCCGTGCCTCGCCACGGGCTCGGGCTTCGGCGAGCAGTTGTTCGTGCAGCACCGCGACAGTCTCGTAGTCGCCCTGTATTCGCCCGGTCTCGGCGAGGCCGGCGAGGGAGTATCCGCGGGCCACGACATCCCCACCGCGCTTTCCCATGTCGGCGGCGAGCCCCAACAGACGGAAGGCGAGCCTGAGTTCGCCGCGCTGCCGGGCGAGTGTCCCGCCGCTCCACAGCGCCCACGCCATCGCTCCCAGGTCACCGGCCGAGCGGGCGGCCCGGTAGCTGGCCTTCCAGGCCTGATCGGCTTCCGCGATGTTGCCGAGCCGGCGATGAGCCTCCGCGACCGCGAGCCCGCACTTCGCCACTTCCTGTTGGGAGCCGCTGAGTTCGGCCTCTCTCAAGTGACGTACGCCCTCCGCCAGTACATCCGTGAGAGAGGAGTTCACCGACATCTTGGTGAGAGCGCCTTGGTACTCGGGCGCCATTGCCTTGCTGTGCATGGGTGCCTTTCGCGCGCGGCCGGGTCGACGGCGGAGCAACTATGAACATCGTGTATACATTTTGTGCATAGTTACCCGATGGTCGAACCCGGGCGTTCGTGGGGGTCGGAGGTTGCTGGTGACGTGCGGCGAACCGCCTTGTTGTGGATCAAGACGGTGGTCGGGTGGTTCAGGTTGCTCCGTGAGCAGCAGAAGCCGTCTGCACTTCGTCCGGCACCGGGTGTCGCTCGTCATTCCGGCCGGCGGGCACTGGGGCATCGGACGGGAGTCGAACTCCGATCCTCCTCGAACGAGACGACCGCGTGCGCGTCCCGACCCGCCGGACGGTCGTCGGCGCCGGGCGCAGGCCGGCACTCGATGGCCGTGCTCGCCCTTCCGCTCGGCCATGCCTGCTGAATGTGAGCGATTACTGTCGCCATCACATGCCTTGGCCATAGTAAAAGTCAGAAACTTTGAAACTGCTCTTGCGGCTTCATAGCAATCGCTTACATGCTGGCGCGCGGCCCGCACTTCACTCCGATGCCGTTGATCCCATGGGAGTTTCCGGATGGGTTCTGCCCGAACGCCGTTCACCGCTCCGGCCCGACTGCTCGCTTCCACGCCACGCCGATGGAGCTGTTCGACACCGTCATCGACAGCCATGCCCGCATCGGCGGTCTGGACGGCAGGGGCCCGCTCGACCGGCCCGAGGCGGGCCGCTATCACGTCAACGAGGTCGGCTTCGTGCCCAGTTGGGTGGATGCCTGTGCCTGGCACGGCTGCAACGGCTTCCCGCGCGCGTACATGGACCGGCTGGGCGCCGTGGCCGGGCCCCGCACCCGGTGCTGGGGCCTCTCCCGCGAGCTGGGTCATCTCCACCAGCAAGCCGCCTGCCGGGCCGCTCAGTTGACCGAAGTCACCGCCAGCATCTGCTCACTGGCCGCGCAGCGCACCCTCGGCCAGACGTCCGACCTCCTGACCGTCGACCCCGCGACGGGATTCAACCACTACCAGGCCGCGCTGCCGGAGCTCGGCACCACCGAACCGGGCCTCGCCCCCGGCAGCCTTGCCGTGTCCGTCGCGTCCGCCCGGAACATCGCCAGTCGCAGCAGTTCCATTGAAGGAGATGACATGCGCACTACAAGTTTCGTGACAGGTGCACCCGCCCACAGGCCCCTGCGCCGCCTCATGCGGGCGGGTACGGTCCTCGCCGCCGCCGCGCTGCTCGCCGTCGGTGCGACGGGCCAGTCGTGGGCCTCGACTCCGATACTCCGCTGGACCACCGGCGCGCCCACCCCCGTGACCACGCTGACGCTTCCGATGGCGGTGGACTCCGCTCCGGACGCGTCCGGCATCTATTTCGCCTTCTACACCACCCTGGAGAGCGGCACACGCCCGTACGCCGGTTTCCAGCCGAAGCCCGTGGACGCGAGCGGCAACCATGTGCTCCAGGCGATCTTCAGTTCCTTCAACGCCGATGCCACGACGGCCGATGACCACTGCACCTACGGAGCCGACGGCGGCGCCGGAGTGAGCTGTGCGGTCCGCTTCGTCTATACACCGGGAACGATGTACTCCCTGGCGCTGAAACGGGCCGCGGTGAGCGGGGCGACGCAGCTGATGTCCGGCGACGTCGTCGAGACGGCGACAGGAACGCCGGTGGCGCACATCGGCAGCTTCAGCCTGCCGTCGGCCTCGGGCCGGTTCAAGAGCGCCGATCAGGGATTCATCGAGCCCTACCTTTCGGCCGGCTGCGGGCAGCGCGTCACCGTGACGTACGGCAAACCGGTCGGCACCGAGGACGGCGTCGACCACACGGGCGGCCTTCCCACCGCCACCGACCCGTCGACCGGCAGCTGCCTGAGCACCAGCTCCACGGCCACCGGCCGCGGACAGCAGGTCACGGTGACGGGCAACGCGGCGGCAGCGGTCGTCGGCCGGACCGAGTGATCGCCTCCCGGGGCGCGCGGCACCGCACCGGGGCCGACCGGCGGACGGCCTGAGGACCGGCGATCCTGCCCGGTCCCGCGGACGGTGCGCCGCGTACCACCGGGAGATCCCGCTGGGCGCCCCGCCGGTGCGATGCGCATCGCACCGGCAGGGCGCCTTGCGAAGCGCCACGGGCATCTCCTGGCTAAGCTCGTCGAGGGGCCGAATACCAGATCGACGGAGGCTCCCATGACCATGACGTTCGAACCACGCGACGTGGCCCCGCGCCTCGCCATCGGCGCGTTCATCCTGAACTCCGGCCTGGGCAAGTTGAAGGCGGACGAGGAGACGGCGCGGGCCGTGCACGGCATGGCCTGTGTCGCCTACCCGTTCCTGGAGAAGGTGGAGGCCGGGCGATTCACCCGGATGCTCGGCTGGTCGGAGGTCACGATCGGCGGTGCGCTGCTCGCCCCCGTCGTGCCGACGCGGCTGGCCGGACTGGCGCTGACCGGGTTCTCCAGCGGGCTCCTCGGCCTCTATCTGCGTGTTCCCGGTATGCGGGAGCCGGGCAGTCTGCGCCCCACCCAGAACGGCATCCCGATGGCCAAGGACTCCTGGATGCTGGGCGTCGGTCTGGGTTTCCTGACCGCGGGCTGCCACCGGGGACGCCGGGCCTCGTCGAGGTGCCCCCGGCGCCGGGCCCGGCGCTGACCGCTCACCCCTTGGCCGGGCGGGCCGTGGTGGTTCGTCGGCCGCGCGGAGCGGGGGTGCGGGTGCGCGAGGGCGTCGGATCCAGACGCCAGACGCGGGCCGGCGGGACGTTCGCCCACACCGTGCGCCCCTGGGCCGGCCCGCGCCGCCGGTATGCGGCGAGGACGGCCTCGACCGCCCGGTGCCGGGCCACCTCGGCGGAGGGGGCGACCAACCGGCGGGCCGGGGCGGTGCCGACGTACGCGAAGTAGGTCAACGACCCGCCGGGGCGCAGCAGATCCAGGTAGCGGTCCATCAGGGAGGCGACCGTGTCCGGACCGAAGTTGGTGAACGGCAGGCCCGAGATGATCACGTCGTAGGACTTGTGCGTGTCGAGAAGCTCGACACGCGTCTCGTGAACCCGGACCTGAAGGGGGCTCCGACCGTGGATCGGCGCGTGGCCGTGGAGCCGGACGCGCGGAAGTGTCGAGAGGCCCTCCCGGTCCGGGCGCCGTTCGTCGACGACGTTCCGCAGGACGGCCGCGAAGCGCGGGTTGGCCTCGATCACGTCCAGCGAACTGCCCGGGGCGAGCAACGGCAGCAGGAGGCGGGTGACGGGACCCGTGCCCGCTCCCACCTCCAGCACATCCAGCGGCTGCCCGGCACGCTCGGTGGCCGGTTCACAGAGGGCGGAGGCGAGACGCCGGCTGCTGGGTGCCACCGCGCCGGTGGTACGGAAGCCGCGTACGGCCTCGGTGACGAAGAGCCGGGTGTCGGTGAAGCGGGGCCATGAAGTCATACCGGCGACGCTAAGAGGTGGCGCGGAAAGGGGTGCGGTCATGGTCGGCGGTTCGGGCGTTCGTCCCAGCGGTGAGTCATCCATGCTCGCCGGATCAGGCTGCGCA
>NZ_JBIVON010000027.1:0-51887 GCF_044754145.1 Streptomyces sp. NPDC093149
CGTAACGCCACGGCCTGCGCAGACATCGCCCGCCGGGCCCAACGCTCCAACACCGCACGCTCGTCAACGGACAACAACAACGGTTCCAGCTTCGGTCCACGACGCGGTGCTGGCACACCCGAAGAAGCACTCATGCATGAACTAACGACGAATCTCCGGCGCAGGACACTAGGATCTGTCCGGGCGATCACGTGACTGCCTTGTGCTCGGGTCGTTGGTCTGGGTATGGGGCGGGGCGATCTGACGGATGCTGAAGGGAACGCCTGCGGCCGTTCCTGCTGGTCAGTAGCGGCCGTTGTGGCCGGTGGCGTGACCATCGGCAAGTGATCGACGGGATTCTGTATCAGCTCCGGATCGGGGTGCAGTGGCGCGACCTGCCTGAACGGTTCGGGCCATGGAAGACCGTCTATGAACGGCACCGCCCGTGGTCGGCCGACGGAACCTGGGAGCGTCTGCTCCAGCAGGTCCAGAGCGCGGACGGTCGCTGCCGCCCGCTGTTCCTGATCGGCACAGTCGGGCAGCGGGCCGACTGCACCCAGTTCAGACCGGTCCTGGAGAAGATCCGCGTCCCCCGGACCGGGCAGGCCCCGCAACAAGCCGGACAGTCTCGCCGCCGACAAGGCCTACAGCAACGCACCCTGCCGCGAATACCTGCGTGGACGCGGCATCCGACACACGATCCCGGAGAAGAGCGACAGCCAGGCCGCCCGCCTCCGCAAAGGATCGCGCGGTGGACGGCCACAGGGCTTCGACGAAGAGCGGTACAAGAAACGCAACACCGTCGAGCGGGCCATCAACAAGTTCAAACACGCACGGGCCGTGGCGACTCGCTACGACAAGCGCGGGTACGTCTTCCTCGGCACCATGACCGCGGCAGCCGTCGTCATCTGGCTTCGAGCCTGATCGCCCTCACCAGGCCGGAGGCCGAGACTGGTCGCCACCCTCGATCTCCTCTGGCCAGTCAATGGGGCGACCGTCGGTCCTGTTCAGGATCCCGGGGTCGGGTGGGAACTCTTCGTCGTGCGGTCCGGACCAGTAGGCCCGCCGCGTGCGCGGAAGGGGTATCTCCACCAGCTTGCCGTCGTGGATCATCCACAGCCCGAAACAGTCATCCTCCTCGTCATGGATCAAGACCTGCACCGTCTCTGGCCGGGGCCACGGCAAGGACTCCAGGTACTTCAACAACCCGGATCTACTGCCCATACGCACGAACTCCGCACCCCAACCGAACCCCCAGTTTCCGCCGGGCCTCATCTCGAAGAACGCCCCGTTCCAGGTGCGCGTGTCGTCGCGCCGCGTCAGTGGCTCCATGACCTCGTCCGCGTCCTGCGCCAGCACGATGACCTCAGCAATTCTGCTCATGCCGGAATACCACCGTGAACCACGGATGCGCCGCAACTGAGATCTACTGCAGGTCAGAAGTCAAAGCAGGGCAGCACTTGAGCACGGCGTCGCCCTTGGCCGTGATCGCCCGGACAGGTCCTGGCACAGGCTCAGGTTCCGGTTGCTGATCCCTGGCCCCTCGCACAACAGCGCGAGGGCCGGCCATGCTTCGGCTTCGGTCCACGTCTGCTCGGTGGACTGCTGGGCGGCCCCGCGTTCGCCTGCGCCGACCGGCCCAATTTCGTAGGCGCCGATGACGGCCTGGACACGGTCACGGGGTCCGCGTTCGGCAAGGATGCGGGCGACGTGGGTTCTGACGGTCGCCTCGGCGAGGTGGAGGCGGGTGGCGAGTTCGGCGTTGCTGAGTCCTCGGGCCGGCAACGATTCCGGCCTGACAGCTGAGCTGCTCCAGGATCCGGTCGTGCGGCGCCGCAATCGCATTGCCCTCGACTGGGACAACGCATGGCGCCTCGACACCGGCGGGTCGGATCACCTGGACCGCGAGGTGATCGACGTCTCGGTCCGCTTTGCGGCGCGGATCCCGGTCCGGCCGGTGCGCCTGATCGCTGAAGGCTGCGGTCCTTCGCGGGCCGAGGTCGAGAGACTGATCACGGAGGGGAAGCTCGTTTCGGCAGTCCGGCTGAGCGGCAAGCTCTCCGGCGACGTCACCTTCACGCTCAAGCGCTGAGCCCTCCTCGGGACCGCGGGCCTGTCCGGCATGATCCGCCGGACAGGCCTCAAGTCGCCTGAAGAAGTGGGGCACCACCTTCCGCCTGCGTACAGCGCCCTTGCATCGGCGTCGCAGGTAATCTTCGGGCAGCGCGTTTCGTGATCACGAGACGTTGCCGTAACGGGAGGAACGAAATGTTCAAGTCGAAGAGCACCGGCACGATGTCGCGAAGGTTCGGCGCGGCCGCGGCAACACTGGCTCTTGCCGGTACGGGCCTGTTCGCAGGGGCGGGGTCTGCTGCCGCGGGCACGAACGGGCAGCAGCTGTCGTTCTCGTCGAGCTTCGTGGACAAGGTCTACGCCTGCGGTAGCAACCAGAACGGTGTGCGGGTCTGTTCTGGCTGGCGTGATGTGTTCAGCCCCACCTGGACCGACCTCCACGGGTACTGGTGGAAGGGCGCAGTCGACGTCTATGGCCTGAAGAACGGTGTCAACTACGTCTACGCCGCCACCTGCTACGTGCCTGAGAAGCAGTCGGGCGACTGGTACTTCTGCAACACCGGCGGCAAGATCTGAGCTTGGCCTTTGACGTCGCCGGCCACCCGACCACCTGCTGAGACCGCTGGAATCCGGGAGCACGCGACGCGGCCGTTCTCCATGTTTCGAGATGATGCGGCGGCTACTGCTCCTCGGCGCGGGGCCGTCGCACCTCGAAGTGGAAGCATCCGTACTCCAGTGCTCGGACGTGCACGAGCACCACGTCCGGGTCGCTGAACGCATCGTCGAATGCTGCGTCGAATCCAGCCGTGGTGTCGACCGGAATCTCCAGAAGGCGGCCACCGGCGATATGGCCCCGGGCGTCATAGCGGCGCACGGTGCGCAAGGCGCCCGGCCGATCGAAAGGGTAGTTCTCGCCGGGGGTGAACCCGCCGCAGTCATCGGCGTGGATGAAGACGGGACCCTGTTCGTCGTATGCGCCCGGAAGTGCCCCCCTCGCGGCGGCCCAGCGTCGCAATGGGGCGTACGAAACAAGGGCAATCCGCTCGCCGAGACTGATGGGGCGCAGGCAGCAACGTAGCGGGGAGCCTGTGTCGTCGCGGGTCGCGATGTACGGGGCGCAGGGACGGCCTGCGTCGTCGGCAACCCGCAGTTCCTTGAGGACGGCTGGGTCGATGGGCAGCACGGTGTACCTGGTCATGCGCCCATGCTGGCTCGACGCACGTGAGTCCGCTGGCGGGAATCGGACGTTGTGTGGGTGCGTGCCCACGCATGAGGCTGACCGGACACGTCACAGCCGCTGAACGCAGGTGATTGCAGTACTAACCGTGCATCGCGGTGCTGTAGATGTACAGGGCGATCACACTGGCGACGCAGGCGAGGATCACCCATGAACCGAAACTGGTGTGCTTCCCAGTGCCTTTGTGCCGCGCGGCCTTTCCGGAGCGGTTGGACCGCCCGGGCGCTGCCCGTCCCGGCTCGACCGGCGACGGATCTGCCGCCGCCTCGGCGAGCAGGCGCCGGCAGGTCGCGGCGAGCACGCCTGTACCGGCGGAGAGGGGCACCACGGCCTCGGAACGCGCCGGAGCGGTGGTGCCGCCGCCCAGGATGCGCCCCGCGCGTACAAGAACCTCGTCCCGTCCGCCCGCCGGAGCGAGGCTGATCCATCGCCGTACATGCTCACCTCGGATGACCACACCGCCGGACCGCTCCCGATACACGGTGTACTCCCGCCACAAGATCTCCGCCAACTCTCCAGCGGTGTCCCTCAGTTGTGCGCTCACAAGCCCTCCCCCTCCGCCTCACGGCGAATCGAACAAGCATCGCACTCTAGCGGTATCCGCAGAGCAGGGGTCCAGCACCCCCCCCAGCGGCCGTGCCCGCCCCCGGGTTCAGATCCAGCACCACAGGAGCCTGGCCGCACGACCCGGCTTCGCGTTGCCTCCCCGACACCGATTCACAGGTCATGAGCATTGCTCCCAGCCGTACGGAAGGGACCGTGCCCGGACCGTGGAAGAGGCTGTGCTCCGACTGAAGGAGCTGTTGTTCCCGTTCGATCGCGGACATCGCCGTGCCGTCAGTGGACGTGAGTATCGAGAGGGTGCACGTCGACGCGCGATGTGCTATGGCCGGCGCCGCCTGTCCGGGTTGGGGAGCCTGGTCGACCCGAGTTCACGACTCCTGCCTGCGGTTCCCCGCTGACGTGCCAAGCACCGGACGAAACGTCCTACTCCCACTACGGGTTCACCGACTTCACTGCGGGAACACCACATGCACGCGCCGGACCTTCGTGGGGCAGATGCCCGGTCTGCCCCGCAACCACGGCCGGCGCACCGAGCGGCTGCATTCGACGGCTTGGGGGGCGTTCTCGCGGGGCGCCTGCGCTGGTACCCGATGGGTCTCCGGCACTGGTTTCTGATCACCTGCTGGCCCAAGGGCTCTACGGGATCGTGCTCGCCGACGGCCTCGTCCCACAGGCCGAGAAGCGGGCCGTTGGCTTCGTGACGCTGCCACTTTGTCTCGTGGGCGGCTCAGAACTTCCCGTCCTGATGACCGCACGGCACCCCGGGGCTTCGGGGCGTCCGAATAGGGGCTTCTGCCGCACCCCTCCCCGCCCCGTCGGCCTGCGGCCCGGAGGGGGTGCGGCGGCCCCGCGGGGCCTTCGTCCGATCCACGGAGCCGTGCCCCGTAAGCTCGCTACCGCGCCACGAGGTGCCAGAGCCGCGACGGATCGGTGTCGCAGTTGAAGATGACCGTGGGCGTGTTGTTCAGGACACCCCCACCCGCCGGGCTGAGGCACTTGCCGCTCTTGTAGTTCACCATGTGATACCGGGAATTGCCCTTGTCGACGAGGTACCAGCGTCTCGACGGGTCGTCGTCGCAGTTGAAGATGACGGTCTCGGTGTTGTTGGTGCCGGCTCCCCCGGCGGGGCTGAGGCACTTCCCGCTGTTGAGGTTCAGGATCTGGTAGATGTCGTTGCCCTTGTTCACCAGGTACCAGGAACGCGACGGGTCCGTGTCGCAGTTGAAGATGACGGTGAAGGCGTTGTTGTCCACACGGCCACCGGCGGGGCTGAGGCACTTGCCGCTGTTGGAGTTCACGAGGTAGAGGCCGGTCGCCGACACTGGGCTCGACGCCGACGCGGCGGGTGCGGACACGAGCGATCCGCCGATCGCTGCCGCAGTCGCCGCGATCAGCCCAGCAGCCTTGACATACTTGGTCGCCATCGCTTGCCTTCTCTTTCGGGTGTGGAGGATTGGATGGGGGCGTTCAGCCGCAGCTGCGGAAGGCGTCCGTGGTCCCGGCCGTGGTGACGAGGCCGGACTTCCGGTCGAGGACCACGACGGTGGCGGGTTGGGTGACACCGCTGCGGCAGCTGATGAACCCGACGTACTGGTAGCCCGGGATGGTGCCGGCGGCGTCGGCGGTCAGCTGGCCCAACGAGAACGGGCCGGTCGTGTTGATACCGACGGCGTAGAAGGACACCGTGCCGTTGGGGGACATCCCCCTGCCGGTGGCCTTCAGGTAGGCGCCGGTCGAGTAACCGTATTCCGTGATGACCGACACTCCACCGCGCGGTGTGGCGCCCGGGTCGACGAGTCTCCAGGGGGCGTTGGCGTTGTCGGCGCGGGCCTGGTCGCGACTGGCCGGCGGCACGCACACGTGGTCCGCGGGGGTCGTCTCACGCCATACGTAGCCCGCCAAGCAGGTGTCGGGCCCGTAGGGGCCGCCGTTGGGCATGCGCCGCGAAGCGGCGAGTGAGTTCTCCGTGGCGGTCTGGGAGCGGATCTGCGGGGTTACGCAGACCAGGTCGGACGGGACGGCCTCGCGCCAGACGTAACCGTTCACGCAGGTGTACGGCCCGGAGAGCAGGTCGGCAGCGCCCGCCTGCGTGCCCGTCAACAGGCCCGTCCCCAGCGCGGCCCCCGCGGCCAGCACAGCCGTGGCGCGCCGGGCGAATCGCGCTCTCCGTACGCAGGTGCTTCGTGTGTCACGCAATTGATTCCTCCAGGTCGATCGGGTGCGATGGCATGTCGAATTCACGTGCCGGACCACTGAATTCCTCTGCCGACTTGGTTCGGGTGCGCCGGGAACCGCTGGGTGTGTCGTGTGTCGGCAAGGCGAGAACGTACCTGTGGGACGGCGCCCCGTCGTGAGTAACGTGTTACTCAATTTGCGGACTTGACCCCGCCCGACGGTTCGGGCCGACTTGTGCGGAAAGGCTGCTGATGAAGGATCGGGAGAACGCTCCGCACCACAGACCCGGCACGGCCCTCGACCGCTCGTGGCCCTTCACCGGCCGGGACGGTTCGCTGGCGGAGCTGGCGTCGCTGCTGGCCGATCCGGCTCGGCCCGGCGTACTCATCACGGGTCCGGTAGGCGTCGGCAAAACGCGGCTGGCACGTGAGTTGCTCACGAAGTCGGCCACAGGGCGGGTGCTGGTGGTCGCAGCCACCGAGAGCACCGCGGGGATCGCATTCGGGGCGTTCGCTCACCTGCTGCCCACGTCGCTGCCGACGACCGGCGGGCGGCCCAACCTGCTGCGGATCCTCGCCGACGCACTGCTCGCCGACGCTGGTGACGGCCAGACGCTGTTCGTGGACGATGCGCACCTGCTTGACGACGGTTCGGCTGCCCTGCTGCTGCACCTGGCCGTGCGCAGCGGTACGCGGATCGTCCTCACCGCACGCTCCGGTGTCCCGATGCCGGACGCCGTGCAGGCGTTGCTGCGCGGCGACTACGCCACGCGGGTCGACGTGCCCCCGCTGGGCCAGGACCACGTCGGCCGCCTGCTGGAACGGACCCTGGCCGGACAGGTGGAGACCACGAGCGCGCACCGGCTCTGGCAGGTCAGCGGCGGCAATGTGCTGTGGCTGCGGCAGCTCGTGGAGGCGGGCCTCGCTGCGGGGGCCCTGACGCTCGTCGCGCGGGTGTGGCGCTGGAGAGGTCCGGTCGGGCTGTCCATCGAACTGACCGATCTGGTCGGGCACCGTATGGGACAGCTCGGCCCCGACGAGCAACGCGCCGCCGAACTGCTCGCGTTAGGCGAGCCGTTGGACGCCGAGGTCCTCGAACATCTCGTCGGCCCCGCAGTCGTCGAAGCGCTCGACCGGCGCGGTCTCCTCCTCGGCGAGGAGGACGACCGCCGCACCAGGCTCCGGGCGGCGCACCCCCTGTACGGAGAGGTGCTGCGCCGGGGTTGCCCGCCCCATAGGCGGCGGCGCCACTGCCGGGAACTGGCCGCCGCGGTCGAGCGGACGGGCCTGCGCCGACGGGAGGACATCGTGCGACTGGGTGCCTGGCAGCTGGCCGCCGGGGACCACAGCGATTCGCGTCTTCTGCTCGCCGCAGCCGCATACGCCATCCGTACGCAGGACTTCGCGTTGGCGGCCCGGCTGGCCGAGGCGGCGTGCGAAGCGGGCGGCGGGGAGCCCTCCCGGCGGGCGCTGGCCACCGCGCTCGGCCATGCCGGGAACGGCGTGCGAGCCGAGGAGGTGCACAGCGGCCTGCCGCAGACCCTCACGTGCGAACGCGAACAAGTGCGCTCGGTCCAGCTGCGGGCCGCCAACATGTACCTGTCGCTGGACCGGCCCGCCGACGCTCTGGACCTGCTGCGTCGCGCCGAGAGCACCCTGCGCGACCCCGCCGCCCGCTCCGAACTCGCCGGACTTCAGGCGCTGTTCCATGCGTTGCAGGCCGACTGGCCGGCCTACGAACGGGACCTGGCGCGTGCCCGGCACGCGTCGCCGGTTTCTCGCACCGCGACGAGGACGCACTACGCCGCATGCGTCGCGCACTTCACGCACGGGCGGACGGGCGCGGCGCTGGCACGGGCCGAGTCGGCCCTCGGGACGCTGGCGGCCGGGAACGGCGAGGAGGACATACCCATGCTGAGGGCGGGCCTGCTGAGCTGGCTCGCCAACGCCCAGGCATTCGCCGGGCGGCTGGACGAGGCCGAGGCCACCGCCACCGCCCAGTACCGGCAGGCGCGCGAGTCCGGGTGGGTGGGCCGTCAGGGCGTGTGGCAGTTCTTCCTGGGCCGGATCGCCGCCCGCCGGGGGCGACTTCACTCGGCGCGGCGACACGTGCGCGAGGCTGCCTCCACGTTGCAAGACGACACCACCTGGGGCCAACAAGCCATGATTTTCGGAGAGTTGGCTACCATCGAGGCTCTGCTCGGTGACGTGGCCGAGGCGCGAAGCCTGCTCGACCGGGCGCACCTGGCGCGTGTGGAGTCCTATCGCCTCCTCGACGTGCCGGCGTTTCAGCTGGCCCGGCCCTGGATCCTGGTCGCTCAGGGCCGGGCGCACGACGCCGTGCGGCAGGCGGTGCGCGCCGCGACGGACGCCCGTGAGCGGCGGGCCCTGCTGTGGGAGGCGGAGCTGCTGCACATCCCGGTGCGCCTCGGCCGGTCCTCGGCCGCGGCCGGCCGGCTCGCCGAACTCGTCGCGGTCTCCGACGCTCCGCACATCGCCGTGTACGCCGACCATGCCGCTGCCCTCGCGGCACGGGACCCGGCCGCCCTGGAACGGGCCTGCGACGCGTTCGAGGCGGGCGGGCTGTACCTGCACGCCGCGGAGGCCGCCGCGCAGGCTGCCCGCCTGTGGTCGGCAACGGGCGGTTCGCCGCACGCTCAACGGGCCGCCGACCGCTGTCACCACCTCGCCCGCCGCTGCGAGGGGGTCATGACGCCCGCCGTGCTGGCCTGTTGGTCCCCCGAGCTGACCGATCGGGAACGCGACGTGGCGCGGCTCGCCGCAGCGGGCCTGAGCAGCCGGGACGTCGCGGACCGGCTGGGCATCACCGTACGCACCGTCGACAATCACCTCTACCGCGTCTATCGAAAGACGGGCGTGACGAGCCGCGGAGACTTGCGCAAGGTGCTGACCCTCGACGGAGGGGAGGAGACCGGGGATTCCCAACTGAGTCAGGCACTTTCTCTCGGGTCATGTTCGGGGCCGGACGACGCCCGCAGATAGTCCGTACGTCCTTCGCCCTGAGCCAGGGCCGACGAAGCGGCCTGGCTTCCCGTCCGAATCGCGCGCACGCCCGACCCCGGGTCTTCGTGATCCTCGCGCTACGTCCTTCGGCTGCGGCACCGTCCACGCGCCGGATGTGCTGTACACCGGCTGAAGACCGCCGAAGCACCTGCAGCTGCTCCCCACTGGCCCGACACCCAGTGGAAACGGATGAACGCTTCCATGGGAGTGACAGTCCCCCGTGCGGCAACCCGTCACCACCGCCGTCCAAGGTGACGGGATCTCAGCGACCCGGTGGCGTGCCGTTCGGGCTGCCCTCCCATGCACGGCTGCGCGGGCAGCCAGAACCTGCTTCGTTGGACAACCCGGCGGCGTCGAGTGGTACTTGCCTTCTGCTCGATCAAGCCTGCCCTGCCCTCCGCTACTGAGCAGTCCCGGTGTCTACTGGTGCAGCAGTCCCGGTGTCTGCTGGTGCAGCAGTCCCGGTGTCTGCTGGTGCAGCAGTCCCGGTGTCTGCTGGTGCAGCAGCTCCCGAGTCCGTAGAAGCGGCCCCGGTGTCTGTCGGATTGGCAGCTCCCGTGTCCGTCGCAGCGGCCGCCCCCGTGTCCGTAGAAGTACCAGCCCCGGTGTCCGTAGCAGCAGCCCCGGTGTCCGTCGGAGAAGACCCGGGCTGCATTGAAGTGGGCCCGGATTCGCAGTTGCACCCAGACTCTGGAGGCAGCCCCAGCGCGGCCGCGGCAGCACCCTCAGCCGCAGGCGAGACACTTTGTTGGCTCGGCGCACCGAACCCGAACCCAGAACTGGGTGGCGGAAGCTGAACGGCGTTGGGGTTTCCAGGAACGTTCTGGAGCGGAGCCGCGTTAGGGTTTCCGGGAACCGTCGTAAGCTCGCTGGGATTCGCATATGGCCCTGCGGGAGCGCTACCGGACTGAGCCGACTGCGAGGTCCCTGATTGCGGAGCTTTCGTCGGCGGGGTAGCCGTCACCGACGACCCGCTCGTCTGCGTGGTGCTCGTCGTGGGCTGGGTACTTGTCACCGAAGATATGTTTGGCCGCGTGGAGCCGGACTTCTCGTTCTCGATCTGCTTCACAGCGGAAAGCATGGCGTTCACGGTCTGCCATATGTACTCGTACCCCCTTTGCTTGCCCAGCCATTCTTCATAGGCCACTGTTCCCTTCGGTCCAGGAACAGGTCCCCAATCCTCACGGTGCGGGGCCATGAAGTGCAGGTCTTGTCGGGCCAGCGTTCCACCGAGCAGATAACCATTGTAAAAGGCAGTATCGAGATCCGCTTTGCTTGGCTGCCCCCCACCCCCACCACCTTGTTCAGGGTAATCATGGACCGTTTGAACTGTTACCGATGCCTGCGATTCGGCTGGCGCCGCCTTCGCCAGTGCTGGGGCGACCCCGCCAAGGATGGTTCCGGTCGCCATCATGGCAGTTACGGTGACACTCGCTGCTCGCTTCACTCGTCGATGCTCGTCACGCTTGCTGTACATTTCAAATTCCACTTTCGATCTTTCGCTCTTTCCTCCTTGTGCCATCAAGGTTATCTCGCCACTCCGGCGCCGCCGGGGCCAGAAGACCCCTTATTGCGTGAGTGATTTTACAATTTGTTACCTCGTCAAATTTACGGAGGTCAAACCGATGCCCCTGTCGCTGCTCGATCAATCGGACGGTGGAGCACGGCAGGACCGATCCGACCGGCGAACACCCGAGGTGGGGTGTCAGCGAGGCGGAACCTGAAAGTCGAGGGTGGGACAGGACGAGGATGGAGAACGGCCACGTCAGCGGCGGTTACATTTACCACCCCTCCGGCGTCAACCACACGCTGACAGTCTCGGGCAACAATGCAGGGGCGGGCCGAGGCACAAGACCCCCAGCCGCCAGCAACTCCCCTGGTCGCGCTTGAGGGATCGCCATGGTCCTGGTGGATATAACCCAGCACGCCGCAAAGCCCCAGTGAGGGTGAAGCTCAGAACGGTCGCTGCTCCGAGCACACCAAGAGATCTCTTTATGGGCGCGCGAATTCCATTCACCCTGGATTTGCAAGAATAGCTGGCGTGGAATTTAGCTGGGGCGCCATTTTCATCACTGATCGCTTTTGGTAAATTTCTGGGGAGCCGGGGGATCAGGGCGCACGTGTATGCAGACACCCGTCGCCACCACCTGAGGCACCATCCATTTTTCGAACTCCACGTCAACACGCCGCTGGTGCGGGAGGTTCTCGCCGAACCGGCATGGCCATCGAGGCTGACGGATGAGGACCGGCGCGGCCTGACCACCTCGTTCTGGTCGACCATCAACCTGCGCGGAACGTTCCGCTTGGAGATGGACGCCCAACTCGACCTCGGCCGGTCGGCGACCGTGCCGATGCAGAAAGACACCGGGGCCCGGCCGTCGGTCAAGGTCGGCGAGCGACGCCCCGTGACCCGCCTCAACCCGACAGAGCGTCCTCAAGCTGCATCAGCTCCTCCGTGCTCAGCTTGAGGTCCGCGGCCCTGGCCGAGTCGGTGATGGAGGCCGGGCGGCTGGCTCCCGGTACCGGGATCACTGCCGGGGAACGGGCGAGCAGCCATGCCAGGGCGATCTGCTGCGGGCTGACGCCGCGGTCGTCCGCGATGCGGTGGAAGGCAGTACCGACCGCGGTGGGACCGGAGAGGCCGTCGAGGGAGCTGCGTGAGATGCCGCCCAGCGGGCTCCAGGGCAGAAAGGCCAGACCCAGCTGTGTGCTCAGTTGCAGCTCTGCCTCGCTGTCGCGCACGGCCGGCGAGTACTGGTTCTGCACGGAGACGAGTCCGTCGCCGAGGATCAGATGTGCTTCGCGGATCTGGGCGGTGGTGACGTTGGAGATCCCGGCGGCACGGATCGTGCCGGCGTCGAGCAGCTCACGCAGCGTGCCGACGGACTCTGCCCAAGGCACTGCCGGATCCGGCTTGTGCAGCTGGTACAGGCCGATCGCCTCGACGGCCAGACGCTTGGCGGAGGCCTCGGCGGCTTGCTTGAGATGGGCAGGGGTGGCGGTGACGGTCCAACTGCCGTCGCCGGGACGGCCGCGGCCGCCCTTGGTGGCGACAAGGACGCCGGAGGTGTCGCCGCCGTACCGGGCCAGGGCGCGCGCGATCAGCAACTCATTGTGGCCGGCCTCACCGGCGTGCCAGTGGTAGCTGTCGGCGGTGTCGATCAGCGTGACACCCGCATCGAGGGCGGCGTGGATGGTGGCAATGGCCCGCGTCTCGTCCGGACGGTGCTCGATGGACAGCGGCATGGCGCCCAGGCCGATGGCACTGACGGTGGTGTCTGCGATGGTGCGGTACTGCATGCTGACTCTGCTCCTCAGACGGTTGGTGACGGTTCGGCGGTATGGGCTCCGGCGACGGCGCGGGCAGCCAGTGGTATACGTCGTCGTGCCAGGGAAGGTCCACGGCCACCAGCCGGGTGGCCGGGTGCACGATCTCCTCCGGTACCGGCGTGCCCGGTGGAACAGCCTGCAATGCAGCAGTCGCCGGGGCGTGGACCTCGGTCATGGACGTCATGCCGTAGCGCCGGGTGTGGCCGGCAAAGGCGCGGCGGACTATAGCGGCCTGTACAACGGTGCAGCAGACCTGTTCGACAACCACGTCGCAGGTGCGGGAGCCGAGCGCTTTCCAAAGCACCGGTTTCCGTCGATGGCGCAGATCTTTTGCATGCCCCCATCTTGGACACGTACCGTCATCAGCAGAAGTACTTACTTACTGAACAGGAATTAAGGCAAACTGTTGATCGATGTCCAGCGGCTCCGCGTCCTGCGGGCGGTGGCGGAGCACGGCAGCTTCAATCAAGCAGCCACTGCCCTGCACCTCACCCCCTCGGCCGTCTCCCAGCACGTGGCCGCCCTGGAGCGCAGCCTCGGCGCCCAGGTCGTCGCCCGCAGCACCCGCGGCGTCACCCTCACACAGGCCGGTCAGATCATGGTCGGCGCTGCCGAATCGGTCGCCGCGGAGCTCGAACACGCCAAACAGCAGGTCGACCAGCTCAGCACGGGCCGGGTACGGCTCACCGTCGCCACCTTCACCAGCGGCGGTCGGCTCCTGCTGCCCGGCGCCCTCACCCGGCTGATGGCAGCCCATCCCCGCACCGTGCTCCACGTCAGGGAGGGCGAGCCCGAGGACACCCTGCCGCTCGTCCGCCAGGGCGCCATAGATGTCGCGCTCGCCTATCACTTCGACGGTCCACTCCCGGTTGGGCCGGGCCCCAGCTCCAGCCTGGAGTGGACCCCACTCCTGGAAGACCCCCTGCACGTCGTCCTGCCGGAGAGGCATCGGCTCGCTGACAGCGACGTGCTCGACCTCGCCGAGCTGGCAGCCGAGCCCTGGGTGCTCGGCTGTCTGAAGACCGAGACATACCTGCGCCGCTACGCCGAGCGCGCCGGCTTCGCTCCGGAAGTACGGGGCACCACCACCGACTACTTCTTCGCCCGCTCGCTCGTCGCCGCAGGCATGGGAATCTCTCTGATCCCCTCTATTGCACTCTCCCCTGAGCTCCCTGGCCTTCGCGCCGTCCCGATCAAACTGCCGGGGCCGATCCGGCACATCGGCGTCGTCGCAATCAACCGCGGCAACCGACCTCACGTGACGACTCTCATCCAAGCCCTTCGTGAACAGGCGCTGCAGCAGGACCAGTAGGACTTTGTCAGGTGGTGTCGTCGGTCTGCCAGGGGGTGGGTTGCCGGCAGGTGGGACAGGTTCCGGTCCAGGTGGCCAACTGGTGTACCGTCCGCCCCTTGTCCTCTGCAGCCAAATTCCCCAAGACTTCCGGTCCGGCGACGCCCCGGGATCACGTGCGTCCAACTCGGATCAGGAGGGGCCTGTGGTGAGCCTTGATGAACTGCTGCAACAGGCGATGCGCGTGCATGACCGGTACGACCGGCTGAACATGCAAGAACGTGGCCGGGTGTGGACACGAGAGGAATTCATGCTCGGCTTCGTAGGCGATGTCGGCGATCTGGCCAAGCTGGTCATGGCCGAGGAAGGCGCTCGTGAGGTGCCTGGCGGACGCGCGGAGCTGGAGCATGAACTTGCGGACTGCCTGTGGTCGGTGCTCGTCCTGGCCCATCGCTATGACGTCGATCTGGAAGCAGCCTTCCGCCGCACGATGGCGGAGCTCGACGCGGCGATCAGCAGTCGGCTGCCGAACAGCGAGGAACCAACGTGACTGCGGGCCAACCCGCTGACTCGACTCTCACGCGCCGACATCCACCTCACCGACCCATACCGGCGCCCGCGAATACGACCCCAGTAGCGTCCGGTTCATCGGCGTCGAGCCCGCATCGTCCCTGTCAGCAGCACCCTCTCCCCGGAGTGGTGGAGCACGACGCGATACCGCACCTCCCGCATCGTCAGCGCCGCCCACCCTCCGTGATGAGCCGGAGATACCCGGGACCGATTTGAACTGAAGGCCCTGATGCACACCAAACGCCGCAAGCTGCCGAGCGGCCGACGGCCCCTGACTGAATGGGACAACGAGCCCATCTCTGGGACAGGAAGGGCGGAGCCGACCGGATTCGAACCGGAGTCCTCGCGATTTTGGAGACCGCGCGCGACGACCTCTGCGCTACGGCTCCGCCCGGCGCGACACCTTAGCCCATACACGACAGGAAACCAGCCAGGGGACAGCACGCAGTTACTGAGCTCCACACGGGCCAGTTCACCAGCTTGACTGCGTTTCACGTTCCCGCCCGAGCGGCTTGAACCCTCTGGGCTCGCCGTCCGTTTCGAGGCGGGGCCCCACCTTTGTTTGCGATACCGGCCGAATCTGACGCCATCGCCCGGGGGAATCTTCCTGTGCCGGGCCGGGTCCGGGTGTGCCGGTGAAGTTCGGTGGCTTGCAGCAGCAGATCGCGCCGTGTCAGGCCGCCCCGCAGAGCGGTGAGGGCGCCGATCTGGATGAGACGCTCGGCGATCGGCAGGGCCGGACGGGCCGGCGCCAGAAGTCCTGCAGGGAGTTGTAGAGCTGGCCGGACACGATCCGCGTCACCTCCTCCTGCGAGATGCCTTTCACCGAGGGACAGGGAGCGCCGCACGCCGCAGCCGGAGCCGGCGGTAGTGGCCCCTGGTCACCGCCCACCGCGGACATCTGCAAACCACCCGATGCCCCTGTAGGCACTGTGGTCCGCAGCCTTGATGACGACTACCGCCAAGAGGTATACGCCCGACCGGTCGACGCGAATCCGGTTGGCGCGGAGAATGAGTAGAAGCGGAGCAGCCGCTGGACGGCCCACGGTCAGGGTGTCGGCAAGGCGGTGGCGACCTCCCGACAAGGTGGCGATGATGCCGACGTGGCGATTGCGGGAATTCCATGACGACGATCTGGACCGTGTGATCCAGATATGGGATCAGGACCGGCAGGCCGACGACACGCCTCCCGTGTTCCCCGTCTCTGAGGCCATGGCCTCAGCCCGGACCGGCGGGACCGCGGTGGTTGCGGTGGTCGGCGAGGACCTGGTGGGCATGGCAGTGGCACAGGCCCAGGGTGAGCGGGCCTGGATCACACTGGTGGCGCTCGCAAGGATGTGGCGTAACCGCGGAATCGGGACCGCTCTGATTGCGGAAATCGAGAGGCGTCTGCGCACACAGGGAGTACGCCGGATCGGTGCGTTGCTCGTCCCAGGGACCATCGGCACCACGGCGCTGGAACACTCCGGTTACCGCACTCGCGACGGGTTGATCTTCTACGAGAAGGTCGAGCATCTCGGCGCGAGTGATGCGGGCCTGCTCGCCGAGCTCGGCGGGAGGGTGCTGCCACAGGGGCTCTGGGGTGCCCTTGCGGGCATGGAACGAGAGAAAGAAGCCATTGAGCGGCGGATCGTGCTGCCGCTGGCCGAGCCCGTGCTGGCCGACCGGTACGGGGTGACGCCACCGAAAGCCGTCATCCTTTTTGGCCCGCCGGGTACCGGAAAGACCAGTTTCGCCAAGGCTGTCGCTTCCCGGCTGGCCTGGCCGTTCGTGGAACTCTTTCCCTCCCGGCTCACGGAGGGTGCCGTCGGCGGCCTCGCCGCCTCACTGCGGGACACGTTCGCCGATCTGGCGGTGCTGGAATCCGTTCTGCTGTTCATTGACGAGGTCGAGGAGATCGCCGGCGTCCGGTCCGGTCCGGCCGTCGATCCCGGCCACGGAGTCACCAACGAACTGCTCAAGCTGATCCCCGGATTCCGCGACCAGGACGACCGCCTGCTGATCTGCGCCACCAACTCCGTCCGTTCCCTCGATCCGGCGTTTCTGCGCCCCGGCCGGTTCGACTACGTCATACCGGTCGGTCCCCCCGATCCGAAAGCCCGGGCGGCAATCTGGCAGCGCTACCTCGGCCCAGCCGCCGACGACATCAACGTGCACCGACTGGTGCTGGCCAGTGAGATGTTCACACCTGCCGACATCGAGTTCGCCGCCCGCAAAGGCTCCCACGCCGCATTCGAACGCGAGGTCATCGACCGCAAAGGCGCACCGGCCGGCACCGAGGACTACCTCGCTGCCATCGCCGACACCCGGCCCACACTCACCGACCAGGCTCTCACCAAGTTCGCAGAAGACATCGAGCACCACGCGCGCATGTGATGTCAGGTGATCCCGGCCGGGGCCAGTGGTGGATGACGACGCAGTCAGACACGACCGAGCGCGATGGCTGCGGAACGGTGCGACCACTGCCCGGCTACTACAGGTGCCGCGAGCGCTACTTCCTCCAGGAGACAGCCGACTCCAGCGAGGAGGAAGCGAACGCCCGTGCCGGGCGTGGGCGCAGGCCCTCGGATCGTGTCCTCCATGGTCGGTTTGAGGAGCCGTTCGTAGCAGCAGAGGGCTGCGGCGAGGGCGAGAAAGCGGATGTTCGACAACGCAACGAGGTGCCGTAGCTGTCGTCGCGTGCCCGCCGGGGATTACGGGACAGCCCTTGGCCCGACGAGCACACGACGAAGTGGATCTGCCCGGATCAGGCTTCGGTACGGCCTCGCCCGGGGTGCACCGCAGCATGTTCCGTGGGCTCAGCCCTGCTGCTCCAACTCGTCGGCGAAGGCGCGAAGGGCATCCGCCAGCTCTTTCTTCGTGGGAAGCTCATCCACCTTCTTCTCCAGACCGTCGATGCGTTCCGCCAGGTCGTCCAGGCTTGCCGGAGCCGTGGGATGCGATGTGGGTCCGCCCGTAGGAGCTGGGGAATCGGACGATCCCGGGCCCGCATCCGTACCGCCGGAGCTGCCGCCGTCGGTGCCACCTGAACCACTGACGGAGCCACTGCCCCCAACGCTGGTGTCCTCGCCGCCCGCGGTACCGCCGCTTCCCGTATCGGACGTCTCCGCAGACACAGGAGTCGGGCCGGGTCCTCCGCCGTCCTGGTCGGCCACGGCGATCGCCCCGCCCACGCCCAGCACCATCGCGGCGGCGGCGCCGACCAGCGCCACCGTCATCCGTCGCGCCTGGATCTTCCTCATTTGTGTCATGCGACGGACAATAGCCACTGATTGCCGTGGAGGGATTCCTTCCGATGATTCGGTGCCGCAATCGAGCCCCCTCCTTCCGGATCTTGCCGAGAGCCGGTGTGCGTGGTGTGGCACGATCGCGCTCATGACGTCTGCATCCATTCCGCCCGCTGACACCCACGTGAGGCTCCTGGCCGGCCATGCCGACGGCGGGAACCCTGTCTTCGAGGTGTTGCCTGCTCGTAGTCTCGATTCCGGCCTCTTCGAGCTCGCAGGCAGCCCGGGGCTTGTCCTGGGCTGTGCAGCTGGAGACGTTCTACGGGTATCCGACGACGGGCAATTCGAGATACGGAAGGTGGGACGGAACCTCTGTGTGCAGGCCGCTCCGCAGAGCGGCCCCTTCACGTCCGAGGCTCTGGCGGCACTGACCAAGGACTTCGAAGCGGTCGGAGGTCTGGTCGAAGCTCCGTCCGACCGACGCTTCATCGTGGTCACGGTGAACCGTTCGACCGGTATACCTGCCATCGCACGTGTGATGGAGGCTTGGTCTCTCGGCGTCGGCCAAGGCGAATGGTGGTTCGGAAATGCTGACGAGCCCCAGTAGGACCGTCGGCGGTTGTCAGCGGGCAGTGCGGGCGAGAATGCCGGCGAGATGGAATCCAGCCTGGTACATCGTGGCGGTCTTGTCGTACCGCGTCACGAGGCCGCGCCATTGCTTGAGCCTGTTGACGCATCACTCGACGGTGTTCCGCCGCCCGTAGGCCACCTTGTCGAAGAACGGTGGCCGGGCCCCCACCCCTGATCTCGGACACTCGAGATAGTGGATCTTGAGGATCTGAGAGATGGACGTGTCGTGGTCATGAAGCACTACTCCGCCGAGCTCAAGGCGGATGCGGTCGCGTTGCACGCGTCGCGCCCGGAAGCGACGATCAAGCAGTCGGCGTCGCAGCCGGCCGCGGTCATCAAAACCGCCTCGCCGGGCCGGTGCACGACCTCCGCGCCGTTGAACGCCAATGCGCGCACGGCTTCGGGGTATGCGACGTCGCCGCAGCACAGGGTGCCGATGTTGCCGATCTCCTGGGTTCGCAGCACCGGACAGAAGGCCTCGACACCGTCACCGAACAGTTCCACCCACCGGTCGTCGACGTCGTGTGGAGTACATGAGTGCTCCCGGCACCACACATGATTCCTCGCCGCTCGGTGGTGATCTCACCTCGCGGCGAGATCACCACCATGACGTTGAGGAATCGATCGTCGACGACCTCGGGCCAACGGGCCTTGCATTGAACGACGATGCAGGTGTCATTTGGCCACGCGTGTACGGCGAGACGGAAGAGATCTCGTACGCAGTTGTGCGTGCGGCAGATCGAAGATCTCGTCGGTGAAGCCGGTGAACGCGCCTTCGGCCAGAGCGATAAGCCCTACGGGCGGGTCGATGCCGACGATCGAGACCTCGGCGTGGATGGTCTCCTCGATCGTGTCGAGGTTGCGCGCGAAGTGGTCACGCGCTCTGATGCCGTGGACGACGTTGACAATCCGATCGCCCTGTACGGTGCGATGGGCGAGAGCTCGGCGGTGTCGTTGTTCATGCCGCACCGCACCATTCGATCGCCGCCAACGCGTATGCCTTCGCGGCACCGACCATCTCGTCGATCGCGCACCGTTCATCGACGGCGTGTGCCATGACCTGGGCACCCGGCCCCAGCCCGACGGCGGGGATGCCGGCGGCGGTGAACCAGGTGAGATCGGTGGCCGAGGGGAACGGCAGGACATCGCCCGGGCCGGCGAACGAGGTGCCGAGGGCTGCTTGCTCGCGAGCGGCGCGCACTGTTCGGCAGAGCGGATGATCCCGGTCGGTCCGCCCGCCTGGATAGTGCATCGGCCAGTCCATGCGCGGAGGGTTGTTGCTCAGCCATGGGTCTTGCCGCACGATGTCCCGCACCGTGCGTGCGATCTCCGACCTGATCTCGGACACGCTCGTCGCGGGCGGGTAGAAGATCGCGTATTCGAGGGTCGTCCGGTCGGGGACGAACGCGACGTTGCGGCTGCCGTGCGCGGCGCCGTCGACCACGTTCAGACCGATGGTGAACTGGCCCTTCTCGAACAGCGGGTCCGTCCGGCTCTCCACCCATTCGACCTCGAGCCGGTGAAGCGCGTCGTGGATCCGCAGAGCGGCGTCGATCGCGCTGGCGGCGACGGGGTCGGCGGCATGTTCGTCGGCCACCGCCTGGGCACGCATGCGCGAGCGCATCGACGCGTGTGCGCTGCGCCCTGTCACCGCGATGCGCATGATCAGCACGCCGGGAGTGGCCGGCATGACTGTCAACGGCCGGTCGGTGCCGGTGGGCTCGGCGATGATCGCCCCGTCGGCGGTGAAGCCGCGGGCCAGGACGGCGGAGGTCCCCAGATGGTGTTCGAGGTTCTCCTCGCCGACTACGCCCTGCAGGATCAGGTCACCCCGCAGCCGTGTCCCGGTCTCGGTCAGTGCTCTGGCGGCGAAGGCCTGCGCGACCAGTCCGCTCTTCATGTCCGCCGATCCCCGGCCCCAGACATGGGTCTCGTCGACGAACGCCGTGAAGGGATCGTGGGTCCATTGCGCGGAGTCGTCCGCCGGTACGACGTCGACATGACCGTTGAAGATCAGCGAGCGCCCGCCGTCACTACCGCGCATCACGCCGACCACGTTGTCCCGGCCCGGCGCCTCGCCGAACAGCTCGGTTTCCGCGCCGGCCTGCCGATACAGCCTCGCCAGCAGTCGGGAAACCTCCGTTTCACCACCGACCAGATCGTCATAGTCCTGATCCGGATAGGTCGGGTTCACGCTTCGGATGGAGACGGCCTCGGCAAGCGTGGCCACCATCTCCTCGCGCATGCTGTCGATGCGGGCGAGCACCCGGTTCGTCAGGTCGGCGGTCATGACGCCGCCGCCTGCGTCTCCTCGGGCGGGCAGGAGAGCTCCCCGCTGTCATGGACGGTCCTTCCGCCCAGCAGCGTCCGCAGCACCCTGGTACCACGAAGGTCTTCCACCGGGCAGGTCACCGGATCACGATCCACGATCACCAGATCCGCGTGGTTCCCCGGCGCGAGCGAGCCGATCTCCGGCCGGCCGAGCACGCTCGCCGCTCCCGTCGTCCACATGCGCAGCGCCTCGATGCGCGAAAGCTTCTGATCCGGCCCGTCGTTGCGGTGATCGCTGCCCGCGAAGCGGTGGGTCTGCGCCAGTTCGATCTGCTCCCACGGATTCTTCGGCCCCCAGTCCGAACCGCCCGCCAGATCAAGCCCGATATCGCTGAGACGGTGCAGCGGCTCAAGGTCGCGCCAGACGTGAGTCCCCATGCGCTCGCCGTACATCGCGCCTTTGCCCCAGGCGAATCCCGCGCTGGTCGTGACCTGGAAACCGAGCGCCGCGTATCGGCGGGCCTGCTTCGGCGTAATCGTCATGGCATGCTGGAGAATCCAGCGCCGATCACGGAAATCGTGTTCCCGCACAACGCGTTCCGCGATGTCGAGGAAGTCGTCGTGCTCGCGGTACGCGCCGAGGCACAGGTTCGCACGGACACCGTTGGCGGCACAGAACCTGATGAAGGTCTCCTCCTTCTCCAGGGACAGGAATCGCACGCCACGGGTGGGTCGGCCGAAGGGGTCCGCGTAGGGCTCGTAGGTCGCGAAGTATCCCGAGAAACAGGGGCCTCCCGGGCTGAACGTGAGTCCGCTGACCCGCAGCATGTCGTCGCCGTCGTCCGAGAACTGGCCGGCGAGCTGCCCGAGGCGAGCGGCGAATTCGCCGTGCGGCAGCGGGTCGAACGGATAGAAGATGACCGACTCGGCGTCCAGCGTCGCCATCACGCGAAGGGGCAGGGCGTCGGTCGCGCGCAACTGTCGGTAGAGCGCGATGTGTTCCGGTTCCATCGCGTGCCCCTCGTACACGGTGGTCACGCCCTGCGCCGCGTAGCGCGCCAACTCCGCGGTCGTACCGGCGACGGCGTTCTCCATGCTCGGCTTCGGCAGCTTGGTCAGGATCTGCCCCCAGAAGGGGTCGTAGGTGTAGTAGTTGGTGACGGGTCCGCGCAGGATTCCGGTCAGGTCACCGGCTTCGTTCTTGTCGATCTCGACGTCGCAGACCCGGTTGGGGATGAACGAGGTGAGCCCGACCGCACGCAGGCCCGCGCTGTTGAACGCGACCACGTTCGGCATGCGCGGCGCCCACGCCTGGATCAGCACCGGATGGGCGTCGGTCGCCGAGTCGAGCACCCACCGATCGGGCAGACGCCGTTCGGCCAGATCCCGTTCCGAGCGGCGCACGAAGTAGTGCGGCTCACCGACCGGGGTGCACATGATCCACCTCCCCGGCGGCGTGTTCGCGGCCGCGGCCCGGATGCGTGCCACGATGTCCGCGTGATCGACAGCGTCGGTGAGGTCGACGAGCCCGCCCGCCAGCGTCCCGAAATGCACGACATGCGGATGGGTGTCGATCAGGCCGGGCATCACTACGCCGCCTTCGGCATCGACCTGGCGGGCATCGGGCCCCGCCGCTTCCGCCATGGCGTCCCGGTCCCCCACGGCGAGCACGCGCCCGCCGGACAGCACCAGCGCCTCGGCCTCAGGTGCGCTCGGATCGAGCGTGCGTACCCGCCCACCCGTGATGATCGTGTTGGTCATAGCTTCCCTCCGCGGCTGACGGCGGTGTCCGATGGGCACACCGTAGCGCAGAATTTCTCCATATGGAGAAAACCTTTTGCGCCGCCCACGCCGGTACGATGGATTCCGTGACAACGCCCATGCGCGAGCCGCAGATGGCCCGAGGGGCCGCCCGGCGCGAAGCTCTCCTGGACGCCGCGACCCGATTGCTGGCGCGGGAAGGCGCGCGTGCCTTGACCCACCGGGCTATCGCGGCGGAGGCCGGCACCACTCACGGCATCGCCCGCTACTACTTCGGCACCCTCGACCAGTTGCTCGACGAAGCCCTGCAACGATTGGCCACCCAACAGATCGAAGAGGTGCGCGCACTGTTCCACCAGTTGCCGGACGTCGACACCCCGGAGCGGATCACCCGCATCGTGCAGTACGTGACCGGATCCCTGGCCCGTGACCGGGACTCCGGCATCGCCCGGTACGAGTTCTTCCTGGAAGTCGCCCGCCGCCGCGAGCTGCAGGCCAGCCTCGACGAATGGGGGGTCACCCAACGGGCGGCCTTCGCCGATGAACTGCGCGGGGCCGGATCCACAGACCCCGAGGCCGACGCCGCGGATCTGCTGACCATCATCAATGGTCTGCTTCTGGAGCAACTCGCGTTGCCCGTCGACGACTTCGAAACCGCCCGGCTGCGACCGGCCGTCGAGCGGTTCTTTCCGGAAGGCTGATCACCGCGGCGCGGGCCCTCCCCACCGTGCCTGCTCTGCTGGAGCGGCACACGCCTGCCCACCTTCGCCGCGCCTGCTCCTCGAAGCGCTCTCCCTCATGCGCCCGCGCTACTACTCGGTCCCGTCCTCCCCCACGGTCTCCCCCGACGCCGTCGACGCCCTCGATCTCGTGGTCGCCGCGGCACCAACGTCCCACCGAAGCGGCGAGGGCACGTTCCTGCAGGCCGCCCGGACCTGAGTCGCTCCGGTGCCGGCACGTGACCGGCCGGTCTCGGCCGGGGCCGGCCGGTCACGTCGGCTCACAGCGTGCCGCGGGCGTCGATGGGCCAGATGTCGACGACGGTGTCGTCGTCCACCACGTGGTAGAAGTCGTGGAGGTTGATGGTCGGGTCACAGTGCGATATCTGCACGTCGACGATGTCGCCGACACCGGGCCTGGCCGCTCCGTCCGGGGTGGCGATCATCCCGAACTCGTCACCGAAGAACGCGTAGGTCGTGCACGGCCAGTGTCCTTGCCGGACCCGGGCCGGCGGGCCATCGGTCGCCAGGCTCTTGAAGCCCGCGTTGATTGTCACATGGCCCGGCTGGTTCGCGCTGACGACTGCGGTACGCAGGTGGAGCGCGAACCGATACGGGTTGGCGACGCCGGGAAACAGCTCCACCAGGTCGTAGCCGACGTCCATCAGGCAGTAGGACCCGGCCTGGCTCTCCGTGTAGAGCTTGCGCTAGACGTCGATGGCGAAGGTTCCCGTGCCGCCACCGCTGACGGTGGCAGGAGGCAGGCCGTTCTCGGCGAGTGAGGTGAGCGTTTCCTCCAGCTGGTCGAGCTGACGGCCGTAGGTGACGGCGCGTTCGTGGTAGGCGATGATGTGCTGCACTCGGCCCGAATAGGCCTGCAGGCCCGCGTAGGCGAATCGCGCCGAGCGGTCCAGCCGGGCAGCGATCGCCACCGCGTCCTCGGGTGTGGCCGCGCCGGTACGTCCCATCCCGATGTCGAGGTCGACAAGGGCGGGCATCGGCCGCTCGCCGCCCCCAGGGCGGCTTCCCACTGATTCAGGTTCTCCGCCGAGTCGAAGACGAGCGTGACGTCCGCGCCGTCGCGGTGCAGCGCCGCGAGCGCTTCGATGTGCGCGGGCTGAACGATCGGCGTCGTCACCAGCAGCCCCGGGATCCGCGCCCGGGCGAACACGATGGCTTCGCGACCCGTGGTCGCGCAGATCCCGACCGCGCCCGCCGCGATCTGCTCGCGTGCCAGCCCGACCGACTTGTGTGTTTTGCCGTGCGGCCGCAAGGCGATCCCGGCCTCCGCGCATCGCCGGCTCATGTCGATGAGGTTTGCGCGCAGGACCGGGAGGTCAATGATCAGCGCGGGCGTGGCCAGCCGGCGTGCCCCGCCGGGCACACCGATGAGGCCGGCATTGGGCGACCTGCGCGGGTTCCGCGAGGCGTCGAACGCCGGGGACGTCGCCGATGCATCGATCACCACAAGTCCTTCCTCGCGGGCGTCAGGGAGCGCGCGCCGGTCTCGGTGATGAGGACCTGGTCCTCCATCACACCGCAGCCGAAGCCATGGATCACGATCATCGGTTCGAGCGCAAACACGTGCCCGGGACGCAGCACCGTGTCGCTGCGCCAGTGCAGGCTGGGGAGTTCTGCGATGTTGGTCCCGATGCCGTGCCCGAACCCGGTCGGCCAGTAGTGCTCGCCGTAGCCCGCGTCCTCCGCGATCCCCTGGGCGATGTCCTGCAGGTCGGCCACGCGCACACCGGGCCCCGCCGCGGCGAGGACCGCTTCGAACATGTCGAGCCCGCACTGCAGGACCTCGCGCTGTCTGCGGCCCACCGTCCCGGCGCACAGCGTCCGCGCGGTATCGGTGAAATATCCCTGGTAATGAACGCCCATGTCCATGAAGACCAGGTCACCGTCCGCGACCTTGCGGGACGTGGGGTAAAGGTGTTTGAGACCTGACCGGGGACCGGCGGCGATCATGCAGTGCCCGATCCAGTCCGCTGTCCTCGCCATCGCCTGATGCGCCGCCGCGGACATCTCCAGTTCGGTCGTCCCCGGCCTGGCCAGCTCCATCGCCGCCTCCAGGCCCGCCGCGGTGGCGCGGCCCGCGTGCTCGATGATCGCGATCTCCCGGGGGCTCTTGATCTGCTTGGCCCGCCAGAACGCGAGCTGCGCGTTGACGGTCTCGGCGCCGGGCAGCCCGTCGCGGATCGCGTCCACGATCGTCGCGGGCATGAACCGCCCGCCCACCAGGCCGACGCGTGCGCCGTTCAGCTGTCGTTCGGTGAGGAAGTCCCGGACGTGCCGCCCGATGTCCTGCGGATTCTGCACCGTGCCCGGCAGGTCACCGGGCCGCACATCACGGATCCAGGTGTGGTGGACGAAGGAGTGCATCGGTGCCGAATGCAGGATCGAGTCGGTCGCCAGCATCAACGGGCCGTCGCTCGGGAGCACCACGATGGTGTTCCCGATCGCCGAGATGAAGTTGGATATCCAGCGCACATCACCGTTCAGCCATCCGGGAGCACCGTGGATGACCAGCACGTCGATTTCCTCGGCGGCCATCTCCGCGCGCACTTTGGCGACGCGCTCGTGGTATTCCTCGATCGGGAAGGGAATCTCCAGCAGTTCCTTCCTGCTGTCCCAGTCGTACGGAATCCGACTGAAGCTCATGTCCAGCTCGGTGAACTGCCTGCTCATGCTGTCTCTCCTCGATGTGTCACGGCGGCTTCGGCCGACCGTTCGAGAACACGCCCAGGGCGTGCCTTGCAGGTACCGCCCGAACGCCACACGGGTGTCCCGTTGACCAGAACCAGATCAATGCCGATCGCCGCTCGCGTCGGTTCCTGGTACGTCGCCGTGCCGACGATTTCGTCCGGATCGAACAGCACCAGGTCCGCGTAGGCCCCCGGCCTGATGGTTCCGCGTCCGGCGAATCCGTACGTCACCGCAGGGAGTGCGGTCATGCGGCGGACGGCCTCCTCAAGCGAGAACAGGCCGAGCTCCCGGCAGTAGCGCCCCAGGACTCGCGGGAAGGTGCCCCAGAGGCGGGGATGCGGATGGGTGTCGCCGGGGATCCCATCCGAGCCGATCATGGCGCGGGGGTGGGACAGCACACGGCGAACATCCCGCTCATCCATGTTGAAGTAGACCGCGCCACCGGGCTGGAGCCTGCGCGCCGCCTCTTCCTCGGCGCATCCCCACTCCCCCGCGAGGTCCGCGACATCCCGGCCCCGCGTCCGTGGATACGGCTTCGACCAGGTCACCGTCACGTTCTTGCACAGGTGCAGGTAGTCGGGCCTCAGCCAGCTCGACGCGGCCGTGTAGGGATACACGTCGAAACTGATCGCCTGCGTGGTGCACATCTGGTCGATCAGGGCGATCGTCTCGGCGGTGCGGCCGAAGTTGCGTCGGCCCACGACCTTGTGATGGGAGATCACCAGCGGCACCCCGGCCCGCGCGCCGACTCCGAACGCCTCGTCGAGCGCGGCGATCACATCGTCGCCCTCGTCCCGGACATGGCTCACGGCGACGCCCCCGAACTCCGCTGCGACGCCCGCGAGATCGACGATCTCGTCGAGCGTGGCGGCCGCGGCGGGCGGGTACCACACGCCGCTGGACAGCCCGATCGCTCCGGCGGTCATCGCCTCGCGCATTCGTTCCCGCATCTCCGCCGCCTCCCGGGGCGCGGCCGGACGCGTCAGATCGTCCATCGCGCCAAGGCGCAGAGTGGAGTGCCCGACGAGGCAGCCCACGTCGACGGCGGGTGCACGTTCGGTCAGCTCGCGCAGGTAGGACTCCATCGTCGGATACGAGAAGACCTCCGGGCCCCCGAGCAGCGTGAACGGCGGGGGCGGCGACGAGCCGATGGGGAGCGGGGCCAGGGCGTGTTTCGAAAGTAGCGTCGTCCGCCCGCAGGGCGGGCCGGGCGGCGTCCGGTGCGTGTGATCGCAAGGCGGAGGGTCGCCCCGATACCGGCCGTATCGGGGCGATCCCGACAATGCGGCGAGCGTGCGTGCCGGACGCCGCCTGGCAGGCGGGACTTTCGAAGCACGCCCTAAGCCGATGCCGCAGTTGCCGATGATGGCGGTGGTGACGCCCTGCGACACCACCGCCATGTCGGGCTCCGCGAGCAGCGCCTGGTCGTCGTGCGCGTGCGTGTCGATGAAGCCGGGCGCCAGGACCCGGCCCGCCGCGGCGAGGTCCTCGTCCGCCGTGACCGCTCCGAGATCACCGATCGCGGCGATCCGGTCATCGTCGACCGCTACGTCCGCGGTGTAGCGCGGCGCGCCCGTACCGTCGACGACCGTCGCGCCCCAAAAGACGATGTCGCAGTGCTCGAGCTCCGCTGTCACCGTCACCGACTTCCCCGTGGCGCCATGCGCTCCACGCCCCGCCAGACCTCGCGCAGGCCGTGACACATCAGCTGCGCAGCCCCGTCGGGCAGGCCGGCGCAGAGGGACTGGTTGATGCGGTCGGCGATCGGCCAGAGCGTCTCGAACAGTTCGCCGCCGACCTCGGTCAGATCGAGCCGTGTCACGCGCATGTCGGACGGATCGGAACCACGAACGATCCGTCCTGCCCGGACCATGCTCTCCACGATCCGGGTGAGTGTCGTCTGGTCGATCATGGCGTGCTCGGCGACCTCCTTCAACGAGATCCCCGGCCGCATCGCGATCGACAGCAGCACCCGCCACTCCGCGACGCGCACTCCGTAGGGCCGGAACTCCTGGGTCAGGAGGCGATCCCGGCGTCCAGCGACCTGGGTGATCCAGAAGAAGAGATGACTGTGCGCCGCTTCCGCCGGAACACCGCGCCATCCGGCGTCGGATCCGAGATCCTCCAGCGGTGGAAGCGCCACGATCGCCGCATCCGCGCCAAGTGTGGATGATTTCTGCTCGCTCGACATGACGCGAACCTAACTCCGAACACATGCATTTGCAAGCATTGCCAGCTCTCATATTCCGATGTCTTCGATGAGATGTCAGGTTAATACTTGTAATTGCATCTAGATGCTGTCAGTGTGACCTGGCCCGAGCCGTACGGGGCCGGGCCTGTTGGCGATGGCCCGCACCGACGCAAGGAGCTGAGGACGCCCCGATGTCGGACAGGAATGTGGATCGTGAACGTCGGCGCTTCTCACACGCGCTGCAGTCAGCCCTCACCTTGGACGAGGTGGCATCGGCCTACCTCGATACGGTCGGCCGTGTCATCCAGGCGGACGGCCTCGGCCTCTACATACTCGACTCCGCCGCAGGAACGGTCGTCGACGTGTACGCCACCGTCGGCGGTGAGATGCTCGACGAATACGAGGAATACGGTCGGCCCGACGACCCGGTGCTCAGGTTCGTCACCGAGCGGCGGAGTCCGATCGACTCCTCGCGGGTGGCCGTCCCCGAAGCCTGGGACCGCTGCGGCGCGCGGCAGGCGCTCCGGACGGAAGGACTCGCCCACTCGATGGAGGCGCCGTTGATCGTGTCCGGCGTGATGTACGGAACGATCAGCTTCGCGCGCCGACCAGGTTCGTTCGCCGTGTTCGGCGAGCAGGACCTCGCCTCCGCGCGGATCGTCGGCGAGGAGCTGGGACTCGCCACTGAGCGTGCGCTCCGCTACGAGGCGACGGTGCGCAGGGCGGCGGCGCTGGAGCACGCGCTGGACCGGATGGCGCAGGCGGTGGTGGTCACCGACCTCGACGGACAGTTGCTGTTCCAGAACCGGATCGCCCGGCGGGACTGGGACTTCGAGGTCGTTCCGGACGGCGTGCCGCGTCCTGGGGCCATCGTGACCTGCATCGGCGAGGGACTCGCGGCGCTCCGGGACGACGGCAGGCGCGTCTTCACCCGCAGCGTCCACGACGGCGGTCGCAAGGCGATCGTGAAGACCTACCGGCCGTCCGAGCGCGACGACACCGCAGTCACGGTCGTGTTCCCATGCGCGGAGGAGACCGTCTCTCAGCGACTGCCCATCTGGGAGGTGCTGACGCGGCGCGAGCAGGAGATCGCGCAACTGGTCAGCGAGGGCCTGACCACCAAACAGATCGCGGCGCGGGCGTTCATCAGCGAGAACACGGTCAAGCAGCACCTCAAGCGGGTTTTCGCGAAGACCGACGTGAGCAATCGGGCCGAGCTCGTCCAGTTGATCTGGACCTCGGGCCGCCCGTCCGGGTAGGGGCGGCCGGCCACGACTGCCACTCCGAGGCTTCTGTGTCGTGTCAAGCCGCTTGAACGAAATCCACGATGCCCCTGGGCGTGGGACGGTCGAGCCGTTCGAGGGTCTTGAAGAGTTGGCGGCAGACAACGCGCTTGAGGCTTCGCTGCGCGTCGCGGGCGGTCTTTCCCTCAGTGATCCTCCGAGCAACGTACGCCTTCGCCGCAGGGTCGAGCCGCATGCGGATCAAGGTGATGATGTGCAGGGCCAGGTTGGGCTGCCGCTCTCCGCTGCGGTCGAGCCCATGTCTGTTCGTCAGTCCGGACGATGCTGGAACAGGTGGCACGCCGGCGAAGGAGGCGAAGACCGCTCGAAACGAAATCGTCTCTGTTGGGACCAGCCGACCAGGATCTGAGCCGCGGTGAGCGGACCGACGCCGCCACAACCGCCGCACCGGCGTCGGCGACACCACCGACGGGGGAATCTCGCTCACGGCCAGGACGCCTGACCGACGAGCTGCGAGGACAACCGCTCCGGCTGCCTGCCGAAGTCCCGGGCCAGGACCACTGGTTGGGGGTCGAGTAGGAACCATGCAGAGAGTGCAGTTTGGTGTCACATGATTTGACACCCGGGTTGAACTGGTTGTTCGCTGTGGCGCGTGGATGAGGTGAGTGACCCGCGGGTGGGGTTCCTGCGTTCTGATGTGGAGCGGTTCTGCCGGGAGTTGGACGGGGTGGCGCCAGCGTTGCGGATGCGGTTGCTGGAGGAGCTGCGGAGCGCGCTGGTGGGCGCGTTGGACGAGGCCCGGGTGGAGGCGATGGCGTCCGCCGCTGATGAGGGGTGGGGGCTGCGGCGGATCGGGGTGTTCTGCGGGGTCTCGCACGAGCAGGTGCGGCGACTGCTCGCCGAGCGGCAGGCCGGAGGCCCGCCGGTCAGCTGACAACCGTCTCCCGCGTCGTGCGGAGCGGGCGGAGCTTGCCGGCGGCGAGTTCGGGCGAGAGCCGGAAGTGATAGCGGCCGATCATGCGGATGTGGTCGTGGCCGAGCGGAGAGAGGCGGGCAAGGTCGGCGTCGGAGACGTGGTGGCCCTCGGCGCGGAGCTGGTTGACGGCCTCCTGGATATATACCGAGTTCCATAGAACGCAGGCGTTCAGGACGAGTCCCAGTGCCGATAGTTGATCTTCTTGTCCTTCCTTGTACTTTTGCCGGAGTTCGCCCTTCTGTCCGTAGAAGATGCGGCGGGCGAGTTCGTGACGGGACTCCTGCCGGTTGAGCTGGGTGTTGATCTTCCGGCGGAAGAGTTCGCTGTGGTAGTAGCGGGCGAGGAAGGCGGAGCGGTCCAAGCGGCCGATCTGCATGACCGCGCGGCCGAGCGGGCTGGGGCGGCCCTGACCGGCGAGGACGGGCAGGATCTGGGAGGCGCGGACGGTGCCCTCGCGCAGCGAGCCCGCCAGGCGCAGCAGGTCGTCCCAGTGGTCGGTGATGCTGCGCAGCCGGATACGGCCGGTGGTGAGCGGGTCGAGGGGGCCGTAGTCGGCCGCGGGGTCGGTGCGGTAGAGCAGGGTGTGTCCGGCGTCCGCGAGGCGTGGGGAGAACTGGTATCCGAGGAGCCGGAACAGGCCGAAGATCATTTCGGAGGCGCCTGCGGTGTCGGTGGCGATCTCGGTGGGGTTCAGTGAGGTGGGCTGGTCGAGGATGCCGTCGAGCAGGTAGAGGCTGTCGCGGCGGGTGCCGGGGATGACGATGTGGTTGAAGCCGCTGTACTGGTCGGAGAGGTAGTTGTAGAGCGTGATGCCGCGGGCGGCGAAGTACTTCGGGTTGGGGCCGGAGTTGAGGACGCGCAGCGGGGTGGCGAAGCGCAGGCCGTCGGCGGAGGCGAGTTCGCCGCCGCCCCAGTGCCCGACGATGGGCAAGGTGGCCTGGTGGTCGACGAGGATGGCGTTGGCGAGGCGGAGGGTTTCGGCGCGCAGGTAGTTCTGCTCGACCCAGAACAGCTGGTCGCGGGAGCGGCCGGGTTCCTCCTCGGAGACCATCGCTTGTATCCCGATGTTGCATGCCTCGGCCACGAGCACGGCTGCCAGCGATACGACGAGGTGTTCGGCGCGGCTGCTGGCCTCGGAGACGTGGTGGAAATGGTTGAGGAATCCGGTCCAGGTGTGGACTTCGAGGAGGAGTTCGGGGAGGTCGACGGTGGGGATGCGGGCGTCGACGGCTTCGCGGAGGTCTTTGAGGCTGGCCGGTTCGGTGAGCTTGTCGAGGCCGGTGAGGACGAGGTGGTCGCGCAGTTTGCCGCTCTCGGTGCGCTGCTCGATGCGCACGTGGGGGTTGTCGTCGAGTCCGGCGGCCAGGCGCCGGTAGTCGTCGTCGAGTTCGCGGCACCAGCGGGCCAGGTCGGTGCCGGGTTTCTCGGACAGGCCGAGGCTGCGACACACCCGGGTGCGGGCGTTCTCCCAGGCTGCGCCGGTGAGCAGGGCTTTGCGGGGGTCGCCCCACTTGTCCAGGCCGGGTACGAACACGTCGTGGCGGCGCAGGGCGCCGCGCAGGGCTTCGGCGGTGCCGACGATCCAGGCGTGCTTGTCGACGCCGCCGGCCAGTTCGCCCTCGGTGGGGAACACCTTCGTCTGCCAGGTGGGGCCGAGGTGCCCCACGGGGACGGAAGGGAACAGTTCGCTCTGGCGGCTCTTGGCCAGGGTCCGCTCCAGCTTGGGCAGGAAGGCAAGCGCCGCCATCAGGGGACCGGCCTCTTCGAGTCCCTCCAGGCCGAGGTGTTTGGCCAGGCGCCGCAGGGGCTGGTTGATGGTGCGGTAGCGGGCGGTCAGTTCGGCGGCGATGGTCTCCGCCTCGGGCCGGGCCAGTTCACCGACGGTCCGGGCGGCCTGGTGCATGGCGGTGATGTCGAGCAGGTCGAAGCCGGATCGGACGTCGCCCTCGGGGTCGGCGGCGGTGTGGCTGAGAGTGATCCATGCCTCGCGCAGCATCAGGGCGGCGGAGTCCAGGTCGCCCATGGTGCGCATACGCTGCTTGGCGGCTAGGTTCGCGGAGGTGCGGGCCAGGTCGGACATCAGCATGTCGAAGACCTCGATCGCCTCGTCCGCGGAGCGGGTGCGCATCGCCGCGGCGAACGCCACCAGGGTGGCCGTCCGGCGCGGCTCGGCGAGGTCGGCGACCGCGCGGGCTCGCACCGAGGAGGCGTAGCGGGATAGCGCGTGCAGGCGGCCGGCGGGGATGGCGGACAGGTCCCAGCCGCTCGCGCCGAGTTTGTTGAGCTCGATGTACCGGTCGATGGCCTTGCCCGCGCCGGGGCCGGTGATGTCGCGCGGGGAGCGTCGCAGCCGGTCCAGCCTGGAGGTGCGGCGGCTGTCCTCGACCGGCAGCAGCGCGATCAGCGCGGCGCGCTGGACGGCATCGGGTTCGGCGGCCAGGGTGCGCCAGGTCTTGTGGTTGGTGTGCTCGCGGACGGAGGTGACCATGCGTTCGAGGACGGTCGCGCCGGGCAGCAGGACCTTGTTCTCGGCCAGGTGAAGGGTTGCGAGGTCGAACAGGGCGATGGGGCGCTCGTTGCCCGACCAGCAGCGGTCCCACAGCCAGCGGGCCAGCTTCCACCACGCGTCGCCCTTCAGATCGCGGTAGCCGTAGGCGTCCTTGATGGCACCTTGATGGTCCCAGCGAGTCCGCTCGGCGCCGTACCCGGTGAGTACCGGCGCGGGGTGGCCGAGCTGCTCGGCAACGTATTCGACTACCTCGGCGGGCGCGTCCTCGGGGTTGTCCAGGAAGGTGCCCAGGAACCGAACGGTGCCCAGCTGGACGCCATAGCCGAGCTGCGACCTCGCACCCCGGCAGGCCATCGCCCGCCGCCGTGCGTCGCGGTCCAGCAGGAAATATCCGGCCAGCTGCCCGTCGTCCGGCACCTGCGTGAACGTGCCGTAGTTGCGGCGCTGTTCGTCGGTCAGGAACGCCACCCGTCCCGCCCCTCCCCATGCTTCCCCTGGTGCTGTGACGGCGCTCACCTTAAGTCACATGATCAGCGGATGCGGTGGCGGGGCCTGCCCGTTCGGGCTGTCGGGCGCGGTCCGGTTTCAGCCGACGGCCCGGAGACGTTCGAGGGGTTCGCCGACGCCTGCGGTGTGCGCGTAGGGCGACAGCTGCGGCTCCAGGTCGCGGACCATCGTCACGCACCGAGGCGCGTTGATCCGGCTGGCCGGGTCCAGAGACCGTGTGACGGTCTGGGCGACGATTTCCGGTTCGCCGTCGCAGAGGTATGTCTCGGCCTGGTAGGTCAGGAACACGGCCCTTGTCTTGGAGCGGGTACCGGGCAGCAGGGCGATGCCCTCGTCCATGAGCTGGTGAGCCTCCCGTCGCTGGCCGAGATCGGCGAGGCAGCGCCCGCCATCCGCGGCAACGTCGGCGTACGACATCCAGGAGCACCAGGCGGGCGGCGGGTCGTACGACGGGGCTTCCAGCGCCATCTCCGCGGCGGTCAACGCGCGGCGGCACCGGCCGCTTTCGTCGAGGACTGCCGGCACGCGGGCCTGGCGCAGGTCGAGAAGGGACCGTGCGGTGGCGTGCTGAGTGCGCGGGATGGCGTGGTCGAGGTGTCCACGGCAGGGGGATCCGTGCGGGAAGCGGCCTTCCGTCGCGAGGCGCAGGTCGCCGGGCGTGTCCCACCCGGACGTCGCCGCGATTGCTCCGATCCCGAGCAGCCGGAGGTACGCTCCTCCGATGATCGAAGACCGGTACTCCCGCCTCGCAGCCGACCATCTGCCCGAGGCACTCGCCTCGCGCTGGACGGCCCTGCTCAGACCCTCCGCCCGCCTCCGCCGGGCCGCGGACGGCGAGGGGGCCGTGGCGGTCCTCGGCGGGGTCCCGGACCTTCCGGCCGACGTCGCATGGCCGGAGTGGCCGCCGCACGGACCCCTGTCCTTCGTCGCCTCCGTGGACTGCGCGGCGCTGCCCCGCGAGGCGCTGGTGGAACCGTTCCCCCGGGACGGCACGCTGCTCTTCTTCGCTTTCGACAGCCATGCCGACAGCGACGCCTTCGTCTCGCCCTACGCGCCCGAAAGCCAGACGGGGCAGCGAGTGCTGCACATCCCGCACGACACACCCGTTTCCCCCGCCCCGACGCCGCCCCAACTGCGCGCCCAGCCGCGCGTGGGACTCGTCGCGGAGCCCGAGCAGAGCGCGCCCGACCTGGGACTGCCCCCGGTCCGGGCCGCCTTGCTTGGCGACACCGGCGACGCCGGCGACTGGCCCGACCCTCGCAGGGCCCCCGCCGAGCTCAGGCCCTTCCTCCGCGCCTTCAATCGCCTCCGCGGACACATCGGGCACCAGTTCGGCGGCCACGCCCTGCCCATCCAGGGCCCGGTGGAGTACGAGGTGACGTACCCGGAGCTGGGCGACACCCACTCCTGGGGCGACCGGTTCCACGACGAGGAGGCCCAACGCTGGCTGCTGCTCGCCCAGTTCGACAGCGACGCGGACACAGAGACGTCGTACGGCGACGACCGCGCCCTCTACTGGCTGATCCGCCCGGAGGACCTCGCGGCCCGGCGCTTCGACCGGGCCCGGCTCACCGTGCAGTGCTGAACCGGCACCACGAACCGCACCGGCACCCCCGGCCCGCACCGGCACCGTGAGCCACACCGGCATCCCCCGCTTCGATCTCCTCGGCAGACAGCGACTGCTGAAACGCTCCTGAGACGCGCTCAACCGGTCGGAAATCCATGCGGTCCATCCTCCGTACCGGGTTCGCGGTCAGCGGGGTGCGTTGCGGCGGGCTGCGGGGTCACGCTCGGCGACGTGCCGGGCGACCGCGTCGACTCCGGGGCGAGCGTAGCGTTCGAGGGAGCGCACGGAAGCGTGCCGGGAGCGGGCCAACAGCATTGGCGTGGACGTACCGCCTTCGGCGTCGTGTGTCAACGCGCTATGTCTCAGCCGGTGCAGTGTCCACCCCTCAAGGTCATCGATGTCCTCGGGTGCGGCGAGCGGGTTGGCCAGCAGCCGGGTGGACTGCTCGAAGATCTCCTCCGCCCGGCGGTACGAGAGACGGGCCCGGCTGGTCTCCTCGCACACGTCCAGCGTCGCGGTCCCGGCCGGGGCCTTGCGGCCGGTGAGGAACAGCGGCCCGCGTGTGCGGCCGGAGATCAGGCGGGGCAGGAGCTGGGCGGTGCCGGACTGCCAGTGGATCCACTCCGTCGCCCCGCCCTTGGCGGTGATCCTGCCGCGCTTGTCCTGGGGGTACAGGTCCTCCACGTTCAGGCACAACACCTCGTCGGCTCGGGCCGCTGATTCGTAGAGCATCTTCCAGAAGGTCTTCTCCCGCAGCGACGCGTCCAGCCGCCACAGGGCTGCGATCTGGTTCTCGGCCAGGGCCCTGGTGCGGTCCGGCGGGGCCGGGCGCCGCTCGATACCGATCGTCGGATCGCCGACGACCCAGCCCTGTCGCTGCCACCAGCCGATCGCCTTGCGCGCGATGGACAGTTCACGGTTGACGGTGTCGGCGTCCATCTCGTCCGCCCGCGCGGCGGCCAGCTCCGCGAGCACCTGCGGCAGCGCGGGGTCGTCGATGACCGAGACCGGGGCGGCGGGCGGCTTCGCGCCGCGGCGGGCCCGGCCGGTCGGCGCAGGCTGCCCGGCGACCATCCATCCCCATGTCGTCAGCGAGATCCGGTAGATCCGTGCGGAGGACTTCGCGATGCCCGCTCCGGTGAGGTACTGCTCGACCGCCGCGGTGTACGTGGCCGGAGGGGCGGACAGGGGCACCACCCGGGCGCGCGGCGACGGCAGCACGCCCCCGCCCTCTTCGACGCTCGCCAGTTCGACCGACACCCGCTCACCACCCCTCCCGCATCTCTGCCGCAGTAAATGCGTACACCTCACCCCGGCGGCCGGAAACCCCCACCGCAGGTCGCGATGATCACGGTAGAGGCTCCGCCGCAGTAAATCCGGTATTTACTGCGGCAAGGTGGGAAGTGGCTCAGCGGGTGTCAAATCATGTGACACCAAACTGCACTCTCTGCATGGTTCCTACTCGACCCCCTGGTTCTGGCAGCTTGCCGACCCGGCCCCGGCCCTGGCAGCGGATGCCGGACGTTCTGCCGCGAGTGTCCTGGGCACCTTCGTCGTCGCCGGACGCGCGCTCCAGCTGACCACGGATGCCGACCACGTGATGCGCGTGTGGGACACCGCCGTCGGCGCGGAAGTCGGTGAGCGGCGGCCGATCCCCTGCCACGAGGATCGGATCCGGCCGGCGCCTTGGCCGAGGTGAACGGGCAGCTCCGGGCGGTGACGGCCGCCCTCGACCGAAGCGTGCGGCTCTGGGAGGTGGCTGGCGGGCGGCAGGCCGACGGCCCGCTCACAGGGCACACCGGGCACGTGTGGGACGTCGCGCCGGCGATCGTGGGCGGGCAACCGGTGGCCGTCACCGCCGGTGCGGACCACACCGTGCGCGTCTGGGATCTCGGGGAGCGCCGGGTACGGCGCGGCACCGAGGTCCGCGGTCACAAGGACGTGGTACTGGCGGCCGCCATGACCACCATTCAGGGCCAACCGGCCGTCGTCACCGCCAGTGCGGACAAGACGCTGCGCACCTGGGACCTGGCCACCGGCATACCGCACGGCGGGAACATCGCCGCCGAAGTCAGCCTGCTGGCGACGGCGGAGCTGGACGGACGCACCGTCGCGGTGACCGCGGCCTCGGACGCCACGCTCCACAGGTGGGACCTGGATACCGGCGAGGAGCTCGGCCGGGCCGATGCCGGACCCGTCGGCCGGATCCTGGCCCTGGCCACCGCCCGGGTCGACGGGCGAGCCGTCGCGCTGACCGGCAGCTCGGACGGCACCGCGCAGCTGTGGGACCTGGCCACCGGTCAGCACCTCGGTCGGCCCCTCATCGGCCACACCCGTCGGCTCACCGCGCTCGCCACCGACACCGTGGACGGGCGTGCGCTGGCCGTGACCGGCAGCTGGGACAGGACAGTGCGGCTGTGGGACCTGTCCACCGGCCGGCAGCTCGGTGAACCCCTGACCGGCCACACCGACTGGGTTACCTCGGTGACCACCACCACACTGAACGGGCAGCCCATCGCGGTCACCGCCAGCCGGGACGGCACGATCCGCACCTGGAGTCTGCCCGACGGCCGGCAGCACACCGAGCCACTGCCCTGCCCCGCCGGGCCCGTACGCGGGCTGGCGACGGCCGTACTCGGCACCAGCACCTACCTGATCACCACGAGCGGCACCGAGACGGTATCGGTGCGCGACCTGGCCACGGGCGGCGAACTCGTGCCACCCCTGCGCTGCCCCGTGCCCGTCCAAGCGGCCCTCGCCGCACCGGGCGGCGGGCTGGTGGTCTGCTTTGGCCCGGAGGTCGTCATGCTCTCCGCCGTTGAGTCGGGCATCGGGCCGGAGGGCAACAGGTCTACCAACCTGCCCCAGACAGACGCCGGGAAGGGAAATACGCAATTCTCCATACCCCCGACGCCATAGGCAGGATGGCGCCGTTCCTCCCGCCACGACTGTGACCGATCCGACCTCTGTGATGGTCACGGCGGGTGACATTCGGCGGACCAGCAATCGCCCCGACGTCACCTTTTCGCGCGAGTTCCAGGCAACGGTTGGATACGCGAGCCCACCAGCACCAAGGTCGCAATAGTCCCCGTTCGGGTGACGGAACGGGACCGGCAACGGCTCTAACCTTGGGCGATCTCCAACACGCCATGGAGACCCCTTAATTTCGTGATGCTCACGTCATGCACGGGTGGAAGGAGCTCGCCACGATGCCGTATGCCGACCTGACGGATGTCCGGCTGTTCTATACGGACGAGGGCGAAGGCGATACCGCCGTCCTACTGGTTCACGGCTGGGGGTGCGATTCCCACGACTGGAGCTGGCAGGTCGGCCCCCTGGTGGACGCCGGATTCCGCGTGATCACGCCCGACAACAGGGGCCACGGGCGCTCAACTGTTCCACGCGAAGGGTTCGACTCGACGGACTTCGCCACAGATCTCGCGGGATTGATCAGCCTCCTGCAAGTCGGCCGAGTCATCGCGGTCGGCCATTCGCAAGGCGGGGTGATCGTCAGCACACTCGCCGTCGAGCATCCCGATCTCGTCGCGGCCACGGTCGTTGTGGATTCGCCCTACGGCCTGCCCGACCACGAGGTGTACGGACGATGGCAGCCCTTCAGGAATGCGCTGGGAACCGACAACGGGCTGGAGCACGCTGCCGGCGCGTTCGCCGCGGCCGAAGGCAAGCAGATGCCCGATGCCCTGAGGAAATGGCACCAGCGGCGAGTCCTGGGCACGGCCCCCGAGGTGATGCGGTCCACATTGGAGGCATTCCTGAGGGAAGGCTCCGTCGCAACACGTTCAGGCGCCGACGAGTACCTCCGGAGAAGGCGATGCCCCGTCCTCGCCGTCCACACACACCCCGCACAGGCCGCCTGGGAGGCAACGACCTTCGCCGACCCCCGCAGCCGGTCCCTCCACTGGCAGCAGGTCGGACACTGGCTCCACCAGGAGCGGGCCGACGACTTCAACGACCTCATTCTGAGGTGGCTGACGGAGCTCCGGACCAACTGATCGGGCGCGCCGAGATCAGCAGGAATCACCCCGCGAAGAAGTCGAGTGAGCCGTTGGCCTTCTTGGAAGTTCCCACCACCTCAATCGCCGAGACCGGCCTCGCCCTCGAACCACCGCAGAACGTAAGCCCTTTTGGGCGATCGCCGCCGTCTCGTGCGACAGCCCGGACGCCCGCGGACTCACCCAGGCCTTCCACCGCGAGTGGGTAGCGATCTACGGCCGAGCCGACGTCCCCGAAGCCACCGAAGTCTTCGAGTTCGAACCACCCAGCGGTGTGTTCCTCCTCGCCGTCCACGCGGACGGCACCGTCTTGCCGGCGGCGGGTGGCGCACGGCCGGCCCCGCCACCGCTGAGATCAAACGCATGTACGTCGCCGCCCGCAGCCATGGCCTCGGGCGACATCTCCCGGAAGCTCCGGAACACGACACCCGCCAGCACGGGATGAGCGAGGCGATCTCGGAGTCCGGCGTCAGCGACCTCGCCGCGCTCGCGCTCTGCACCCGCTGTGGACACGCCCTGGTCACCCCCAACGCCCCTGGCCGCGCCCCCGGATCGACCGTGCACCGCGCAGGGCACTGGAGTTGTCGGCCGAAGGACAGCAGTCCGGGCGCGTGGCACTTCCGGAGCGCGACCGAGCACAGTAGCTGGTCCGCCTCTCCACTGCGTGTGGGCCGCCGCCGGTTCCCGGGGGGAACAAGCCGCTGATGCCCGCCCCCTACCTCAAGCGCCACAACCCCCTCCTGCTGGCGCCCGCGCAGTGAGTACGAACTCGCACCAGCCCCGGGTCCCGGCCCGATACGGTCCTCAGGAGCTCTCCACGAAGCGCGCGCCCGGCCCGGGCGTACGGCAAACGTCTTCCGGGGCGAGGTGGCTGTGCCCAGCGGCGCACTCGAGGACGATCCTGACGGGCTCGTCGCATGAGATCGCGTCGTGGACGGGCCGGTGGCGGACGATGACCGACGGGCCCTGCGGGTCGGCGAAGTATGTGTCGCCCCATTCCAGGAGCGCCACGAGCGTGGGTCGCAACGCCCGACCCTGCTCGGTGAGCTCGTAGGCGAAGCGCTGCCGGTCTCCGGGCTCCTGATACGGCACACGGCGCATCACTCCCGCGGCCACCAAGGTGTCGAGCCGAGTCGCCAGGAGATTTCTGGCGATCCCGAGGCGGGAGTGGAACTCCCCGAACCGGCTCGCGCCGTCCAGCGCTTCGCGCACGATCAGCAGCGACCAGCGCTCCCCCACTACCGAGAGGGCGCGTGCCACCGAGCAGTTCACTGGGTCGATTCGCCGCGTCTCCATGAGACAAGTGTACCCACCTGGGTTTACAAGCTGAACCCACCCTTCCTAGACTCCACCCTGAGTTGAAGAACTAAACCCAGAAGGGGATCGACCGTGCCCATGCTCGATGTGTACATTCCCGACGGCGCTCTCCAGCCGGACGCCGAGGCGGCCCTGCTGAACCGCATCACCGAAATCCTCATCCGCAACGAGGGATTCGACCCTGCCGACCCGGTGAGCCGTTCCGTCTCCTGGCTCTGGCTGCACCGACCGGCCGGCGTCTACGTCGGCGGAGAACTCGTGGACGCACCTCGCTACAAAGTTGTCCCGTCCGTCCCCGAGGGCCAGCTCGATGAGCGGAAGCGTGCGGGCGTCATCGCCGAGGTCACCGAGGCGATCCTCGATGCCGAAAACGGCGCCTGGCCGCGTGACGCCAGCCGGATCTGGGTGTTTCCCACCGAGATCCCCGAAGGCCACTGGGGCGGCCGGGGCCAGATCAGGCCGCTCGCGACGATCCTCTCCCGGCTCAGCGGCGGCGACACCAAGCGGGCTCGAACGCTCGCGCGCGAGCGGATCGCCGCCAGCCGAGCCGAACACACCCGCCTGCCCTGATGAGCGGTAAACGAAGTGGGGATCGAAGCGGCGGTATCACAGCCGGGTAGGGCAGGGATCCCACGAGCGTCGAGGATCGGTGCTGTTGCTGCTGGTGTGTCGATGTGGCTGGTGGTGGATGGTGCGGGACAGCGGATTGGTCCCGTCGCCCTGGGACTTCCTGCCGTTCCTCATCAGAAACCCCCGTTTGAATAGGCGAGCGCAAGAGCTGCCTGCGCTGCGATAGTCAAGGCATGGACCGAACACATGGACCTGTCGACGGGATGTCCCTGACAACAGAGGAGCAAAAGGCCGTACGTGCTGCGCTGGTCTCTGTTGGCGCTGACCGCTGGGCTGGTGGACAGCCCTGCACGTTCTACTCGCTGCTCGCGCGTTGGAACAGCGAAGTGTCGGGGGTGGAGGAGGGCTATTCATGGTGCGCGCCAGAGTTCGACAACGACATCTGGTGTCGGAGCGCGCTGGCGCGCGTCTGGCCTCTGTTGCCCCCACGCGTCCAGTCCGAATGGCAACCAAGGCTCCAGGAGCTCGATGAGCGGTTCCGCGCGGCAACGATCCAGTGGCCCGGCCGAGGCGATGACGAGAGAGACTGGTGGATGTGGCGCATCCCTCGACTACTTGAGGCTGAAGCCGGGGACCCCTGTGAACGAGGCTGGCCCTCAGGCTGGGACATGATGCCTTTCCCCAGGCCAGGTTCCGTTCGAGTGATCGTCTGAAGAGTAGGTCTGTCGGTTCCCACTCGTTGATTTGCGAGTTGGTGCGTGATGGCAGGTGAGGTTGTGGTGGCTTGGTTGTGGGTGGTCGTTCAGGTGGTGGTAGCGGTGCGGTCGGAGACGAGGCCGACGATGGCACGGTAGGTGTCGGGCAGCCGGTCCCGGCGGAGGGTCCAGCGGACCGAGTTGTCTCCATCGTTCGTGGTCGGCAAGGGCGTGTTCGACGGTGACGCGGTCGGATGAGGGCCAGTGCCGGTCGCGTTCCCAGCGTTCGTGGACGTCGGGCGGTGCGCTCTTGTTCGGCTTCCTGGGTGGTGTGATCGCCTGGCCTGGGTGATCACGTCCAAGGCCGAGGCAGCCGTCGTCCAGGAGGACCTCCACGTCGGGGAAGTGCTGGAAGCAAACGGCGATGCCCTCGTTGCGTGCCGCGGTCGCATCATGCTCACAGACGGATCACGTCATCCATCAGCGCGGACGCTTCACTCGCTGTCACGCACCAACTCGTAAGTGATCAAGCGCTCGTGCCCGGCCGTCTTGAGGGAAAGCCGTGCCTGCGGGCGGTGATCACGATGACCAGCGCCGGACCAAGGAGCATGAGCACGGACCAGGGGAAGGATGCGGGACCCAGACTGTCGAGGAGGAGGCCGCCGATGACTCCGCCGGCGGCGATGGCGGCGTTCCACAAGGTGACGAGCATGACTTGGGCAGTGTCTGCGGAGGCGCTTGCAGCGTCAGCTGCGGCTGTTTGCAGGAGGGTGGCAGCACCGCCGAATCCCAGTCCCCACAGTATCCCTGCGGCGTAGACCACGACAGCGCTGTCGGCGAGCACCGCCAGGACGGTGGCCGCTACGGCGAACAAAACGGTGCCGGCGATGGTGAGGACGCGCAGGCGACGGTCGATGTGGGCGCCCACCACCCAGATGCTCACCACCGAAGCCAGACCGAAGACGAACAGCACCGAGTCGACGGCGTCGGCCATGCCGAGCCGGTCAAGGAACGTGGCGATGTAGGTATACAGGATGTTGTGGGCCAGGACGAAGGCCAGAGTGACCATCAGAACTGGTGTCACCCCGGGCAGACGGAGGGTCTGCGCGATAGGGGCTCGGCCGTGTCTGGGCTGCCCGGGATAGTCCGGAACCGCCAGACCGATCCACGCGAGCAGGATGGCAGCGAGCAGGGTCATGGACCAGAACGTGATCCGCCAGCCGAACACCTGACCAAGGAGGGTTCCCGCGGGCACCCCGAGTGAAAGAGCGAGTGTTGCGCCCGCCATCGCGACCGCAGTCGCCTTGCCCTGGAGCGGGCCCGGCACCATGCGCCGCGCGTAGCCGGTCAGCATCGCCCAGACCAGACCGGCGGCCACTCCAGCGACGAACCGGGCAGCCATCGTCAGCGCATAGTGCCCCGAGGCAGCTGTGACGGTATTGGCAAGCGCAAAACCAGCCACGGCGGCCAGGAGCAACCGTCTGCGCCGCCATCCGGAAGTGGCTGCGGACAGCGGGATCGCCGTGACAGCGGAACCGATCGCGTAGATCGTCACCGACTGTCCCATCGCAGACTCGCCGACTCGCAGACTTCTGCTCATCGCGGGCAGCACCCCCGCTGGCAGTGCCTCGGTCAGGATGGTGATAAAGGCGGCAGTGGCCAGCGCGGCCAGAGCCCGTAGCGGGAGTCGCTGATCTCCGGTTTTCTCCACGGCGTTGGTCAGCCGCGCGGTTTGGATTCGCATGGCAGCTATACTCAAACCTTCACATTGATGTGATGGTCAAGCGAGCCAGCGTGAGGTCGGACACATGCGTATCGGAGAGCTGTCAGAGCGCACCGACACTCCCCGTCGGCTCCTGCGCTACTACGAGGAGCAGGGCCTGATCACCGCGGCCCGCTCCCCGAACGGCTACCGGGACTACGACGACTACCTCGTGGACAGGGTCCTGCAGATAAGAGGACTGCTCGACGCCGGCCTGCCGACTCGGATCATCAAGCAAATCCTCCCGTGCCTCGACCAGCCCCGGGTCATCTATTTCTCGGACGCGACGCCCGAGATGGTCAGTACGCTGGAGCGTGAACGCGACCGGATGACCGAACGCATCCAGTGCCTGACCCGCAACAGAGACGCCATCGGCAACTACCTCAACGTAGTCCGCAGTAACAAGCCGACAACGCCTCCTTCATGTGACTGAGCGCCTCAGCCTGGCTGATCCGAGCATCGCAGTCGGCCGCAGGTTACCAACTTCGGCCCATCAGGGTGACGTCGGGTTGCCGAGGGGGAGCCCGGTGTCGGCCATGAAGCCGTCGAGGGTTTCGGGCCGGTACTGGAGTCGTTTGAGCCGGTTGCGGGCGAGGACCTCCAAGCGGTCCAGGGCGACCACAGCAAGGTTGACCAGGCTGGGGGATCCCGCCGTCCCGCACAACTGGTGCCACGGGTAGGCCGACTTCCGACTCACCCGGAGACGCTGGGCGACCTCCAGCGGCTTGATCCTCCGCTCGAACAACTCGGCCGACTGCCGCCGTACGACCTCCCGACGCCACCGCCCCGCAGCGGTCAGCCCGCCCCCATCCACATATGTCACACAGCACGAAAACTGCCTGGCTCTATTCACAAGAAGCGGCTCTGGCGCAACTTCTGTGGACCTGTTGCGGAGCGTTACTGGTGACGGCCCCCGGTGGCATGCACCGGTGAGTGATCGTGCAGGCGAGGCACATGGCCAGTCGTGTTGAGAAGTACCTCGCCCATCTTGATCGACTTTCCGGGGGAAGGAGGCCCCGCTCGACCAAGCAGGGGCTGCGGGGCGTGACGGAGATCGTGTACGACAACCTGCCGGACGGGCTTCTCACGGCGCTCACCTACGGCTTGTCGCTGGCAGAACGCCCGGATTGGCAGCACGGCTCGCCGGAACTCTGCCTCAGCGTGAGCTCGACCAACGTGATCTGGACCCACGCGGCGGGCTTCCTCGCTGAGCAGCTCCGTGGCACCTGCCCTTCAGTTACGGCAGCACCATCAACTTCGGTGAGCGCATCGTGCCCGAGTCAGAGATGACGGCCTTCTGCGTGTTCGCGCTGCTGGTCCTCGACAGAGACGACTACCTGGGCATCGACGTCGGCGTTCCGGGACACGAGGGTCACGACGTGATCAACATCCAAGGTATGTACCCCATCCACGAGGTCGAGCGGCAGTTCATCAATGAGCACGGACTTGAATCCTTCTGGAAGAACGACTGGGAGCCCACCGATGTGCTCCGGCGCCCCGCAATCTGATCCTGGGAGGGCAACAGCCCCAATCTCGACGACTCATTGGTGGACGACATCAGCCGAGCAGGCCTCGCTTGCGAAGGAGTGTGAAGCCAGCGCGACCGAACATCTGGCGCTTGAGCATCTTAAAAGTTACGTGGAATCTTCCGGGTTGATCATTCTCCCTGGTGTAGCCACGAACTTGGGAGACGACTTGAGCGCCGCTGTGGGAGTGACGTAGAAGTGGCCGGTGCTGGGCCGCCGCGAGCAGGCAGATGGCTGGCTGCTCGTGTGGTGCGATCTCGGTCGTGCGCCTCGGACGATCGACGCCTACGCCCGCGGGCTGGCCAAGTACCTGGCGGTGTGCGAACGGGAGGGTGTCGACCCGCCGGTCTCCGGTCGCGCTCATAATACCGTCTACGTAAGGGAGCTGACTGAGCGGCCCAGCCGTCGGGGTGCGAACGTGCTCTCGATCGATTCGGGGTCGGGGCTGGCGAACGCCACGATCCAGCAGCGGCTGGCGCCGGTGCGGTTGTTCTACGACTTCCTGATGGAAGAAGGACTGCGGGAGTCCAATCCGGTGGGCCGGGGCCGCTATACGCCGGGGCGCCGGTGGGGCGGGCACCAGCGCGGCCTGGTGCCGCAGCTGACGAAGCTGCCGTGGATTCCGGGCGGACAGCAGTGGTTGGCGATCTCGGACGTCGCGCGCGGGGAGCCGATCCGCAACCGGGTGACGCTGGCCTTGGCCTACGATTCCGCGCTGCGTCGCGAAGAGCTGTGCTCGCTGCCGACCGACGACCTGGATCCGGCTCACCGTACGTTGCGGGTACGCGCGGAGACGACGAAGAACCGGCTGGAACGGGTGGTGCCGTACTCGGCGTCGACCGACGTGCTGATGTCGGCCTACCTCACCCACCGGGCCACGGTCAGCCGGGCGAGAGGCCCGTTGTTCCTGTCCGAATCACGGCGCAACTACGGCCAGCCGCTGAGTCTGTGGACGTGGTCGAAGGTGGTACGCCGAATCGCTGTTGCGGCCGACGTGCCGCAGTTCTCCACGCACACCACCCGGCACCTGTGTCTGACCGATCTGGCCCGGATGGGCTGGGAGTTGCATGCGATCGCATCCTTCGCCGGCCACCGTCACACCGACTCCACGATTCAGTACATCCATCTGTCCGGCCGGGACCTGGCCGACAAGCTCGCCCGCGGCATGGAACACATCCACGCGTGGTGCATACAGGCACTTACCTTTCCGCACGTCACGTCGCCGGAGGTGGCGCAGTGACTGCATCTCGGCTGGCCCTGCCCGCGGAGGACGGGTCCCAACGCTGGTCCTGGCCGATCATCCCGGACCAATACGACACCGCTGTTGAGGTCCGGCCCACCGAGGCCGTGAGCGAACTCGAGGTGCAGAATCTGCGCCGGCTCAAGGACCACGATCGGTCCGCCGCCGGGTGGCGGGTGATCCGCCGTCTGCTGGGTCCGCTGAAGGCGGTCAACGCCGCCTTGGACTCGCCGGCCACCGCACACCGGCGACGTGCCATGCTCGACGTGGTCGCCGTGCTGCTGACACGTTGCGTGGAGACCTGCCGGACCTTTTGGGGATGGACTCCGCAGGAGTGGATCCATCTCCTCGGCCGCAACCAGGCCGAGTTCCGTCGGCACGTCCCGGGTTGGGCCAGCGACGAGGTCCGGCCCTATCTCACCGCGCACGCCTACCTGTTGGGTTCCTTCAACGAGTTCCACCGACTCGGCAGCATCCAACGACTCACCCTGTCCTGGCGGATCTTCGGACGCGACCGGGTGAACAGCGAGATCGCCCGCATCCGCGCGGTTCTCGCCTCCTGGGGATACCAACTGGGCCGAGATGACGACACTCTGCTGCCGATGGTCGTCCGCCAACTGCTTCTCCTCAACCGCAGCCCGCATCTTGAGGATCTCGACAGCACGCTGTTCGACCGGGTTCGCCGCGAGGAGATGCTGGCCGACTCGCAGCGCTACACCCTGCACGCCACTCAGCGGGCGGTCGCCGAGCTCGGCTTCTGTGATCCTCCGCCGCCCATCACCGGTCGCCGCTCGGCACGGGCAACCGGCGGCGCGACGACATGGGAACAGTGGGTCGATCGATGGCACGCCACCTCCACGCTCACCCCGGGCGTCCGCGACGCCATGCGCTCGACCTTCCTCGGGGTGGGCCGGTGGACCGCCGCCGAACAGCCCGACGCCGCAGACCCGAACGGCTGGACGCGTCAGACCTGCGCGACCTGGATCGCCGCGCTGGGCCGGATGAAGGTCGGTGACTTGTTCAGCGGACGGCCAGCCTGGGGGACCGTCTCGGCAAGCCACTCGAAGCGGCGACCAAGGCCGGGCAGATCACCGCGCTACGGACGTTCTTCAAGGACTGCCAGGAATGGGAGTGGCTGCCCCGCAGCTTCGACCCACTGCGCGCGCTGGCGATCCCCCGCAGCATCACCGCCCTCCTCGGCCGCGATCCGCGGGTGATCGCCGACGAGATCTGGGCGAAGCTTCGCAGCGAGGTCGTGTCGGACATTCAGCAAGACCGCCGTCGTCATCACCGCGAAGTCCGCGGGGCTCTCGGTCTTCGGCCTCGCCACCGCAGGCGTCCGTCCCGCTTGACCTCTTGCGCGTCAGTCCGGCAACCAGTGCAGCTCGTGCGCCAGGGTTTTGGCGACGGCACGGATGCGGCGGTGTAGTGGCGACTGCTCGCCTGGGAGGACCAGGTGGATCGTCAGGCTGGGCGCGCCTCGCAGCGGTCGCCAGGTGAGACCGGCCGGTTGTGCCGTGGCCGCGGCTTCTCCGGCCGGGGCGAGGGTGACCCCGTCGCGCAGGTCGCGCTGAGACATGTCGAAAGAGACTGCGGGCGTGTGGAATCGGGGGTGTGGTCGGGTGTCTTGGAACAGTGTGGACAGCTGATCGTGGATCACGGGGTTGGCTGCACGGTCCGGGAGTCGCAGCGGATACGCGGCCGCGTCGGCGATCTCGATCTCCGGGTGTTGGGCCAGCGGATGGTGCTGCGCCAGCATGACTCCGACGCGTTCACGCCGCAGCAGGAACCGGCGCACGCCACGGCCCGGCTGTTCACCGCGGGTGATCCCGGCATCGATGCGGCCGTCGGCGATCGCGGGGGAGATCTCCGGTGTCGCCATCGGGATCGCGCCGACCTCGAGTCCGTTGTTGCCGCGAATCAGCCTGTCCACCAGGGCCGGTGCCGTCTCGGCCCCGGCGCTGAGGCTGTATCCGATGCGCAGCGTGCCCAGTTCACCGGCCGCCGCGCTCCGGGCGGTGTCCCATGCCCGGTCCAGCGCCGCCAGCGCGGGCGGCGCGGACTCCGCCAAAGCCGCACCGGCCGTGGTCAATACGACGCTACGCGTGTTGCGGACCAGCAGGGCCGTACCGAGTTCCGCCTCCAATCGGCGCATCCGGGCGCTGAGTGCGGGCTGTGCGATACCGATCCGTGCGGCCGTGCGGGTGAAGTTCAACTCCTCTGCCAGCACCAGGAAGTACCGCAGGCTCACCGTATCCGGCGCCACGTGCCCTCCCTGCCGATTGATAACGATCCGTTCTGAGTCTATGCCGTACCGGTCTTTCCCTCGATCGCACATCAAGCCCTAACCTGCGCATATGACGATTCAACTGACCGCAGTACCCGTCGCCGGGATCGATCGATCTGAGTGTCAACTCGAAGTCGGACGTGTCCGGCCCGACACAGGAGGTTTCCATGGCTAAGGGCTACTGGGTCAGTGTCTACCCCGCCATTTCCGACCCTGAGAGGCTGACTGCCTACGACGAGCTGGCCCGTCCGGCTGTCCAGGCTGGGGGCGGGCGCCTCCTGTCCCGTGGCGGTCGAGTCGTCGCGTACGAGGCCGGAATCACGCAACGCGTCGTTCTGATCGAGTTCGACAGCTTTGAACAGGCCGTCGCGGCATACGAGAGCGAGGCATACCAGAAGGCGCTGGTGGCCCTCCCCGACGGCGTCGAGCGCGACTTCCGCATCATCGAAGGCATCGACTGACCGGCGGGCCCAGCCATCGCTGAGCATCCGTCACCTGACACGCACACGGTGCTGAACGACGAGTCACGAGACGAGTTCGAGGCCATGCCCCGCGTCCCAGTTCGTCGTCGACGTCCTCGACGGCCTGATCGCTGTCGGGCGGATCGAAGAAGCGACGCGACGTCCGGGCCAGCTGGCAGCGGCAGTGCTGGGCGACCGCCCGCTCGGCGGCCTCGCTTGCCGTAGTGGCGGCCCTTGCGGGTGGCGCACTCGTCGACGCCGACCACCCGCGGCGCAGCCACCTCGGGGTCGGGAAGTACGTCGACCAGCCGGAGCACTGTGCTGCGGCTGACGGATATCCCGAGAACGCGGGCGATGCGGGCCCCGGCCCGGCCCGCGAGGGCCAGACCGACCGCGGCCAGGGTGGAACGCAACGGCTCGGTCCGCTGACCGTGCCGACGTGTCAGGCCGGGTATCTGCTCGACGAAGGTACGGCGCCCACACCCCGAGTTCCCGCAGGTGAACCGACGGACCCTCAGCTGGAGAGCAACGCTTCGGCCACCGCTCGGCACATCAGCGGGAAACCGCAGGTAGGAACGATGAACCCGGTTCGACCAGACTCCGCAGACCGAGCACACGGCACCGTCCGCGACGCATTGCGCATCAACGCGCACTATCTCGATGCTCACGTCCACCGACAGCACCGCGACGTCCGCGATCGATGGGAACAACAGCTCCTTCAACATCCGCGCGTCGGCCCTGGACTGGTTCGTGAGCCAGCTCAGAGAGATCGCCCAGATCCCGGCTTCCGACGACGACGGAGACCTCATCCAGGCCTGTTCGTTGCCAGCCACGAAGTCGACGGGACAACTGAATGGCAGGCCCGCGATGGCCAATTCGTCATCTCGCCCGCCGACGCCAGACACCAGTACCTCGACGGATAGCCCCACCCGTTCCGCAGGTTCCAATACCCGACTCCACCATTACCGGCCGACCGGGACGAGGTGATCGAACACGTTCGGGCACACCATGCCCGACGGGCCAAGTCCACCGAGCGGACTCCCGCGCCTCCGGCAGCCGGCCACAACCCTGAATCCCTCAACAACCTTTTCGGGACTGCCTGGTGACACCTACCGAGACCCTTTCCGCCGCGACGCACGTCGCGCCTCCCGCGTCCTGAGCCTGGCCGGGGAGGCGTTGAAAGCCGTCGCTTTACGCTTCCCGCCCAGACCTGCGGAGGACGACTGGCCGACCACTGCAAGCGCACGAGCCGACATCCTGGCTCGTCTGGAGCAACCTCCTCTGCGGCCGACGGACGTGAGGCAGCACCGAGCCAGGATCCGCGGGGCTCGCCAGATCTTGCAGTGCAGTGGCTGGAGACCTTCCCTGGGACCACCTGGCAGCAGCGCTGGAACGTCAGCCCCGCGAGCACGCGTGCTTGCAATGACTGGGCCCGGTCGGTACCCGGCTGGATCGGAACGGCTGCTGGCCCCCCGCAACGACAGGCACTGTCGGGAGGGCTGCTGAGTCTGATCTGCGCAGACGTTGTCAGGCCAGCCCTCCCCTGGCTGCTGTCACGGACCTCGGCCAGCATGACGAGCCTGCGGATCGGACTGATCCCTGCCCGTGACCCGAAAGGATTCGCCCAGCTTGAAGCGGTGATCGAATCTGCATCACCGTCGGCAACGCCGTGGAGTATCTCGCCGCACTCAAAGCAGCGAACGCCAAAACGTGCGGCAACACCCTCTTGCTGGCTGCGAGAGTTGGGCACCCTGCCTGCAGAAGCACCCAGTTCCTTGCGCTACCTGGCCAACATCAGTGGTCAGGTGTCGACGGATCAGCTCGTCGACCGGTTCGGTGTCCGCTGCAACCCTGTCCGAGATCTCTTGGTGAACTATTTCAAAGAGCGGCAGCCGGGTCTCGACTACACGACCCTGAACAATTTGTCCCGGCACCTGGCCAGCAACTTCTGGGGTGATCTGGAACAACATCGTCCAGGGATCGACTCTCTCCACCTGGCGCCCGAGGTGAGCGCGGCCTGGAAGCAGAGATGCCAGACCCGCATCGAACGGCGCCGCCAGCCAGACGGCAAAGCGCGCGAAGTAGTCACCGGACGCGCCAACGTCGCCAGCATCATGCTCTCCGTCCGGGCGTTCTAACTCGCCATCGCCCAGTGGGCCATCGACGAGCCGGCGCGCTGAAGGCCTTGGGTGGTGCCGAATCCGATCAAGGACGCGGATGTCGCTGTCGTGAAAGACAACAAGCGGCGCAACGCTCGGATGGACCACCGGACGAGGGAACGACTTCCGGCTTTGCCTGTCGTCGCCCGAGCGGCTTCATCATGCCTGAAATACGCACACGCTGCGCGACCACCCGTCGAGCCGTGGACACCTCGATGCTCGCTAATTTCGTTGAGCCCGCACCCTGCAATCGTGTTGGCTAGCGGCACCGAACTGTCAGTACCGCAGGTGTCCGCTTGGCTGTAGCAGGGAGTTAAACGTGCAGGACATTGTTGTCGACCCCGTTGCCCACAATCGGGCAGCCTGGGACAAGTACGCCCAAGAGAGCAACGAGTGGTCGAGGCCGGTGAGTGCTGAGGATGTCGAGCGCGCCCGCATGGGCGACTGGTCGATTGTTCTCATAGGGCGTGAGCCAGTTGACCGCTCCTGGCTTCCGACGGATCTGACCGGCAAGGACGTGTTGTGCCTGGCCTCCGGCGGTGGCCAGCAGGGTCCGATCCTCGCTGCCGCAGGGGCGCGGGTCACCGTGTTCGACAACTCACCCCGTCAGCTCGGCCAGGACCAGATGGTGGCGGCGCGCGACGGACTCGAGCTGCGCACCGTCCTGGGCGACATGCGCGACCTCAGCGCCTTCGGCGACGCAACATTCGACGTCGTATTCCATCCGGTCTCTAACCTATTCGTACCAGACTTGGCACCGGTGTGGCGTGAGTGCTTCCGCATCCTGCGACCGGGCGGAACTCTGCTCGTGGGCTTCCTCAACCCTGATGTGTACTTGTTCGACCACGAGGCGCTCGACGAGCGCGGCGAGCTGATCGTCGTGCACAAGCTGCCCTACAGCGATGTCACGCAGTACTCCGCCGAGGAACGCGCCACGAAGTTCGGCGCGGATGCCCCTCTTGAATACAGCCACACCCTCACCGACCAGATCGGCGGGCAACTCGCCGCGGGGTTCGTCCTCACCGGCTTCGCGGAAGCGCCGCACCAATCCAACGCATCCGCTCAATACATGTCGAACTATTTTGCGACGCTGGCGGTCAAGCCGGGCTGACCCAGCCGTGGGGCCGGCCGAGACGGCCGTGTCTCCGAACGACCAAGTGGAGCGCTGTGCCAGCCCGACCCCCTCTAAGGGCTCGCAGAGAATCAAGGTGTTGCTTCCCGTGGTTCGGCTCGTTGGTGTGGTATGCGCATATCCAGTGAGGCCCGTGGCCAACTCGCGGTGAAGTTTGAGGTGTTGTTCCCAC
>NZ_JBIVON010000028.1:0-51150 GCF_044754145.1 Streptomyces sp. NPDC093149
CTTCCTTTGTACTCACCCGCAGAACACTCTCTGGGGCTTTCCTCCGGGCTTTTCCCTTCGGTCTTGCGTTTCCGACTCTATCAGACTCTTTCGTGCCCGATTCCCGGTCGAAGCGGGGCCGCTTTCCAGTTCCACGCTTTCGCGTTTTCCTTTGCAGCGATTCCAACCTTACCAGATTCTTTTCTCACCGTTTCCGGTTCGAATTTGAATTCCGGTGGCCTTTGGAGTGGCCTTGCCTTTCGGCGGACCCGACTTTATCAGAACTTCTGAGTCGGAATTCCCGCCCTGTTCGGGGTGACCACTGCACACGAGTGTGCGTGGTGCTTCCCGGTCAGGCGGAGCCGTAAACGTACTGGAGCGGGGCGCCCCGATGCAAATCGGGGGCCCCGCTCCGGAGTTCGCGCCTGTCGGGGTCAGACCTCGACGACGACGGGAAGGATCATCGGTCGCCGACGGTAGGTGTCGGAGACCCACTTGCCCAGCGTGCGACGGACCAACTGCTGGAGCTGGTGGGGCTCCATCACGCCGTCCTGGGCGGACCTGTTGATCGCTTCCTCGATCTTCGGCACCACGGCACTGAACGCCGAGTCGTCGATGCCGGAGCCACGGGCATGGATGTCCGGGCCGCCCGTGATCTTGCCGGAGGAGCTGTCGACCACGATGAAGACGGAGACGATGCCCTCCTCACCGAGGATCCGACGGTCCTTGAGGGAGGTCTCGGTGACATCGCCGACCGAGAGGCCGTCGACGTATACGTAACCCGCCTGGACCTTGCCGACGATCTTGGCCTTGCCGTCGACGAGGTCGACGACGACGCCGTCCTCGGCGATGACGATGTGGTCCTTGGGTACGCCGGTGAGAGCACCCAGTTCGGCGTTGGCCCTCAGGTGGCGCCATTCGCCGTGGACCGGCATCAGGTTCTTCGGCCTGCAGATGTTGTAGAAGTACAGCAGCTCGCCGGCCGAGGCGTGGCCCGAGACATGGACCTTGGCGTTGCCCTTGTGGACGACGTTGGCCCCCCAGCGCGTCAGGCCATTGATCACGCGGTAGACCGCGTTCTCGTTGCCCGGGATCAGGGACGACGCCAGGATCACGGTGTCGCCCTGCACGATCCGGATCTGGTGGTCACGGTTGGCCATGCGGGAGAGTGCGGCCATCGGCTCGCCCTGGGATCCCGTACAGACGAGCACGACCTCGTCGTCCGGCAGGTCGTCGAGGGTCTTGACGTCGACCACCAGGCCCGCGGGGACCTTCAGATAGCCCAGATCACGTGCGATGCCCATGTTGCGGACCATGGAACGGCCGACGAAGGCGACCCGACGGCCGTATTCGTGGGCCGCGTCGAGGATCTGCTGGATGCGGTGCACGTGGCTGGCGAAGCTCGCCACGATGATGCGCTTCTGGGCGTTGGCGAAGACCGTGCGCAGGACGTTGGAGATGTCCCGCTCGGGCGGCACGAAGCCGGGGACCTCCGCGTTGGTCGAGTCGGAGAGGAGGAGGTCGATGCCTTCCTCGCTCAGCCGGGCGAACGCGTGCAGGTCGGTGAGCCGGCCGTCCAGCGGGAGCTGGTCCATCTTGAAGTCGCCGGTCGCGACGGCCATGCCCGCCGGCGTGCGGATGGCGACCGCGAGCGCGTCCGGGATCGAGTGGTTGACCGCGATGAACTCGCAGTCGAAGACGCCGATGCGCTCGCGCTGGCCCTCCGCGACTTCGAGGGTGTACGGGCGGATGCGGTGCTCCTGGAGCTTCGCCTCGATCAGCGCGAGGGTCAGCTTGGAGCCGATGAGGGGGATGTCCGGCTTCAGGCGCAGCAGATACGGGACGCCACCGATGTGGTCCTCGTGGCCGTGCGTGAGGACGATGCCCTCGATGTCGTCGAGACGGTCCCGGATCGTGGTGAAGTCCGGCAGGATCAGGTCGATCCCGGGCTGCTCCTCCTCGGGGAAGAGAACTCCGCAGTCGACGATGAGCAGGCGGCCGCCGTACTCGAATACCGTCATGTTGCGGCCGATTTCACCGAGGCCGCCGAGCGGGGTGACGCGGAGGCCGCCCTTCGGGAGCTTCGGCGGGGTGCCGAGTTCGGGGTGCGGATGACTCAAAAGACTCTCCTTACCACGCGCGCCACGTACCGCTTGGGCACGTGGCGCGCATGTCATTCGTGCACTTGCTGTTGTCTGTGATGTCGCTCTTGCGAGTGTTCTTCGCTTATTCAGTTGTGAAGTCTGTGGTTACAGCTCTACCCCACCGGCGGCGAGATCGATCTTGAGCTGCGCCGTTTCCTGCGGGGTGAGTTCCACCAGGGGAAGGCGCAGCGGGCCTGCGGGGAGGCCCTGGAGCGTCAGCGCGGCCTTGGTGGTGATCACTCCCTGGGTGCGGAACATGCCGGTGAAGACCGGCAGGAGCTTCTGGTGGATCTCCGTGGCCTTCTGGACGTCGCCGCCGAGGTACGCGTCGATGAGGGCGCGCAGGTCGGGGGTGACGACATGGCCGACGACGGAGACGAAGCCGACTGCGCCGACCGAGAGGAGCGGCAGGTTCAGCATGTCGTCGCCGGAATACCAGGCGAGGCCGGACCGGGTGATCGCCCAGCTGGCGCGGCCGAGGTCGCCCTTGGCGTCCTTGTTGGCGACGATGCGCGGGTGCTCGGCGAGCCTCACCAGCGTCTCCGTGTCGATCGGCACACCGCTGCGGCCGGGAATGTCGTAGAGCATCACCGGCAGACCGGTGGCGTCGGCGATGGCCGTGAAGTGGCGGAAGAGACCTTCCTGCGGCGGCTTGTTGTAGTACGGCGTCACGGCGAGGAGGCCGTGGGCACCGGAGCGTTCGGCCGTGCGGGCGAGCTCGATGCTGTGCCGGGTGTCGTTGGTGCCGATGCCGGCGACGATGTGGGCCCGGTCTCCCACCGCTTCCAGTACCGCCCGTACGAGCTGGTCTTTCTCCGCGTCGCTGGTGGTCGGGGACTCGCCGGTGGTGCCGTTGACGATCAGGCCGTCATTGCCTGCGTCCACCAGATGGGCGGCGAGCCGCTGGGCGCCGTCGAGGTCGAGTGCACCGTCCGCCGTGAAAGGCGTGACCATAGCGGTGAGGACCCGCCCGAAGGGGGTCTGCGGAGTGGAGATCGGAGCCATGGGTAACACGCTACTCGTTGCTCGGCGCCGAGTGCCCCCTCGGGGGGACACGCAAGAGGAGCCCGGCACTGCCTGCTCGGGGGTTCAAGCAGTGCCGGGTCCGTTTGATCAGCCTAGATGAACTTCACGAAACGCCGCAATACGGACACCGCTTACGGGGCCACGCGTCCGTTCTTGTTGAAGGCTGCATGGGTGAGCGGCATGAGCCGGGCCCAGTGCTCTTCCATCTGCTGGCCGACCATCTCGATCTCGCGCTGCGGGAAGGACGGCACCTTCGCCAGCTCGTGCTGGGTGCGCAGGCCGAGGAAGTGCATCAGCGAGCGGGCGTTGCATGTGGCGTACATCGAGGAGAACAGGCCCACGGGGAGCACCGCGCGGGCGACCTCGCGGGCCACTCCCGCAGCGAGCATCTCCTGGTACGCCTCGTACGCCTGGCGGTAGGAGTCCTCCATGATGCGGCCGGTGAGCTCCTGCTGCGCCTGGGTGCCCTCGACGAACTCGTACTTGCCGGGACGGCCCTGCTGGACGAGCTTGCGGGACTCCCCCGGAACGTAGAAGACGGGCTGCAGCTCCCTGTAGCGGCCCGATTCCTCGTTGTACGACCAGCCGACACGGTGACGCATGAACTCGCGGAACACGAAGATCGGGGCGCTGATGAAGAAGGTCATCGAGTTGTGCTCGAACGGGCTGCCGTGCCGGTCACGCATCAGGAAGTTGATGAGGCCCTTGGAGCGCTCAGGGTCCTTGGTGACCTCCTCCAGGGACTGCTCACCGGCCGTGGAGACACGGGCCGCGAACAGTACGTCGGAGTCGCCTGCAGCGTGTTTCACCAGGTCGACGGTGACATCGCTGCGGAAGCTGGGCTTTGCGGGCTCGGGGGTCTCGGTCACCGGCGGGGTCCTTCCAATTGCGTCGCTCGGGCGGCGCCCACTCTACGGGCCGCCACTGACAACGAGGGCAGGAAGGGCTGTCCAGGGATTTCTTCGACGAATTCGGTGATTCGGGGCACCGAACGGGCCTGTCGTGCGTCTGTCTCAGTAGCAGCATCCGCAACAGAGTTCAAGGAGAGTTACCTCATGTTCCGCCGGCGTGAATCCGTCCCGTTCTCGTTCGTAGCCGAGGCCGACCGATTCCGCAGTAACGTCACCCCGCCCCCGCGGGAGCGCAGCAGCGTCTCCCAGCTGGCCGGGCGTTCCCTCATCGGGCTGACGGTCGTCGCGGGCCTCGTGGGGTCGCTGATCCTCGGCCTGCCCGCCCTGAGCCCCGCCCAGGGCCCGTCGGACGTCCAGCAGACCCAGGCCTCGCACGGGAGCTGACCCGCGCGGCCCCCCTGGGGTGGTCCCGTCGGTGATCTCCTCGATAGCCTCACCGGGCACAGCAATCGAGCGTGCTTGTGAGTTAAGGATCAGTCGTGCCCCTGCCCTTTCTGACGGCCGACCGCGCGTTTGACGCGAGCGCCGAGGACATCGCGCTGCCGTTCGACGACCACGACGACTGGCGGCGCCCGTACCGCCCCGGGCCCTGGCGGGTCGCGGCCGCGGCCTTCCTGCTGCTGTTCGCCTCGTTCATCCTGTTCGCAGGGATGATCATCGCGTTCGCCGGGGCGGTACCGGGCGCCGCCGTCTGCCTGGGACTGGCCCTCGTGGTCATCGCCTGCGCCCTGCGGCTGCTGAGAGTCGGCGCCTGGGTGAGCCGGCACGGCGTGCGCCGGGTGGGCTTCGTCACGACCACGACCGTGCCGTGGGACCAGGTCGCGGCCGTGCGTACGGTGCAGCAGCCGGTGAAGTGGCTCGGATTTCCGCGCACGGTACAGGGCCAGGCGCTGATCGTCGTACGCCGGGGAGGCGAGGCGATTGCGCCGCTGCTCACCGACAACAACGCGGATTTCCTGACGCGGGGCGAGGCGTTCGACCGTGCTGCCGACACGGTCGAGGCGTGGGGGGACGAGTACCGGCGGGACTGAGGCGCGGGGCGACGGGGCCGCTCCGGCGACCGGTCCGTCCCAAGTCGCCGGACGTCCTCGACCGCCGACCGGCCGCCTGATCCGGGCCGATGCGTCCGGACCGGGCGGCCGGTCGGCCCCGTCCGCCCGGATCAGGGCGTGCTGGGCCGGGTGGCCTTCGTGTGCAGGGCGATGGCCCGCTGCATGGCCTTACGGGCCCGAGGGGTGTCCCTGGCGTCCTGGTAGGCGACGGCCAGGCGGAACCAGCAGCGCCAGTCGTCCGGAGCGTCCTCGGTCTCCTCACGGCGGCGTGCGAACACGGCGTCGGCCGAGGCGCGGTCGATGCGACCGGACGGGGTACGGACCAGTTCGTCGACCGGCAGACCGCCCTCCGCGTCGAGTTCCGCCGCCAGCGCGTTGGCCCGCGCCACGAACTGGGTGTTCTTCCAGAGGAACCAGACACCGATCACCGGCAGGATCAGCACCGCGACCCCGAAGGCGACCGTCAGCAGTGTGCCGTGCCGGATGAGCAGGACGCCACGGCTGCCGACCAGGGCGAAGTAGAAGACCAGGACGGCAGCGGTGACGAAGTAGGTGATCTTTGCGCGCATGGCGGGGCTCAGTCAGTTCAGGTCGAGGAAGTGTTCCAGGCCGAACGTGAGACCCGGAGTGGTCACCACACGGCGTACGCCGAGCAGGATGCCCGGCATGAAGCTGCTGTGGTGCAGGGAGTCGTGGCGGATGGTGAGGGTCTCGCCCTCGCCGCCGAGCAGCACCTCCTGGTGGGCGAGGAGGCCCCGCAGCCGGATCGAGTGGACGGGGACCCCGTCGACGTCCGCGCCGCGGGCACCGTCGAGGGCCGTTGCGGTGGCGTCCGGCTGCGGGGCGCAGCCGGCCTTCCGCCGGGCCTCGGCGATCAGCTGGGCGGTGCGGGTGGCGGTGCCCGAGGGGGCGTCGGCCTTGTTCGGGTGGTGCAGTTCGACGACCTCGACGGACTCGAAGTACCGGGCGGCCTGCTCCGCGAACTTCATCGTGAGGACGGCGCCGATGGAGAAGTTCGGCGCGATGAGCACACCGGTCTCCGGGGAGCCGTCGAGCCAGGTGTTCAGCTGCGCGAGCCGCTCTTCGGACCAGCCCGTCGTACCGACGACGGCGTGGATGCCGTGCTGGACGCAGAATTCGAGGTTGTCCATCACCGACGCGGGAGTGGTGAGTTCGACGACGACCTGGGCGCCGGAGTCCACGAGGGTCTCCAGCTTGTCGCCGCGGCCCAGGGCGGCCACCAGCTCCATGTCGTCGGCGGCCTCGACGGCTCGTACCGCCTCGGACCCGATGCGGCCCTTGGCGCCGAGAACGGCCACGCGCAGCTTGCTCATTGCTCTGCTTCCTTACGGGGAGTTAGGAGACCGCTTCGTCGAGGCGGTCGGCCTGCTTGTCCTTGAGCGGGCCGATGACGGAGAGCGAGGGGCGGTGTCCGAGGACTTCGCCCGCCACCGCGCGGACGTCATCGGGGGTGACCTGCGCCATCCGGGCGAGCATGTCGTCGACCGACATCTGGTCGCCCCAGCACAGCTCGCTCTTGCCGATACGGTTCATCAGCGCGCCGGTGTCCTCCAGGCCGAGGACCGTGGAGCCGGACAGCTGCCCGATGGCGCGGCCGATCTCCTCGTCGCTCAGCCCTTCGGACGCCACGCGGTCGAGCTCGTCACGGCAGATCTTGAGGACGTCGTGGACCTGGCTGGGCCGGCAGCCCGCGTACACGCCGAAGAGACCGCAGTCGGCGAAGCCCGAGGTGTACGAGTAGACGCTGTAGGCGAGGCCGCGCTTCTCCCGTACCTCCTGGAAGAGGCGCGAGCTCATGCCGCCGCCGAGGGCGGTGCTGAGCACGCCGAGCGCCCAGCGGCGGTCGTCGGTGCGGGCCAGGCCCGGCATGCCGAGGACGACGTGGGCCTGCTCGGTCCTGCGGTTCAACAGCTCGACGCGGCCCGCGGTGCGCAGGGTGCGGGAGCCCGCGCGCGGGGCGACCGGGACGGCGTCGGTGCGGGACAGTGCGCCCGCCCGCTCGAAGGCCTTGCGGACCTGGCGCACGACCGTGGCGTGGTCGATGTTGCCCGCGGCGGCGACGACCAAGTGCGTGGGGTCGTAGTGCTTCTTGTAGAAGCGGGCGATCCGGCCGCGGTCGAGCGCGTTGATGGTGTCGACGGTGCCGAGGACTGGGCGGCCGAGGGGGGTGTCACCGAGCAGCGTGTGCGCGAACAGGTCGTGCACGCAGTCGCCCGGGTCGTCCTCGGTCATGGCGATCTCTTCGAGGATGACGCCGCGCTCGGCGTCGACGTCCTCGGCGGTGATCAGCGAGCCGGTCAGCATGTCGCAGACGACGTCGATGGCCAGCGGCAGGTCGGTGTCGAGGACCCGCGCGTAGTAGCAGGTGTACTCCTTCGCCGTGAAGGCGTTCATCTCGCCGCCGACCGCGTCGATGGCGGCGGAGATGTCGAGGGCGCTGCGCTTGGCGGTGCCCTTGAAGAGGAGGTGTTCGAGGTAGTGCGTCGCACCGTTCAGGGTGGGGGTCTCGTCGCGTGATCCGACGTTGGCCCAGATCCCGAAGGTGGCGGAGCGGACGGAGGGCAGGGTCTCCGTGACGACCCGGAGACCGCCGGGGAGGACGGTGCGGCGGACCGTACCGATGCCGTTGCTGCCCTTGAGAAGCGTTTGGGTACGGGCGACGGCCCGCGCCTTCGAGGAGGCGCGGGCCGTCGTCGCGGAACTACGGGACGTCACTTGGCGGCGTCGTCCTTCTTCTCGTCCTCTTCACCCTCGATGACCGGGATCAGGGAGAGCTTGCCGCGGGAGTCGATCTCGGCGATCTCGACCTGGACCTTGGTGCCGACACCGACCACGTCCTCGACGTTCTCCACGCGCTTGCCACCGGCGAGCTTGCGGATCTGCGAGATGTGCAGCAGGCCGTCCTTGCCCGGCATGAGGGAGACGAACGCACCGAAGGTGGTGGTCTTGACGACCGTACCCAGGTAGCGCTCGCCGACCTCCGGCATGGTCGGGTTGGCGATCGAGTTGATCGTGGCGCGGGCGGCCTCGGCGGCCGGTCCGTCGGCGGCACCGATGTAGATGGTGCCGTCGTCCTCGATCGTGATGTCGGCGCCGGTGTCCTCCTGGATCTGGTTGATCATCTTGCCCTTGGGGCCGATGACCTCACCGATCTTGTCCACCGGGATCTTGACGGTGATGATCCGCGGGGCGTTCGGGGACATCTCGTCCGGGACGTCGATGGCCTCGTTCATCACGTCGAGGATGTGGAGGCGGGCGTCGCGGGCCTGCTTCAGCGCGGCTGCCAGGACCGAGGCGGGGATGCCGTCGAGCTTGGTGTCGAGCTGCAGCGCGGTCACGAACTGCTTCGTTCCGGCGACCTTGAAGTCCATGTCACCGAAGGCGTCCTCCGCACCGAGGATGTCGGTGAGGGCGACGTAGTGGGTCTTGCCGTCGATCTCCTGGGAGATCAGGCCCATGGCGATACCGGCGACGGCGGCCTTGAGGGGCACACCGGCGTTCAGCAGCGACATGGTGGAGGCGCAGACCGATCCCATGGACGTCGAGCCGTTGGAGCCCAGCGCCTCGGAGACCTGGCGGATCGCGTAGGGGAACTCCTCGCGCGTCGGCAGCACCGGCACGATGGCGCGCTCGGCGAGCGCGCCGTGGCCGATCTCGCGGCGCTTGGGCGAGCCCACGCGGCCGGTCTCACCGACGGAGTACGGCGGGAAGTTGTAGTTGTGCATGTAGCGCTTGCGGGTCACCGGGGAGAGGGTGTCCAGCTGCTGCTCCATGCGGAGCATGTTGAGGGTGGTGACGCCCAGGATCTGGGTCTCGCCACGCTCGAACAGCGCCGAGCCGTGCACGCGCGGGATGGCCTCGACCTCGGCGGCGAGCGTACGGATGTCCGTGACGCCACGGCCGTCGATGCGGACCTTGTCCTTGATGACGCGCTCGCGGACCAGCTTCTTGGTCAGCGCACGGTACGCGGCGGAGATCTCCTTCTCGCGGCCCTCGAAGGCCGGGAGGAGCTTCTCTGCGGCGATCTCCTTGACGCGGTCCAGCTCGGTCTCGCGGTCCTGCTTGCCGGCGATGGTCAGCGCCTGAGCAAGCTCGGACGTGACGGCGGCGGCGAGCGCCTCGAAGACGTCGTCCTGGTAGTCCAGGAAGACCGGGAAGTCGCCGGTGGGCTTGGCGGCCTTGGCGGCGAGGTCCGACTGGGCCTTGCAGAGGACCTTGATGAAGGGCTTCGCGGCTTCGAGACCGGCGGCGACGACCTCTTCGGTCGGGGCCTCGGCGCCGTCCTTGACCAGCTGGATGGTCTTCTCGGTGGCCTCGGCCTCGACCATCATGATCGCGACGTCGCCGTCCTCCAGGACGCGGCCGGCGACGACCATGTCGAAGACGGCGTCCTCGAGCTCGGTGTGCGTCGGGAAGGCGACCCACTGGCCCTTGATCAGGGCGACACGGGTGCCGCCGACCGGGCCGGAGAAGGGCAGGCCGGCCAGCTGCGTGGAGCAGGAGGCGGCGTTGATCGCGACCACGTCGTACAGGTGGTCGGGGTTGAGAGCCATGATCGTCTCGACGATCTGGATCTCGTTGCGCAGGCCCTTCTTGAAGGAGGGGCGCAGCGGGCGGTCGATCAGGCGGCAGGTGAGGATCGCGTCCTCGGAGGGCCGGCCCTCACGACGGAAGAAGGAGCCGGGGATCTTGCCCGCGGCGTACTGCCGCTCCTCGACGTCCACCGTGAGGGGGAAGAAGTCGAGCTGGTCCTTGGGCTTCTTGGAAGCGGTGGTGGCCGACAGCACCATGGTGTCGTCGTCCAGGTACGCGACGGCGGAGCCAGCGGCCTGCTTGGCCAGGCGGCCCGTCTCGAAGCGGATGGTGCGGGTGCCGAAGGTTCCGTTGTCGATAACGGCCTCGGCGTAGTGGGTCTCGTTCTCCACTAGCGTTTTCTCCGATACATATCGTCTTCTCGCCCCCACGCCCGTGTGGCGGGGGACGGTAGCGGAGAAGCCCTCCATCGGCGGGCCGGTCTTCGATCGAAGCACCCGGGTCGATGAGTCCGGGGGCCACTACCGAGGACCGGCGGCGGGGAGGTCTGCTTCTCGCTCGTCCGTGGGTCGTCCTGCGACCAGGTTACTGAGATTCGGCTCAGCTTGGCATTCCGGTGGTGCGGGCGGACGCGCCACACCCCGTACATGCGTACGTACACATTCCTGTACGTACAGCAAAGGGAGCGGCCCCCTCAGTGGTGGGAACCGCTCCCTTCACGGCGTACTACTTGGCGCCGCCGGCCGCACCGCGGCGGATGCCGAGGCGGTCGACCAGGGCACGGAAGCGCTGGATGTCCTTCTTGGCCAGGTACTGCAGGAGGCGGCGGCGCTGGCCGACCAGGATCAGCAGACCACGACGGGAGTGGTGGTCGTGCTTGTGCGTCTTGAGGTGCTCCGTCAGGTCCGAGATGCGACGGGAGAGCATCGCGACCTGGACCTCGGGGGAACCGGTGTCACCCTCCTTGGTGGCGAACTCGGCCATGATCTGCTTCTTCGTAGCGGCGTCGAGCGACACGCGGTACTCCTCTTTGATGTCCGATGCGTCCACGAGTGCCCCTGGTCTTGGTCTCAGGGGGTCTTCCGTTACTCGCGGGCGAGGGTCCGATGGGCGCAGCTTCCAGGATGTTCCGGAAGCGCGTACACAAACGGCCGTCACACAGCGTACCAGCCCCTGCGGGGCGGGCCGCGTGGGGGCCGGTCCGGTGGCCCGGGAACGGTCCGTGCCGCTCGGTCCTCGACGTCGAAGGCCCGATCTCGCCCGGTCGCCCCGGTTCCGCCCGGCTGGGCCCGGCCGGGCTCAGCCGGTCAGGGACCTGGCCCTGGCGAAGACGTCCAGTACCGCCAGGCAGAGCGGGACCAGGGAGAGCAGGACGGTGCTCTCGGCCAGGTCGAGAAGACGTCCCCAGAACGGCGAGAGGCCCTTGCGGGGAATGATCAGGCCGATCGCGGTGAGCAGCGCGGCCCCGGCGGCCACGGCCGTGGAGAGCCAGATCGTTCGGATGTCCAGGGAGCTGCGGTCCCCGTACCGGACCAGATCGAACAACAGGTCCGTCGGCGGATTGAGGGAGAGGCCGAGGACGAGCAGGGCGACCGCGCCGAGGCCCGCCACCAGCACGCAGGCGACCTGCGAGGTGTAGCGGAAGAGGCGGGCGCGCAGCAGCATCGCGAGTCCGGCGGCGAGCGCCAGGAACTGCCCCCAGACGTTGTCCGAGAAGCCGAGGACGGCCGCGCACCCCACGACGACCGCGGCGCAGCCCCCGACCAGGCCCAGCAGCATCTCGTGGCCGCGGCGGGCCTGGGCCGCGATGCGGTCGGCGTCGACGGGGGTGGTCTGTGCCCGGGGTTCCGCGTTCGGGTCGGCGAAGTTGTCGTCGTAGCCGCCGGGGGCGGTGTGCGGCGAGGCGTAGCCGATGGGCAGCCGGGCGAAACGGGCGGAGAGGCCGGGCAGGAAGGCGACGAGACCGAGGGCGACGGGAGCGCAGACCGCGGCCGTCTCGGTGGCGGACGCGTCGGTGAGGATCGCGACGAAGGTCGCCAGGGTGCCGACGGTGGCGAGGAAGGTCGCCGCGACGAACGGGGCGTCGCCGCTCGGGGTGAGGGCGACCAGCGTGACCGAGGCGACCAGGACCGCGACGCAGCCGAGGAGGAACTGGAGCCTGCCGGGCCCCTGGCCGTCGTCCGGGCCGATGATGCCGGAGCCGGCGATGAGTACGAGGGGCAGCGCGCCGAGGCCGAGTGCGACGGCGGTGGCCCGGTCGGCGTAGACCCGGGCACGCACCCCCGCGAACGCGGTCAGCAGGAGTCCGGCGGAACCGGCGATGATGCCGGGCAGGCTGTGCATGTCGTGGCGGACCGGGTCGGCGAACCAGAGCACGAAGCCCATCAGGACGAGCAGCAGTACACCGCCGACGAGGCCCGCGCCGCGCAGCAGTTCATCGCTCCACAGGTGGCGGTCGCGGGTGACGGCCGAGGCGACGGCGTCCGAGACGTCGTCGAAGACGGCGGGCGGCAACGACTGGGCGAAGGGGCGCAGGCTGAGGAGTTCGCCGTCGAGGACCTGCTGGGCGGCGAGGGTGCGCGCGCCGTCGAGGACCGTGCCGTCGCGGCGTACGAGGTGATATCCCGTGGGACTTCCGGCCTCCTGGGTCTGGCCGGTGAGACGGAGGATCTCCGGGTACACGTCGGCGACGGCGATGTCCTCCGGCAGGGCCACATCGATCCGGCTGTCGGGTGCCACGACAGTCACGCGGCAGAAGCCCGTCGCTGCGGTCGAACTCACGTGTCTGGTCCCCCTGATTCGCGGTTGCGCACGGTGCGCGCGCCACCCTACCGGGAGGAGGGCAGGTCATCTGCAAGTAGGATCGCCGTCTCGCGGAGGGACGTCCGCAAGCACAGGCAGCCACGGGGGCTTCGGTGCACGTCCGGCCGGCCTTCCGTCCGTCCGTACCGAGGGATTGATGTTTCGGTGAGCCAGATCGTCGTGAAACGACCTCCGCGGTCCCTGCCGCCGGAAGTCCCCATGGACGAGTTGACGTTGGAGTCCCCTCCCGAACTGCCCCGCGGGCAGCAGGAGGGCATGCTGATGCAGATCCTGCCGGTGCTCGGCATGGGTTCGTCGGTGGTCTTCTTCTTCTCGCCCCAGGCGCCTCCGTTCATGCGGATAATGGGCGTTCTGATGCTTGTCTCGACCGTCGGGATGGTGGTCGCGCAGCTGGTCCGTCATCGCCGCGGTACGCAGGGGCAAATGGCAGATGTCAGGCGCGACTACCTCAAATACCTGGCACAGACGCGGCGTACGGTACGCCGGACCGCGCGTCGGCAGCGGGATGTGCAGCTGTATCTGCAGCCGGCTCCCGAGCAGTTGTGGTCGGTGGTCGCCGAGGGCAGCCGGGTGTGGGAACGACGCGTCGGCGACAACGACTTCGGGCAGGTGCGGGTCGGGCTGGGAGTGCAGCAGCTGGCCACGCCGCTGATCGCTCCCGACACCGCTCCGGTGGACGAGTTGGAGCCGTTGTGCGCGGGTGCGATGCAGCGGTTCCTCGCCGTGCACGGGTCGTTGGACGGACTGCCGATGGCCGTGTCGATGCGGGCGTTCTACCACGTGACGGTCTCCGGTCAGCCGGAGGCGGCGCAGTCGGCGGCGCGCGCGCTCGTCGCGCAGCTGGTGACGCTGCACTCTCCCGAGGATCTGATGGTCGCCGTCGTGGCGGCGCGGAGCGCGGTGCCGCGCTGGGAGTGGACGAAGTGGCTTCCACATCTGCAGGTGCCCGGACAGATCGACGGGGCCGGCACGAAGCGGCTGTTCGGGGACGACCTGGGCGAGCTGGAGCAGTTGCTGGCGAGCCGGCTCGACGGGCGGCCGCGGTTCGGCCGGGAGAGCCAGCCGTTGCTGGACCAGCCGCACATCGTGGTGGTGCTGGACGGTGCGATGGTGCCGCCGGACTCGTTGTTCGCGGCGGCCGAGGGCATGCAGGGGGTGACGATCGTCGAGGTGGTGCCGGGCGAGCTCGACGAGCCGCGCGGCGGTCTCTCGGTGGTGGTGCGGCCGGGGCTGCTGCGGCTGGAGTCGGGTGCGGGGCTGGTGTACGAGGGCGTGCCGGACGGGATCTCGCTGCCGGCCGCCGAGGCGCTGGCCCGGCAGCTCGCGCCGCTGCGGATGGGCGGGGGCGACGGCGATGAACCGCTGCTGGCCAACCTGGACTTCACGGATCTGCTGAATCTGGGCGATGCGGCTTCGGTCGACGTGGCACGGACCTGGCGGCCCCGGTCGGTCTCCGAGCGGCTGCGGGTGCCGATCGGGGTCGGCGAGGACGGCCAGCCGGTGATGCTGGACCTGAAGGAGGCCGCGCAGGACGGCATGGGGCCGCACGGCCTGTGCGTGGGCGCGACGGGGTCCGGCAAGTCGGAGCTGCTGCGGACGCTGGTGCTCGGGCTCGCGGTCACGCACTCCTCGGAGACGCTGAACTTCGTGCTCGCGGACTTCAAGGGCGGTGCGACGTTCGCCGGGATGTCCCACATGCCGCATGTGGCGGCCGTCATCACCAACCTCGCGGACGACCTGACGCTGGTCGACCGCATGGGGGACGCGATCCGCGGTGAACTCCAGCGCAGGCAGGAGCTGCTGCGGTCCGCGGGCAACTACGCCAACATCCACGACTACGAGAAGGCGCGGGCGGCGGGGGCGGCGCTGGAGCCGCTGGCCTCGCTCGTCCTGGTGATCGACGAGTTCTCCGAACTCCTCACCGCCAAGCCCGACTTCATCGACATGTTCATCCAGATCGGCCGGATCGGCCGTTCGCTGGGTGTGCATCTGCTGCTCGCCTCGCAACGTCTGGAGGAGGGCAAGCTGCGCGGTCTCGACACGTATCTCTCGTACCGGATCGGGCTGCGCACCTTCTCCGCCGCCGAGTCGCGGACGGCGCTGGGTGTGCCCGACGCGTACCACCTGCCTTCGGTGCCCGGTTCCGGATATCTCAAGTTCGGTACGGACGAGATGACGCGGTTCAAGGCGGCGTACGTGTCGGGGACGTACCGCACCGGTGGCCCCGATCTGTCGGTGGGGGCGCTGCCGATCGAGCGGCGGGCCGCGGTGTTCAGCGCTCTTCCGGTGCCGGTGGTGTACGCGGCGCCCGATCCGGCGCATCTGGTGGCCGCGCGGGCGAGCGCCGAGGACGAGGCGCTCGCCGACACGGTGCTCGATGTGATCGTGCGCCGGCTCGAAGGACAGGGGGTGCCCGCGCATCAGGTGTGGCTGCCGCCGCTGGACCGGGCGCCGACGCTGGACCAGTTGCTGCCGGGGCTCGCGCCCACCGCCGAGCGGGGGTTCACGGCCACGGAGTACACACGTCCTGGCGGGCTGACCGTGCCGCTCGGGCTCATCGACAAGCCCTTCGAGCAGCGGCGCGAGGTGCTGTACCGGGACTTCTCCGGGGCGGCGGGCCACATGCTGGTCGTCGGCGGGCCGCAGTCCGGCAAGTCGACGCTGGTACGGACGCTCATCTCGTCGTTCGCCCTCACCCACACCCCGCACGAGGTGCAGTTCTACGGACTGGACTTCGGTGGCGGCGGTCTGGTCTCGCTGGCGGAACTGCCGCACGCCGGCGGAATGGCCTCCCGGCTGGACCCGGAGCGGGTGCGGCGTACGGTCGCCGAGGTCGCCGGCGTACTGAACCGGCGTGAGGAGTTCTTCCGCGCCCACTCCATCGACTCCATCGCCACGTACCGGCGCAGGCGCGCCCTGGGCGAACTGCCCGGCGAGGCCTGGGGCGACGTGTTCCTGGTGGTCGACGGCTGGGGCGGATTCCGGTCCGAGTACGAGATGCTGGAGCAGGTCGTCACCGACATCGCCGCACGCGGGCTCGGCTACGGCATCCACGTCGTCATCACGGCCGCCCGCTACATGGAGGTGCGGGCCGCGCTGAAGGACCAGATCCTCGGCCGGCTGGAGCTGCGGCTCGGCGACGTCATGGACTCCGAGTTCGACCGCAAGGTCGCGGCCAATGTCCCCGCGGGTGTCCCGGGCCGGGGACAGGTGGCGCAGAAACTGCACTTCATGGGCGCGCTGCCGCGTATCGACTCCTCCAGCAGCGCCGCGGATCTCTCCGACGGTACGGCCGCGCTCGTCGGGTCGGTGAAGGCCAACTGGGCGGGACCCGCGGCGCCGGCCGTACGGCTGCTGCCGCGCAAGCTGCCGGCCGATCATCTGCCGAAGGGCTTCGAGTTCCCCCAGCGGGGCATCGCGATCGGTATCGACGAGACCGATCTGGAGCCGGTGTTCGTCGACTTCGAGACCGATCCGTTCTTCCTCGTCTTCGGGGAGAGCGAATCGGGGAAGACCAATCTGCTGCGGCTGATCGCGAAGCAGATCGCGGAGCGCTACTCCCCCGACGAGGCGAAGCTCGTCGTCGGCGACTACCGGCGGGCACTGCTGGGTGCGCTGCCGGAGAGCCATCTGCTGGAGTACGCGCCGATGGCGAGCTCGATGCAGATGCACATGGAGGCGCTGGCGGGAGTGTTCGCGCGTCGGCAGCCGCCGACGGACGTCACCCCGCAGCAGCTGCGGGACCGCAGTTGGTGGACCGGTCCGCAGATCTTCATCATCGTCGACGACTACGACCTGGTGGCGACGAACGCGGGCAATCCGCTGGCCCCGCTGGCGGAGTATCTGCCGTTCGCGCGGGACACCGGGGTCCGTTTCATCATCGCGCGGAACTCCGCCGGGGCGTCGCGGTCGATGTACGAGGCGTTCATGCAGCGCATCAAGGAACTGGGGGCGCAGGGCGTGGTGCTCTCCGGTGACCCGTCCGAGGGTGACCTGATCGGCTCGGTGCGCGGGCACGCGATGCCGCCGGGACGCGGGTACTTCGCCTCACGGCGCCGGGGGAACCCGCTGGTGCAGATCGGCCGGCTGCCGGAGCAGCACTGACGGCGCGGGAGCCGGGGCGGGATTCCTCCCGCACCCCGGCTCCGTCGGCGGGCGCAGGTGTGTTCAGCCCCGCCTGCGGAACGAGCGGTTGCGCACCACCGCGATCACCGTCGGTGGAATCCTGGCCGCGGCGGTGGCCGGGACCGCGCTCTGGTCCGCCGTCTGAACTGGCTCCTCGGGAGACCGGGCGGGCTGCGACGGGATACTCGCGGACAAGCCGACGAAGCGGGCGCACCGGGCGAGCTCGACGGCATCGCCGCCGACGTGCGGCGCGGGCTGTCCAAGGGCGGGGCGGAGGCATGGAACGCGACCGTGTCGGATGTCTTGCCGCCGCGGCCTCGTGGCTCGGCGCGCCTCGCCGTCCGGGAGGACGACTGGCGGTGACCTGTCGGCCGCGCCCGCGACCAGCGCGTCGGCGCTCGGGAGGCGGCTCCGGCGAGGTCCGCCGCGCGTGCGCGACCCGCGGCTACCACTGCGGTGCGCAGGCTGTCCATTTCCGGCAGTGGTGCGCGGTGGCGGGGTTAGTCTGCTCGCGGGCGACGAACACGTTCCGCCACGGGAGAGGAAAGGCACCTGATGGGCACGCAAGCGGAGAAGGACGAGCTGTACGCACTCGACATCTCGGGAGTGGAGTGGCTGAGTGCGCCCGGTACCGAGGAGGCCGAGGAGCGTGTCGAGATCGCGCATCTGCCGGGCGGCGCGGTGGCGATGCGGTCCTCGCTGGATCCCGGGACCGTGCTGCGGTACACCGAGGCCGAGTGGACCGCCTTCGTCCTGGGCGCGCGGGACGGCGAGTTCGACCTGAAGTAGTCGCCGTGGCATGACACGAAGAGGGGCACGCCCGTCGGAGCGTGCCCCTCTTCGTGTGCGGCCGGGGCGGTCAGAACGCCTCGGTGAAGGTGCGCGAAGCCTTGAGGTCCGTGGCGCGGTAGCTGTCCTTGCCGGACTCGATGATCTTCGCGACCTGCTCCAGGCGGTTCTTCATGTGGTCCGCCTTCTCCTTGTACTTGCGCTGCAGGTTCACGTACTCCCGGTGCGCCTCACCGTCCCAGGTGTCGGTGACAATCTTGAGTGAGGCGTCCATCTCCGTGAGGTCGTTGACGATGTCCTGCGAAACCTTGCGGATCCGGTTCGCCATCTCCTGGACGCTCTCGTACCTGACCTTGGTGTTCGGGTCGTGCCCCATGTCGTGTCTTCTCCTCGGTGCTCAGCGTGTGCGGAAGGGGTGGTGCGGCGTGGCTCAGACGGCGTTCAGACCGGAGGTGTTGGCCGACGGAGCCTGGTCCTTGACCGCGTTGAAGGCCGCACGGACCTCCTCGTCATTGGCGTTGCTGAGGTTCTTGGTGCTGCCCACCGCGTTGAGCAGGACGTTGAGGAGCCGGCGGATCTCGTCGTGGTCCTCGTTGATCATGATCTGCGCGGAGGTGAACCCCGAGGCACCGACACCCGTCCATCCGGCGGCGGCCGTCGCGAGGATGTCCGCCAGTTCCCTGGACTGCCGGGACACCCCCTGGGCCGTCTCGATGATCTTGTTCTTCGCCTGGACGATCGGATCGTCGGCGAGTCCGAAACCGCCTGCGGGATTGGTCATCCGGAGGTCCTATCTCTCAGTTCCCGGGCCTGCCCGCGTGTCGCGGTCAGGCTTCTTCCTGCCCCCGTGTGCTCCGGCAAAGGGGTGGGGAAAGCACGGGACCGGGCAGCGCGTCGTCGGCATTTCCGCGCTCCGAAATCGGACTCGGCCACTTCTCGTTCCCCCGTCACACACGTGAAGTCTGCTACCACCCTAGTCATTTCGTCGGCTCTCCCCAACTGTGGTTCGAGAAGGCCGAGTCACCGCATCGGGCGGGCGGTGTCATCGCGGCGCGCGCCTTCGGCGGACGTCCCGGACGACCGTCGCGGTACCGGCGATCACACTGACCACGACGGCCGCCACGGCGAGCGCGTAGGTGGCGTATCGCTCGTCGCGCTCCTGCGGGGTCTCCGACAGGGAGAGGTGCGCGGGCTCGGGAGCGGGGGCCCTGGGCGGTGCCGGGTCGGGGTGCGGGGCGTCCTGCGGGGCGTCGTCGCCGGACAGGGCGCGGACCGGGTCGACCACGCCCCAGCCGACGAAGGCGTCGTGGCCGGTGACGGAGCGCTCGGCGGTCTGCTCGATCCGGGCGACGATCTGGGCCGCCGTCCACTTCGGGTACTTGGCGCGCATCAGGGCGGCGACTCCGGCGACGTACGGGGCGGAGAAGCTCGTACCGTTGTCGGTGCACTGGCCGTTGCCCGGGACGGTGGAGACGATGTCGACGCCCGGTGCGGCGACCCCGACGAACTCACCGGCCTGGGAGAAGGGGGCGCGTTCGTTGTTGCGGTCGGAGGAGGCGACGGCGAGGACCCCGTCGAAGGCCGCGGGATAGGTGAGCTTCAGTTTGCCGTCCATGCCGTCGTTGCCCGCGGAGGCGACCACGACGATGTTCCCGGCGAGCGCCCTGGCCACCGCCCGGCCGAGGGCGGACGTCTCCGTCAGGGGTTTGGTCGTGTCCTGGGAGATGTTGATGACGTCGGCCCCCTTGGCGATCGCGTGGTCGATCGCGGTGGCCATCGTGGTGTCCTTGCCGCTGTTCTTCTCGTCGTTCTGGCGGATCGGGATGATCGTGGCCTCGGGGGCCAGCCCGACGAATCCGGTGCCCTTTCGGGGGCGGGCGGCGATGATGCCCGCGACCTTGGTGCCGTGTCCGACCTCGTCGACCGTGCCGTCGCTCCCGCCGCCCTTGAGGTAGTCGGCGCCCGCGGACGTGTCGACGGCCGACTTGAGCTGGGGATTGACGTTGTCGACGCCGGTGTCGATGACCGCGACACGTACGCCCTTGCCCTTGGTGTCCTGCCACAGTTCGTCCAGCAGGACGCGCTGCAGCGACCAGGGGCGACCCTCGTACTGCCGCTTCATCGGGAAGGTGCATTCGCCACTGCCGTCCACGCCCAGCGCGCCGGGCTCCCGGGCTCCGTCGGCGGCGTACGCGGCCGTAGGCGCCGCCACTGCGAGCAGCATGGCGACGACCGCCGTCGGCAGGACCGTCCTGCGGTACGACATCTGTTCCTCTCCCCCGGCGTCCGCGATGCCCGCGGCGCTCCGGAACGTCATGAACCCTGGGGCTGGCGGGCGCTGTTGGTGTCGAGCCGGGGGCCCTTGGACAGGAAGTCCGACCAGGCGATGGGTACGAGGGCGGGCGTCACCTTCTCGTATCCGAGCCTGCTCTGCGCCTGGCTGGGCTCGGGGCGGCCGTCCGACTGCTTCTGCCCGTCGCCGGTGCCGATGTCGGAGCGCCGGGCATCGCTGTCGCCGTTCGCCTGGACCGCGTACCGCAGTCCGGTGTCGGTCACCAGGAAGAGCGATCCGTCGGGGCTGGTCTGCCGGCCCCGGACCTGGGTGTAGAGCAGGCCGCTGCCGGGGGTGACGTAGGTGCTGGTGCCGCCGACGGCGATGGAGGCGGGATACGCGGTGCCCGCCCAGGTGCTCAGGGTGGTCCGGCCCGAGCCGTCGACCTTGCGCAGCACGCTGCAGATGGTGTCGCGGCCGATGCTGCCGCTCTCGGCGGAGTTGACCTGCTTGGTCCGATGGGCCGGCCAGTGTGCGGCCTGGCCGGCGAAGGCCGCGGTGTCGGGCACGAAGTCCTGGAGGCCGACGGCGTGTGCCTCGCCTTCCAGGTTCAGCACGGCGGTCTGCGGTGAGCTGATCAGCAGCCAGGCGGTGAACTGGGAGACCGGCTGCACCTTTCCGTCGAGCACGACGTAGTAACCGGTGCCTTCGCCGGTCTTGGTCCTGAGAACCATGCCGACCCTGTTCTCCTCGGCGGAGAGCTGCCCTTCGACATGAGCCGGGGCGCCGACGGTGCCCGGGATCCGCGGAAAGACGATCGGGCTGCCGTCGTGCAGGGTGGCCAGCCAGTCGTCGGTGACGGACTGCGGCTGCCTGCTCCCGACCAGGGCGTTGGTCAGATGGCCGCTGTCGGCGGCGGTCTCGGCGATGCGGTACTTGGTGCCCTTCGCGTCGACGAGGTAGCGGGCCCGGTCCTGGCCCTGGACGTAGAGCACCTGGCCGCCGACGAGCCTCTTGCTGCCCTCGGTCAGCTCGGTGTCTCGTTCACCGAAGACGAAGGCGGCCTTCTGCACGGTGTTGCCCTTGCCGCCCGGCTGTACGCAGACGGCCCACCGCTTGGCCGTGCCGGCGTCCTTCGCGTCGGGCAGCCGGTCGGGGGCGTAGGGGATGCCCAGGATCGGCCCGCGCGGGGGTTTGCCCGCGTCCAGGACCTCGTCGGCGACCTGGATGACGTCGTAGTTCTGCGGGTTGAGGAGCAGCCGGGCCGAGGCGAGGTTCAGCACGGGGTGCAGCAGGGTCTTCTTCTTGCCGCCCTGGCCGGTGGTGAGCACGACGTAGCGGGTGGTGGACTTCTTGCCGACGATCACCTTGGTGCCGGGCTTGTCCCAGTCCTTGGGCGCGGTGGGCTTGAACATGCCGAAGGCGCCGAAGCCCGCGAGGATCAGCGCGCCGACGACCATGCTGGGAAGGACGGCGCGCAGCGGTCGCGGAGCGCCCTCCTCGGTGCCGGTGGGCGAGGGTTGGAGGAATGCCGCCACCGTGCGTTTCTTCGCAAAGGTGTATGCGTTGAGCTCATCCCGCCGTGATGCCATGAGTCGTTTTTTCTCCCGTGTCTCCCCGCGCGGCACCAGGAGCGGTCGCTTCCGGCCCCCGTGCCGGGCCCGCGATGCCGGACCTCGGTGCCGGACCGGCCCCTACTATGCCTGCTGACCGTCGGTGACGGTGGGGCGGGTAGGGTGTTCCAGCCGCCGAAGCCCCGTACGGGGCAGGCGGAATACGGGCGGAGTTGGGGACTGATGAACGGGGGGAATGCCGGAATGACGGCTTCCGCAACACGGACGCGTCCGGCCGGGAACGTACATGCCCCCGCTGCTCCCCCGGCCGGTGGACCACCGGCCTCCCGGGGCCCCGCCCGGGGCTCGCGCGGACGGGCCGCCGGCCGGCTCGACAGACTTCCCGGGTTGTTCGGTTCGTTCCGATTGCAACAACTCGTACTGCTGGAGATCGCGGCCGCGCTGCTGCTCACTGCATGGGTGATCGAACCCCTGTTGCTGGCCCCGGCCGCCGTTCTGGCCGCGCTGCTCGTGCTGTTGGCCGTCGTGCGCAGACACCGCCGCTCGCTGCCGGAGTGGCTGGGTACCGTGCTTTCGCTGCGCGCGCGCTCCCGCAGGGCCGGTTCGCTGGAGCTTCCCGCGGGCACGGAGCCGGGGATCGCGCCCGTCGTCGAGTGCGATCCGGCGCTGCGTACGTACTCCTTCAGCGACCGTGACCGGCGGCCCGTCGGCATGATCGGTGACGGTACGTTCGTCACGGCCGTGCTCCAGGTGGAGTCGGACGCCACGGCGCTCAGGCCGGACCGGTCCGCGCAGCCACTGCCCCTGGCGCTCGTGAGGGACGTCCTCGAAGTCGACGGCATCCGGCTGGAGTCGGCGCAGATCGTGCAGCACACCCAGCCCGCACCCGCCCCGCATCTGCCCCCGCAGTCCGTCGCCGCGCGCAACTACGCGCCGCTGCAGGCGCAGACGGGTTCACCCGGCGTCCGGATCACCTGGATCGCGCTGAAGCTGGCCCCGGAGCTGTGTCCCGAGGCGGTACAGGCGCGCGGCGGCGGCATCACGGGTGCGCAGAAGTGTGTGGTGCGCGCGGCCGACCAGTTGTCCAGCAGGCTGACCGGGGCGGGTTTCCGCGCAACGGTGCTGACCGAGCAGGAGCTGACGTCCGCCATCGCGACCTCGGTCTGTGCCAGTGCGCCGGCCATGGCGCAGGCCGGCCGGACCGCGACGCCGGCGCGGCGCACCGAGGAGACCTCGCGGACGTGGCGCTGCGACGACCGGTGGCACACCACCTACTGGGTGGCCCGCTGGCCGCAGTTCGGCGGGGGCGGCGGGGGCGCGGCGATGCCGCAGCTCGTCGCCCTGCTCACCTCGATGCCCGCGCTCGCCACGACGTTCAGTCTCACGCTGGGGCACGGCGATCGGCAGGGCGTCTCGATCACCGGGCACATCCGGATCACCGGGCGCAGCGACGAGGAACTGCTGGGCGCCCGGCATGAGTTGGAGCGCACCGCGCGCGGCGTCCGGACCTCGCTGGTCCGGCTCGACCGCGAGCAGCTGCCCGGTGTGCTCGCCACGCTGCCGCTCGGGGGTACCCGCTGATGTCCGTACCCACGCCTGCCCGTGCCCGGCTCGGCTTCGGGCTGATCGGTCCGCGTCGCGGACGGCAGTCGGTCTCGCTCGACCAGCTGGCGTCACTGGCCCTGCCGGTCGGTGACGACGGCATGGTGATCGGCGTGGACGCCCACGGCCGCCCCGCCGTGCTCGGCGTCAACCGGCCGACCCCGTACGACATCACGCTGATCGGCGGCCTGTGGACGGCGCAGGTGATCGCGCTGCGGGCCGCCGCGACCGGTGCGCGGATCGTCGTGGAGACCGGGCGGGCCCAGACCTGGACGGGACTTGCGCACGCCGCGGGCGGCGGTCAGCCGTGCATCACGCTGCACGATGTGGGGCGGGTGCCGCCGCAGGGGCCGTCGGCCGGTGCGCCGGTGGTCGTGGTGCGGGACTGCGGCATGCGGCCGCCGCGCGGGCGCGTGGTGTCCGGGCCGTGGCAGTCGGTGCTGACGCTCCTGCCCTATCTGAGTCCGGTGGCGCCGAGACTGATCGAGAAGTCGGCCCTGGTCGGCATTCAACGGGTGTCTCCGGACGAAGCGGCACAGCTCGGTCGCATCCTGAATCTTCCGGCCGCCGAGACGCAGGCGCTGTCCACCCTGGCGGACGGGGTCACCCTCTGGTGCTCGGGGCAGGACCGGCAGTTCGTGATGACGCAGGCGACCGATGCCGAGACCGGACTGCTGGGCGGCGCGCGCCGGATGGACTGACGGGGGCCGGCTTCCTCATGGCCCATTCAGAACGTTCGTCATTCCATACGTAGTTGCACGAGTTTGACCGTTTCACCCTTCATGCTGTGCCGTACTCGGTTCACTTGAGGGCAGTGCGTGATGTACGGGACAGCTCTTGCGGTGCCGTACGGCCTGCCGGAGCGGGCCCCATGACGATTAGGGTGGGTCCGGGCGCGGCAGAAGAACCTGCGGGCAGGCGATGCGGGGCCCGGGGGGAGAGCCGGGCGGTCAGGAAGTCGGAAACGGTCGCCCCCACCCACCACGGCACAAGGGTGCTCGACCACACCAGGAGGCAAAGTGAACGGCGATCGGGACGAGATCCGCGGGGGCTGGAACAAGCCCGTCGACGAGTCGTCCGACGCGGAGCCCGCCGAGATGACGGGTGAGTTCACCATCGACTACACCCCACCCGCCTGGTACACGCAGAACGCGCCGGGGGACTCGTCGGGCGGTGCCGGAACACACCTGGCGCCGCCTCCGCCGCCCAACGGGGCGCCGTTGTCCGTGCCCCCGCCGCCGGCCGGGGGCGGTTTCGACCCCGAGTGGGCTCCGGCACCACCCGCGCCGGCTCCGGTTCGGTCCGCGGCGGGGGATCCCGTGCCCACCCCTGCCCCGGCTCCTGCCGAGGGGACCGCGGCGGCGGCTCCCGACGGGATGACGGACCCGTTCGGGGGCGGCGATGTGGAGAGCGGCGCGACCATGCGCTTCTCCCCGGCCGCGCTGAAGCGCGAGATCACGGAGCGCGCGGAGACGTCGAAGAACGCGGGCGCGGACGGCTCGGGTTCGGATTCGGGTACGGGCTCGGCGGCAGCCGGCGCCGGTGTTCACGGTGCCGACGGTACGGACGGGAGCGAGGCGTCCGTTTCCGAGCCCGTTGCCGACTCCGCACCGGTGGCGGACGCGAGCGCCGATGAGCCGGACGGCGCCGCCGTCGCGGATCCCGGTGCCGACGCCGCGGCGAGCGCCGGGGTTCCGGCCGGTGTCACGGGCGGCGCCGTCGACGGGCCCGAGGACTCCGCGCCCTCCGACGCCGTCACGGACGCCGTACCGCAGGACGCACCGCCCCCCGCCGTACCGCAGGACGCACCGCCCCCCGCCGTACCGCAGGACGCACCGGCTCCCGCCGCGCCGACCCCCTGGACCCCGGGGCCGCCGCAGGCCGGTCTGCCGCCGCTGCCGCCCGCTTTCCAGCCCGCCGCGCCGCAGCCCCTCGCGCCCCAGCCGGCGCAGCACTGGCCCGCCTCCGGCCCGGCAGCCCAAGGGCAGCCCGGCGGCTACGGATTCCCCAACGCCGCAGCGCCTCAAGCGCCGCAGGCCCCGCAGGCCCCGCAGGCCCCACAGGCCCCGCAGGCCCCGCAGGGCGGCTACGGGTTCCCCCAGCAGCCCGCACCTCCGGCGCAACAGGCACCGCCGCAGGGCGGTTACGGGTTCCCGCAGCCGCCTCAGGCGGCGCTGCCCCCGCAAGCCCCGCACGTGCCCCAGCAGCCGCAGCCGTCCCAGGGGCCGCAGGCACCTCAGGCACCTCAGGCACCTCAGTGGCCCGCGCAGCAGGGCGTTCCCCTGCCCCCGCAAGCCCCCCAGCAGCCGGTCCAGGGCGCGCCGCCCCATCTGCCCGCGCAGGTCGCCCCGCAGGCGCCCGCGCAGCAGCAGGGGCCCTCTGCGCCACAGCAACAGCAGGCCCCTGCTCAGGGACAGCCCATCGACCCGCGTACCGGGGCGGCCTGGCCGACGCCGGTCACCCACGATCAGCGCGAGCGTTCCGTGCCCGGCGCCCCGCTCGGCTACACGGCGGCGGTGGAGCTCTCCTCCGACCGGCTCGTCCGGGGCAAGCAGAAGGCGAAGAGCAGCCGTACGCCGTCCGGCGCGGCCCGCTTCAAGCTGGGCGGCAAGAAGGAGGAGGCCGAGCGGCAGCGCAAGCTCGACCTGATCCGTACGCCCGTGCTGTCCTGCTACCGGATCGCGGTCATCAGCCTCAAGGGCGGCGTCGGCAAGACCACGACGACCACCGCCCTCGGTGCGACCCTGGCCACCGAGCGCCAGGACAAGATCCTCGCCATCGACGCCAACCCGGACGCGGGCACGCTCGGCCGCCGGGTGCGCCGGGAGACCGGGGCCACCATCCGTGACCTGGTCCAGGCGATCCCGTACCTCAACTCGTACATGGACATCCGCCGCTTCACCTCCCAGGCGCCGTCCGGCCTGGAGATCATCGCCAACGACGTGGACCCGGCGGTCTCCACGACGTTCAACGACGAGGACTACCGGCGCGCCATCGATGTGCTGGGCAAGCAGTACCCGATCATCCTCACCGACTCGGGCACCGGTCTGCTCTACAGCGCGATGCGTGGAGTGCTGGACCTCGCCGACCAGTTGATCATCATCTCGACGCCGTCGGTCGACGGTGCGTCCAGCGCGTCCACCACGCTGGACTGGCTGTCGGCGCACGGGTACGCGGAGCTCGTGCAGCGTTCCATCACCGTGATCTCCGGTGTCCGGGAGACCGGAAAGATGATCAAGGTCGATGACATCGTGCAGCACTTCGAGACACGCTGCCGCGGCGTGGTCGTCGTACCGTTCGACGAGCATCTGGCGGCGGGCGCCGAGGTCGACCTCGACATGATGCGCCCCAAGACCCGCGAGGCGTACTTCAATCTGTCCGCCATGGTCGCCGAGGACTTCGCACGCGCCCAGCAGCAGCAGGGGCTGTGGACGTCGAACGGCTCCAACCCGCCCCCGCAGTACGCCCCGCCGATGCCCGGCCAGCAGCAGTACGCCCCTCAGCAGCAGCCCCAGCAGCCCTACCCGCAGCAACAGCCGCCGTACGGTGGCCCGCAGCCCCAGCAGCCCTATCCGCCGCACCCCGGCCCCGGAGTGCAACAGAACGGCTGGCAGCAGTCGTTGCCCTCCCAGGCACAGTCCGCGGCGAGCCCGGCCGGCCCGCCGCAGCCGCACCAGCAGCCCGGACAGCCAGGTCAACCGGGTCGGCCGACCCCGCCCGAGCCGCAGGGGCCCCTCCCGCCCGCCGGTTGGCCGCAGCAGCCGCCGCCAGCGCCTCAGCAGTAAGGCAACAGAGGTCTAAACCAATGAGGGCCCGCACCGTCTCCACGGTGCGGGCCCTCTGTGCATTCCCGCAGACCACACGCCGTTTCGATGACCGTTGACGCGGCTCGACCCCCGCTGATAAACCTTCGCTTCACCAGCTGGCGAACCACAGATCAACCCGCCTTCTCCGTGCGAGTCATGACGCGAGGTCCCTGACCATGGTCGAAAGAGTTCCACCACGCTCCGCCCAGCCACGCTCACGCCTGCGTGTCCTGCTGGCCTCCGGCGCCGCCGCTCTGGCGCTGACCGCCGGTTCCGTCGTCGGCGTACCCCTCGGTGCCGCGCCGCAGCAGGCCCAGGCCGCCGACAGCGGCACATCGACGCTGACCGTCGCCGTCGCACAGAGCGTCGACTCCCTGAGCCCGTTCCTGGCCCAGCGGCTCATGAGCACCAGCATCAGCCGGCTCATGTACGACTTCCTGACGAACTACGACCCCAAGGACAACCACGCGATCCCCGCCCTCGCCACCAAGTGGGAGCCGTCGGCGGACAAGTTGACCTGGACGTACACCATCCGTTCCGACTCCAAGTGGTCGGACGGCCAACAGGCCACCGCCGAGGACGCGGCGTGGACGTTCAACAAGATGATGACCGACGAGGGCGCCGCGCAGGCCAACGGCAACTTCGTCGCGAATTTCAAGAAGGTGACGGCTCCGAGCCCGACGCAGCTGGTCATCGAGCTCAAGGAGCCGCAGGCCACCATGGCCGCGCTCGATGTGCCGATCGTCCCGAAGCACGTCTGGGAGAAGGTCGGTGACTTCTCCAAGTTCAACAACGACACGAAGTTCCCGATCGTCGGCAACGGGCCGTTCATCCTGACCGACTACAAGGTCGACCAGTACGTCAAGCTCAAGGCCAACAAGGACTTCTGGCGCGGCAAGCCGAAGTTCGACGAGCTGGTCTTCAAGACGTACAAGGACCAGGACGCCGCGGTCGCCGCGCTGCGCAAGGGCGAGGTCTCCTTCGTCGCCGGCTCCCCGGCCCTGACGCCCGCCCAGGCCGCCTCCCTCAAGGGCGAGAAGAACATCAAGGTCAACGAGGGTCCGGGCCGCCGCTTCTTCGCGCTCGCCACCAACCCGGGCGCGCAGACCAAGGACGGCAAGAAGTTCGGCAACGGCAACAAGGCCCTTCTCGACCAGAAGGTGCGCCAGGCCCTCTTCCTGTCCATCGACCGCAAGACCATCATCGACAAGGTCTTCCAGGGGCACGCCGTCGAGGGCCAGGGCTACATCCCGCCGCGCTACTCGACGTACCACTGGCAGCCGTCCGCCGACCAGAGCCTCGCCTACGACCCGGCCAAGGCGGCCAAGCTCCTCGACGAGGCGGGCTACCCGCTCAAGGGCGACCAGCGCGTCGGCAAGGACGGCAAGCCGCTCGACCTGCGCATCCTGTGCCACGCCACGGACCCGAACGACAAGGCGATCGGCAAGTACCTCAAGGAGTGGTGGGGCAAGCTCGGTGTCGGCCTGAAGGTCGACTGCCTCGACGACGTCTCCGTGCCCTGGTACGCCGGTGAGTACGACCTCGCCTTCGACGGCTGGTCCGTCAACCCGGACCCCGACTTCGTGCTCGGCATCCACACCTGCGCCGCGCTGCCCGTCAAGGCCAAGGACAGCGCCACCACCGACAACTTCATCTGCGACAAGACGTACGACGAGCTCTACAGGAAGCAACTCGCCGAGTACGACCCGGCCAAGCGCGCGGACATCGTCAAGCAGATGCAGTCGTGGATGTACGACTCGGGGTACATGAACATCATCGCGTACCCGAACGCGGTCGAGGCCTATCGCACCGACCAGATCAAGTCGATCAAGACCATGCCCGAGGCGGCAGGCAACATCTACGGCCAGGACGGGTACTGGAGCTGGTGGTCGGCCGTTCCGGCGGGCAGCAGCAGTTCGGACAGCTCCGGCGGATCCGGCTCCACCGGAGTCGTCGTAGGCATCATCGTGGCGGTCGTGGTAGTCGCCGGTGGCGGGCTCTTCCTCGCGAAGCGCCGCCGCACCACCGCGGACGACCGCGAGTAATCGAGCGGACGGTTGTGAGGGGGCAGGCGGGGCGGCGGAAAGCGAGCCGCCCCGCCGGTTCCCCCAAGTGCAGCACGAGTAACGAGAGTTCCCCATGACAGCTGACAGCACTCCGGCGCTCGTGCAGATCGCGGACGCGGACACCGAAGGTCCGGCTCAGACCGGACCGTCGGCCGCCCGCGGTCCACGGGCGCGCAACACCAAGGCCTATCTCCAGTACGTCGCGGCCAAGATCGTGGGAGCGGCAGTCTCCCTGTTCGCCGTACTGGTCACCAGCTTCTTCCTCTTCCGGCTCATTCCCAGCGACCCGGTGAAGCAGATGACCGGCGGTCGCCCCGTCTCCGCCGAACAACTCCAGTCGCTCCGGCACCAGTTCGGGCTCGACCAGCCGCTCTGGAAGCAGTTCACGAGTTACGTGGGCGACGCGCTGACCGGGGACTTCGGTACCTCGTTCCAGTTCCACGCCCCCGTCATCGACAAGATCACGGCGGCGCTCCCGGCCACGCTGCTGCTCACCGGCACCGCGTACGTCCTCTACACCGCGCTCGGCATCTGGCTGGGCACCCGCACCGCCTGGCGCAACGGCTCCGTCAGCGACCGCTTCAACACCGCGTTCGCGCTCACCCTCTACTCGATCCCGTCGTTCTGGCTGGGCCTGCTCCTGATCATCGTCTTCGCGGTGGGCGTCGGTCCGATCCCCGGGATCTTCCCGACGGGAGGCATGGAAACGGGCGGCGAGAGCGGGCTCGCGTACGTCCTGGACGTGGCGCACCATCTGGTCCTCCCGGTGATCACGCTGGTCGCGGTCGGGTACGCGCAGACGCTGCTGGTCATGCGCTCCTCGCTGCTCGACGAGATGGGCAGCGACTATCTGACGACGGCCCGCGCGAAGGGGCTGCGGGACGATGTCGTACGCCGCAAGCACGCCGTGCCGAACGCCATGCTGCCGACATTCACGCTGATGTTCGTGAACCTGGGGCATGTGGTCGCCGGGCAGATCCTGGTCGAGACGGTGTTCTCGTGGCCCGGCCTCGGCGGTCTCTTCTACCAGGCGCTGAGCGTGCCCGATCTCCCCCTCGTACAAGGGCTGTTCTTCGTCTTCGCCACCGCGGTGATCCTGGCGAACACCCTTGCCGATGTGCTGTATCCGCTGCTCGATCCCCGGGTGGGCCGATGACGACCGAATCCATGCCCACGCCCACGAAGGCCGAAGCGGCCGAGAATCCGCGGGCGCTCGCCCGCGCCCGCAAGCGGCAGTCGGCCGCCCGGTTCTGGCGGGAGTACCGCAAGCACAGGGGCGGACTGTGGGGTCTGGGCGCGCTCGTCCTGATCGCGCTGGTCGCCCTTCTCGCGCCGCAGCTCGTCGGTGCCGACTCGCAGAGCGTCACCGACGCGCCGGGGGGCGCACTGGAGTCGCCGAGCGGAGAATTTCCGCTGGGTACCGACCAGTTCGGGCGCAGCGTGCTGGCACTGCTGGTGTGGGGCACTCGTGTCTCGCTGACGGTCGGCCTGCTCGCGGCGTTTCTGTGTGTCGCCATCGGTACGGTCGTCGGCATCGTCGCGGGGCACTTCCACGGCTGGTACTCGACGGTCCTGCTGCGGATCACCGACTGGTTCCTGGTGATGCCGACCCTGGTCCTCGCGATCGCCCTCGCCACCGTCATGGACCGTTCGATGTGGACGGTCATCATCGCGATCGGCGTGACGACCTGGCCGACGACGGCCCGGCTGGTCCGCGCCCAGACCCTGGCCGTGGAGTCCCGCCCGTACATCGAGCGCGCCCGTGCCCTGGGCGGCGGCCACGGGCACATCATGATCCGGCACGTCCTGCCGAACGTGATGCCGCTGGTGCTCGCGCAGACCACGCTGGTGATCTCCAGCGCGATCCTCACGGAGGCCACCCTGGCCTTCCTCGGCCTGAGCGACCCGACCATCACCTCCTGGGGCGGCATGCTCCAGGACGCCCGCGAGGCGGGCGCGGTGAGCGCGGGCGACTGGTGGTACCTGGCGCCTCCCGGCATCGCCATCGCCCTGGTGGCGCTGGCGTTCACGCTGTGCGGCCGCGCCATCGAGTCCGTCCTCAATCCCAAGCTGGGGGTGGCCCGTTGAGCACGACGAGCATCCACAAGTCGCCGCTTCTCGACGTACGGGACCTCACGGTGACGTACGCCGGCGGGGCGCAGGCGGTCCGCGGCGTGAATCTCACCGTCGACGCGGGGCAGAAGCTCGGCATCGCCGGCGAGTCGGGCTGCGGCAAGTCGACGCTGGCGCTCGCCCTGCTGCGGCTGCTGCCCGCCGGGACGAAGGTCTCCGGCGAGATCCTGCTGAACGGCGAGGACGTCCTCACCATGAAGTGGGGCCAGGTCAGGGCGGTGCGCTGGGCGGGGGCGTCGATCGTGTTCCAGGGCGCGATGCACTCGCTGAACGCGGTGCACCGCATCGGGGACCAGATCGCCGAGCCGATCCTGCTGCACCGGAAGGCGACTCAGGCGGGGGCTGCGAAGAAGGTCGGCGAGCTCCTGGAACAGGTGGGGCTGCCGGCCGCCCGCGCGAGCGCCTATCCGCACGAGCTCTCCGGCGGGCAGCGGCAGCGCGTGATGATCGCGATGGCGCTCGCCTGCGATCCCGGACTGATCATCGCGGACGAGCCGACCACGGCTCTCGACGTGATGATCCAGGCCCAGATCCTGCGGCTGATCGAGCAGTTGGTGTCCGAACAGGACCTCGGTCTGATCATGATCAGCCATGACCTCGCGGTGCTCTCGGACACCTGTGACCGGCTCGCGGTGATGTACGCGGGCCGGGTCGTGGAGGAGGGCCCGGCGTCCGAGGTCTACGAGAACGCGCACCACCCGTACGGCAAGGCCCTGTCCGGCGCGTTTCCGCGCATCGGCGACCCGGCCTCCCGGTTCGCGCCCCGCGGGCTGCCCGGTGACCCGCCGGACCCGTCGGCGCTGCCCGGCGGCTGCACGTTCCATCCGCGCTGCCCGGTGGCCCTGGATTCCTGCACGACGCAGGACCAGGAGCTGCGCGAGGCGGGGCCGGAGCGGCGGGCCGCCTGTGTGCTGGTGGAGGCGGGGGCGTCGGCCGCGTCCCCGGCCCGGCCGGATGCCGAGGAAGCAAGGAGCACATCATGACCACCAACACTCCCCTGCTCAGCGCGGAGGATCTGAAGGTCACCTTCCCCGGCCGGCGCGGGGCCGCCCCGGCGCGGGCCGTGGACAGCGTGGATCTGGACATCCGGCCCGGCGAGATCGTCGCACTGGTGGGCGAGTCGGGCTGCGGCAAGACGACGCTGGCGCGCTCGCTGCTGGGTCTGGTCCCGCCGACGTCCGGGCGGGTGACCTTCGGCGGGCAGCCGCTCGACTACGGAAGCCGTGCGCTGAAGGCGTACCGCAAGCGGGTCCAGCTGGTGCTCCAGGACCCCAGCGGTTCGCTCAATCCGCGGCACACGGTGTACGACGCCGTCGCGGAGGGCCTGCGGATCCACGGGTACGCGGGCGACGAACGGGCCGCGGTCGCCGAGGCTTTGTCGCGGGCGGGACTACGCCCTCCGGAGCGGTTCTTCCTGCGCTATCCGCACGAGCTGTCGGGCGGCCAGCGCCAGCGGGTCGTGATCGCGGGCGCGCTCGTGCTGGAGCCCGAACTCATCGTGGCCGACGAGCCGGTGGCTTCGCTGGACGCTTCGGTGCGCGGCGAGATCCTGGCCCTGCTGCTGCGGTTGCGGGACGAGCTGGGCCTGTCCGCGCTGGTGGTCACGCACGACCTCGGCCTGGCGTGGAACATCGCCGACCGGGTCGCGGTGATGTACCTCGGGCGGATCGTGGAGACGGGCGAGGTGGAGCAGATCCTCACCTCTCCGCAGCACCCGTACACCCAGGCGTTGTTGTCGGTGCTGCCGGAGTCCGGGGACGATCCGGTGATTCTGACCGGCGAGCCGCCGGACCCGTCCAGGGTGCCGTCCGGGTGCCGGTTCCACGCCCGCTGCCAGGTACTGGCCTCGGGCGAGGCGGAGCGGGCGGGCGTCGCGGACGCATGCCGTACGAAGGATCTGCCGGTGCTCGCGGGCGGCGGGCAGACCCAGGTGGCGTGCCACTGGGCGACCGCGGCGGCGAAGGCGCGGGCGTAGCACGGTGACGGGGCACGCGAGCCCGCCGGGATCCGAACGAGAGACCCTGGGGGTCTTCCGTTCGGATCGGGCCGGATGAGCGGGCGGGTCCGGTGCCGTGATCGCATGGTGCCCCGTGCAAGACCACGGGGCACCCGCCCGAGAGGCTGTCGGGTGACCTCGGACCGGATGGCGGACACGGTCCGGTGCGTGCGGTTCCGAGGCGGAGGAGGGAGTCGACGCTGGGCGTCGGCGACCGACGACAACGCGGGAAGCGTGCGTGGTCAGGGCATGGCCGCCCGGCCGGAGGTCACCCGACAAGCTCGGGGCGCTGAACGGCTGACGTCTCGCGCGACCGGGCCGGGACCGTCGAGGACGGTTCCGGCCCGGTCGCGTGCGGCGAAGAGGTCAGCCGCGCTCGTACGCGGCGACCAGCTCGCTGCACCGCTTCACATCGGCGGCCATCGCCACGAGCAGCTCGTCGATCGAGTCGAACTTCAGCATCCCGCGCACGTACGCGAGGAAGTCCACCGAGACGTGGAGCCCGTACAGGTCGAGGCCGACGCGGTCGATCGCGTACGCCTCCACCGTCCGCTCGGTGCCGTCGAACTGCGGGTTCGTGCCGACCGAGATCGCGGCGGGCATCGCCTCGCCGTCCACATTGAGCCAGCCCGCGTAGACGCCGTCGGCGGGGATGGCGGTGTGCGGCAGGGTCTCCACGTTGGCCGTGGGGAAGCCCATGTCACGGCCGCGCTGCGCGCCGCGGACCACGATGCCCTCGACCCGGTGCGGCCGGCCCAGGATCTCGGCGGCGCCCGCGACATCGCCCTCGGCGACCAGTCGCCGGGTGAGTGTGGAGGAGAACGGCTCGCCGCCGCCCGCCTCACCGCTCACGTACAGGTCTATGACCTCGACGCGGTAGTCGTAGGTCTCGCCGAACTCGGTGAGCAGCTGCACGTTCCCGGCCGCCTTGTGGCCGAAGCGGAAGTTGGGGCCCTCGATGACCAGCTGCGCGTGCAGCTTGTCGACGAGCACCTTCACGATGAAGTCGGCCGGTGCCAGCTTCGAGAACTCCGTGGTGAACGGCAGGATCAGCACCGCGTCCACCCCCAGCTCCGCCATCAGCTCGGCGCGCCGGTGGTGCGGGGCGAGCAGCGGCGGGTGGCTGCCGGGCCGCACGACCTCGCTGGGATGCGGGTCGAAGGTCACCACGACCGACGGCACGCCCAGCTCGCGGGCGCGCTCCACGGCCCGCCCGATGATCAGCTGGTGCCCACGGTGCACCCCGTCATAGGAGCCGATGGTGACGACGCTGCGTCCCCAGTCCTGGGGGATGTCCTCCAAGCCACGCCAGCGCTGCACTGTGACCGCTCCTCGCCCGAACCTGTGTACGTGAGATTGCCTGTTACGCAGGTCTAAGACTGCCATGCTCACGCCCCGCGGCCCGCATCGGCATCGTCTTCGGGCTCGCCAGGGCCTCCATCGTCCGCCGTGCGCTGGGGCCGACGAGCGCCGCCCACTCCTGCGGGGCGTCGGCCAGCCACCCGGTCACCAGGGCGGCGAATCCGGGCACCTCACGAGCCAGTTCGACCAGTCGGCCGTCGAAGCGGACCGCGCCCTCGGGCGTGCGGACCAGGAGCATCCCGGTGCGGTGGACCAGCGCACGGGTACGCGCCGGTGCGCGGGCGCCGGAGCCGGTCGCGGCGGCCCGCAGCAGCGCGTCGAGCACGGCCGGATCGCGGTGGGCCTCCTGCTCGAAGTCCAGCAGGACCTCCAGCAGCTCGCCCCTGAGCTGCCCGGAGGCGGGGCTGCCCGGCGCGGCGAGCACCCCGGCGAGCGCACCGCGCACGGGCGGCGGCACCGGCCGGTCCCGCAGCAGTCCGGTCACCAGCGGCAGCAGCAGGGCGCGGGCGGCGGGTCCGTGCTCCAGCCTCCGGTCGAGGTACGAGGCGGCGTGTACGGCGTCGTCCGGGTGGCTGTCGATGTACGCCCGCACGAGCCCGGCGGCGTGCAGGGCCAGCTCCGGCGCGTCGACCCCGGCGAGCGCGCACAGCGCCTCGCCCGCCCCGTCGCCGGGCCGGGTCAGCCGCTCCCGGAACGCCGCGAGCACCGGCTCGGGATGGGAGGACAGTGCGACGGCCAGCGCCTCGGCGGACAGCCGCGGCTCGCCCGCGACGAAGGCCCGCAGCGCCTGCGGGAGGTGGCGGTCCCGGCTCCGTGGATCCTGTACGAGGAGGGTGAGCGCGGCCCCGCGCAGGGGGGCGTCGGCCGGGCGGGCCAGCAGGGCGAGGGCGGCCCCGCGCAGCAGCTCGCGGTCGGCGTCCCGCGTCGCGTGCACGACGGTGAGCAGGGCGTACGAGGCGGCGGCGGCCCGGCGGCCGGGCCTGTCCTCGTCGCGCGCCCAGCGGGCGACGGCGCGGCACAGCGCGGCGGGCTCGTCCTCGGCCAGCGCGGCGAGCAGTTCCTCGGCGCGGGGGTGGGCGGTCGAGACGAGTGCCTCGGTCAGGTCGTCGACGGCCAGGTCCCGACGGGCGTGGAGCAGCGCCTGAGCGGCCGCGGCCACGGTCGGGCGCATCGCGCCCCCCTCCCCCTCCTCGGCGAGCAGTGGGCGCTCGTCGGTGAACCAGTCGCAGAGCATCGGCTGCACGGCCCGGGGCCGGGCGGCGAGCCGCCGCGCGACGGCGTCCAGGAAGCGTTCGCCGCCGTCGCCGTCGGGATACGGGTCACAGCCGTGGTCCCCGTCACCGCGGGAGGTTCCCCGGCGCGGGCCGTCGGCGGGGACGAGACGCCGAAACAGATCGACCCGGTCCGCCTCCGGCAGCTTCAGGCGCCGCCAGAACCACGGACCGAACTCCGCGTAGGGCCCTGTGCCCGCCGGCCCTCCCGCGGCGGCGCTTCCGACGACGCGGTCGGCCAGCAGCCGCAGCACCCCGAGCTGGGTCCGGGCGTCGTGCACCCGGAGCAGGGTCTCCGAGAGCAGGTGGACCGCCCACCAGCGGGCGTCGTCGCGGGCCTCGGCGGGTGATCCCGGCCCCGGCGCCGACCGGTCGAGGGCCTCGACGAGGCCGGCCAGTCGGTGTGCCAGCGCGGCGGGCCCCTGCCTGCGGCCCAGCAGCAGCAGGGCCTGGACGACCGGGCCGGTCCGATGGCGCGGTACGGGCAGGGTGCGCGCTGCGGTCGCCGGTGCGGCTTCCCCGGCGGCTCCCGGCGCGGGGACGCGGCTGAGCTCCGCTCGCGGCCCATTCGGCCCCCGAACCACCGCCACGACGTCCTGCGCGGGTCCCCGGCCGGGCCCGGTACGCGGGCTCCGCGGCTGTGGAACACGGGCCTCCACCGCCCGTTCCGCGTCCTCCCCCGCCCGCCACCGGTGGACCAGCGCGTACAGCGCCGCGTCCAGGTCCAGGTGGGCGCCCTGCACCCAGTCCCCCAGCTCCTCGTGCGCGAAGCGGTAACCCGCTCCCGCCGGCACGAGCAGGCCCTCGGCGAGGACCGCCGACGCCCAGCCGGTGCGCCAGGGGAACACCTCCTCGAACGCCACCCGGTCCAGCTCCCCCTGTCCGGGGCCCAGACAGCGCCGCGCCGCCTCGTGGACCTGCCCGGCCGCCCGCGCGGCGAGCCGCCGGACCGCGGTGGCCCCGGGCACCGGGCCCGACAGCGCCGCGACGCGGACCGCGATCCGCAGACACATCAGATCCAGGTGGGCACCGAAGACGTCCTCCGCGTCGGGCCGCCCGGGGACGTCCCCGGGCAGCGCCTCGCGGACCTCCGCGAGCAGACGCAGGGTGAGCGGGTGCCGGTCGTGCCCGGGGGCGAGCGCACCGGACGGAATGGCGTACCGTTCCCGGGCCTGTTCGGCCTGGCCCGCGGTGAGCTCGCCGAGCCGGACCGCGGACGGCAGTCGTCCGGCCGGCCTGGCGGGACGGTGCAGCGCACCGTCCGGGCAGAGCGCACCGGCCGTCTCCCAGTGCTCGGGCGTGCAGGCCATCACGAGCCGCGCCCCGTTCCCCCGCAGCCAGTCGACGGTGCCCGCGGTCCACGGGGCCACCCCCTGGGCCAGTACGGGCGGCATCTCCTCGGGGCCGTCCAGCAGGACGAGCAGCGGGCTCCCGGACTCCGCGGCCAGCCGGGCCACCCCCTCGGCTGTGACGGTCGTCATGTCTCCCCTCGCCCCGGCTGCGGTGACGATCCGGCAGGACCGCCGGAGCGCTCGGGCGATCGCGTCGGCGACCGAGGAGTCGTCGGCCAGCAGATCGGCACCGCGGAGCCAGAGCGTGGGCGCGGGCACGGAGCCGCGGGCACGGCGGGCGGCGAACGCGGCCAGTTCGGTGGTACGGCCGGTGCCCGGCGCTCCGACGAGACCGAGGACCACGGCGGGACCGGGCAACGCGGACGAAGGGCCGCCGGGCATCGAGAAGGCCGCCAACTCCGCGATCACGTCCGGGCGTTCGACCGGGTCGGGACAGGCGGCCGGACCGCCCGCCGAGCCGAGCGAGGTCGCCGTGAGGTGCAGGGCGCCCGCGAGATTCAGATCGCGTCCGTATCCGGGAACGCTCCTTGCGTTGCGCCACAGCAACGCGCCCAGCGGACCGTCGGCGTCCGCGCTCCCGAGCGGCACCGCGAAACCGGCGGCGGGATGCCCGGCGCGCAGTGCGGTGCCCAGCACGGCGAGGACCGCGCCGCTGTCCGGGTCGAGGACGGGCCCGCCCACGGCGGCGCCGCCGAGCCGCAGCGCGTCCGAACCGTCCGTGCCGAGCGCCAGCTCCAGCGCGGCACCGATCCGATGGGCGCGGCCGTTCGCGGTGTACGTCACCGGGGCGGTGCCGAGCACCCGCGCCTCGCGCCAGCCGTGGGCGGCGATCGTCACATACGTACCGGCGTCGATACGGTCCCGTGACGCGATCGGTGTCGGCTCCACGCCGAGCGCGAAGGGTCCCCCGGTACGCAGCAGGGCCAGGCCCCGTTCGGGCAGCGCGGTGACATCGGCGGCCCCGAGGGGGCAGCTGCGGCCGTCCGTCCCGTACAGGACGAGCCGTGTGAGCCCCTCGACCGCCTCATGACTGGTCACCACCGTGCCCCGGTCGTCCGCGACGAACCCGGTCCCCCGTGGCCGGCCGGTCCGATCGCAGATACGTACCAGCGCTGCCCGGTCCCCGCTTCCCATGGTCCGACGTTAGGTCGGCGATCACCGGCACGTGTACCGCTCGGAGTAAAAGCGCCCCTGTATGCACCCCCGATTCACTCCGAGCGCCTGCTCATCGGGGTGAATTCATGGCGCCGGGTGGACAGGAACCGTTGGGGGATCGTGGAGCGGGCGCGGGGGCTCCGCCCGCTCCACGATGAGGCTCTCCGGCCCCGGCCGCCCGTCAGGCGAAGACGGCGAGGCTCTTGGCCTTGCCCTTCTGCTCCTCGACGAGCACCAGGAAGCGCCCGTCGGGCCCGAAGACCCCGACCGGTCCCGGCGGGAAGGCGGGCATGTCCAGCCGCACCCCGTTCAGCAGCAGCTTGGCGCGCTTCTCGTCCACGTCCCAGCGGGGGAACGCCGAGGCGGCGGCCTCGGCCACCGGCATCACGGTCAGCTCCTGCTGATGCTGGTCGAGCGTCCGCGCCACGTCGAGACCGTACGGCCCGACCCGGGTGCGCCGCAGCGCCGTCAGATGCCCGCCGACGCCGAGCCCCGCGCCGAGGTCGCGGGCGATCGCGCGGATGTACGTGCCGGAGGAGCAGACGACGGAGACGACCAGGTCGACGACCGGCGTGCCGTCCTCGGCGACCTCGTGGCGGACGTCGTAGACGTTGAAGGACGAGATCGTCACCGGTCTGGCCGGGATCTCGAACTCCTCGCCGCCGCGCACCCTGGCGTAGGACCGCTTGCCGTCGATCTTGATGGCACTGACCTTGGACGGCACCTGCATGATCGGGCCGGTCAGGGCCGCGACCCCGGCGTCGATGCCGTCACGGGTCACACCGGAGGCGTCGGTGGACGAGGTGATCTCGCCCTCCGCGTCGTCGGTGACGGTGTCCTGGCCGAGCCGGATCGTGCCGAGGTACTCCTTCTCGGTCAGTGCGAGATGGCCCAGCAGCTTGGTGGCCTTCTCGACACCGAGCACCAGAACGCCCGTCGCCATCGGGTCCAGCGTGCCGGCGTGGCCGACACGGCGGGTCCTGGCGATGCCGCGCATCTTGGCGACGACGTCGTGCGAAGTGAAGCCGGACGGCTTGTCGACGATGACGAGGCCGTCCTCCCGGGGCCCACCACCACCCTTGTCGGAGGCCGCCGCGCTCGCGCGCCCCTGACCGGGTGTCCTGTTCTGCGATGTCATTCGGAGGCGGTGTCCTCGTCGTTCTCGTCGTCCGCCTTGCGGTACGGGTCCGCGCCGCCGGCGTACGTGGCGCCCGAGGACGCCTCGCGCACCCGCGCGTCCGAGGCCCGTGCCCGGTCGAGGAGGTCCTCGATCGCCTTGGCGTTCTCCGGGAGGGCGTCGGCCACGAAGGCCAGCGTGGGGGTGAACTTCGTCCCCGCCGCCGCTCCGACCGCCGAACGCAGGATGCCCTTGGCGCTCTCCAGGCCGGCCGCCGCGCTCGCCCGCTCCTCGTCGTCGCCGTAGACCGTGTAGAAGACCGTGGCCTCCCGCAGGTCACCGGTGACCCGGGTGTCCGTGATCGTCACGTGCGTACCCAGACGGGGGTCCTTGATACCGCGCTGCAGTTTCTCGGCGACCACCTCCTGGATGAGGTCCGCCAGCTTTTTCGCCCGCGCGTTGTCGGCCACTGGTCCGTCTCCTTCTCAGCCTTGCTCAATCGTCTTCGTCGCTGTGCAGCCGCCGTCGTACGGAAAGCAGCTCCACTTCCGGCCGGGCGGCCACCAGCCGCTCGCACCGGTCCAGAACGTCTGTGAGGTGTCCGGTGTCCCCGGAGACCACGGCAAGGCCGATCTCGGCCCTGCGATGGAGATCCTGATCGCCCACCTCCGCCGCGCTCACCGCGAATTTGCGCTGGAGCTCGGCGACGATCGGGCGGACGACGGAGCGCTTCTCCTTCAACGACCGTACGTCGCCGAGAAGCAGATCGAAGGACAGTGTCCCCACATACATGTATGTCCGGATGTCCCGCCGGTTCGGGGTCGTGCCCTGCCATCGCTTGGCAGGAACACAAGAACCGTACACGGAACGGCCGGGGCCGATCGACGGAAATATGACCCGCCGACCGGCCCCGACTCTTGAAGAGAGGTCCGGGGTCTCCCCCGGAAATCCCCGCGGATCAGCCTCGCGGCTTCTCGCGCATCTCGTACGTCGCGATGACGTCGTCGATCTTGATGTCGTTGAAGTTTCCGAGGTTGATACCACCCTCGAAGCCTTCGCGGATCTCGGTGACGTCGTCCTTGAAGCGGCGCAGACCGGAGATGTTGAGGTTCTCCGCGATGACCTTGCCATCGCGCAGCAGGCGCGCCTTGGTGTTGCGCTTGACCTCGCCGGACCGGACCAGCACACCGGCGATGTTGCCCAGCTTGGACGAGCGGAAGATCTCGCGGATCTCCGCCGTGCCGAGCTCGACCTCTTCGTACTCCGGCTTGAGCATGCCCTTGAGGGCCGCCTCGATCTCCTCGATGGCCTGGTAGATCACCGAGTAGTAGCGGACGTCGACACCCTCGCGCTCCGCCATCTGCTGGGCACGCCCGGCAGCCCGGACGTTGAAGCCGATGACGATGGCGTCGGAGCCGGTCGCCAGGTCGATGTCCGACTCGGTGACCGCACCCACACCGCGGTGCAGGACCCGGATGTCGACCTCGTCGCCGACGTCGAGCTGGAGCAGCGAGGACTCGAGAGCCTCCACCGAACCGGACGCGTCGCCCTTGATGATGAGGTTGAGCTCCTGGACCAGACCGGCCTTGAGCGCCTCGTCCAGGTTCTCCAGGGAGAACCGGACACCCTTGCGGGCGAAGTTGGCGTTGCGCTCACGGGCGGCACGCTTCTCGGCGATCTGACGGGCCGTACGGTCCTCGTCGACCACCAGGAAGTTGTCGCCGGCACCCGGGACGTTGGTGAGACCGAGCACGAGGACGGGGGTCGACGGACCCGCTTCCTCGACGTTGTTGCCGTTGTCGTCGAGCATCGCCCGGACACGGCCGTACGCGTCGCCGACCACCATCGTGTCACCGATGCGCAGCGTTCCTCGCTGGACCAGGACGGTCGAAACGGCACCGCGGCCGCGGTCGAGGTGGGACTCGATCGCAATACCCTGTGCGTCCTGCTCCGGGTTGGCCCGCAGGTCGAGCGAGGCGTCCGCGGTCAGGACCACGGCCTCCAGCAGCTGGTCGATGTGCAGACCCTGCTTGGCGGAGATGTCGACGAACATCGTGTCGCCGCCGTACTCCTCGGCCACCAGACCGAACTCGGTGAGCTGACCGCGCACCTTGGTCGGGTCGGCGCCCTCGACGTCGATCTTGTTGACCGCGACCACGATCGGCACGTCGGCCGCCTTGGCGTGGTTCAGCGCCTCGATCGTCTGGGGCATCACACCGTCGTTCGCCGCCACCACGAGGATCGCGATGTCGGTGGACTTCGCACCACGGGCACGCATGGCGGTGAACGCCTCGTGACCCGGGGTGTCGATGAAGGTGATCTTCCGGTCCTCGCCGTTGACCTCGGAGGAGACCTGGTACGCACCGATGTGCTGCGTGATGCCGCCGGCCTCGCCCGCGACGACGTTCGTCTTGCGGATCGCGTCCAGCAGTCGGGTCTTACCGTGGTCGACGTGACCCATGACGGTCACGACCGGCGGACGCGGGATGAGCGCCTCTTCGCCGCCCTCGTCCTCGCCGAACTCGATGTCGAAGGACTCGAGCAGCTCGCGGTCCTCCTCCTCGGGGCTGACGATCTCGAGGACGTAGTTCATCTCGTCCGCGAGCAGCTTGAGGGTGTCGTCGGAGACGGACTGCGTCGCCGTGACCATCTCGCCGAGGTTCATCATCACGGCGACGAGCGACGCCGGGTTGGCGTTGATCTTCTCCGCGAAGTCGGTGAGGGAGGCACCGCGCGACAGACGGACGGACTGTCCGTTGCCGCGAGGCAGCATGATGCCGTTCACGGACGGGGCCTGCATGGCCTCGTACTCCTGGCGCCTCTGCCGCTTCGACTTGCGACCGCGACGCGCGGGACCGCCGGGACGGCCGAACGCACCCTGTGTGCCACCGCGGCCACCGGGGCCGCCGGGACGTCCACCGAAGCCGGGACGACCGCCGAAGCCGCCGCCACCACCGGGACGACCGGCACCGCCACCGCCACCGCCGCCACCGGGACGACCGGCGAAACCGCCGCCGCCGCCACCGGGACCGGCCGGACGGCCTGCGAAGCCGCCGCCACCGGGACGACCGGCGCCACCGGGACGACCGCCGCCACCGGGACCGCGGCCACCGCCGGGGCCACCACCGGGACGCGGGCCGGCAGCGGGACGCTGCGGCATCATGCCCGGGTTCGGACGGTTACCACCGGGGGCACCGCCCGGACGGGGAGCCTGCGGACGGGGCATGCCGCCCGGAGTGGGACGGGCACCGCCCTGACCCTGGGGACGCGGGGCGCCACCGGGGCCGCCCTGCGGACGCGGGGCGCCCGGACGGTCCTGACCGCCACCGGGACGCGGGGCGCCACCGGGACGGGGCGCCTGCGGACGGGCCATGCCCGTCGAGCCACCGGAGGTGAAGGGGTTGTTGCCCGGACGGGGACCGGCCGGACGGGCGCCGGGGCGCGGGGCGCCCTGACCCGCGGGACGCGCGGGACGGTCGCCACGCTCGCCACCGCGACCGCCGTCACGCTGACCGCCGGACGGAGCCGGACGGGCGTGTCCACCGGCGGGACGGGGCCCGGGGGTGGCACCGGTGGGACGCGGACCCTGCTGCTGCGGGGCAGCGGGCTGGGCCGGAGCCGGAGCCGAGAACTCGGCAGCGGGGACCGGAGTCACCGGAGCGGGCTTGGGCGCGGGCTTCGGGCCCGGCCGCGGTCCGGCGGACGGCGCGGAAGGCGCCGCGGGGGTGCTGCTCACCGGTGCGGCGGGGGCCGGCTTGGGGGCCGGGGCGCCGGGCTTCGGGGCAGCGGGACGTGCCGCAGCGGCCGGGGAGGGCGCTGCGGGCTTCGCGGGCGTCGCCTTGCGGGGCGCCCCAGGCTTGGCAGCGGACTTGCCGGCGTTGCCGCCGGGCCCCTGCAGTGCGTCAGTCAACTTGCGTACAACCGGCGCCTCGATCGTCGAGGACGCCGAACGGACGAATTCACCGAGCTCTTGGAGCTTGGCCATGACGACCTTGCTCTCGACGCCGAACTCCTTGGCGAGTTCGTATACCCGGACCTTAGCCACTTCGCTCCTTTTAGGTCCGGGTTACCGCCGGACCGTCGCTACTTCATGGGCGTACTCATCGCGTACTCATCGAGTGCTCATCGCAATCTCGACCTACTTCCAACTCGCGAGGTACCTGACCGCACGGGGTCCCGTGCCGTTCATTTCTTACGGTGTCGCCCGCCCGACGAACCGCTGCACTGCGGCGGGGTCGAACGGCCCCTTGGCCTTGAAGGCCCGGGGGAATGCCCGGCGGCGAACCGCCAGGTCCAGACAGACGGGGACGGGGTGTACATAGGCACCCCGGCCGGGCAGCGTACCGCGAGGATCGGGGACGCAGGCGTCCTCGTCCGCGACGATGCGCAGCAGCTCGCTCTTGGCCGCCCGCTCCCGGCATCCCACACAGGTTCGCTCAGGGCAAGCGCGGGCGTGCGTCCGGCCAGACACGGTTAAGTCTACCTCCCCGCACCGACCTCACCCCTTTGGGGCAAAAATCGAACGGATGTTGTCGTGTTCTCAGCGGCGTGCCGCTCGGATGTATTCCCCCGGGGCCCGCGCCATCGCCCCCGGACGCCCGTTCCCGACGGTGTCCGATGGTCCGGCGCGGGGCCGGCTGTTCGCGTCGCCGGGTCAGCCGCGCTCGGAACGCTCACGGGCCCGCTCGGCCCGCTCACGGTCGGCGACATCGCGCTCGGCGTCGGTCTCGGTGTCCGGACGGATGTCGATGCGCCAGCCGGTGAGGCGGGCGGCGAGGCGGGCGTTCTGCCCCTCCTTGCCGATCGCCAGCGACAGCTGGTAGTCCGGAACGGTGACCCGGGCGGACCGTGCACCGAGGTCCACGACCTCGACCTGGCTCACCCGCGCGGGCGACAGGGCGTTGGCGACCATCTCGGCCGGGTCGTCCGACCAGTCCACGATGTCGATCTTCTCGCCGTGCAGCTCCGCCATGACGTTGCGCACCCGGCCGCCCATCGGGCCGATGCAGGCACCCTTGGCGTTCAGCCCGGAACGGGTCGAACGGACCGCGATCTTGGTGCGATGACCAGCCTCGCGGGCGATCGCGCAGATCTCGACGGAACCGTCCGCGATCTCCGGGACCTCCAGCGCGAAGAGCTTCTTGACCAGGTTGGGGTGGGTCCGCGACAGCGTCACGGACGGACCGCGCACCCCCTTGGCCACGCGTACGACGTAGGTGCGCAGGCGCAGACCGTGGGTGTACTCCTCGCCCGGCACCTGCTCCTGCACCGGCAGGATGGCTTCGAGCTTGCCGATGTCGACCAGGACGTTCTTCGGGTCCTTGCCCTGCTGGACGACGCCGGTGACGACATCGCCCTCGTGGCCCGCGTACTCCCCGAACGTCCGGTCGTCCTCGGCGTCGCGCAGCCGCTGCAGGATGACCTGCTTGGCGGTGGTCGCGGCGATCCGGCCGAAGCCGGACGGGGTGTCGTCGAACTCCTTGGGCTCCTGGCCGGGTTCGAGGTCGGCCGGGTCCTCCTTCGCCCACACCGTCACATGGCCGCGCTCGTCGAGCTTCACGCGCGCGCGGCGGTGGCTTCCGTCCGTACGGTGGTAGGCGATGAGGAGGGCCGACTCGATCGCCTCGACGAGCACGTCGAAGGGGATCTCCTTGTCCTGTGCCAAGCCCTTCAAGAGCTTCACATCGATGTCCACGGCTACGCCTCCTCTTCCTTCTTGTCCTTGCGGCTGAATTCGATCTCCACGCGCGCCTTGGCGATCTCGTCGAAGGCGACCCGGCGGGACGTGGGCTTGCGGCCCTTGACGCCCGGGACTTCGAGGTCGAGCCCCTCCTCGTCCACGGCGAGGATGCGCGCCACGAGCTCACCGCCCTCGCGCAGCTGCAGCTTGGCCAGGCGGCCCGTGGCACGTACGTAGTGGCGGTGCTCCGTCAGCGGACGGTCGGCACCGGGCGAGCTGACTTCGAGGACGTACTCGTCGTCGCCCATCGCGTCGGTCTCGTCGAGCTTCTCGGAGATCGCGCGGCTCAGCTGGGCACAGGCGTCCAGCTCCACGCCCTCATCGGAGTCCACGACGATCCGCAGCACCCGGCGGCGGCCGGCCCGGGACACCTCGATCTCTTCGAGATCCAGCTGCTCGGCGCTGACGAGCGGTTCGAGCAGTCCGCGCAGCCTCTCGCTCTGGGTGGTGCTCATCCGGGTGACTCCTCGGCCGCGTGTGCTGTTGTGGGGATCTCGCGTGTCAGGTCAAAGGGTATCCGGTCCCGAGGGGTGTTGCCGTCCGCATGCTCCGCGACCGCGGGTACGCTCGCCTGCGGTGATCACTTCAGGACAGATCCAGTCAAGACAGGTGCAAGCCCGAAGGAGAACAAGTGCGGCGCACGGGGACGACGCGCAGAGGTGCGTTCACCGCGACGGGGGCGATCGCCTTGGGGGCGGTGCTGGCCGGCTGCGGTGACGGGTCCGGGCAACGGGACGGCCCGGCCCGGCCCGACGGGGCGACCCCGGCCGAGCAGGCCTCGGCCGCACGGGCGGAGCGGTCGCTCCGGGCGGCTGCCGCCCGTACCAGCAGGGATCTGCTCGCCCGGTACGAACTGGTGGTCAAGGCCCACCCGGCGACCGCCGCCGGGCTCGCGCCGCTGCGGGACGCGGTGCGGGCCCACGTCAAGGCGCTGGCACCCGACGGCGGCGGGACGCCGGCGTTCGCGCCGACCCGCGCGACCGGCGCCAGGGCCGCCGTCAAGGAACTGGCCGAGGCCGAACGTCGCGCCTCGGACGCCCACACGGCGACGCTCCTGAAGGCCCCGCCGGAGCTGGCCCGGCTGCTGGCGTCGATCGCGGCGGCGGGCGCGGCACACGCCTATCTGCTGACCGAACTGGCCAAGGAGACCTCGTCATGACCGCCGGGACACGGAAGGCGGCGCTGGCCGCCCTGGCCGCCGAACACGCGGCGGTGTACGGATACGGAGTCGTCGGCGGCCGGGTCGCCGACGGCCGCCGGGCCGAGGCCGCGGCGGCCTACCACGCGCACCGCGCCCGGCGCGACGCGCTGCAGCGGACCGTGCGTGACCTGGGCGGTGAACCGGTGGCCGCGCAGGCCGCGTACGCTCTGCCGTTCGCGGTGCCGGACCCGGCCGCGGCGGTGCGGCTGGCCGCCCTGCTGGAGGACCGGGTGGCGGACGTCTACTCCGATCTCGTACGGGCCGCCCAAGGACCGCTCCGGCGGGAGGCGGCCGACGCGCTGCGGGAGGCCGCGGTGCGCGCGGTCCGCTGGCGGGGCAGCGGCGTACCCTTTCCCGGGCTCGCCGAGCAGGCCGCCGACGGGTCCGGCGCGAAGGCGGGGTCCGACGCGAAGGACGGGTCCGGCACGAAGGACGGGGCCGGCGTGCGGCACGGGACCGGCGCGACGCACTGAAGAAGCTCTGAAAGGGAACAAAGCACGTATGGGTTTCGAACCGCCGCAGCGTCTGGTGCGAGCGCTCGGCGAGTCGTACGGGGATTCCGCCGCCGACTGGCTCGCGCGCCTTCCCGCGCTGACCGAACAAGCGCTGGCGTCGACCGGGCAGGAGTTGACCGTGGACCGGGTGGCCGCCCCCGGCGGCCGCAGCAGTCTGGTCCTGTTGGTGACCTGCTCCGACGGCACCCCGGCGGCGCTGAAGATCGCCCCGTCCACAGCCGCGCCCGAGCTGGAGCAGGCGGCGCTGGCGCACTGGAACGGCTGGGGCGCGGTGCGGCTCGTCGCCACCGGCCCCGGCGCACTGCTGCTCGAACGGCTGCACCCCGAGGTGTCACTGCGCTCACTGCCGGAGGCGAAGGCGCTGCTGGAGGCGGCGGGGACGGTACGCCGACTGTGGGTCGAGCCCCCGGCCGGCCATGGGTTCGAGACGGTCACCGAGCGGACCGCGCGCCGTACGGAGCCGATGCGGGCCTTCGCCGCGGCGGACCCGGATCTGGAGCCACTGGTCTCCGCGGCGCTCGCGGCGCGTGCGGAGCTGGTCGCCGACTCGTCCGAACTCCTGCTGCTGCACGGCAACTTCCGCCAGAGCAAGGTGCTCGCGGGCGAGCGGGCGCCCTGGCTGACGGTCGGGCCGGAGCCGCTGGTCGGTGAGCGTGCCTACGATCTGGCGCGCCTGGTGCGCGACCGTGTCGAGGACCTGATCGCCTCCCCCGGCGGCGCGGTGACGGCCCGGCGCCGGATCAAGAAGCTCGCCGATTCGCTGGACGTGGACCGGGAACGGCTGCACGGCTGGACGCTGTTCCGTGCGGTGGAGTCGGGAACCCGGGCGCTGGCGGTCGGCCGTCGCCAGGAGGGCGAGCTGACGCTGGAGTTCGCGAGCTGGCTGTAGCGGGCACGGCACGCCGCAGGCCCCCGCGCCGTGCGCGGGGGCCTGCGGCCTCGTCCGGTGTCAGCCCTGGACGGTGAGACGGGCGATCGCCTCGTCGACCGTGAGCTCCTCGCGCTCGCCCGTACGACGGTCCTTGAGCTCCAGGACGCCTTCGGCCGAGCGGCGGCCCGCGACCAGGATCTTCGGGATGCCGATCAGCTCGGCGTCGGTGAACTTCACACCGGGCGAGACACCCGCACGGTCGTCGACCATGACCCGCACACCGGCGGCGGCGAGCTTGTCGGCGACATCGAGGGCCAGCTCCGTCTGGAGGGCCTTGCCCGCCGCGACGACATGGACATCGGCCGGGGCGATCTCGCGGGGCCAGCACAGCCCCTGCTCGTCGGCGGTCTGCTCGGCGAGCGCGGCGACGGCGCGGGAGACGCCGATGCCGTACGAGCCCATGGTGACCCGGACCGGCTTGCCGTTCTGGCCCAGCACGTCGAGCTGGAAGGCGTCCGCGAACTTGCGGCCCAGCTGGAAGATGTGGCCGATCTCGATGGCGCGGTCCAGCTTGAGGCCGGTGCCGCACTTGGGGCACGGGTCGCCCTCCTGGACGACGACGACATCGAGGTACTCGTCGACCTCGAAGTCACGCCCGGCGACGACGTTCTTCGCATGGGTACCGGGCTTGTTCGCACCGGTGATCCAGGCGGTACCGGCGGCGATGCGCGGGTCGGCGATGTAGCGGACCTTCTCCAGGCCCTGCGGGCCGACGTAGCCGCGGACCAGCTCGGGGCGGCCCTCGAAGTCCTCCGCGGTGACCAGCTCGACGACGGCGGGCGCGAGGTGCTCGCCCAGCTTGCCGAGGTCGACCTCGCGGTCGCCGGGCACGCCCACGGCGACGATCTCGCCGTCGACCTTGACCAGCAGGTTCTTCAGGGTCGCGGAGGCCGGGACACCCAGGTGCGCGGCGAGCGTCTCGATGGTCGGGGTGTCGGGGGTGTCCAGCTCCTCGACGGAGCCGTGCGCCGAGCCGTCCACGGCGGTGGCCTTGAAGGTGACTGCCTCGGTGTTGGCGGCGTAGTCGCAGGCGGGACAGTCGACGAAGGTGTCCTCACCGGCCGGGGCGGGGGCCAGGAACTCCTCGGAGGCCGAGCCGCCCATCGCGCCGGAGACGGCGGAGACGATGCGGTGGTCGAGGCCGAGCCGCTCGAAGATCCGGATGTAGGCGGCGCGGTGCAGCTGGTACGCCTCGACGAGCCCCTCGTCCGTGGTGTCGAAGGAGTACGAGTCCTTCATCTGGAACTCGCGGCCGCGCAGCACACCGGCGCGCGGGCGGGCCTCGTCCCGGTACTTCGTCTGGATCTGGTACAGGATCACGGGCAGGTCCTTGTAGGACGTGATCTGGTCCTTGACGACCTGCGTGAAGATCTCTTCGTGGGTCGGGCCGAGGAGGTACTCCGCGCCCTTGCGGTCCTTGAGCTTGAAGAGCAGATCGCCGTACTCGACGTAGCGGCCGCTGGCGTCGTACGACTCCTTCGGGAGCAGCGCGGGCAGCAGTACTTCCTGGCCACCGATGGCGTCCATCTCCTCGCGCACGACGCGGGTGATGTTCTCCAGGACCTTCTTGCCCAGCGGCAGCCAGGTCCAGATTCCGGCAGCGGTGCGACGTACGTATCCGGCCCGGACGAGCAGCTTGTGGTTGAGCGTCTCGGCGTCCGCCGGGTCGTCGCGCAGTGTCTTGATCATCAATCGGGACATGCGCTGGACCTGGGCCATGATGAACTCCTGCTCGGAAGGGTGATGAGCAGGAGGTTAGCCGGGCGGCCCCGGTGGGCGGAAATCGATTGGTGCCGGCCCCGGGTTCTTTCGCCGTACGAGAAGCCCCGGGGTCTTTCGTTCACCGGATCCCGCGAACCCGGCCCCTGCGACGCAGCGGAAGCGGAGCTCCCATCACCGCGTACGGCTTGGGAGCGCTGGGAAAGAGCACCTGCCGGGCCAGGTCCTGGTATCCGAGACTGCGATACAGACCACGTGCCGGGCTCTCCGCGTCGATCGCGGAGAGGATGGACCGTGGCTGGTCGGCGGCGTCCGTGATGGCGGTGATCAGCGCGCGGCCGATGCCCCGGTTCTGGAATTCCGGGAGGACGTGCAGTTCGGTGATGACGAACGAGTCGTCGAGCCAGTGCGCGGAGCCGGTGGCGCGCAGGTAGGGCTCGACGACGGTGGACCACCACTGGTGGCGTTCGTTCGGCATGCCGTAGACGAAGCCGACGAGCCGGCCGCCGGGGGTGGTGGCACCCAGCGCGCGGGCGTGAGGATGTTCGAGGTGTCTGAGAACGATGTGGCGCCGTACCTCGATCTCCTCCGGGGCCAGACCGAAGGCGACGGCCTGCACGGCGAGCGCCTCGTCCACGCGTGCGGCGAGATCGATCGGTCCGATCCGGACGCTGGGAGTGCGGGGACCGCCCCCGGGAAGTGCTGCCATGGGCCGACCCTACTGGCCCGGACGGGGCGGGCGGTACGCGGTGGTGGAGCCGGTCGTCGACCGGTCAGAACAGCACGCTCATGAACGCGCCGGTCTCACGGAAGCCGACCCGGGCATACGCCTTGCGCGCGGGGGTGTTGTAGTCGTTCACGTAGAGGCTGACGACGGGTGCGACGTCGGCCAGTGCGTAGCGCAGGACGGCCGCCATGCCGGTTTCGGAGAGTCCCCGGCCGCGGTGTTCGGGGGCGACCCAGACGCCCTGGATCTGGCAGGCCTGGGGGGTGGCCGCGCCGATCTCCGCCTTGAAGACGACCCGGCCGTCCTCGATCCGGGCGAAGGAGCGGCCGGCGCCGATGAGTTCGGCGACGCGTGCCTGGTAGAGGAGTCCGCCGTCGCCCGCGAGCGGGGAGATGCCGACCTCCTCGGTGAACATCGCCACGCACGCCGGCATCAGGACGTCCATCTCGTCCTTGCGGATCCGGCGGACCAGAGGGTCGGGGGTGACGTCGGCGGACGGACTCTCGGTGACCATGAGCGGCTGATGGGCCCGGACCTCGCGGGCGGGGCCCCAGCCGGGTTCGAGGAGCCGCCACAGCTGGGCGGTGGGCTCCGCGGGGCCGACGATCGAGGAGCAGCGGCGGCCGGCCCGGCGGGCGCGGTCGGCGAAGGCCCTGACTGCCTCGGGGGTGGCGCAGATCGGTACGAGGTTGGCGCCGGAGTAGCACAGTGAGCGCAGTCGGCCGTCGGCGTACCAGCCCCACATCTCGCCGCCGAGGCGCCATGGATCGAGACCTGCGATCTGGACCCGGGACGTCACGAACGCGTTGGCGACCGGTTCGCTCTCCAGGACGGCGAGAGCGGCGCCGAGGTCGCTGGGTTCGAGGACCCGGGTGGTGGTCTGCGTCAACACGAGGGGGCCTCACCATGCGGTCTGCTGATTTCCGCACTGTACCCAAAGAGGCTGGGTGGCGCCGCCCGTGCCCGGGAAGAGCGGTCGCGGGCACCGTGAGGTCGCTCACGACCGCGCCCCGCCGGGCGGTGTTCGTCCGGCGGGGCGCGGTGGGGCACTGCGTGGTTCAGCTGATGGAGACCTCGGGCTCGCCCGAGGCGACGCCGTCCTTCTCCATCTGTTCGGCGATCTTCAGGGCTTCCTCGATCAGCGTCTCGACGATCTTCGACTCCGGCACGGTCTTGATGACCTCGCCCTTCACGAAGATCTGCCCCTT
>NZ_JBIVON010000029.1:0-49702 GCF_044754145.1 Streptomyces sp. NPDC093149
TCGGTGTCGAGGCGACAGGGCCGAACACCTCGCCCTGGTCGCGCAGGACGGCCAGATCCGCGATCGCCTCGCCGCCGTCAGCGAGCATCACCGCGCGATCAGTGGCGATCCGGCCCGGGTCATGACCGGTGCCGCGTGGCCGAAGCGGTCTCAACACGGTGGAGTACGCGCTGGTCAGTCCGGTGACATCGGCGAGATCAGCCAGCAACCGTGCCCCGGCATGCCCGACCACCCCCGCACCGTCGGCAGAGACATGAAGCCTGGGACGAGAACCGATACCCTGCACGCAGAAAGTGCCTTCCACCTGGACCGACAGAACCCCTCGACAAGGTTCATCGTCCCAGCTCAGAAGGCACTTTCGCGTTACCGCCCGTGATCCGGACGGACCGCAAGTGAAAACCCGAGGTTAGGGCCTGCGGATCATTAACTCGCTGTCTTGATCCCGAGCGGGACGGTGATCCCTACCGCGCTCGCGTGGTCGTAAAGGTGCTCCAGGGTGGTGAGTTGCTGGTCAGCGTGATGCATGATGTGTCCAGCCGTGCCGAGGAGTTGGCGGATGTCACGGATGCGCCGGTTGATGGTGAAGGGCGTGACGGTGAAGAGGCGGGCGACGGCGACCTGCGGGAGCCCGAGCCGGTAATGGAGGAGGGTGGCCAGGAGCCGGTCGGCGAGGCCGGTGGCCGCGCCGTTTGTCCAGGTGTGCTTCCCGCTGGTCCTCGTGGAGGGCGGTGAGTGTGGTGATCAGCGTGTCCCACTCCTCGGTCGGCATTCCGGTCAGGGCCGGGTGACACAGCCACGCAAGGTCGGGGCTGGGCTGGTCGAAGGGGTCCGGTACGTCACTGACCTGGTCATACGCCTCGGGCCGCAGCGTGTAGTTCCAGTCGCCGTGCCACTCGTGGCCGTGCAGGGGCAGGGCATCCATCTGCCTGTCGCCGATCCGGACTCCGGTCTCGTAGGCGGTGGTGTCGAGTTCGGCGTGCACCGTCAGCCCGGTGCCGGTGGTCGTCGCGGCGATGCTGTTCACGATGACTTCGTGGCTTGTCAGCGGCCTGCCGCGCCAGTTCATCGTGATGTGGGAGAACAGCCGGTGCTCCACCTTGTTCCATTTTGAAGTACCTGGCGGAAAGTGACAGACCGTGATTTCCAGGCGGGGGTCTCCAGGGCCAGAGCGGCCAGTTCGGCCTTCCAGGCGCGGGTGCGGTAGCCGTTCGAGCCACCCGCGTCCGCGGTGATCAGCAGCCGCCGGGAGTGCGGATAGGCGCCGCGCCCTTGGCTGTTCCACCAGCGGCGGATGGACTCCACGGCGAACGCGGCGGTGTCGTGGTCTGTGCCCACGCTGACCCATCCGGTGTTCGCTGCCAGATCGTAGATCCCGTACGGGATGGCCTTGCCCAGCTCCGGGTCCGGGAAGTCGTGAGTCCGTACCTGGACCGGTTCGCCCTCACGGTGCCACTCGGCGCCGGCGTTCTTGTAGTTGCCGACGACTTCCTTCTTCTTGGTGTCGACGCTGACCACAGGGTCTCCCGCAGCCTGGTGCTCCTTGGCCCGCTCGTTGATATAGCGGAACTGGCCGTCGCGGTCCGGGTGCTGCCTGCCCTCGACGGTCTTGGCGTTGCCCTGCAGGCTGAAACCTTCCTCGCGCAGCAGGTCGGCCACGGTCTCCGCTGAGATGCGGTGGCCCTGCCGGGTCAGCTCGCCGGCCAGGTGGCGGGTCGACTTCGTCGTCCAGCGCAGCGGCGACATCGGGTCACCCCGCATGTCCGGCTCGACGAGGGCCAGCAGGGCAGGCCGCAGTCCAGGATCGAGATCCACCGCACGCTTGCGGCCTCCGCCCTCCCGGCGGGCCCGGCCCAACGGGCCCACCCCGGACTCCAGTTCTGCCACTCCACGCGAGACAGTGCCCTCGCGCACCCCGGCCGCACGGGCCACTGCCCGGATCCCTCCATGCCCCAGCGACCGGGCCTCCGCCCCCATAGCCAACCGGCGCTGACGCTCGTCCAGATGCGGCAACAGCGCCTGGAATTTCGCCGCCAGCCCTGCCTCGGTCCCCTCCGACATCCCCATAGCACAACAGCGACGAGCAACGACGGAAGCAACGACTTGTTTCTCCGCAGGCCCTAACTGCATGGCGTTGGTTCTAGCTCCCCAGCGGGTGCAGGACGGTCCAAGAAGCCAACGCTGTCCGCCGAAGGACGGCAGAATCCGGGACACAGAATCAGAACTTCCGCCGAGTCCCGCATAGACAGCCAGATAGCGGCGGACCTCGTGCTCGTCCAGGCCGCGAAGGCTCTGCCGCTATCAAGCCCACCTGCCAAGGCTCTGAGTCGAACCTCATTCTGAAGCAATCAGCTGCTGGGCCTTTTGTGGGCGGGAGCGGGAGGTAGAGTCAGCCGTGCCCAGACGGCTTTGCCGCTGGTGCCGGAGGGTTTCCACCCCCACCCTTCGCTGAGTGCTTCGACGATGAGCAGTCCGCGGTGGCCCTCGGCCAGGGGGGCGGGCGGCGTCAGGCGCGGTCTGCGTTGGCTGGGGTCGTAGACCACGCAGAGCAGGCTGTGCGGGCGGCGGATGAGGGCCAGCCATGCGGCGGGGTGACTGCTGTCGGGCAGGGGAGTGCGGCGCCGTCCGTGGCGTACTGCGTTGGCGACGAGCTCGGATGCGATCTGCACGGCGTCCTCGCGTACCGGGTCCAGGTTCCAGCGACGGATGACGTCGGCGGTGAACTTCCGTGCCTCTCTCAGGCACAGGGTGTTTGTGCTGATGCGGTGGGCGGCAAAGGGCGGTGCCGCGAGAGCGAGGTGGGACGTGATCCCGGCGTTGCCGCGGGCACTGCCGTGCTGACGCTGATGTGTTCGGTTTTCCATGGGTGGGTTCCCCGTAAGTGAGCGTGTCTGCGGCTCATTGCATTTTGTCCCGCTACCTGTCGCGTTAATGCTCGTTCCTGAAAGGACGGCTGAAATTTCAGCGCCCCGGGCCGCACGAACGTTCCCAGCAGTGGGTGTGAGCGGCTGCGGCCGAGGGGTCGACAGGAGACGGAGTGGCTATGACGGTGCAGCTCAACGGTGTGAGCGCGGAGACGATCACGGGTGCGGTCTGGTGCAAGAGTGCGCGGAGCAACGCGGCCGGAAACTGTGTGGAAGTCGCCCGACTGGAGGGGGGAGAAATCGCCGTGCGCAACTCCCGCTTCCCCGCGGGGCCGGCTCTGGTCTACACGTCGGCCGAGATGGCGTCGTTTCTCCTGGGCGTGAAGGACGGTGAATTCGACTTCGCCCTGTAGCGCTTTGTGAGGCTCCGGCCAATGCATGCCACCAGTTTGTCAGGCTGACATACTGGCGTCCCGAACAAGGAGGCTCAGGGGAGGTAATCGGCATGACTGGCCAGCACAGGGAAATCCGCTCCATACGGGGTTTCGCGCCCCGCCCCCACCTCGGTGCGGCAGCCCACCGCAGAGCCCTCGGCGAGCACCTGCGACGCTGCCGCACCGGCATCGGGATGACCGGGAAGACAGCGGCCCGCCACATCGGAACGTCCGGCCCGACCGTGAGCCGGCTGGAGAAGGGCGAGAGGACCGAGAACACCGGTCACCACGCCACAGCCCTGCTGCGCCTGTGCGGAGTCACCGACAGCCAGGAACTCGCCCACGCACGGACGATCGCGGCTCAGGGCGAGCAGCCGGACGCCTGGGAGGCGTACGGCAATTCCATCGCCCGCTGGGTGCAGCCCCTGCTCGCCCTCGAGCCGGCCGCTCAGCGGATCATGTCCTACGAGCCACAGCTCGTCCCGGGCTGGCTGCAGACCCCCGAGTACGCCCAACTCGTCATCCGTGCAGGCTTCCCGGACCTGTCGCACGCGGAAGTCGAAGCCCGGGCCAGAGCCCGGGCCAACCGCTTGAGCATGTTCCACCGCGACCAGGACCCGCCAGCCCTGATCGCGATCATGGATGAAGACGTGCTGCGCCGCCCGGTGGGCAGCCCGGGCGTGATGCACCGGCAGATCCAGCACCTGATCCAGCTGCTCAAGAGTGACCTGCGGCACCGCATCAGCCTCCACATCGCTCCTCTGTCGATGGGAATGACCGGCGCCGTGGGGCATCCGATCGTGCATCTGCGGTTCGCCGATGCCCTGCTGTCCGACTTCGTCTACCTCGAGCAGAGTGAAGGCGCCCGCTGCGTGGAGGGTGAGGGCGAGGCGGAACGGTACCTGTCGCGTGTCACCAGGCTCTCCGGCATGGCGAACCCTGCCGACCTCACCCTGACCCAGCTGGAGGACCGACTCGACGAGCTGGCCACCGGCCGCCAATGACATGGCCGGGGCCGGTTCAGGGAACCAGGCCGGCCCCGCCGAACTCCTCCCACTCAAAGCTCCGCTGGGGTGGAACGGCAGGCATGGCGGCAGGGCGCCACTGTGAGACTTCCACGAGGCCCGGCTCGACAACAGCCAGCCCGCTGTCCTCGAAGTAGCTCTCGACGTCAGCCCGGGTGCGCACCCGGCCCCAGTGCCCCTGGGTCTCACGGTCCATGAACGAGGAAACGTCGTCACGGATCCGCTCGCTCTGGCTGACCAACTGGCAGATGACCATCACGCTGCCGCTGGCCAGCTTGCTCCGGACCCTGCGGATGAGTTCAACGGGCCGGTCCGTATCGGGAATGCAGTGCAGAACCGAAACGAACAGCGCACCGACAGGCTCCCGGAAATCAATGAGCTGCCGCACCGGCTCACTGTCGAAGATCTGCTGGGTGTCGCGCATGTCCGCCTGCAGGACCGCGGTTCGGTCGTCGGTTTCCAGGAGCGCCCCGCCCACACTGCGCACGATCGGGTCGTTGTCCACGTACACGACCCGGGAGGTAGCGTCGACGCGCTGCGCGATCTGGTGCACGTTGTCCTGCGTCGGCAGACCCGACCCGTGGTCGATGAACTGACGGATGCAGTGCTCCTCGGCGAGGGCTTGTACCACCCGCTGAAGAAAGGCCCGGTTGTTCAGGGCGAGGTCTTTCATGCTCGGGACCTGTTGTAAGAGGTGATTGCACGCAGCACGGTCGGCCGCGAAATTGTCCTTGCCGTCCAGGAGGTGGTCGTACATGCGTGCGACGCTCGGAGTCCGGACGTCCACGCCGTACGGAAGCTGGCTCTCGGCCGCCATCATCTTCCTCGTAAGAGTTCACGGCGTGGCCGGGTCGGCCACGCACCGGAAGAGAGATAGCGTAGTGAAATTTCAGAGTGCGCACGAGACCATAATCGGCTGAGAAGCAGACGCACCACTTCCCCATTCTTCTAGGCAGCATCGCAGGGCTGCTGAGCCCCGCAGCAGGCGTCGGCCGGGCGGGCAGCCGAGTGCAGTGCGACGAGGAATTCCCCACGCGTCAGCCCCATGAGGTCGGAGGCTTGGCCGATATCCATCCTGAGATGGTCCCGCAGCACATGTGCGTCGCTGTTGCAGATCCGGTCTCCGGAGCAGGGAGTTGCGGAGTCGTCCGCGTCATCCACGCAGGCGGTCAGCAGGCGCCAGGCCATCGCAGCAGGATGGGAGCAGCCCAGCGTGGCGGACCAGTGAACCGCGAGCGCGGTGAGGGAGTCCTCCACTACCCGCTCCGCGAGCTCGTGCGTGCCCAGCCTCGCCGTGGCATAGGCGACGTAGCCAGCTCTGTACAGGTCACGGAAGGCGCGGTAGGTGATCACCATGGTCCGGCCATCACCGGCCTCGTACAGGGGAAGGGGGTGTGATGCAGTTGCAGGTCTCTGAGATGTCATCATCCTGGGCCGTCCCCACACTCAGATGGTGGTCTCGCTGGCCAGGTCACTGACACGGGGGTCATCCGTCATCAGGAAGCTGTAGTGGATCGCCTCCCACAGCGGCTTGAAGTCTGCGGCCTGACCACCCAGTGCGGTGACCAGCGCCCCCACAACTTCCCATTCCGGGACCGCATCCCCTTGCAGTACCTGGGCAACGACCTGCGCCGGCACCCACCCGTGACTGCGCCGGTGAATCTCCTCAGGTGTGGGCCGTGCAGCTGCCAGGTGTAGTCCCCGCAATGCGGCCTTCAGCGAGGCGATGCACTCCGTCACGGTCTGCCGCGCAGGCTGCTCGATTCCGTGAGCCGCCTCGCACAACAGCCTCAACTCCCCGGGTTCGTGGCCCAGGATGCTGCACAGATGACACACCAGGTCCCACGAGGGAAGGCGTTCCCCTGACAGGATCCTGGAGATGAAGGAAGGGGAGAGCATGGTGCGGTCCGCGATGACACGGATACTGATGCCGCTCTTGCGCTGCAGGTAGGAAAGCGCCGCAGCGAGCCGCTGACGTGCGGTGGCCGCCATCGGCCTCACCATCTCCCGCCCCTCAACCTGCTGGAGCCACGACACAGACCGAGGCGAGGGAAGCGGCGCAGCTCTCTGAGCGATGGCACGGTGATCCAGCAACCGCCGCACCCGGTCCGGACTCCACTTGGTGCGGGCCGTCTCAGCAGTGACGATAACCGCCTGCGCGATGTCGTCCCATTTAGCTCCCCGGGCGCGGTTCGCCCCGACCTCGGCCGCCAGAAAATAGTCGATCTCCTGCTGGACGGCGCGGGCACGCTGCACCAGCTCTCCGAGACCCTCATCCGCATACGTCGCCTCCAGCAAGAGGCCAGCCAGCCGGTGAGCCTCAGCGGCGATCTCAGACCCCAAAGACCCCCTGACCTGGCCGACGGTCGGCCGCTCCCGGTCCCGCTGCCTCTGCGCCTGACGCCGGTGCCCCTCGTCACAGTAGGACCGGCGCCTCCCTGGGCCACTGACGGATGGAAGCGGAGCCCCGCAGAAACCACACACACGACTCGCAACGTCTTTTGCCACCGCATCCTCCTTCGCGCTGATCGCCGCCACCGGCATGCCCGCTGAAGAGTTGCCGCCGGGCTCGATTACTCCCCTCCTTGAGAGGAACCTTTCGCTGCGCCGGCCGTGGCTCCTGCCTGCCTGGTGGCTACTTGGAGGCACCGGCCGGGCAGCCCTCAGTCGGCGCGAGCCCACAGCCAGGAGAACCGCGAATCACGGCAAGCCCAGGCAATCACTCCGGACCCTCCCAGTGCGTACGCCGCCGCCCAGGCCTCTTCAGCCGGGCCGAGAAGGAGAGCCGCCAGCGCAAAGACCCCCCCGAGATTCAGCGTGACAACGCAGGCACGGAGCCGTGCGAAACCCGACCCGCCGACGCTACCGTTAGCACCACCCCGAGACGCCACGGCGCCGCGGAACGCATATCGAGAAGGCATGAGATTCCTCCAGGGGAACTCGTAACTGAACGAATGCGGCAGGGGGCTTGGTTCCTAGGTTTGCGGCCGGGCCCAGGCCCCCTCCTGACCGCGACATTAGCCCGGCCGAAGCCCCAAGCGCCACGCACTCATGCCGTAATCCGATATATCTACCCGCCCCCATGGTGCGAAACGTTCATCAATTCGATTCTGGCACTCCGCTGCTCACCGGGCTGCTACTGGAGGCTATTTGAATGCGCGAATCATGGCAGGACGTGGCCCTTGTTGATCGAAACTGATCAGGGATGCGAAACCTGCTGGATGATCCGGTTCTCTGGAATTTCAGTTCGACGCCAGCCTCCCCGTCGACTGAACAAAAGACTGCCCGTCATGCATCTCTGAAGGCGTCCCCACCGGTGGCGGCTCGGCCATGGTGCGTACCTGGTCGACGAGAGGGGCGAGGTGTGCTCCTGGGTGAACACGCAGGACGAAGCGCTTCGCGAACTGGTCACTCCCGGTTTCGGGAATGCAATAGATTACCGAGAGCTACCCCGGCAGACTTCGAACCATTGAGCCTTTTCCAATCTGGCGGTCGTGACCGTGTGTTGGACGGTCCTGCACAACGACGAAGCTCCTGGGAGACAGGTCGACCAAGATCACCCGTGTCTGCCTGGAGCTTCGCGTGCTCGTCTACCCATCCACGATTGACCTGTCCAACCGCACCTTGCGGTCCCTGACCGGTCGGCTGAAGGTCAGGCGGCAGGAGACCGGGACGCGCTGGCGGCGCCTTCCCGCCTCACGACAGCCTTGCTCGCCCTGGCCCACCTGCGGTGCGGTGACACCTACGCCCAGCCGGCCGCCGGGTTTGCCATCGGAATCGCGACTGTCTACTGCTACATACGTGAAGCCGTCGACGCCCGACGACGGCCCCGACAAGTTTCCGGGCCGTCGTCGTGCACCCCCAGCTCAGCGGATTGCTTGGTTGACGCCTCTATCGCCGAGGTCGTGACGCTCGCTTCTGTCGTCGCCCTGATCTCCACCTGCCTACGGGCGCTCCAGGCCCAGCAACTTCAGCAGGTCAGCCGCCACAACTCGGTAGGCGTTGCCAAGACGCAGCACCTTGACCGGCCTACATGCGGGCAGAGGCTATCGGGGACGGCACCTTCATGGGAATCCCGCGCGAGGCGGCGTCGGCCCGCTGAGATCGGGATGCCGCTGATCACCGAATCCGGGACGGCCCTGGGACGGGGCCCTGAGGACGCAGGCGGCCCGGGCGGCTGTGTCATGCTCCTTCCAACTCCCCATGACATATCGGCGATCATCCATCTGGCCGCGCCCTTCATGCGCCGACCCAGCAACCAACCGTATCGTCGGAAGCGAAGGCCGTTTCTGACAGGACAACGGCCGGCGGTCCCGCGACCCTTCGCGCGTGACGCGGGACCGCCGCACCCGCTGACCGCCCATTCGCTGCTCCGCAACCCCCTGACTGAGAGCCAAGGGCCGCGCCGAGCACGCCTATGATCGATGTATGCCGTCGCCCCTTCCCACGTCCCTTGCTGTGTCCGACGCCATCACCCACTACCGCCAGCTGCGCGAGCTGACCATCGACGAGCTGGCCTACGTGCTCTTGATGCTTGATCACCCGATCTCAGCCGACGCCCTCGCGGAGATGGAGCGATGTGCTTGCCCCGTGACCGTCGACGATCTCGTCGCGATCGCCTATGTGCTCGACACGACCCCCGCGGTGCTGCTGTCACATATCCCCATCGATGTGCCGGAACCCGAGGGGCCCCTCGCCACCGGGCTCCCAAGCGATGTCGACCAGACCGAGCTCCGTGCCTGGCTCGAAGGGAAGACCACTCTTGATCGCCAGTCGCGACTGAGCTGGTGGAAAGAGCGAGTCGCCCGTCTCCGGGTCCGTGCAGCACACCACGAAGAGCAGCTGCAGGGTGCGTACGCAGAACTGTGCGAGCTCGGCGACCCGGCAGACCAAGAAGCAGACGCCCCGCCCATGCAGCGTCTGCAGTGGCGCATTCAGGTCGTCGAACACGCGCTCAACCAGTCCGAGGTCGCGCTGGCACTGACTGAGCATCGGCTCGACAACCTCCGAGAAGGCGCCTGACAGCTGAGTCCGGGCTACTTCTGGGCCAGTCAAAGTCGCTTATCCATAAGCGAGTTTGACTGGCCTTCTGTTGTTTGGTGGTACATTCGGTACAGCAATCTGCAATACTGATAGTGCGTTTGTGAAAGCGTTCGCAAGTGCTGATGAACGAGAAGGAGGCTCGCAAGTCGAATCGGGTGGCTCTCAGAGGGCGATAAGGGCTGACTCGCCCTGGTTTACGGATCGCCCTGGAGGATCACATCGGGACTTACCAGACGGGACTCCCTCCAGTGAGGCGGGGAGTTAGCGGTCGAAGCCCGCCGGCGAGGCCGCCCGCGCGAATTCCGCAGGGGGCAGCCCGCCACCAGGAGGAACAGATCGGTACCAAGTTTGAGGAACTTGCTCTTATCGCCCTCTCAAGAGGGCTTGCTTCGGCTCCCGGGCGTGGTCGGGAGCTGGGATCTCGGGGGCGCAGTGTGGAACTGTGGAGCCGAGGCGCTGGTCCCTTGGAAGAGGACACCGCCTGGACACGCAGGACTGAACGAGTGCAAGCGCGGGCGATTATGACTGAAGGTCAGCCACAGATTCCCGATCAACCGACGCAGGCTATGCCGCCACGGCCGCAGGTTCCGCCCGTTGTCTCGGCCGAGCAGTGGTCCGCCAGGTTCCAACAGACGCATCACCGCGAGCCGACGATGGCTGAGTACCAGGCGGCCGTCCAGGACGGGTTGATTGCTCTTGAGCGCCTGCCTCGTGATCAGTCGATGCAGCAGATGGCCGATGGGGCCAAGCGGATCGCCAACAGCGAATAGCCGGTTGGGGTCAGTTCTGCGGAGGCTGGGCCGGCGGCATGCTCGGCATCGGCGGAATCGCAGAGGACTGACGTGTTGGGAGCGGAACAAACGAAGGAAGAACACCATGAACGACACCAGGACCGCACGTGCGACGCGGACCAGGATCGCCGTGTCCGCCGCGGCCCTGGCTGCGGGCGCTCTCATGCTCACCGCCTGCAGCGGGAGCAGCGATACTGCTTCCTCGCAGAGCCCCAGCAGCAGCCAGGCCTCCAGCCTCGACGGTGCCTACATCTCCATCACCGACGGAGCGCGCGGTGGCATTGCCGCCATCAAGGACAGCAAGATCACGTACATCAACGTCACCGCCAGCGACCAACAGTGCCAGCTGACCACGAAGGCCCTCGACGACATCAAGCACGGCTCGATCGTCAAGGATGGCCAGACCAACAAGGGCCAGTACCAGATTGTCTCGACCGGCACGATCAACGACGGCCGGAACAGCGTGCTCTGGGACGACGTCAACGGTTCTGACCAGACGGGTACTGAGCCGGGATCCGGCTCGATCTCGATGTCGGACAGCAGCATAACGCTCGGATACACCTTCGCGTACTCGATTGACCAGGTGCAGCTCATCCCTGCGGACAGCGATCAGGCCAAGGCATTGATGGCCAAGGACTGTGGCCAGCACAGCTGAGTACCGCGTCGCTCAGGCAGCACAGAACCCCGTGGACACGTTGCCCATGGGGTTCAGTCTTTCTCTGACGCCTAGGCCGTGTTTTGGAAGTGGGTTCCGCTCCTCGTCCCGCATCGCGATGATCTATGAGTGGGGCGAGGGGATCTTTCTGACGAGCAGTGGACCGTGCTGGAGCCGTTGCTGCCGGTGGCGATGCGGGGCAGGCCGTCGTTGGGTCGGCGGAAGCTGATCGACGGGATCCGGTGGCGGGTGCGGACCGGTGCTCCGTGGCGGGATCTGCCGCGGGAGTACGGGCCGTGGCAGACGGTCTATGGACTCTTCCGTCGCTGGCAGCGGACGGCATCTGGCCCGTGCTTCTGACCAGGCTGCAGGCCCGGGCGGACGTGGCCGGGCTCATCACGTGGGAAGTGAACGTCGACTCCACGATCTGCCGGGCCCATCAACACGCCGCAGGCGCCCGCCGCAACGGCCAGAACCAGAAGGAACCGCCGGGCGGGATGGGCATCGAGCCCGACGACCACGGCCTGGGTCGGTCCCGGGGAGGCTTCACCACTAAGATCCACCTGGCCTGCGAACAGGGACAGCGGCCGCTTTCCCTTCTGGTCACCGCCGGGCAGCGCGGCGACAGCCCGCAGTTCACGGCCGTCGTGGAAGGCATCCGGGTCCCTCGCGTCGGGCCGGGCCGTCCCCGCGTCCGTCCACTGCGGGTGAGGGGCGACAAGGCGTACTCGTCTCGCGCCAACCGGGCTTACCTGCGAAAGCGCGGGATCCGGTGCACGATCCCAGAGCCGGCCGACCAGGTCAGGAACCGCAAGCGACGCGGGAAGGCCGGTGGGCGGCCTCCGGCCTTCGACCGCGAGGACTACAAGGCCCGGCATGCGGTCGAGTGCGGGATCAACCGGCTCAAGCGGAACCGGGCGGTGGCCACCAGGTTCGACAAACTCGCGGTCCGCTTCGAGGCCACCGTCCTGATCGCCGTGATCGGCGAATGGCTGTGACCGGCAGAGCTGTCGCTCCCGCATGCCATGCTGACCGCGACCAGAGCGAGGGGAGACGAAGCAGATGGGTGCTCAGTACTACGGCGCCGACAGCGAGAACGGCGACCGCATCGACCACCCGTCCGAGGACGCGCTGTTCATGATGATCAGCGACTCCGACAACACCTTCGTCGTCCAGCCCGACGAGGACGACTCCGTCTGGTTCGCGTCCGTGGCCGTGCTGGACGAAGGCGGCTATGAGATCGTCCGCCGCGACACCACCCGAACCGAGCACGAGGTGACCGCCTCGACCAGCATCAACGACATCGCCCGCGACCTCACCGTCTGGATGGCCGCCCGAAACATCAGCGCTCGCTAGCCCCGGCCCCGCACCGGCGTCGAATCTCTGCGGCGTGCTCCCGCGCAGCGGCCGCCTCCGTTCTGGCCCTGACGCGATCAGCCTCGAAGGTCAGCACGCAGGCCAACGCTTCCAAGGCAGCGGCGACTTCCTCCCGCCAGTCAGCGAACTCGACGGAGTCCGCCGTGGGCGGCGGATGCGACTTCACAAAGCGGAGATGGCGCAAGGAGTGCTTCAGCACGGGGGCAACCACGAGGCTTCTTTCGATCGGAACGCGGTCGACCCCCATCGTGCACCAGTTTCAAAACACGGCCTAGTCCTGGAGCTGCTGCGCCTGGTACTCCTCGATCGTCTCCGGCGGTCGGCCGTACTTCGGCGCGTGCTGCTCGACGAAGTCCAGCTCGGCCCATGTTGCCGGCTGCCTGATCCGTGACCGGACCACCACGACGAACACCGTGGCGCTGGTGGCGATGTTGAACAGACACCACCCGGCCAGCAGCGCCGTGAGCATCACCGGTAGAGAGTCCTCGATCGCCATGCTGACCGGAACGACCAGAGCTGCGCCGTTGATCAGGAGACTGCCCACATACCCCTCAAAGGTGCCGGACAACTTCGCCAGAATCCGCGGCTCGTGGCGATGCCGTACAGCGCGCAGCATCTCGCCGACGAACACCACGGTGACCACGGCCGCCCCGGTGCTCACTGCCAGTTCGCGGATCCCGGTGATCCACCATCGCGCTGAGCGCCACCAGCTACGCGGGAACTCGCCGCGAAGTCTCGATCCGAGCTTCATGCTCTTCTCCTTCTCCTCCTGCCGCGCAAAAGACGACGCACCCGGTGAGGATGACCTTGGCGATCATCTTCACCGGGTGCGTCAACCCTCCACGCTCGCCCGATCAGTCCTGCGGGTTCCCGCGCCGGCCCCGGCGGGGACCACCGGCCGGCCGCTGCTGCGGCTCCGGAGCCTCCACGCTCTGCGGGGCCGGACCGACAGCCCGGTTCGGACGGGGACGAGGCCGCGGAGCCTGCCGCGGCGAAGGAGCCGGTACAGAAGCCGACGGCCGCTGCGCCTGAGCCTGCGGGGCGGGCTGCTGCCTCGGCGGCGTCGGCGTCGAGGCCTGGATCGAACCCGGCTGACACGCTGCCTGCGTCCGAGCCTGAGTCCGCCTACCAGGCGCAGCCGGAGTCTGACCCGAAGCCGGGGCTGCCACGGGACGAGGAGCTGAAGTAGGCGCAGGGCGGCTGGTCGACGTGCCAGCTCCCAGCTGCCTCGGGGCCGGGGTGCCGCCCTGAACAGAACGCGTCGGACACGTGCTCGGAGCGGCCGGCTGTCCGGGAACAGGAACGGGAACAAGACCAGGAGTAGCGCCGCCGCTAAAGCGCTGCGGTGCGGCCTGCTGGTTGCCACCCTGCTGGTTCTGCGCCCCCTGGGAACCCGTGCCGAAGTGCGTCGGGCCCTTCTGACCGGCGACAGCCTTACGGTCTGCGCTGGTCGGAACAGGGTCGGTGCTACCCGCACCGCTCTGGCCCTGAGCGCCACGGCGGGGGCTCGACAGATCCGTGGACGAGGCCAGAACTTCACCGGGGATGACCTTGTTGCCGTCCGAGGTGTACCCGAGGTTGGACAGGCCGCCCTGGTTGCTCAGATTCAGTGCCGTCTGCTTGTCCGAGTACGAGCTGCCGGCTCCGCCATTGGCCAACTGCAGTGAACTGCCCTTGTCCTCGGGTCCGTCACCCTGACCAGGCGCACCCTGAGCACCGGCGGGACCACTGCCGCCCGGCAGAGCCTTGACGCCGGCACCGCTGCCGCCGGGACCACCACCATCCAGCACTGGGCTGTCCGGTCCATCCTGGCCGTCACCCCCGAGGGCCAGATGCTGCTGACCAGCGGTCAGCGCCATGGTGTCACCGTTCGTGCCGCCGGCGTTCGTCGACGCCGTCTTGCCTGCGGGCTTGCCCGTGCTGGGGGACGCCGGGCCGCTGGTCCGGCTGTTGAACCCGTTGGCGAGCTTGTTGCCCATGGCCATACCCGCTCCAGCCCCTGCACCCGCGGCCAGAGCGGGCATCAGCCCGCCCTTGTCCGGCTTCGGCGTGCTGTTCGTCTCGAGGAACTTGTCCACGAGCTTGGTGACCACCTCGTCCATAGCCTGCAGCACAGTCTTGCGCACCCGTAGCAGGGCGAAGGTGATGCCCGTGATCACCAGCGAGGAGATCAGAGTGAGGATGACCACGATGATCCCGCCGAGCGCAGCGCTGCCCCACAAGCCGCCCGGGCTCATGAAACTCGACACGGGTCCGACCATGATGTCCGGTACCGAGATCAGGAACTCCGAGACGAACTGGTAGATGAACAGCGTGACGAGGACTTCCAGGATCAGCGCCGTGGAGTAGACGATCACTTTGGCGATCGCCTGCAGCGCGCCCAGCGTCGCGAACGGCACGGCGGCCACCAAGCCGAAGATCCGCTTGACCGAGCCTGCCAGCATGCCGATGGCGTACCAGAAGCCGAGCAGGACGATGGAGCCCAGGACCGTGGCCGCGTTGCTCCAGTACATGAACTTCGCCGGTCCCGTGCCCACCTGGCTGACGGCCATGTGGTTCTCGCGGGTGAACCCGCTGGTGGCGTTGTTCGACGAGTACATGGTCAGCGAGCTGGGGCTGAACCCGGTGTTGAGGTAGTTGTACGCCGCCAGGGGAGACAGGTTGCACGAAGAAGGCGTCTTGCCCACCGTGAAGCCGCAGCCGCTCTTCGTCCCGGACGTCGTGAAGACCGTCGAGTCCTTAGCAGGTCTGGACGAGCGCAGGCCCGTGCCGTCGGTCGAGAACACCGGGTGATCGACGGGCTTGGGGCCCCTCTCCTCACCGAACTGCTCCACGTCGCCGTAGCTGTTCTTGTCGACGAACCAGCTCTTCTTGACATCCGAGCTCTCGTCCAGTTGCGTGATCGAGCTCTTGATCCCCGACTCGAAGTCGGAGGCTGCTATCTCGCTGCTGGCGATGTACTTGCCGATGATCCCGAAGGTGGAGAACACAGCCTTGAAGTCGTCCGAGGCACTGCCGCCGGTAACGGAGACCGTGCCGTCCTTCCACGCAGACTCGGCGTCGTTGGCCTTCGTTCCGATACTGATGCCGTTGAACGTCGTCCCGTGGGACTGCTTGTTGATCGCCAGCGCGCTCGTGCGCACCGACATCATCGCGTCCGGGCTCGCCTGGTCGCCGTTCCAGGAAACAGTGGCCCGGTCCGGAATCCCGAGGCGGTCGTTCATCATCCATGCCTCGAAGTCGACGTAGGTGCTCAGCACGACGCGCGTCGGGCCGGCGTGCTGACCGAGAACGGAGTCGTCGAACTTTCCGAGCACGCTGGAGTACATCGAGCCGACGAGCGGCAGGCCGACGCCGATGAAGACGACGCGCACGATGAGCTTCTTGATTGCCGAGCCTCGGTCCATCTTCTTGAACAGGACCAGGCCGATGAGCAGGAAGCCGATGAAGATCGGCACGAGCGCCTGCCACGCGATGTCGACGAGCAGGCCGTACCAGCCGCTGATCCAGTGCTGCAGACCCGAGAGCGCTCCGCCTCCGGTATCACCTCCGGTCATACCCTCGGCAAGAGCCGGGCTGATCGCCGCCACCGCGCTGTAGAACCACATGAAGGGGTTGATGAGCTTCAGGAACTGGATGATGACGTAGAATAGCGTGCCGACCGCCAGCGCCAGGGCGTAGAGAACCCAGACGATCGACCCTCCGATTACGCTCACGATCTGGCCGCCGATACCTGAGGACATCGTGTCCAGGCCGAGGTCAGCGTTCGCCGCCCCGAAGTGCGCGTAGTCGAGCATGCCCGAGTACTTCGCGTTGCCCTTGTCATCCTTCGCGGCCAGGGTCTCGTAGGTCACGGTCTGCGAGGACCCTGACACCTCGGCGAAGAACCAGCCCACGATGTTGCCCAAGCTGAACTCCGGGTCGGCGTAGCCGAGCATGGAACCGCCCGAGGCCGGGCTGGACGTGACCGGCTTCCAGTTCTCGTGCATGCCCTTGTCGTTCTGCGGCGAGTTCTTCTCGCTGAAGTACGAGCTCGCGTTCGAGGTCAGCTGGTAGAGGCTGTAGTTGTCGCGCTCCTTCTTGTCATCCGCGGACGCCGGCGAAGAGGCCGCCATCATGAAGACCGGCACGAGCAGCGCCGCCAGGAGCACGAGAGCGAGCCCGCGTGTGAGCCGACCCGGGCGGGCTGCACCACCGCCGTGGCCGGCCCAGGCGCGCAGCCGCGCCACCGCCGTGATCGTCCTGTTCATCGTTGCTCCTCCACTCCTCGCCCTCGTATCACTGCTGACCCCGCTCATGTCTTGACCAGCTTCTTCGGCCTGGTCTTCTCTGCTGGGCGCCTTGCGCCGTTGTCGGGCTGCCGCAGGCTCTTGCCGTCGCTGCGCCTGCTCGCGTCGTCCTGGCCCGCGTCAGCCTCACCGTCGCCGCCCTCGCTGTGCTTCCGAACACTGGTCAGGTTCGCGCCCGGTGCCGGTGCGTCGCGCATGATCGTGTCCATCCGCGCCACCTCTTCGGCCCTGGCCGCCTCCAGGCGGACCCGCCTGCGCTGGGCCTCACGGTAGGGATTGATCCCCAGCGCCAGATCCAGGTGGAAGACCACGTTGGAGACGCCTCGGCGCAGGTACGTGAGGTTCTCGCCCTTGGTTGTAATGAGCTGGGCGAGATCCGGCGGGATCCGCTGGTGCAGCTGCTTCTGGTACTCCGCCACTGTTCCGTCGCGCATCGGGCCGAAGAGTGTGTAGTCCGCGGCGTCGAACTTGTTGAAGTCGCTGTCGGCCAGCATCTTGTCGACGTCGTTGTAGCTGTAGACCACCCGGCCGCCACGCTCGTGCATGTGGTCGAACTGATCCTGGATGTACCTCTTCACCCGGTCGTCGATGTGTTCGGTGCCATGGGTGATCACGGTGTCGCCGAGCCCCAGCTTGCCAACGGCGAAGCCGACGATGTTCACCAGCTGCGCCATCGCCACGCCCTTGCCGCGGCGCATGAGCCGCGAGAAGTCGTAGACCACGCGCCGGGAGTCCCGGACTCCGTCCACAGCCGAGGCCGTGTGGTTGTTGAAGAGGTCGCCGTTCGTGCTCAGCATCGCGTTGGCGATGCCCTTGAGCACGTTGTACGCGCGCAGCTGGTCCGCGTCGGTCCTACTGGAGTTCAGCAGTGCCTTGTGCGCGGTCGCCAGGTAGGAGACGAACATCTGAAGACGTGGCACCTGGGTATGCGGGATGTTCACCACACGCAGGCGGTGCCGCTGCTCTTTGGCGTTGTGCCGCCACATACCCTGCTCGATGTAGAAGTCCGTGGCGGTGTCTTCGAGGGCACTGCGGATGATCGAGCCGACGGCACCATCGGTGGTCTCGTAGAGCTGCTCGAACATCAGCTTGAGCTTCTCCATCTGGGCGGAGAAGAGCGTCAGTTCGTCCTCCTCCTCGCCGAACATCTCGAACATGTTCACATCGCCCTGGTTCAGGTCCACGCGCGATGTGAGCCGTTCGAACGCCGGGCCGAGCTTGTCGAGGTTCGCTCCGTCAAGGACGAGGTGGACGACCTGGCCGTTGTTCAGCAGCGTGGCCTGCGAGATCTTCGAGCACCACATGTTGGCCACCCGCTGGCGGTCGAGGTACTCGCTGAGCGTGGCGTCGGCGACGATCACGTGGTGCTCGTAGGCGTCGACGTCCATGAGCACGGCGCTGTTGTTGACGTCGCCGACCATGTAGCCGACGTACTCGCCGCCCTTGTCGTTGAGGCCGTTGGTCACCAGCGAGTACGAGCCGGCCAGCTCGGTCGAGGTGAAGTGGAAGCCCTTGCCCTTCTTCTTCTCGTTGTTCTTCCACAGGCCCGAGAGCTCCTGGCGCTGCTCGCCGGCATAGGGCGCAGCCTTCAGCGTGCCGAAGCGGTCGATGTACAGGCGCGTGACCCGGTCGACCGTGTCGTCCAGGGTCGCCAGGTCGGGGGCCTTGAGGAAGAGCCGGTTGTGCACGGAGAGATAGCTCGCGCCGTCCTGGAGCTCTCCGATCGTTACCCCGAGGTCACCGGAGATCTTTGCGGCCTTGCGCTTGGAGGAAGTCGTGCCCGTCTCCTCCTGCTCGCTGGCTTCGAGTCGTTCCAGCTTCTCCGACTGCTTCGTATACGAGTCGATCCACTTGTTGTCCATCCGCCTGACCTGCTCGAGCACGATCGCGGTGACCCGGTCGTCCAGGCCGTCCGGGATCCGGTCGATGCCCCAGAAGGCTGCGAAGTTGTCGTGCGCGGCGTCGTCGTGGAAGTACGCCAGGATGCAGGCGACCGAGCTGTCGACCTCGAAGTAGTCGGAACGGAAGAGGTACTTCTCCTTCGGCTTCAGCGCGAGCAGGTGCGGATAGGCGTCGAACGTGCCCTGGAGGTGCTTGACCTCCCGGCGGCGCTGCCACCAGTTCTTTCTCGGTTCAGAGGCCTCATCGGCCACGCCGTCAGCTGCCTCAGTGCCCCGCGCGCCCTCAGCCTCAGCAGCGCCGTCCGCGCGCGGGTCATCGACCACAGATTCCGCGGTGTCATACGTCCCGTCAGGCTTCTTCCCCGGGATGCCGAGCTGTGCCCGGACCTTTGTCATCAGCGCCATGGTGTCCTTCGTTCGTTCCTGGTCGTGTCGGTCGGCCTGACGCCGTTCAGTTCAGCGACACCTTGAGACTGGGCAGTTCGTCGTCGATGCCCTGGTAGAAGACCCGCAGCATCGGCTCCACCTCCTCGCGGTAGAGCCTCGCCGCCTCCTTGATCATGAAAGTGGAGCCGCCGACCTCGGCCTGGAGGACTTGGTGTCCCTTGCGCAGTGCATCGGCGTTCTTGCCCTTGAGCAGCAGGTACTGGTGGATCGAGGGGAACTTCCCGCCCACGTGCTGCGTGAGGATGTCGTACTGCTCGTTCTGCAGCTCGATCAGGTCGGGGTCACGGATCTCCAGCGCCTGGTTGCGCCGCTCCAGGTTCGCCACCTGGTGGTGGACCCGCTGCGGTTCCTTCGTCGTGATGAAGGTGTGCTCGCAGGTCGTCTCGACCTTGCGCCAGAAGGAGTCGACCCGGTTGAGGATCTCGGTCCGGTCCTCGTCGAAGAGCAGATAGCTCGCCGAGCCGACGACCAGGTAGACCCGGCCTTCGCCGCCGTCGGAGAAGTGGATCAGCCCGTCTTCGTCGACTCCGTCGATGCCGACGATCGAGTAGAAGTCCGTCGGGTTCGAGCTACGACGGGCGAGGACATGCCGGGCTTTGAAAGGTAGATACGCCAGGAAGGCCGGCACCCGCATGATGCGCAGCTCCTTCGTCTCCATCAGCCCACCGAAATAGACGATCGCCGCCAGTCCCCAGAGGACGAAGAACGTGATGGCGACTGGGCCCGAGCTCGCGACGAACGTCGACGTGCTGAACCACAGCAGAGCGAGGAAGCCGCCGCCGAAGAAGAGCAGCTGCTTGATCGGGGAGGGCTTCGCCGCCCAACCTCCCTTGCTCAGTGTGATCTCGTGATCGAGGAAGCTCCTGTTCAGCGAACTCGGCACCTTGTAGGACAGTTTCGCCATGAACCTCTCATCTCCCCTACGATCTCAATGACCAGTGATTGCCCTATCTAAAAGGGTCTCGTATGTGAGGTGTGTGAATGGCATCCTATCTTGGATAGGGCATTCGAATCGATAGCGAAAGGCTCTTGAGTGGCGACGTGTGGCGAGTTGAACTAACGGGTCCGCCGGATGGCTGACAGGCCAGTCGCGCCGCGGGAACTGAGGTGCTCAGCCCACCGCTACCGCTTCGAATCGCGGGACGTCGCCGTCCAGGTGAGCGCGGCCAATGCATCGACTCAATCGTCCTGGTCGAGAGTCATTTGGGGCGCCGGCGTCAAGGGGTGTGGCCGGCAACGGTGCCTGTTGGGGGTGCCGCGCATCCCTGGGGGCAGTCAGTGGTGGAGAGGCCCCGCCCCGCCCGGCTATGGCGGCCGCAGGTTCTAGCCGTGGGCGAAGCGACTCACCCCACCGAACTCCGAAGCCCCGACCCAATCGAAGATGATCACGGGGCGGCTGATCGCCTGGCGCGACTTCGACGCCCAGTACACCGCCGGCGCCCTCAGCCTCAGATGGCCCCGGCCTCCCTACCCGTTGCCTCCCTCGCTGTCCCTGGGGCGTTTGCCCGGTGGCGGGGTCGCGGCGATGAAGTCGGCGCTCAGCACGTCCGCGTAGGGGGCCAACTCCTCGTGGGAGGCCACCACGGCGCGCACGATCCGGTTGATCGTGTCGGAGCGGGCCAGGCGAGCACCCCGGGCCCGGTTGGAAGACCCGGTCAGCAGCGCGCCCCGAGAGAGGTAGGTGCCGCGGGCGGGGCTGATGATACGGCCGGTGAGCGGGTCGGGCTCATACGTCCCGGCGACGGTGCACCCCACGTAGGCGTCCAGCGCGCGGGCGGCGTCCCGGTTGACGGTGACGGTGGTCAAGGCGGTGTCTTCGGCGTTCTTGGGCCGCACCTTCCAGCTGGTTCGGAAGCCCTCGTTGACCCGGTCCTCCAGGTCGAGGGCCAGGATCGTGCCGGGGCGTAGCTTTTCGTGCCCGAAGTAGCTGTTGAGCAGTAGGTAGATCAGGGCCCGGTCGCGCAGTGCGTCGCGGCCGGTTAGACGGTCGGCGGCGTGCATCATCCACCTCGGGCCGTCGCCCCTCAAGCCGGTGCGCTTGGGGTCGGTCGGCACGGGGGCCCCGGCGAGACGGGCCCGGGTGAGTTCGGTGTCGACCCCGTCGGTGACGCCCAGAGCGAGCAGGTGCTGGTAGAAGCTCGTGACGGCGGAGACCATCACGGCCCGGGTGGCGAGGGCAGCGCTCTCGTGCTCGTCAGAGATCCACGCCCCGATATTGGCCCGTGCGCAGGAGTAGGGGTCGAGCCTGTCTCCAAGGTCGCACCAGTTGAGCCAGGCGGTGGTGTAGGTGCGGTAGTGGCGGCGGGCCTCGGTGGAGAAGCCGCCGGAGGACAGCTTGTAAGGGGACCCCTCGGCGGTCCAGGTGGCGAGCTGCCGGTAGGCGTCGTGGGCATCGTCGCACGGGGCCAGGCGCTCGGGTCCACAGTCCGTCGAGTGGCGGTGCGGGGCATTCGTCACCCCAGAACCCTAGCGATCCTAAGTGTGGTAACGGACCTCCCGGTGTGAGCTGAACGGCTCCGGTCATCGTCCCCATCGCCTCCTCATGCTGTCGCTGTCGCTGCCGTGAAAAGGCGGCAGCGGGCCCCGAGGTCCGGAACCCGCTGCCGCTTGTCAGTGCCCGTCCGGCATCACTCGAACGTCGGGACGATCTTCTTCTTGCCGCCTTCTGTCTTCCAGGAGATACGGGCGTCGAAGGTCTTGCCCTGGGCCGAGACGAAGCCTGTGCCGCGGATGGTCTTGCCGGCCGCCAGGTTCTTGCGCTGAGCGTCGGTGAAGGTCACCTGGCACCAGGACCGAGGCGGCTCGTCTCCGGAGCCGAAATCAGAGGTGATCTTCTTTGCCTTCGCATCCCAGCTGACCCTGCAGCCGAAGGTCTTGCCCGTCCGCGCGCTGACGAAGTCGTCGATCTCCAGCGACTGGCCTGCCAGAAGCGCTGTGACCTCCGCTGGCGTGAACGTCCGACCAGACCACTTCGTCGGCCTGTCCGGCACCTCCAGCTGGAACCCGACGAACTTGCGGCCCCTGAAGTCGCCGACGCCGAGCGCACCGGTGGCCATGAAGGGTTTGTCCTCCTTCGACCTCGCCTCGAACGAGATCGTCTCGCCCGCGAGCAGCTTCGCCACCTCGGCATCGCCGAACGTGTGGCCCGACCAAACCTTCTTGAAGGCGACCTTCTTCGGGCCACCCGGAGCGCCCTGCCACACACCCTCGGCGCGGGCGGCGCCGACCCGCTCCTTCAGGCCCAGCTCAGCGCGCATGGACGTGGCGTTCCGCGCCATCGTGGCGATGTCCTCGCGCACCCAGTCGGCGATGACAGCCAGGCGCTCTTCGGCAGTCGCCGTCCCGGCGGCGATGTCGCGCATGTCGGCGTAGACCTTCTCGGTGAGCCCGAGATCGCCGATGCGCGTGCCGGGCAGTAGCCTCCAACTCATCTCTCCGGCCTGCGCCAGCCTGAGCTTCCGGCCCTTCTCGGTCAGCAATGGGTACTTCGCCCGGTCGTTGATGACTTCCGAGTACGTCGACGTGCGGGTTGCGCCCGTACCCACGTCACGCTTCTCCAGCTGCTTCATCAGCCACTTCATCGTCGGGTGCTCCGGGCGCTTGTTCGCGCCCTCGAAGATGAACGGCTCAGCGTTCCGGCCCAGGCCCTTGCCGGAATCGTTCCCATCGTCCTCTGCCGGGCCGTCGCCGGCGTCCGGATCGAACACGGCCCTCCAGCCAGGGCTCGTGGGCACGTTGGCGATCCCGACGAAGTCCGGGTACTTCTCCACGTGGCCCTTCTGCTGCTCGTAGAGGTAGTCCTCGGCGACCATGGCCAGGTAGTTCTTCGCGAGCATCTCGTAGATGAGCCGTCCGGCCTTGCCGTACTTGCGCTCAACCTCGTCCAGCGACGAGGGCACCTTCGGTCCCGGACGGTTCGCGCCGTGAGCGCCCTGGGGCTTCACATGCGTGGGACGGGGCCGGCGGTGCGTCAGAAGCCTGGCGTCGACGCCGGCCACTGCAGCGATCTTGTCGACCAGTGGGGCGAGGTCCTTGAACTGCTCGGGCGTGATCGTCTTGTCCTCGGTGCGCGGATACGAGACGACCTGGTCCTCATACATCTTCTGGTATGTCGACAGCGTGAGGTTCGCCTTCACGCCCTTGCCGACGAGCATCGAGGACAGGGCCGCGAGGTCCAGGAGCTTCGGAGGGGCCGTCTTCTTGTCCGCCTTGCCGTCCAGCACGACGGGGGAGGGGCCATACTGCTGCGGCACCTGGCACCGCTGGTCGAACCGCGGCTCCTCCGGCTTCGTGTACAGCACGTCGTTCTCGTCACGGAACCGGCTCTGGAAGAACGACTTCTTGACGTAGCCCTCATAGGCCTTCTGCTGGTCGCCGACGAGAGAGACCATCGCCGACTTCAGCCGGCCCTGGCGCAGCACGAGATCCTGGCCGGACCGGCGCCCCATTGCTGTGGCGATACGCGTGAACTGCATCGAGAGGAAGTCCCACTGCGAGCGGTACAGCGCCTTGCGGTAGTCGCCCTCGTCCTTCATGGACTTCACCGGCCGGCGCTGCTCGAAAGCCTGCTGGATCGAGGCCTTCGACTCGTCGGTGAACTCCATGCGGCTGAACTGCTTCCCGTGGAAGCCGAGTTCGTCGATCGCCTCCCAGAAGAGCAGATCGCCCTCGCCGGACGGATCCAGATCCGTGGCGATGACGATCTCGTCGCCGCGACCGAGCGCGGCACGCAGGGTCTTGATGACGTCCCCGACGTTCTTTTGCGGCTCGCGCTTCCACGAGAGGTCCTGCGGGTTCCACGGCAGGTTTCCCAGGTCCCACTTCTGATAGCTGTCCGCGAGCGAGGAGTCCACCATCGAGTGCGGCTGGGTGAACTCGTAGAGATGGCCCCGCAGGTTCGTGACCTCATAGGCCATGCCCTTGTAGCTGCCCTTCGACCCGCCCAGTGCGCTGGCCATGTTCCTCGCCGCGCTCGGCTTCTCTGCGACCACGATCGCAACCATGCTGACTCCCTCTCGCCATTGGCTCATAAGTGAATGAGAGCTTACGTGAAAAGGTGAGTTGAATAGGAGTTGAATCGTAGTCGCAATCCCTGTCTGCCCGTGCCCCCGGCACCGGCGGCACGTGCCGCCAGTCCCAGATGTTCGGGTGCAGGGGTGGCCAGCACGCGGTGGTTGGGCCGGGTCGGGCTCGTCGTGTGCGCGGCGAAGGAGTAGTCGGGAGCATGGAGATGAACCAGCGCCTGGTCCAGGTGGTCGCGGTGCCACGTCGAAGGACCGGACAGGCCAGCCTCGACGTCGGTGAGCTGCTGCCACGCGAGCCTCAGGGCGTGCAGCCGGGCGAGGCCTCGGGGTGTTCGTGCCGCTGCCCGCACAACGGGCGGCTCGTGCTGATCGCCCGGCTGTACACCGGGAGGTAGAGGTAGTTCACCCAGTCGCTGAGGGCGGCGAGTTCGACGCTGTACGCCTCGCCGCCCAGGGCGAGGTGAACACCGAGGTGGGGCCGTCTGCCTGCTCGGAGTCCGTTTCCGTCGCCGGAGCGTCGTCATCCGGCCAGGGTGCAGCGGGTACGGGAGCAGGTTCGGAGCCGAGGCGGTCGAGGATGACGCAGTGCTGCCTGACCTCGGACATGGTCTTGGCGAGGGTGCTGGCGAGGTTGTCGAGGTTCTCGTCGGGGACGCGGAGTGGCTCCGGGGTGGGGGGTCTTGCTGGTATCGGACATGGGTGCGTGCTCCATCTCTGGGAAGGCGACATGCCGAGGAAGGTCCGGAGAAACCGCGAATTGGTCCGGCCGGGATATCCCGGTAATGGGGCCCGTCGTGCAGCAAAGGCAACGGGGGAAGCGTGGAGCCAGCAACTGCATTGCATTGCACGGGTGGCCTGTTGCGGCGCGAAGCCGTTGCCGAGCGCGGTGAGCTGAGCCGGTCGTCCGAGCCCCGGCGTGACGGTGACCCAGCCGGGCTCCAAGCCCTTTCGTCGGGGTGCTTTGGATGGCGTGCACTGTCGCGTTGCGGGTGGGCCGAGCGGGTGCACTACAGGTTCCGTCGGTGTATCGGGCATGTCGCAGCTCGCCGGAGTGTGGGTGAGTTGTCCCTCATGGGCGATGTGATGGAGGAGTTCCGGTCCTTCCCGGTGCGGCTCCCAGCGGGGTGACGTACTGGACGGTGGTCGACTCGTCTATTGAACCAGTGCCGGTGGCGGACGAGTTCTTGGTCAACGCCCGACTGGGGCGGGATCTGGCGGAGTCCACGACACAGGCGTACGCGACGTCGGTGGCCTTGTATCTGCGGTGGTGCGCGCGGACCGGGCTCGCCTGGGTGCAGGCCACGGCCCGACTGGGCCGCTTCGTGTACTGGCTGCAGCACGAGGACGGCGGCAGTCTGGTGCGGCTGGACGATCCGGTGCGGGGCGCGCGGCGGGTCAACACCGTACTCGCGGCGGTCCGGGAGTTCATCCGCTTCGCCGTGGCCACCGGCCAGGCCGATCCGGCCGCGCTGGAACCGTTGTACGACCTGGTCCCGGATTGGGACCTGCCCGCTGACGTGCGCGGGGAGGGCCCGGCCCGGCTGCGACCACGCGCCCGGCACGGGCTGCGCGAGCCGGACTCGCTCATCGATGCGGCGTCGCCCGAGGAGATCCTGGGACTGCTGCGGGCCTGCCGCAATGCCCGGGACCGGTTCATCGTGGTGGCGATGTGGTGCATGGGCCTGCGACGCGGCGAGTTGACCGGAGTCCGACGCGAGGACGTGCACTTCGTCGCGGACGCGTCCCGGCTGGGCTGCGGCATCTTCGGCGCGCACGTGCACGTACGGCGGCGGGAGAACGTCAACAAGGCATCGGCGAAGTCGCGTCGGCACCGGGCGGCGCCAGCCGACTGGCTCACCGTGCAGGCATACGATCGGTTCATGGTGGAGCGGGACGCCTGCCGGGCCGCTCAGGACAGCGACTTCCTGCTGGAGGCACTCTCGCGCCGGGCGGCCTTGGAGCGCAAGGTTCATCCGCACATGGCCCGGCACGTTGTCTTCGCTTAGATTCCGTGTAGCGATTAGCTCCAACTGGGCTGGTGGTCTGGGTTTTTGGGCTTTGCGCTGAGCCGTGTGGTGTTTCCACTGTCAGCGCCCATGATCTTGAGTTTCTTCTCGTCCCGGGGCTGGGAGCCCTGGGACGTCGAGCATCGGCCGTTGATCCCCGAAGGGATGCCCGTGCTCGTTGACGACAGTGCACCGAGCACAGCCTCGCTCCGTGCCGACAACGCCAACCTCGCTGAGCGCAACCGCCGACTCCAGCAGCACATCCATCTCCTAGAGGAACGGCTGTCCGTGCTCCTGGGTGAACAGGCTCACCAACGCAGCGGGCTGGGCGCGCCACCGGTCACGGCAGCGCTCGAACGCGAACTTGAGGACACACGGCAGCAGAACCTGGACATGCGACGCACCCTGGAAGAACGCGAGGAGGAGCTCGGCGCGGTCCGCGAGGCATACCGACGCCTCATGGCCGACCGAAATCGGGGAACTCCGCGATAACATGCTATCCGACCCCGCGGCCTCGGATCAGGAGGCGATAGGGCTGAGTCAGGAGACTGTTAGGGCCGGTGATGACACTTCGCGCGTGATCACGCAGCTCTTCGTGGGCGTGATGGAACGCTGTCGGTAGCGAGGAACCCGTGACCAGGCTGCGATAGAACCCGGAAGCGAACGCTGCCGCGCAGGAGTCTTCTACGGACCACAGCGCGGCCACTACGGCTTTGGCGCCGGCGGCGATGAGGGCTCCAGCGATGGTCGCCTCACCGGTCTTGGCCCATGGTCCGGGCGCGGCGGCGTCGCACGCGTTGATTACGACCAAATCGACGTGTGTGAAGTCCAGGCGCGCCAAGTTGTGTGCCGTGATGGGGGTGCGGCCAAGGTGTATGGCGTTCTCTCGCGGGTCGCGCCAGGACTGCGTTCCGTGGCCGATGACGTGGAGGACTTTGTATCGCTGAGCTGCCTGTTGAAGCGTGGTGAGATCTCCGACGTTGACGGATTCCACCTGGAGGCCAAGAGCAGCCGCGATGCTCTCGACCTCCCGCCGAGAGTGGTCGAGATTGGCCCCGCTGTCCACGATAGCGACGCGTGAGGCTTCCGAGATTCGAACATCGTGCATCTCGACTCGGGACAGGCCGGTGGAGCGCGGGTCGAGGCAGACACGGGCGGTGGTGCCGGATGCGACCGCATCAACGCTCAGCTCCCAAGGGATCTGGAACAGCGTGCCCACGCAGCAGATCATTTCGTCTTCGCGTACCTCGAGACAGGGCAGCTCACGGACAAGCTGTTGAGCCGCGTCGAGTTTGGCAGACGCGGCGTTGATCACGGTGGTTATGTTGGCGAACGCCTCCGCGTTCCTTCGCCGCCGCGTCACGTCGTTGAACGCCCGCACGATGGGAAAGAAGCCCGCAGCATCAAGCTGCCCTTCATTCACGAACAGTGCGTCACGGATACCGTCAGGACCCACAATGGACGCGAACGTCTGAGGCTGTCGCCAGAGCGCCTGGTGCAGATCAGCCGAGAAGCGTGCTGTTGTACTCGCAGGGGAGTCAGTGAGGTTGACCACCCATGCACCCGTAGCACCGGAAGCCACTGCCTTCAGCCCTGCCGAGACGGCAGGGCCCTGCGTTTTGAGCTCGCGCCATTCATAGGGATGGGCGAAGAAGAGCGGCAGCAGCGCCTGAACCCACTTCTGAGGATCGGTCCACCGCGCGGGGTCGAGGAGTGAGAACGTCAGGAGGTCATCCAGATCGGCGCTCCGGGCGGCGGTCTCCCGCCATCGGCTGGCTGCCGGCATGGTCGTTGCCAGGGATGCGAGAGTCGATCGGATGGTGGCCCAGCAGTTCTGCACCACGCCAGCGAGCCGCGGATCCTGCTTGGGGGCCGCGGCGAGGCTCAGCAGATCGCTGAGAAAGACGGTCTGCAGGTGCTCGTGCGACTCCAACTCAAGGAGCGCGGTGACGAGCCAATCCGGCCAACTCAAGGAAGACGGATCGAGTTCAGCAGCCCAGGCGGCGCTTCGCAGGACGAGGTGCCATGCTTCCTCGTACATTCCGGCGCCCACCGCTTGCCGCGCGAGGCGCACCATTTCCGTGATCGCGCCCATGGACATTCTCTGGTCGCGGCGGCGAACAGCCAGCCGATGCAGCGTGTCTAACCCGGCGATGTGCATATGCATCACGGCCCGTCGGTCAGCGCCGCGTTCGGCCGCCTGCCCCTCTGAGCCGATGATGTCCAGGCCCTGCCGCAGCCAGACCTCGGCTTCACCGGCGGAATACCCGCCGCAGCGTCCGCGCGCGGTCGCGCACAGCAGGCGTGCCACAAGATTGCCAGGCTTGCCGCCAACGGCTGGCGGTGCGAAGACGGTCACAAAGGACGCCAGCGACTCACTGCCGAACGTGTCAAGAAAGACCGGATGCAGGCCGGGATCGCCGATCGCTCGCGCGCGACTGCGGGCGTACTGGACCAGTCCCACTTCCAGCTCTTCCACACTCAGCGGAGGCCGCAGCCCGTGCATAAGCGCCACGCCCAAGGCCCCGAATTCTGCAACGCCCTCGGTCAGGCCTTTGCCTATCCGCCCGTTCAACAGGTCAAGGCACTGGCTCTCGGTGGCCACGCCGCATACGGCGGCCAATCTCTGTGGGAGCAGTGCCGCGACTTGATCGAGTAGGCGTCCGGCACCTCTTCGCTCCGCGGGTTCGATCAGCTGCAGAGGAGGCAGGCGACGCAACTGCGCCAGACACTCTGATACGTCACCGGCCAAGCAGTTCGCCCAGGCCGATTCCGCAAGGGACACCGCTTCACTCATGCGAGATCCGTCCTCGTGTCATCTGGGAACTCGGACGCTATGGAAGGATGATGCGGGAGGGAACCTCGGACAACGACGCGATGATCCGCTCCAGTTCGTCGGGCGCGACATCGGCGGGAACGTCGATCTTGCTTCCTGACGCGAGCTCGATCGAGATGCGCTGCCCTGTCCTGGTCGTGCTCATTTGAAGCAGACCCGCAACCAAGGCGGTCAGGGTCGAGCCGACTGCCCCGATCACTGCGACCAGGACTGCTGTGTCGACGGCACGGAACTGCAAGGTGGACGCACGAGACTCGACGCGCAGATCTTGTGTGGCGACGCCTCTGATGCTGAGCTCGCTCAGTACCTCGCCCGCCGTCCACGAGCCGGGTTCGATGATCACGAGTTGATCCTTTCGCAGCCCTGAGGCATTTTCGCATACGTCGTCGTGTGGCGTCCCTCAAATCATGTCAGTGGTAAATGATCTGATGTGGCGCCAAGTCGTCGACACCGATCTTGGTGAGCGCGGGTTCGTCGTTAACCCGCTGGAGTACGGCAGCATCCAGTCAAATTGGTCGGGTGTTGCTGAACGCATCAACTTGTCGCGTACGGGCCAGTTCCCGGCACCTGTCGGCCACTGAGAGGCGGACAAAACCACACGTCAGCCAGCCCATCGAAGGCAAAGACCCCGATAGAAAAGCCCTCCACCCACTCCACGAAGTCGGCACGGAGCCGTCCGGCGGCGCGGGGCGGGTGAACGCCTCCCATCGGGTGATGGCTGCGGAGTATGTACCCCATCGCCGGTCTGCTCCCCGGCTCCCGGCGCCGATTCCGTCCAGAGCGGCAGGACCACCGTCGGCAAGGCCTGACACCGACCCCTACCCCGGTCAATGCTCATCGGAATGTACGTGCCCCTGGCCCTGGTGCTCGGCGCGCCGGTCACCCTGCTGCTGCGCACCTTGCCCACAGCCCGGGCCCCGGGCGCTGACCAGCGTTCTGCACAGCCGCCCGGCCCGCGCGCTCGAATACCCGGTCACCGCCCTTGTCCTGAGCACCGGTACCCTCGCGGGTAGTTCACCCCGCTGTATAACGCGACCATGAACCAGCCGGTCCTGCACTGGCTGATGCACGTGCACTTCCTCTTGGCTGGCAGCTTGTTCGCCTGGGTCATCGCCGGCCCCGACCCTGCACCGGCCAGGCCCGGCGTCCCCACGCGGCTCGTCGTCCTCGGGATCGCGGTCGCCGCGCACGCCTCGATCGCCCAGCTGATCTACGGCGGCTTCCTCATCAACGTGCACGCACCCATCGATCAGGTCCAAGGTGGCGCGCAGATCATGTACTACTGCGGCGACATCGCCGAGCTTCTCCTCGCCGCAGCCCTCGTCGCCACCTGGCGTCCCACCCGGAACCGACAGCACGTCGCTGTAGCCAGCACAGCCGCGGGCTGACCTACCCCGTACAGCACCACCATGGGTTCAGGGAGCCGAGTACGGCACCGAGTGGTCGCAGAGGAGGCTGGCCTGGGTCTCGAGGCGGGCTGGGGCGAAGGTCTGGCCAGCCAAGTGTCGAGTGGGTCCGCGATGGCGTCCTCGCGGAGGTAGACGGTGGGTTGGTCAGGATGACGCGGACCGCGGTCTTGGACCAGGCGATTCCGGACCGGTGCCGGTTGCGCTGCGGGTCGGGCGGCGCTATTCGCCGGAGCCGACTCCGGTCCATACGGAGGCGTCGAGGTAGGTGCTGTCGGAGGTGACGAGGTCGTCGGTGATGGTCCAGATCGAGCACCAGTAGGTGCGGCGGGTCGAGCCGGACTCGGTGTCGGTGAAGGTGCAGGTGCCTTCGACGGTGACGGTGTCGTCGCCGGTGTGCAGGAGGCGGGTGATCGCGGCCTGGCGGTCGGGCGCGATGACGAGGACCTCGGATTCGACTTTGTGGAACTTGTCGCGGTCGGTGATGGCGAGAACGCCGTTGACCTTGATCCGGAGGTCGTCCGGGTAGCACTGGTCGATCATGGCGTGCACGTCGGTGTTGTAGAGGTGGATGAGGCGTTCGGCCATCGCTTCGTTGGCCTGCTGGGACATGGGTGTCTCCCTCGTCGGTCACGTGCGGCGGCCGGCCGCGTCGTCGCCTTCCGCGGGGGCGGGGTTGCCGAGGCACTGGCGCAGAGCGCCCGGCGTGTGGTGCGGAGTGTCGGACGCGATCGGAGAGTTGAGGGCGTCGCGGAGGTTGAGCGGGACGTGATGCCCAGTTTGGGGAGGGCGTGGTACAGGTGGTTGCCGATGATCCGCGTTGAGAGGTAAAGCCGTTGGCCGATCTGCTTGTTCGTCAGGCCATCGGCAGCGACCCTGACGATCTCGAGCTCCTGTGGCGTCAGCCGGGGCGCGTCGGCGGCCCGCAGCTCCACCTCGGCGCGGGATGCCCCGGGCAGTGCGCCGAGATCACGGAATGTCGTGAGCACGCTGCGCAGTTGGCGTTTGCGCTTCGCCCGTCGCGCGCAGGCGGCGCAGGTGTTCGCTGTAGGCGAGCTGCACCCGGGTGTGATCGAAGGATCAGCGCCCCGTGCCCGGTCATGCGAGGGCGACCTTGAAGAGCGCCCTCGCCCGTTCGCCAGGCGTGGCGAGCGCGGCCGCGGCGGCTGCCGAAAATTGCACATGGCGACGACGCCCCCTCCCCGAGTCGAAAAAGCCGGCGCCGCGACCTCGGCGACGAGACATGCTCAGTGATAGCCGGGTGACAACCAGTTGTCACTAAACCAGCGGCTTGTTGATCACGCAAGGGGCCGTTCGTCAGCGCCGTGAGCGGCTGTCGAGGCCGTGATCGAAGAACGCGATGGTAGTGCGGACGGTGTGGTTCTGGGCCTTCTGGGGGTGCTGTCCGGTGTTCGGTCCGTACTTGCTGGTGAGGTTCTTGCGGGTGCGGGCCTTCACTCGTTGCCGTCGGCGGGCGGGCAGGAGGCCGTCCAGGCACCCCGACCGATCCTGGTCGGCGGTGACGCAGGCCGAAACTATCAAGGCGGAGGATGTCCGGCCACCGCTGTCGCGACCTAGCATCCCGGTGCGGCGAAACAACACGCCTTACCGAGGGGGCAATTCGACGTGACGGCTTCGACTGAGTATTTCGAGAATTGGGTGTCGACGTACAACCCGGCCCCGAGCGCGGCGGTGCGCCTGGCCTGCCTGCCGCATGCTGGTGGCTCGGCGAGCTTTTTCTTCCCGCTGGCCAAGGCGTTCGGTCCCGACGTCGAGGTGATGGCGGTGCAGTATCCCGGCCGCCAAGCCCGGCGGAGCGAACCGGGCATCGACAACGTGCCCGAGTACGCGGACCGTATTTTCGCGGCGCTGCGGCAGCTGGCCGACCGGCCGCTGGCGTTGTTCGGCCACAGCATGGGCGCGGTGCTCGCCTACGAGGTGGCGCTGCGGATGCGGGAAGCGGGGCTGCCCGCGCCTGCGCGGTTGTTCGCCTCGGGCCGGCGCGCGCCCTCCCGGTACCGCGACGAGCAGGTGCACAAGGGCACGGACGCGCAGATCGTGGCGGAGCTGCAGGGCCTCGGTGGACCCAACCAGTCCATGCTCGCCGATCCGGAATTGCTCGCCCTGATCCTCCCGGCCGTGCGCGGCGACTATCGCGCCGTCGAACGCTATCGGCACGACCCCGATGCGCGCCTCGACTGCCCGGTGACGGTGCTCGTCGGCGACGAGGATCCTCGCGTCACCCTCGACGAGGCGCGGGCCTGGGCGGAGCACACCACCGGGCCGACGGAGCTGGAGGTGTTCGGCGGCGGGCACTTCTACCTCGTCGACCACGCCAAAGAAGTGATCGATCTCCTGGCGCGCCGACTGAACACGCGGGGAGCCGAGCCCATCCGCTGAGCACGCTCGCGGCCGACGTGCGAGCGCGGCCGGCCGCCGTGCCGATCCCGGGAGTTGATTCATGACGGACACGCGAACCAGCGCGCTGCTGGCCGTGCTGGCCAAGGGCGTGCGCACGATCGAGTTGGGACACCCGCTGTTCACCGGCATGCCCTGCTCCCCGAACCATCCGGGTTTCCGGATGACGCTGGCGCGCCGACACGGGGACCTGCGCCGGCCGGACGGCGGCTCGGCCAGCAGCGAGATGATCGTCACCGGCGGGCACGTGGGCACGCACATCGACGCGCTGTCGCACGTCAGTCACGACGGCAGGCTGCACGGTGGCGTGGACGCGGAGACGGCCCAGCGCGGCGGTGCGTTCACCGAACTCGGCGCCGAACAGATCCCGCCGCTCGTCGCGCGGGCGCTGCTGCTGGACGTTGCCGCAGTGCTCGGGGTGGACGTGCTCGAGCCCGGCTACGGCGTCACGCGGAAGGATCTGCTGGATGCTGCCGAGCGCGCCGGTGCCCTGCCCGGCCCCGGCGACGTCGTGCTCGTGCGGACCGGATGGGCGGCCCACTTCGCGAGCCCGGAGACCTACCTGGGTCACGCGACCGGCGTTCCCGGCGTGGCCGAGGACGCGGCCGAATGGCTGGCCGCGCAGGGCATCGTGGCCACCGGCGCCGACACGACGGCCTACGAGCGGATCCCGCCGGGCGAAGGCCACCGGACGCTGCCGGTGCACCGCCTGCTGCTGGTCGAGCACGGCATCTACCTGATGGAACACCTCAACCTAGAAGAGATTGCCGCGTCGGGTCTCACGGAGTTTCCCATCGTGGTTTCGCCGTTGCGCATCGTCGGTGGCACCGGTTCCCCGATCCGGCCGATCGCGGTGGTGGGCGCGTGACCCCGGCCGAACGGCTGGGCGCGCTGGCCGAGGCCGTCGCGAACGACGGACTGCCTGCCGACCGGCGGAGCAACGTCGCCGGCCGGGTCCTGGACCTGCTCGGCAACTGCCTCGCCGCGCTGTCGGAGCGGCCAGCCGAGGCCGTCGCGGCCACGGTGGGGGAGTGGGGCGGTTCGCCGCAGGCCACGGTGATCGGCTCGGCCACCCGCCTGCCCGCGCCGTCGGCCGCGCTGGTCAACGGCACGCTCGCGCACGCACTGGACTTCGACGACACACACCTGCCTTCGGTGCTGCACCCGTCGGCCGCGGTCGTGCCGGCGGCACTCGCCGTCGCGGAGCAGACCGACGCGTCCGGGCCCGCCTTCTGCGACGCCGTGGCCGTCGGGGTCGAGGTGACCTGCCGGCTGGGCATGGCCGGCTACGACGAGCAGAACGCGAACTCGGTGTTCTTCGACCGCGGCCAGCACGCCACCGCGATCTGCGGCACGGTCGGCGCCGCCGTCGCGGCCGGGATACTGCGTGGGCTGAGCGCCGCTCGGCTGACCTCGGCCATCGGCATCGCGTGCAGCATGGGATCCGGGATCATCGAGGCCAACCGGACGGGCGGCACGGTCAAACGGGTCCACTGCGGTTGGGCGGCGCACGCCGGGGTGGTGGCCGCGGCGCTCGCCAGGAACGGGATCACCGGGCCGCCGACCGTGCTGGAAGGCCGGTTCGGCCTGCTGCGTGCGTTCTGCGGCGACCGGTTCGACCTCGAAGCCGTGACCCGGGACCTCGGCGAGCGGTGGGAGAGCGACCGGATCTTCGTGAAACCCTATCCCTGCAACCACTTCACCCACGCCGGGGTGGAGGCCGCGTTGCGGATCCGGCGGCGCGATATCGATCCCGCCATCATCACCGAGCTCACCCTCGGCGTGCCCGAACCGGTGCTGCGCACCATCGCCGAGCCGATCGAGGACAAACGTCGGCCGCTGTCCGGTTACCACGGCGCGTTCAGCGGGCCGTATACGGTGGCCGCCGCGTTGCTCGGAGGTGGCGGCCTCGGCCTGTCCCACGCCGACTTCACCGACAACGCGGTGGCCGATCCGGCCCGCCTCGCGCTGGCCGCGAGGGTGACTCCGGTGGCCGACCCGGAGTGCACGCGGATCTTCCCGCACCAGTTCCCGTCCGTGCTCACCGTGCGGCTCGCCGACGGCACCGTGCTCGAGGAACGGGTCCGGCACAACCTGGGCGGCCCGGAAAATCCTTTGTCCGCCGCGGACTTGACGGCCAAGTTCCGCATGAACGCGCGGCGCGCGGTGGATGACGCGGTGGCCGGTGAACTCGCCGCCCTGGTGACAGGGCTGGCTTCGGACACCGGACCGGCGGCGATCACCGGCCTGCTGCGTTCGGCGACCTGATCCCGCCGGATTCCTGCGGCAGGCCGGGTGGTTCGAGGCGCGGGTCCGGGCTCTCTCGGGGCGGTGTCGTCGACCGGTGTTCCAGTTGCCGGGCCAGATCCTGCCAGAACAGCGAATACGCCCGGGCCAGCCTGGCCACGGGGACCGACCAGTGGTCGGGGATCGCGCAGACGACGTCGGACCGGGTGTTGAGCGCTTCCCGGTTGGCCCGCATCCAGCGGATCAGGAACCGCCCGCGGTCGTTGAGCCGGATCGAGGGATCCGCCATCAGGTCGGCCAGCACGGCCTCGGTGATCTTCTCAAGGTCGCTGGGCTCGGTGGGGTAAGGGGTCGCTGGTGCACCGGGCTCGCCGCCTCGGGCCTGGACCGGCGCCGGTTCCCGGCCCTCGGCAAGCCGGCGCCGCACGTCGAGCACGGTGTTCGGCGAGACTCCGGCCTCATGCGCGATTTCCCGCGCCGACGCGGTCGGGCGCTCGGCGAGCAGCCGACTGGCCCGCAGTCGCCCCTCGGCGGCGTTCACCGGTCGGACACGGCCGTCGCGGCCGACCCGGCTGCAGGAACGGGGCCCGGGTTCGGGAAGGTCGCGGCGCCGCGCCCGGACGGTCGACTCCGCCAGCCCGGTGACCCCGGCGATCATGCGGTTCGACCACCGTGGGTGGGTGCGCAGGATCCGTGTCGCGGCGGCGATTCGCTCCGCGCGCGAGAGCGGCAGCCCGTGTGCGGTGTTGAGCCGGACGGCCACGGCGAAAGCGTCGTCGTCCGAACCGTTGTACACAATGGCGGAAATGTGGTTCCGCTCCTGCGCCAAGGCCGCGCGGACGCGGTGGATTCCGTCGAGGACCCGGCCCGATTGTTCGTGCACGACGATCGGTGGCAGTTCTTCGGTGATCCCGGCGAGGATCTGCACGTGTTCGGTGTTCACCCGGTCTTGCCGTAAGGTGAAATTGAGGTTGAGTGAGCTGATGGGAATGCGGCGGACGGTGCTCGTGACCAGTTGGTCCGACAGCCAGGCAGCCGGTTCGGAGTCTGCGAAGGCCGGCGAATCGTCACCCGGCCAACAGGTCGTCTCGTCCTGGGACATGGGACTCCTGGTCGTGTCGGAGGGCCCGCGGTTCGCGCGTGATTCAGTGGACGTGGCGGTATTGCCAGCATATTTGCGCCACCGCGACCTGCCAACGCCTGCGAGGGCCCTGCGGCTCGAAACAGCCAGAACTGGTGATGTCGCCGCCGCCACTACCTGATCTGGTGGATTCGAACTCCGCGGGAGCTACGGGAGATAACCGGCTCGGTGTGCCGGACGTTCCGTTATGCCGGCGCCAGTGTTCAACTGCGCGGAAAACGCAGTCGAAAACCGCGCCCGAGAATGGCGCGGCGTGCACAACCTTGACCTTCCTTGGTGGGCTTACGTAATTTCGCTGTGATCCACCGATGCCCCAGAGGGGAGGGTCTGCATGGCGAGTCCGCGCGACAGAACCGAATGTGGCAGGTCGGCCGTGCCCGCTCCCGTGGCACCTCTGGCCGGGCTCACCGTGATCGACGCCTCCACGCTGTTCGCGGGACCGTTCGCGGCGAGATTGCTCGGGGACTTCGGCGCCGAGATCATCAAGGTGGAACAGCCCTCGGGTGATCCGCTGCGCCGCTTCGGCCATGCGCACGACGACGTCCCGCTGCTGTGGAAGGTGCTGAGCCGCAACAAGAAGAGCGTTGTGCTGGACCTGCGCGAGCCTGAGGACGCGCAGCGGTTCCGCCGGCTCGCCGCCGGGGCCGACGCCCTCATCGAGAACTTCCGGCCGGGCACCCTGGAACGCTGGGGCCTCGGCCCGGAGGTGCTCGCCGAGACCAACCCGCGGCTGGTGCTGGCCAGGGTCACCGCCTTCGGACAGGACGGCCCGTACGCACGCCGCCCCGGCTTCGGCACGCTGGCGGAAGCCATGAGCGGGCTGGCGGCGATGTCGGGTGAACCCGACGGGCCGCCCGCGCTCCCGGCGTTCCCGCTCGGCGATGCCATCGCCGGCCTGCACGCGGCCCTCGCGGTACTGATCGCGCTGCGCGCCCGCGACGTGATCGGCACCGGTCAGATCGCGGACATCGCCATCACCGAGACGCTCATCGGCTCACTGGGAGCCCAGCTCACCGTTTACGAACACCTCGGCCTCAAGCCCGAACGGGTCGGCAACCGGTCCAACAACAGCGCGCCTCGGGGCGTCTACCGTTGCGCGGACGACCGCTGGGTCGCCGTCTCCGCCCCGGCGCGCACGGTCGCCGAACGCGTCGTCCGGCTGGTCGGCCGCCCCGATCTGGGCGCTGAGCCGTGGTTCGCCACCGGAGTTGGCCGGGCCGAGCACCGCGAGCTGATCGACGACGCGATCCGGCCGTGGATCGCCGCCCGGTGCCGGGACGAGGTCGTGGACGCCTTCGAGGCGGCCGAAGCGGCCGTTGCTCCCATCTACGAGGTCGACGACGTGCTGGCCGATCCGCAGTTCCGGGCGCGCGGTCTCAGCGTGGACGTGCCCGACGCCGAGCTCGGCTCGGTGCGCATGCCTGGGGTCCCGTTCCGGCTGTCGGCCACTCCGGGCCGGATCGACTGGGCCGGTCCGCCGATCGGCGCCCACACCGAGGACGTGTGCGGCTCCGTCCGGTCCGCCCGCTCGACGGCCGGGGAGACCGGGTCATGACCGACGCCCACGGAAAGCACCGGGTGTTCCGCAGCTGCCTGTACGTGCCCGGCCACCACCCGGACCGGATCGCGCGCGCCTACGACACCGAGGCCGACGCGGTGATACTCGACCTGGAGGACGCCGTCCCGGGCCCGCGCAAGCCCGAGGCTCGCGAGATCGTCGCCGAGGCCATGGCCACGCTGGCCGCGAAGCCCACCTACGTGCGGGTCAACCCCATGTCGTCGGGCCTGTGCGAGGACGACATCCGCGCGGTCGCGGGTCCCGCGCTCGCCGGGGTGCGAGTGGCCAAAGTGGACTCGCCCGCCGACGTCCGGCGCGTCGCCGAGGTGCTGCGGGAGCTGGGACACCCGGCGAAGATCCATGTGCTCATCGAATCGGCTGTCGCGCTGGAACGCGCGTTCGCCCTGGCCACCGCGTCGCCCGAGGTGACGATGCTCGGCCTCGGCGAGTCCGATCTCCGGGTCGACCTCAGCACCACCGCCGAAGGGCCGACCATGGACACCTGCCGGGCCCGCGTGATCGTGGCCGCGCGTGCGGCCGGCCTGCCTAATCCGTGCCAGAGCGTCTACGCCGAGCCTCGCGATCTGCGCGGGCTGCTGGTCACCAGCAAGCACGGCCGCCGGCTCGGGTTCCTTGGTCGTATGGCGATCCACCCGGCGCAGATCCCCGTCATCCACGACGTCTACACCCCGACCACGAACGAGATCGACGACGCGCTGGAGATCTGCGCCGCCGTGGACCTCGCAGCGCTGGAGAGCAGGTCGATCACCATCACGTCGCAGGGGAAGATGGTCGGCCCGCCCGTGCTCGCCCGGGCGAAGCAGGTCCTGGAGCTGGCCACCGCGCTCAACCTGGTCACGGACGTCGCGTGGCCGGTGGAGCAGGCACGAACTTCGGAATCGGTGGATTACATCCGGAACAGCGGAGGTTCTTCATGACTGGCGTCCTGACCGACAAGCGGTGGGCGGTGCTGGACCCGGCTGTCCGCCCGACCGACCCCGAGGGATACCTCAGGACCGCTCTCGAATGGCACTTCGGCGCCGACACCGGCTCGCGGTTTTGGCTCGAGCGCGCCAAAGCCCTCGACTTCGACCCGATCCGCGACGTGCGCGGCTACGAGGACCTGACGTTGTTCCCCAACGTCGTCGACGAGCTGCGGGGGATTCCCGTCGAGGACCTCATCCCGCGCGGTTACGGCCCCCACCCGCCGGCGCCCAAGGTGTTCGAGACCGGCGGGACCACCGGCGCGCCCAAACGCGTGATCCTCATGCCCGACTGGTTCGAGAGCTCGATCGACCGGATGCTCGCCGGTCCCGTGTTCGCCGAGCGGGAACCCGGCAACATCCTCATCGCGACGCCGACCGGGCCGCACAAGATCGGCGGCCAGTACGACGACGTGGTGAAGAAGCAGAACACCATCAAGTTCTCCATCGACGTGGACCCGCGCTGGGTCAAGAAGCTGATCAGCCGCGGTGAGCAGGACCAGGTGAAGTCCTATGTGGACCACGTGCTGGACCAGATCGAGCACGTGCTCGAAACCCAGCACGTCGGCCTCGTGGTGATCACCCCGCCGATCCTGCGCGCATGTGCCGGCCGTCCCCGCCTCGTCGAGCTCATCAACGCCAAGGTGGCCGTGGTGTTCTGGGGCGGCGCGCACATGACCGCCGACGAGCGGTTCGAACTGTCGCGCGTGCATTTCCCGCAGGTGCGCATGGTGAGCCGGTACAACAGCGCCATGATCCTGGAAGGGGCGGCCGAACGCACCGGGACCGGCGCAGGCGACCAGGTGATCTACGACCCGTACACCCCGGTCGTGATGTTCCGGGTCGTCGACCCCGAGACCGGGGAGACCGTGGACTACGGCCGGCGCGGCCAGGTCGTGATGAGCCACGTCAGCAAGGGCGTGTTCCTGCCCAACAACCTCGAGCGGGACTCGGCGATCCGGGTCCGCGGCCCGGAAGGGCAGTTCGGCGATTCGGTGGCCGATCCCCGGCCGGTCGAGAAGTTCGGCGGTGAACGGGTGATCGAGGGCATCTACTGAGTCGGCCGACGTTTACCGAAAGGACGAAAGAGGGATGTCGATTCTGCTGAACGCGGAACCCGGAGTGTCGCGCGCGCCGGACGAGGAGCCGTGGCTGCACGAGCTGACCGTGTCGGAGGCGGCCGAGATCGACAAAGCGTTCGCCACGCTGCTCGCGAGCGGCAAGTCCGACTTCGCCGCCGGCGAGGCCGATTTCCCGTTGCCGAGGGTGGGGCCGAAACTGCGGCGCATCCTGCGGTCGATGGAGGACGAGCCGGGTTTCGCGCTGGTTCGCGGGATCCCGGTCGCCGGGAAGAGCGAGGACGAGGTCCGCCGCCTGTACTGGGGGCTCGGCATGTACCTCGGGGTGCCGCTCATCCAGAACAACTCCGACTCGCACATGGTCGACATCCGCGACGAGGGCCGCGCGGGCCGGCTGCGGGTGCACAGCTCGAACCAGCACATCGGGTTCCACATCGACTCGACGGACATCGTCGGGTTGCTGTGCCGGCGAGCCGCCGCCCGCGGCGGTACCAGCCTCGTCGTGAGTGCCGAAGCGGTGCGGCGGGAGATCTCGTGGGTGTACCCCGACCTGCTGCCCGCGCTGTACGAACCGCTTCCGTTCGCCGACGTCGCCTCGCCGGACGAGCACCACCCCGATTTCTTCCTGTGCCCGGTGTTCGGCCGTCACGAGGGGCGGACCACGACGCGGTTCTACCTCCGCCGGATCCTGCGCAGCCAGGACAACCCCGCGGCGCCGCGGCTGACCGACCGGCAGCGGCGCGCCGTCGAGGCGGTCGAGGAGATCGCGGCCCGGCCGGACCTGGTCACCGCCATGGAGTTCCAGCCGGGGGATCTGCAGCTGATCAACAACCACCTGGTGCTGCACGGCCGGACGAGGTTCGACAGCGAAGAGGCGGACACCGGGCGGCACCTGCTGCGCATGTGGTGGTCGGTGCCGTCGAGCAGGCCGCTGCCGCCGGAGTTCGAGGCCGCTTGGGGCACCAGGGAACCCGGCACGCTGCGGGGCGCGGCTCGGCGCTGGCAGCTGCACGGGGAGTTCGGCGAGTTCCAGCGGAGGCAGGCCGACGAGTTCGGGGTCGTCATCCCCGCCTGACTGTCCACAACGGCCGGCCGAAATGACAAAGCGGCGGCCGGCCCGGGTGACTCCGGTCCGACCGCCGCTCGGAAACGCACTCTCCCCCCCCCCCGACATTTCATGAAAGCATCCTCATGGCTCAGCAGATCACCGCGAACCAGAAAATACTCGACTACGTGCGGGCCACTTCCCTGCGTGACGACCAGGTGCTCGCCGGGCTCCGGGCCGAGACGGCGACGGTGCCGGCGGCACAGGCGCTGCAGGTGATGCCCGAGGAGGGACAGCTGCTCGCCCTGCTCGTCGGCCTCACCGGCGCCCGCGCCGTGCTGGAGATCGGCACCTTCACCGGCTACAGCACGCTGTGCATGGCGCGCGCCCTGCCGACCGACGGGCGGCTGGTGACCTGCGACATCGCGGCGAAGTGGCCCGACATGGGCAGGCCGTTCTGGGAGAGGGCGGGGGTGGCGGACCTGATCGAGGTGCGGGTCGGCGACGCCCGTGCCACGCTCGCGGCGCTGCGTGAGGAGGGCGCCGAGTTCGATTTCGTGTTCGTCGACGCCGACAAGTCCGGATATCTCCACTACTACGAGGAATCGCTACCCCTGCTGCGCCCGGGCGGACTGATTGTGGTGGACAACACGTTGTTCTTCGGCCGGGTCGCCGATCCGGCCGTGACGGACATCGACACCGTTTCGGTGCGCGAATTGAACACCCGGCTGCACACCGACGAACGAGTCGAAATCTGCTTGCTGCCGATGGCGGACGGAATCACGCTCGTCAGAAAAAAGTGAGTGGAAGCGCGCCAGGTTGCCGGGTGGTGTCATTCAGTCGATTCCCAGAACTCACACATGCGTCACTTTTCCGGGAAAAATAGGGGGCATTCAGGGGGAGCGCCACACTCGCGGATCATGCTGAAGACGAGGGAAGAGAAACAGGGCGGGACGGTCTATTGACCGAGCGTTCCCAGTGGAGGAAACATATGTTGCGCGAAGAGGTCGAAGACTTCTCGCTCGCCGTTCTCGGCGCGGGCACGATGGGTCTGGGGATCAGCGCGCTCGCCGTGGGGCACGGCGTACCGGTCACACTCGTGGAGACCGACGCGGCGAGAGCCCGGCAGGCGCCGGCCGCGGTTACCGTGCAATTGCGCATGGCCCAGCTGATGAACGCGCTGCCGGCGGACCGCGAGCGCGGCGAGCTGACCGTCACCGGGTCGCTCGTCGGCGCGGCCGGTGCCACGGCGGTGATCGAAGCCATCACCGAGGATCTGACGCTCAAGACGAAAGTGCTCGCGGAGACCGCCGCACTGACCGGCGCCGAGGTACCGCTGGTCTCGAACACGTCCTCGATCCCGATCGATGAGCTGGCCGGACACCTGCCGGACGCGGCGCGGTTGATCGGCACCCACTTCATGAACCCGCCGTACCTGATCTCGACGGTCGAGGTCGTCAGGGGCGCGAGCACCGGCGAGGCGACGCTTTCCGCAGTCACCCGGCTGCTCGGCGCCTTGGCGCGCAAACCGGTCGTGGTCCGGGACGGGCCAGGTTTCGTGACCAGCCGCATCCTGCACCCGATGATCAACGACGCGGCCCGCGTCGTGCAGGAGGGCACCGCCACGGCCGAAGCCGTGGACACCTTGATGCGCGAATGCCTCGGACACCGGACCGGTCCGCTGAGCACGGCGGACCTCATCGGCCTGGACAACCTGGCCGACTCGCTGCGGGTGCTGGCCGAGCGCACCGGCGATCACCGGGCGGCACCTTGCGAGCTGCTGCTCGACAAGGTCCGCGACGGTCACCTCGGCCGTAAGACGGGCCGCGGTTTCTACGACTACGGGAAGGCACAACCGTGAAGACATCCTCCGAGCCGGTGGCCGAGCACCTGCAGGCGTTCCTCGCTGAGCGCACCAGGCAGACCTGGGCGCGGGACACGGACCTCTTCGCCACCGGCGGCCTGTCGTCCATGTTCGCCATGGAGCTCGTGGTGCACCTGGAGTCCACTTTCGACATCGTGATCGCCGGTCCGGATCTCGCACTGGACAACTTCCGCACCGTCGACGCCATGACCGCGCTGGTGCTGCGGCTGCGGGAAGCCGAGCGGTGAGCGACGACCTGGCCGGGCTCGTCGCCGACCGGGTGGGCGACCGCGCGGCGGGCTGGGACGTCGCTGGCGAGCTGCCCCGCGACCTGCTGGCCGAGCTGGGCGGGCTGGGCGTGCTGTGTGCCCAGGTCGGCGTCGAGCACGGCGGCGCGGGACTGGACAGCCGGGCCAACGGCGAGCTGACCGCCGCGGTCGGCGAGCTGTGCGGTTCGCTGCGCAGCGTCATGACCTCGCAGGGCATGGCCGCGTGGGCGATCCGCCGACTGGGTACCGCCGGGCAGCGCGACCACTTCCTGCGCCGGCTGACCTCGGGGGAGCTGGCCGCCGTCGGGTTCAGCGAACCGGGCGCGGGCAGCGACCTCGCCGCGATGACCACCACGATCACCGACGGCGGGTCCGGCGAAGTCGTGGTCTCCGGCCGCAAGGTGTGGGTCACCGCTGCCCACTACGCCGATCTGCTCCTCGTGTTCGGCGGCTACCGGGGCGGCACCACCGCCGTGGTGGTGCCCGCGGACACGCCGGGCGTGCGGGTCGAGCGAGTGCCGCACCCCAGCGGGTGCCGTGCGGCCGGGCACGCCGGCTTGGTCCTCGACCACGTCCGCGTGCCGGCCGACCACGTGCTGGGCGGGGTCGGGCTGTCGTTCCCGCTGGTCGTCACGGCGGCGCTGACCTACGGCCGGATGTCCGTCGCCTGGGGCTGTGTCGGCATCCTGCGTGCGTGCCTGGCGGCGGCCGTCGAGCACACCGGCCGCCGCGAGCAGTTCGGAACTCCACTCGCCGGGCATCAGCTCGTCGGCCGGCTGCTCGCCGAACTGTACGTCGGCGAGCAGATCGCGACCCGCGCCTGTGAGCACGCCAGCGCGTCGTGGGACGAGGGCGCGCCCGAGGTTGCCACCGACGCGGTACAGGCCAAGTACGTTGCCTCCCGCGAGGCCACCGTCGGGGCCTCCCGCGCGGTCCAGCTCCTTGCGTCCGCCGCCGCGTCCGACGGCCACGTGGTGGCCCGCGCGTACCGGGACGCGAAGCTGATGGAGGTCATCGAAGGCACCACCGAGATCTGCCAGCTCCTGCTCGCCGAATACGTGCGGGGCCGGGCGGGCACAGTGAGGGGACGGCAATGACCGCGACGCCGATGGTGAAGTGCCTGATCTGGGACTTGGACGACACGCTGTGGCGCGGCACCCTGCTCGAGGATGACGGCGTGCGGCCGTTCGAGTGGGTGCGGGAGGTGATCACCACCCTCGACGGACGGGGTGTTCTGCAGTCCGTCGCCAGCAAGAACGACCACGACCACGCCTGGTCGAGGCTGGAGGAGTTCGGGCTGGCTGAGTACTTCGTGGTGCCGCACATCGGCTGGGGCCCGAAGTCGGAGTCGGTGCGCGCCGTCGCCGAGCGGCTTAACTTCGCGCACAACACGATCGCCTTCATCGACGACAACCCGGTCGAGCGTGCCGAGGTGGCACATCATCTGGCCGACGTGCGGTGTTACCCGGCCGAGGAGGCCACGGGGCTGGTCCGGCGGCCGGAGTTCAGTCCCGCCGTCGTCACCGTCGACTCCCGCCGGCGGCGGCAGATGTACCGCGCCGGGTTCGAGCGTGAGGCCAGCCGGGCGGAGTTCACCGGCCCCGACGAGGAATTCCTGCGCACGCTCGACCTGGAGATGACCATCGGGCGCGCCACCGAGCAGGAGCTGTCCCGCGTCGCGGAACTGACCCTGCGCACCAGCCAGATGAACGCCACCGGCGTGCACTACGACGACGCGACGCTGCGCGGTCTGCTTGCCGATCCCGGCCACGAGGTCCTGGTGGTGACGATGGCGGACCGGTTCGGTCCGCACGGCGCCGTCGGCATCGTGCTGCTGGCCCGGCACGAGCGGGTCTGGCACCTCAAGCTACTGGCGACCTCGTGCCGGGTCGTGTCACTCGGCGTCGGCTCCGCCCTGCTGAACTGGCTGTCCGACCAGGCCGCCCGCGCCGGTGTGCACCTCGTCGCCGACCTCCGCCGCACCGACCGCAACCGCATGATGGAGATCGCCTACCGGTTCGCGGGATTCACCGAGCACGAGTGCGCCTGCGCAGCCGGTCTGCCGGCGCCGGGCGTCGACGGTGTCGAGCGCCTGCATCTCGTGCCGGCCCATCGTCCCGTGCCGAGCACACTGAGCCTGACCTCGCCCGACCTGACCAGCGCAGCAGCAGGTCCGCACGCAGTTCCACCGGCAGCTCCTCGTGCCGTTTGACGGAGAGCTTGCGGAAGACGCGGGTGAGGTGCTGCTCCACCGTGCTCGGCGTGACGTACAGCTTGAGCGCGATCTCGCGGTTGGTGTACCCGGCGGCCGCCAAGAACGCAACCCGGCGCTCCGAGCCCGTGAGCGACCGGATCCCGTCCGGCTGCGCCGGTTCCACGAGATCGTCGAAGCCCGCGCCCAGCTTGTCGAGGAATGGCTTGGCGCCACAGGACTTCGCCAGCTGCCGTGCCGGCGCGCGGTGCGCCGCGCGTGCCGGTCATCGCCGAGGGCGTGGTGGGACTCGCCCAGATCACGCAGGGCCCGCGCGAGCTCGAAGTCGTCGCTGGCGTCATCGAGTAGACCGACCGCCTCACCGAGCAGCTTAGCTTGAATTTAAAGGTTTCCCCTCGGTTCTTCGGGTCGGGGGGTGTCTGTTTTGTGTCGGTGTTTGCCGGCGGGGTGGCGTGGTGCGGGGCCGGTGGTGGTGCCTGGTGGGCGGCCTGGGCCGGGCCAGGAAGCTTTCGGCGCGCTGGCGGGAGTGCCCAGTGTGCGCCGGAGGCGTGGATAGCCTCGTCGGACGCGTCCCGGGGTGAGCTGGTCCGGTGTCAGGTGTCGTTCCCAGGGGCGGCGGAGGTCGTCGGCGAGGGGGCGGGCGAGGCGTAACTGTGTGTAGGTGGCGAGGATCAACCAGACCCAGCGGTCGGCTTGTTCGGGGTGGCGCAGGCGGGGGCGGGTCAGGCCGAGGGTCTGCTTGAAGAACCTGAACGTGTGTTCGATGTCGAATCTTCTGAGGTAGGTCTGCCAGAGCCGGTCGATGTCGTCGAGGGTGTCGGGGTGGCTGTGCCACAGCCACACAGGCTTCGGGACGCGGTTTCCCGGGAGGCGTTCGACGGTGAGGTGGATGAGGCTGCCCTCGACGGTGGGAATCTGTCCGGGGTGGTCGGCCCAGGCGCCGCGGCGTTCGGGCCGTGGGTGCAGCCGGCTGAAGGAGCGAGCGGTGACGGTGCCGTAACGGGTGTGGGTGCTGGTCGTCTCCCGGGCTGGGGTGGGTGGGTGGCGGGGTCGGTGAGGCGGAGGACGTCGCCGTGGCGGGGCGGACGTCCGGGATGCTCCCCACGGCGCATTCCCGGCGGGCCGTAGAAGGTGCGGTTGGAGCGGATGCGGCCGAGCAGGCGGACCGGCTGGTCGCGCAGGAGCCAGGTCAGGCGCACGAGGTCGTAGCCGGCGTCCAGGACGAACAGCACCGGCACGTCACCCTTCCGCCACTGCCCGGCCCGCTCCAGCCGGCCCGTCAGATCACGGATCTGAGCGGCCGTGACGCTCGTGGCATCACCATCCGGGCCGAGACGGACGGCGTCCAGCGGCGCGGTCCACGACGAGCGGCCCCCGCCCAGCGCGGCGGCGACCTGATACGGCCAGCCCGGGACGGTCTGACGCTTGCCGTCACACCGGCAGGGGCGGTAACAGTGCAGACGCTGCGGTGAGCATTCCGCGTCCGGGCGCGGCCACGGGGTGACATCCAGCGCGATCGCGATCTGCCCGCCCGCACCGCGCGGCAGTTCCAGCCCGTCCAGCGTCATCCGCAGTCAGGCGACATCGATGCGGCCCTCGGCCAGCGCGTCATACATCGCGCCGTGCCCGCGACGATGCACTGCTTCGAGCGAAAGTTCCGGCAGCGACACCACCGGGCCGCCCGCGCACAGCATCGCGTCCGCCACCTCGAACAACGCGTCAGCCCGCCGGGTCAGGCAGTTGTAGAACTCGCGGCGAAACCCGGACAACACGCTCAACACCTCGACCCCCATGGTCTCTTGCTGCAAACTGTCCCTCACGGCCTTTGGTGGAAACACATGATCAAGCAGAGGCCGTTCCGCTGTGAGGCGAACGGCGAACCCTTCCAATAAACGATCTTGGTGATCACCAACGCCGCCTCGAAGGCAACAATCGGCTCGTCAAGCGCGAAGCATGTGATGCCTTCGGCTTCCGGAACCGAGAAAACCAACGCCTGTAATCGCGCTGTGCAACCACTCGGCGGAGTCGGCCGGAAGTGCACCCCCGCTGAATTCGAAGACCCTTTATAGGCTCGGTCGGCGCCTTGTTGACCTCTGCCGCGCTTTTATCCGTTTACTGCCGGTGAGACGACGAGTTCTTGTAATGGTCAAGATATGCCTGCATTGCGGAGTCGAGTGGCTCTGCGCTGTTGCCGTGGATGGCGCGCCAGAGGCGGTTCTCAAGCCAGAACCGGTAGGCGAAGTGCTCAAAAGAGGGAGCAACCAGAAGATCGCAGCTCTCTGGGCGGCGCGGTCGCTCAGGTCGCTCTCCGGCTTGTAGTAGGCGGGGAGGCTTTCCGCTTCGTACTCGCTTTCGTAGTCGAGGTGGGAGTTGACGACGAACACGTGGCCGGACGGGCGCCAGTACAAGTACCAGTTCGCGTATCCATGAAGCCGAATGGGCAAGAGGTACGCGCCATGCTCGATGGGGCTGTGCAACAGCCAATCCGAGCCGCCGTAGCCGGCGGTCACTGATACCTTGCCCAAGGCGTCACGCAGATTCGACGGTATAGAGAAGTTGATGAAGTCGTGCGGCAACGCCATGTCTTTGGCAGCCAGTTCCTCGTCCAGCGCCTGCATCTTCTCGCATTGCCAGGGGTCGACCTCGCCGCCCAGGCCGCCCAGCCACTGGAACTCTCCGGTGAACTGGGAGCTGTCCAGAGGCGGCAGGGTGTCGTAGGGATATCGCTCGTAGATGCCGCGGCAAGGACGTACATCGCCGAGGTCTGTCCCATACCAAGCTGCACGTATGGCAAAGCCCATATTGACTGCTCCCTTCATCATGAGCACGCCTCCGGCACACCCTGTGCACTCCCGTCGGCGCACCGAAAGCCACCCGCCCCGGCCCCGACCGCCCACCAGGCACCACCACTGGCCCCGCACCCGCCAGCAAACACCAAAACAAAAATGGACATCTCCCGGGCTCGAAGAACCGAGGGGAAACCTTCAATTTCAAGCTAAAGGTTATGACCAGTGCCAACTTATTCGTTCGAGTGCCGCACGCACATGTTCGCTTGGTACTTCAACATTGAGTACGTCCGCGAGGGCTGAAGTGAGTCCAGCGATCTGTTCGGGGCTCAATTTCCGCAGACTTCTCGGTGTTACGCCTGGCGCAAGTCCAGCCCTCGCAAGCGCCTCATAGGCGTCTTGGCCACATGCCTCTACACCGAGCGCCCTACCGACCTCAGAAAGTTCACGACCTACGGTCGTCAAAAAGTCCGGATCATCAGCCGGAATTGCGCCACCCTGATCGAGGAGGCGGGCGAGATCGGTACATCCCAGGTAGACCCGGCGACACGCCCCGGAACCCATGGATAGTCCGGCATCGCGTGCGATCCGGTAAAGCTTTTGTTTGAGGAAGGCGTCAGCCCGTTCGGCGTCGTCGCGGATATCCGCCAGGGCGTGCAGGCGGGGGTCGGCTGAGGATGGCAAACCGCGCAGCGCGTGGCTGATGGCACGGCCGTTTTCGATGCGGAACCGCCGGAGGGTGCAGAGAGATCCTTTGGGCAGCTCAAACGTTCCACCGTCTGGCCACCACCCTTCGTCAACGACCTCGACTGCAGCCGTGAGCAGCGGCTGCACCATGCGTTCCGCTGCCTCGGGGTCGAGCGGGCACAGGTCGGTCAGCCGGTCTCCCACCGCCGCCACGGCGTGGCGCGGACCGAACATGCGCAGCAGGTCGTGGGGATCAGGTATGCCGTCGGTCAGCTGTTCGCCAGCCTTGACCTTGCTTCCGGCGGGTATGCACAGCGTTCTGCCGTTGAGTGGGCCGAAGAGCCATCCGGTACGCGAACCCGAGGTGCACTCGACGCCCCCGCACAGCGTGTACGACCAGTCCGGCGTGTAGCCGTCCGCAGGGGTGGCTTCCTCGGTGAGCAGGTAGCGCGATCCGACCTGGTTCAGGTAGCCGTCGATGAGGGCGGTCCATGCGGCGGGCTCGGGCGGCGTCGCCTGGAGGATGTCGGTCACCGCTTCGGGGCGATGCGTCGCTGCCACTGCTCGGACCAGCTGCTCGGTATCCCGCTCTGGGCACCCGTACGCGGTCAGCACGTGTGTCAGGTCGTCCAGCAGCGAGCGCAACAAGCCTGGTTTGTTGCCGGCCCCGGGGTTCGTCGACCGTTTGCCCACCATTGCACCCCCACTCCCCGCGCGATCGCTGTGGAGATCGTCAGACATGATCGGCACGGTAACCGCCCGCACCCGCGCCGACCCACCTCAGACGGGCACCGGGACCGGAATTGCGTACTTCTACGCACGCCTGTGGTCCCGCGACCAGGCCCCAGCCCTGCAGCCAGGCAACCCACGCCACCGTACCGGGACCGCGCCACGTACGCGGCCCGCCCGGCACCGGGTCCGCGTTTCCTGCTGCCGTCGGTAACCCGTGCACTGTTTGTCCGATCTGGCCCTGCACACTGTCCCCACGGCCTTGGGATTGATCGACAGTTGACTTCAGCGAGAAGGCACGATCACGCAAAGGGGCCGCCCCGCTGTCAGGCGAACGACGACCCCCACCAAGAAACGATCTTCGTGGGGGTTTAATTTCAAGCTTAGAACTCGCGCGGATTGGCGGAAGGGGGATACCGGCGGGGTCCAGGCAGGGGCCTGCGCCATGTGCGATGGTGACACTTCGTGTTCGCGTGCCTGCGCTCGCGTCCTAGCCTCGATCGTTCATGAGTCGTCGTCGGTTCGCTGACGGGGACTCTGTGCTTGCGAGGTGCCGAACTTCGTGGGCTGGGGCAGGTTGGCGGCCCGG
>NZ_JBIVON010000030.1:0-46365 GCF_044754145.1 Streptomyces sp. NPDC093149
CCGGGCCGCCAACCTGCCCCAGCCCACGAAGTTCGGCACCTCGCAAGCACAGAGTCCCCGTCAGCGAACCGACGACGACTCATGAACGATCGAGGTTAGCGAACTCGGGCCCCTCCAACGGGTTGCCGTACTTCTTGCAGACGAGGTCGATGCCCTCGTGCGCCAGGCCGCCCGGGTCAACGATGTTGTCCTGTTCGTCGCCGGAGAGGTCGCCGGTGAGCATGGCGGAGACAGTGAGGTCGAATTCCGCGGTCCCGCACTCGGAAAGGATGTCGCCGGGCAGGTCGGTGTGGGTGCAGCGCATTTCAGTCCCCCAGCGGGTCGGTGTGAAGCACGGGTAAGGGATAATTCGGCGAAGACCGCGCACGCCCCGGCAGGGGCACGACAGACTCGGCCTGGACGGGGTCAGTGGATCTCGTTGACCATCTCGTCGTCGTTGTCGAGAATCGGGACACCGACAATGACGGCGCACACGCGCAGGAAGGCGTCGGCCTCGTTGAGGCCGAACCACCAGTCACGCTCGATGTCGTCGTGGCCGAGTTCCGGGACGGTCGAACCGAAGTGCTCCTGGAGTCGCTCCGACGCAGCCTCGATGGCCTCCTCCGTCGTGGCCGCGGGCACGGTAATCACGACGGGGCGCAGGGCGACGGAGACTCCGCCGACGGATTCCCAGTCAGCAACGATGGTGCGGTACTCGATGGATACGGCAGTCGGTTTGGTGCGGTCGCAGGGCGGTTCGGTGACGGTGGCGGTCATTGGTCTCTCTCTCGTTCATTCAGGTGTGGTTGCGGGATCCGCTCAACAAGCACTTCACAATTCCGACCCGCCACCCATTTGGGTGGTATGTAGTCAGTTCTTGGATTCGGGCTTGAGATCCACTGTGCGTACCGCGTGCTTCGCAGCGTCTTCGTTCTTGAGGTAGGCCAGCCAGCCACGACCGCTCATGTGGTTGTCGTTCACCCAGAAGGTGACTCCGCCGTCCTGGACCTTCTCGACCGTGCCGACGAGGGTGACCGGCTCGGTGATGGGGCGACCGTCGGCGTCCCAGTACCACTCGAAGAGCCTTCGCTGCCCGACGGTAAGGTCCTTGTAGGGCGACTCGATCACGGTCGCATGGCGAAAGACCGTGGTGAGGAGCAGGAATTCGGTGATGTCACCGGTGTCGTACCGGCGTAGAGACACGGTCTGCTTCTCGGGGTCCAAACCGATCAACTGGCCACCGGACTTCTTCGCCGAGCGACCATGGGATAGGCCACCAGGTGGAGGCCCATGTAGTCGGTCAGCTTCTCTGCAGATTCGGGGCGTTCGATCCAGACGTCGTGGCGCACGGTGTTCACTTGAGCAGCTCCTTCAGCTTGGACTCGGCGGCCTAGAGCACGGGCATGACGCCCGCGTAGAGAATGCGGGGTGCCGGTTCTCCGCACTCGGTGCAGTTGATGACGATGCCCTCGGTGCCGTCCCCGCCGCCCAGCGCAGTGAAGGTGAGGACCGGGCCGTCCTCCTTGGTGACGCCGCGGTCGAAGTACGCCGCGACTCGCAACTCGTACGTGCCGGGGCAGGTGAACCTCTCACCATCGCGCCAGGTCTGTCGAGCGCGCGGGGCACGCAGTTCATTTTCCATTTGGAATTCTCTTCCTTATGTCGGCAGACAAAAGGTCCAGCCCTCATCACATTTATGAGGGCTGGACCTTCAGTGAACCCGCACACGCCGGGATTCGGTGCTGACCAAACGAGGGGGCGGCCGGCAGTTACAGGACCCCGGACTCCGCGAAAGGCACGGCGCTCTCGAAGTCCGTTCCGAGGTCGTCCCAGCCGCCGACCTCGCCCATGCCCTCCTGCACGCGTACCTTGTGGAGCAACGCGTCGAGCTTGGTGAAGGGGTGCGCCTTGACGACCGGATCGGCTTCCTCGAACAGCTCTGCCGCGCGCTTGCAGAGCTGTTCGTCCTAGATGTCGGCTGCGCCCGGGCTGTAGATCCCGGCCAGGTGTCCGCGGGCGCGGCACTGGGCGGCCTTGACGTCCTGCCAGCCGCCGGGCACGTATATCTGGTGCGTCAGGATGTAGATCGACTCGTCCGCGAGCGGGGGTGGTCGGGAACCACCTCGACGATGGTCCGCCGCTCCCCCAACATCAGCGCCCTCGGTGGTCGCGGAAGCGTGGTGGTGACGCGGCGGGAGAACTCGCCGTGACCGTCCCGGAAGACCAGCCGCAGTCCCTCCTGGCGAACGAAAACGAACCCGTATCCCGGCAGGGGCTCGAATGTGTCTTCCTGCGCGTCATGCTGCCTCCCCCCTTGTGCTCGGGCATAAAAGAAGCGACTGCCGGTTGGCGAGCCGCACGTGTTCTTGCTGAGTACCACGGTCAGTTCTGGTTCACAACCCCCATCCGCGAACAGAATGAGGCGCTTGTTCGGGTTGCAGGTGGGGAGCGGGTCCAGTCCCGACGATCCCGCGGCGCCCATTGAGCACCACCATGTCCTGCCAGTGGATCGCCACGTCGCTGCACACCTTCGGCTCGGCTACCACTTGTTCTTGTCGAAGCAGCGGAGCGTGCCTGCTCCGTCCTCGGCGAACAACTCGTTCTCGCCGAAAACGTACTCGTCGGCGAAGCTCACCAGGTCAACCGCCTCGGTCGGGAAGCCGGGCCAGTTCTCCTGAATGTGGTCCATCGCAACCTTCTCCGGGTTGTTCTCTGCGTTACCGGTGTACGAGGCAACAACCTTCTCCAAGAACTCCTGGTTGAAGATGTCGGATTCGCGGCCGGCGATCGTGATGGCCGCGTGCAAGAGGCCCTCGTCCTGGTCGACGTTGTCGTTCCGGTACAGCTCGGCGACCACGCGGGCCAGCTCCCCGCCCTGCTCCGACGCGTCGATCTTGTCCCAGTCGGCGCTTTCAGCGGCCTCGATTGCCTCGCGCCACTGCTGTGTGCCGTAGGTGTACGGGTTGGTCATCTCATCGATGTCCTTCCTGCTCCACCAGCACAGCCAGGACGCCGGCGGAGTAGTCCTTGCGGACGTTCTCCACGGTGATCCGCCGGTCGGGGTAGCCGTCGGCCGGGTTCGGGATGTTCTCGAAGATCGAGACGTAGCCGATCCGGTTGCCCGTCTCCATGACGAACCTGCGCCCCGTGAACTTCGCCTTGTAGACGCAGTTCGAGGGATGGGGCTGGCAGTTGCAGAGGTTGGTCACCGAGTCGATCTCGATGCGGTTCGCGTCCTGGAGAACGCCGCTCGCGCTGGCAATCGTCTTCTTCAGGTCGATGAAGTTGTCCATGGAGGTGTTGGGCTCGTCGGCGTGTTCCTCCAGGATGCAGACGCTCTCGCGCCACGGCGGCTCCTCGGCCGGTCTGCGGTAGGGCATCTCGCGCCAGCGGACCTTGACGGATCGGACCATCGTTACTGCTCCTCGTTCTTCTTCAGGGATTCGGGGCTTTGCTTCCGCCCGTCGGCGGCACCCCTGCCGCCGTCGGCCGTCTCCGGTCTGCCGGTTGGAACCGGCTTGTTGTAGCGGTAGAGGAAAAGGCCCGCCATGGTGCGGTTCGCGAGGCCCGGGATATGGCGCTCATGTCCGCGCCGGGCGTCCGGGTAGGTGGCGACCCACTTCGAGGCGCCTCGGTGGTCCCACACGAAGCCGTAGGAGACCTCCGGGTTCTTCCGGTCGCGTACGTCGTAGCCGACCTTGTCGTACCGGATGCAGCGGACGAACACGATGGGCAGCTCGAACACGGCTACTCCCCGCTCGGGTAGAGACGCGCCTCGAACTGCACCGACTCCAGCGGGCCCCACTTGTCGATCACGGCGGCCAGGAGGTCGTCGAACTCGATGCCCTCGGCGACGTCGAGGGTGCCCCGGTCGAAGCCGTTGGCCTCGTACAGGGCGACCGTGGGGGCTCCCTTGTGCCAGATCGCGAAGTCGGGGCTGCCGTACCGGTTCTGGCGCTCGACGGTGGCGAATCGGAACGCGAGCTGCTGGAAGTCCTCGCGGTGCTCCAGGTCGATGAGCATCGGAATCCAGCACTCGTACTCGCGGAAGTCGGCGAGCCGGGCGACGCGCTTGCAGTCCACGCACCGGAACAGGAACGTGCCGTGCGGGTTGTTGTTGTATCCGCGCCCGGTGTTGGCCAGCCGGTGACCGGACTCGTGGACGTAGCGCGCTCGGATCGGGATGTCGGCCTCGACGTCGACCTTGACGAGCTGCCGGTACAGGGCGAGGAGCTTAACCAGGCCGTCGCGGGTGAACAGGTGCTCGGCGTACCGCCAGTACCCGTCGCGGTCCTCGGGCGCCTTCCTGATCTGCTGGTCGGCGTCGTCGAAGAGCGTGGTCCACAGCTTCCACACCAGCAGCGGCTCACCGGTCAGCGGGTAGTCCGGGTGGTCGTCCGGGCGCAGAATGCCGGCTGCGAGGTCGTCGGTGACGAAGAGGTTCAGCTTCGAGCCCCGGGCCCCGCCGCCGGTGTACGCCTGGACCTCGAACCTCTGCCAGACGGTGGGGTCGTCGTCCTTACGCTCGGACCCGGCGTGCTGCCAGGTGAATTCGAGCTGGTGGGTGCGCCGGATCTCGTCGATGAGGTCGATCAGGTAAAGCCCCCCTGTTGCGCTGTCGTGTGCTTCCGCGCAGAGTTCGCAGATGTATCCGCCAGGTACGCGGTACTTCCGGGTGTTGGGAACGGGACCGTGGCCGTTGCCGAATGCGCTGGGGCATTCGTCGTTGGCGCAGTAGAAGTGACTCTGTGCTTCGGGCTCGGGCCCGCCGTCCGGCCACTCCGGGCCGACGTAGACACTGCGGGTCATGCGTCGGCCTCGCAGCGGCGCGCGCCGATGAGATCACCGTCGTGCCCGGTGAAGCCGCGGCGTCGGCACTTCCACACGAACGCCTTCTGCTCCTCGTCGTCGAACCAGGGCGCGGTCTCCCGGGTGTTGACGAGGCGGTGGTCGCGGAAGATCCGCAGGTCGTCCTCGTCGCGCTTCTCGTAGGCGTCCACCCTCGGCATGCGGACGCTCAAGTCGCCCGCTCGCCAGAACTCGAAGTCGGCCAGCCACGCCTCGTAGGTGCCGGGGTCGCGCTCGCGCAGCTCGACGGACAGCCGCTCGAAGTCGGGGCGTCGGGCCTCGGCCTCGGCCTGCTGGTCGGCCGCAGGTGCTCGCCCATCGGCCCCTTGCCCTGGGGCCCGTAGTCCTTGATCGGAGCACCCGGGGTGGACTGGCAGGCCGCGCTCTGGAGGTTGAGCATCAGGGTTCGCAACGTGGCGCGCATCAGCCCACCGCCTCCCAGCTCTCGAAGACGCGAGTGGACAGGACACCTATCCGCTGAAGGTGCTTGCCGAGCGAAGAGGCGTGCTCCGCCAGACGGTCACCGGCCACCTCCGCATCGACGTCGCCGCTGTGCCACTCGGCGCAGTCCTGCTTGATCTTCTTGACCAAGTCGGTGGCGTACTCGCGGCTGGCCGGCACGACGGCCTTCAAGCCCTCCTTGCCGACCACCAGGCCGAACGACTCGGCAATCCGCCAGGCGTACAACCGGCGGGCGTCGTCCGGGTCGGTCCGGTAGACGCCGTGGTCGCTCTTGTAGATGCCGACCGCGTACGGATGGACCGCGTGCTCGTTGTGGGCGAGAAACAGAACCCGGCCCTCGGAGGTGAGGAACGTCTCCTGGATGTTGTAGAGCCCGTGCTTCTTGGCGACCTCGGATTCACCCGTCGCGATGTTCTTGTACTCGTGCGCCTTGCGGTTCTCCTTGACGCCCATCTCGTACGTCATCACTGATTCTCCTTACTGACCGACTGACCGGTCTGATGAGGTGCCCGCTTCAGCTTGTGCAGCGGGAGCCGCTTCGGATTGCACGGGTGACCGCTCGGGGCGTGGTCCTCCCGTTGGCAGATCGCGTAACCGGTCAGGGGGCCCCGCTCGGAGTAGCCGTCTTCGTCGGCCTCAAGGCCGAGCACCCGGTACGGGCGGCCACGAAAGCGGACGGAGGTGCCGACCAGCTCTGCGAACTCGGCAGCCCACATGTCCGTGGCCGCCAACCGGAGATGGAAGTCGGTGATCTGCTCAGGGTGGCTGTAGCCGCCGACGGCGCCCGGAGGCCCGACCCGGTTGAACACGGTCTCGATGACCTTCGGCAGAGACTTCCTGGTGTCCTTCCGGACCAGACGAATTTCCAGCATCGCCGCCCTACCTGCGCGGATTTCTGCTGCGTCCGCTTCCTCCAGATCCTCCACGCGGTACCGCGAGTCGGTGTACTGCCCGGTCGGCTTTCCCTGCCGGATGATGCGCAGGCTCAACTCAGGCCAGCTCATGGACAGCCTCCTTCTCGTTGTCGTGGTCGACGGCCCTCGGGTACTGGTCACGCAGGCTCGTGACGGTGTCGATCACGCGCTGCCACGCCCCCACGTGCCGCTGGCAGGCCAGGAAGAGGTTCAGGGACGTCCAACTGTGTCCGCCCCGGTAGGTCTTCTCGTACTCGGCCCACAGGCTGCGCAGCTCGTCGCACTGCGTGGTTCGCGGGGACTGATGCACGTGCGGTCCGGTCGGGAAATGCACGTAGATCCGACAGCCGCAGGTCAGCCGGTAGGTTCCGCTCTCGGGCCGAACCTGGTCGGTCTCGATATCAGCCATGCTGTGCCTCCTCTCCACTGAATGTGTTCAAACCGGATCTACTTGGGTGCCCTGCGCGAGAATTGAACCCGCGAATGCGCAGGGGAGTACACGCCCCGGTAGACCTCACCGGCCGGGCCCGTCTGTCAGGTTTCGACGGTGAAGCCCTCGGCCTCGTCGATCAGCTTGGGACTGTCGATTCCGGGCTCCCGGACGTGAGTTTCGTACGCCTCCTGGCAGGCGGCTTTGTGGCTGTCCACGAGGAAGGAAGCGGCCCATCCGTTCTGGTCGCCGTTCATCTTCCGGTTGGCCTCGGCTTCGAGTTCCTTGCGGGGCGTGTCGTCGGGCAACTCCCGGGACGACTCGATGATGAGATTTGCGTCGCGGTCCCACCAGCCGACCAGCAGGATCACGCGTCCTCCTCGCTCTCGGGCTGCGAGAACACCCGCCGGGGCTTGCCGCGCCGGCAATCCCAGACGCTCTCCGCGTCCAGCTCTTCCCCCAGGGTCTGGAACGCGTCGGCCTCGGACTCGGCCTCGACCGTGTGTGTGAAGGCATTGTTGTCGCGGTTGCCAGCGACCACGCCCTCGATCGCCGCCTCGGACAGATCAACGCCAACGTATTCGACTTCGAGGCCGCTGCCGTCGTCCCAGACGCCATCCATCGTGTATTCCTTCATGCGTTCTCCTTGACCTCTCGGAACTTGAGCTGGCCCTTCACCTGGATCTCGTGGGTGTGCTTGTCGGTCGCCGGCACCGGCTCCTTGCACACGTCGCAGACCAGGGTGTGGTCCTCCCACGGCCGGCCGCAGTGCACGCACTCCTCGGTGTCGTAGCCCGGGGTGCGGATCAGCACGGTGTCGTAGGTCTTGGGGTAGTCGACGAAGCGGTGGCTGACCCAGTCGTGCGGGTGCTGGGCAGCGGCCTGCTTGATGTTGTCCTCGGTGATGAACTCCGGGTGCGACAGGCCCCACTCCCGGAGTATCGCGGCCACCAGCTTGGCCAGGGCCCGCGGCAGCTCGTGGGAGTCGTGCACCCACCGGGTCAGACCAGCCTCGGACGGCGACTTCTCACCGAGGATCAGCCACTTCCCGCACTTGTCACCGGTGCACCGCTCGTCCGAGATGGCGTGACGCGTTCCGGGCTTGTCGTTGGGCACTTCGGTCAGCTCGGTCTCGCATTGCTGCTCGGTGACCGGCTTGGGGAAGTTGTCGGAGTCGTAGGAGTGCTGGTCGTCGTAGTCGATGCCCAGCTTCTCGGCCGCTCGCCGGATCGCCTCCTCGTGCGCCTTGCCGCGCTGCACCTTGATGCCGTGCGCCCGCATCGCCTTGATCGTGCAGGTCGGGCACAGGTTCTCGGCCTGGTAGGTGTAGCCGACCACTCCGCCGATCATGCGGTCTCACCTCCCGCGCAACCGTTCATGCGGCGGAGCAGACTGGCCACGAGGGCGTCGGGGGCGCTGGCGGCCACGTGGTAGAGGCGCAGGGGAGTCTCCCGGACACGAAGCCTCGCCCGGCCGGGCAGCTCCATGAACGTGGCTCCGGCCCAGCCGTCAGGGAGGATGAACTCGCAGCCGTTCAGGCGGGCTTCAGAGCCCTGGCGCATAAACTCGTGAAGAGCCGCCAGGGCCTCACTCCCGCCCCGAAGTACGTGCCGCTGCACGGCGTTGTCGTAGCTCACCACGGCGGCTGGCAACGGGATGCGCAGCAGCGTCGACTCCACCGTGCGGGCCACGAAGTCGGGCGTCAGGATCAGGCTGGGGAATTCCGGCACCAGGCGTTGCAAGTCCTGCACGTGCACATTCATGGGGCGCAGGTCGAAGTCCACCGCGAAGCCCTTCGGCATGGTCACCCTCGATCTCCCTCGGTCTCGTTGGCCGGCTCGGTTGCTGTGGCGTCCACGCGGGTCAACGGGACGCCCATGCGCGCGGCCTCTCGCTCGGCCACTGCCACCCCGGGCGCGTGCTTGCCGTCCTCCCACGTACGCGGGTCCAGGGGGGTCTTGAGCGTGTGCAGGTCGCCGCGCTTCTCGGTCAGGGCGAAGGGCCAGGTGTGCGCGATGCCGATCACCTGCTCGCGCTCAATGACCAGCACGTCTCCGTCGCGGATCTCCTCGCGAACCTGGCAGGCGCCGTACGCGTCAGCGGTGCTGTGGAAGGTCCACGCCTTTGGCTCGGCGTCCTTTTTCGCGATGGTGTCGCCATCCCTCATTTTGGCGGCCTTGAGGTATTCCGTGCAGCCCAGGAAACGCTCGTGGCTCGGCTCGCCGATGAAGCACGAGTAGAGGCGCGCGAAGTCCGAGTAAAGAACTCGTCCGATCTGGTTACGACCCTGCTTCAGCGGTGTTGGACCAGGAGGCCGGCCGGCCTCCGGCCAGCGGTTCATAGAGCTGGAGCGTGAAGAACCAGAGCGGGCCGACCGGATCACGCCCAGTCACCCGGCGACAGCTCCGTACCCACCGGGACTGTGTACGACGACCACCGCACCACCGTGTCCTGGTCGCCGACGATGTTGTAGAGGATCTGTTTGTCGCGCTCGCCGTGCGGGTACTCGTGGTAGTCCTCGGCGTACTCACGAGCCAGCTCGATGGTCGGGAACGGAATCTCGACCGGCCGGCCGTGCTCGAAGTGCGTATTCAGCGAACCGACGATCGGCATGATGCGGAACCGCTCGCCCTCCGGTGGAATCTCGCCTTCGAAGAACCAGCCGTCAGTGGTCCACCAGCCACTGCCGGCCTTGCCGTAGTACTCCTCCCAGGCGGGCTCGCGCTTTTCGTAGGTGGTGATCGTCGCCTTGCGGCGCTCCCGCATCGGGTGGTTGCAGGAATCGGACCAACCGGGCGTGCGAATGTGGACCGGCTTCGGCCGGGGCGTGTACCCCGGCTCCGTCTTCTCACAGCACGGCTCCAGAATGCAGATGGTGAACAAGTCCCCTTCTCCTTTCAGAACTTGAGCTGACCGCAAGGAGTCTGCGGGCCAGCGTTCGGGTCGAACGTCGACATCCGGTGGCCATTCAGCAGCGCGGTCGAGCCGTCGTCGTGCCGGACGTCGTACCAGCCGTCGAACAGCTCGCCACCGGAAGACAGGCCTCCCGTCCGCTCGAACTGCGCCGGGGCACCTGTCCCCACTTCCGGTCGTAGTAGTTGAAGACCCGCAGTCCGGACGTAATTTCGGCACCGTTGAACGTGTGCGTCCTGTCGCTCTTGTCCACCACGATGTCCTCCTTGGGGTGCCACTCGGCGCCGTTGCAGTTGGATAAAGCGCGCGTCGAATTGCTGCTGTGTCCCGGCCGGCCCGAGGCCGACGGGTGTTGAACCGACCGTTCACGGATTGCGCACAGCCACGGCCGGCCTCGGCACTCCACGGCACCGAGATCGGCCGAAGCCATCTACGCGGCCACGTTGCGGACGATGTCCGCGACCTCTTCCGTCTGGCGTCGCACTTCACTGCCGATCCGGTCCAGGGCGCCCGCCCCGTGGTCACCGGCCAGGCTGTCCGACAGGCGGTCGATCTCGGCGACGCGCTCCGCCAGGTCCCTGCTCAGGGCCTGGATCGTGCCGTGCAGTCGCAGGCGCTCCAGGCCCCGGCCGATCGCGTGCAGCACGCTGTCCTGCAAGGCCCCGCTGTGCCCGTACTCCTGCAACAGCTCCTCGATGTCCTGCGCCACCCGGCTGATCTCTTGGCCGATCGGGTCGTGGTGCCGTGCCGCCACCTGGTGCTCGGCCGGGAACTTTGCCGCCATTTGCATGAGGCGTGAGCTGTTCATGCTGCTGCCCTTTCGGTGTCGAATTCTGTCGTGCTCAGGTGCGTGAAGCCGGCGGCCGAGGCTCAGCCGTAGGTTGATGGTCTGCTCGAAGCCAGTGGCAGTCGGCGCGTAGTACGGCATGCCAGACGCTTGGTCAGGTAGGTACTGCTGGGTGACGACTTCGCGTTCGAAGGCGTGCGGATACGGGTAGCCCTGGCCGTGGCCGAGGGCCTCGGCTCCCGGGCGGTGCGCGTCGCGCAGGTGCACCGGAACCTCCCCGGTGCGGCCGCGCCGCATATCCTCGAGTGCCTGGGGCGATGCCGCAATGATCACCAGCTCTTGGGTGCGGTAGCGATCGCAATCGTTGCTAGGGGAGGTTGATTCGGGCCTCGGGCATGCCAATCAGCTGTTCGGCCTGCGCTGCTGCTACGGCGACTCCGTGAACCAAGGGGTTGGCCATACCGAAGTTTCGTTCGCGTGCACGATCTACCGGAGGGCGATGAAGCGGAGGGCCTCCCCCGCCTCGATCAACCGGGCCAGCCAGCGCAGTGCTCTGAGCGCGGGTTCTGGGATTGATGGGACGACATGCCGCGGGTATGGTCGGAAGTAGTGGCCCACGAGACGACGCTCACCCGGGATCAGCCTTTCCTTCATGAGCCGGCCGGCATTGAAGTAAGTCCACTACGGCTGATGACTCGTCATGCAGCGATCAGGTCAGCTCTCTTTTCTACTGCCGCCCTGCCAAAGCCCCCGGGTGTACCGCTTGAGCCCCTCACGCCATCCCTGCTCGAACGCCTTGGTGCACCCCTGTTGGAAACTGGGGACTTCCGGGCGTCGCTGGTCGTGCCTCTTGCCGTACGCATCTACAAAGTTGGCGTGGTCCCATCCGCGAACCACGCCGGACTCCCATGCCTTGCCCGCGTCCGAGACGGACTCCCCGAGCGCCACGGGCACGGCCACCAGGGGGCGGACCGTGGATCCCTCCCAATCGCCGATCACCCGTGCGTGCTCCCCGTCGGCGTCCGTCACGTCGTACCCGGCGGCCCGCAGTGCACTCGCCACCTTCGCGCGCATCGTGTGCACTTCCTTGGCGATGCCTTCGGCCACCTTCTGTTGGACGCGGGTGTGGGCGCGCGTGCCCGGCTCGGTTGCGGTGATGGTGGCGCGCTGTTCGGCGGTGTTGAGCACGTCGGCGAAGGTGATGTGCAACGTTCCGGCGGTGTCATCGGCAGTGGCGATGGTCATGCGGTCGCGGTAAGCGGCCGGAATGACGTGCAGGACGGTGTGCAAGGTGACTCTCCTTGTACGGATCTGGTCTTCTTCTCAGGCGAGCACGCAGAGGGCGTCCTCACGCCAACGCTCGTCGGGATCCGACCGGTGGCGAGCCCGACGAGGACCAGGCCGGTACAGAACTGGCTGACGAGGGCACGGGCGCTGCGGCGCGAAAGCAAGGGGCGGGATCGGCGTCGAATCGTATGATCATCTCTTCGCGGTCGCAGCACGGGTGGCTGAGCCGGCTCTGCGTCGTTCAGCCGTCCAGAAGCACGCAGACGGGGCACTCGGGTGCTTCGAATGGCGCGTCGCGCTGCACGGTGTAGCCGCACAGGCAACCGTGGGATGTGCCCGTCCCTGGTTCGCAAGGTGTGTCGTCATGGCGGCTTCATGCCCAGGAGGTCTCTAGCCACAAGCAACTGTTGCTGGGATTTCAGTGACTGTGAGTGGCTGTATGTTCACTCATTGATGATCGATGAACTTGAGGTGGAAGCCGGTCCGTTGGCGCGGTGGCAGGTGCATTGGTGCGACCCGCGGTGGGAGGTGTCGTGGTACGCGGCCGATCCGGTGCTGGCGGGCCTGCCGACGCTGGCGGAGTGGGCGCACGCGCACGGTACGCAGACGGGACAGCCGGTGTTGCTGCGGGCTGATGGTTGGTCGGTGCCGGAGGTCAACGGGTTCTTTGCCTCGGCTCGGATGCGCAACGCGAGCGCTGGCACGCGGAGGAAGTACGCGTTCGCGGTAGCCGTCTGGCTGGGGTTCCTTGATGCGGCGGGCCGGGCCTGGCACGACGCCGACGAAGAGGACGTCGCCGGGTTCAAGTTCTGGCGGATGACCGACGAGGCCAACGTCCGGCGTGTGGCTGGCGGGACGGTGCTGGACGACCTGATCGCGATCAGCGCGTTCTACCGCTGGGCCGGGAACCGGTTCGGAGTGAGCGATCCGGTGGCCCGACGGCAGGTTCCCGGCCCTGACCTGGGCATGGTGACGGAGTCGTTCGAGGCGGGCCCGCATCTCGTACGCGGCAAGGACGTGAAGTGGCTGGACCCGGCCGGTTACGCCCGCTGGGTCGACGTCGGGCTGCGCGGACTGGACCTGCGCGGTCGGGAGATCGACGGGTGGCGCGGGCGCAACAGCCAGCGTGACTGCGCGTTCGTCGACAAGCTCTACGGCACCGGGCTGCGGCTGAGTGAGTGGGCCAGCGTCCTGTGCCTGGAACTGCCCGCCGACGACGAGACCCGCACCTTCTACACCTGCCGGCTGGCGGAGGCATGCGCCAAGGGTGGACGTGGGCGTCGGTTCTGGATGCCGCGCAGCGTGCTGGTCGACGTCCTGGCCTACGAGGAGGGTGAACGTGCCGCAGCGGTCCGCCGCGCTCAGCGCGCCGGTCGCTACGAGCGGCTGCCGTCCGGAGCCTCCCCGCCAGCGTCACCTGACGCGCGGGAAAGCGGTAGCTTGATTCGTCACCTGCGGCGACGTTCTCCGGCCGCTACGTGAAGTGGCCCTGTTATCTGTGGCAAGGGAGAAGCGGGGCCCACCGTCGTACAGCTCTCCGGCCTCGGGGATCAATGGAAGTGGTATACGGGCCGCAGGCCGCTTGATAGGACATTGGGGCCCATCTACCGTGCTCAGCCTGCCGAGGCAGGCGGTTCACCGGCGGGCGTCTGGGACACCCGCCGGTGTTGGTGCGGGGGCGTGGCTACAGCACGGCGAGGGTGAAGACTCCGTCCTTCCAGTCCCCGGTGCGAGGATCGTCGGAGCCGATCTTGAAGTCGTGGGGGCCGTCGCAGCCAGACGCCCCGGGCAGGTACAGGTTGAGCCTCCGCCAGTCGTGCGTCTGTGTCACAGCGATGGCACCCTCGCGCTCGATCGTGTTGTCGAACCTGACGCAGTACCTGCCGGTGTCGATCCTCCAGGTGTGGGCGACATGCTTGCCTGACCGCAGGGTTCCGTCAGCGTTGACGATGGCGGCGCCCCGGGCATAGGGGGCGTTGCTGTCGGCTGCGGCCGGGCTTGTCAGGGCGGCCGTTCCCGCACAGGCGGCAAGGAGGACTGCTGCGATTCCTGCGAAGCGACGCATGAGTTCTCCGATTTTTCCAGGTCAGCGCCATTATGGCGCAGCTCGGTGGTCACCGGAGAGCTGTCCTCCGGGAGGTGCATTATGCATAACTGGGGCTTAGTTCACTAATTGATGTGAATATGCCTGTTCTCTGGATTGGGAGCCAAAGGTCTCATATGGGTGGTCTTTCCCTAGGTTCCGACTACCACCGGACCTCCGAAGATCGACAACATCGACCCGCGCAGGCTCCGCCGAACGATCAGCCCAGGTCAAAGCGCCGAACAGGGCCGCGAAGGCTTAGCGCACGATCTGACAGGGATGTTGCTCAACCCCCGAACGGCAGATGAACCGTGGTCGATTGCCATTGGAAGCAACAACTCGCAATGAGCGAGAGAAGAGAAGGCCAGTATCGATATGGTGATGACTCAACTGGACTCCAGCTAGCACAAGTTGCGACCGGCCGAGAACGTGGACTGATGAGATGTCATATCTGCGAGGTCAGCCCGCTCCTGTGTGACAGGAAACTGACAGACAGACGGCGATGTGCCGCCTCGAGACTCGCGTACGTCCCAATCTGGCTCCGACGAAGCGCGGTTCACGCCTCTCGAATGCCGCGCCACTGCACCGCACCTTCACTCTGGTCGACGCCGCTCTTTCAGTTGCCAGCCAAAAGACGTGCCAACGCGGCCTCTCGTTGTGCGACGAATCCCGGCGCCTTGGACTCACATCCGTACGGAACAGCCCCGGCCGTTCGTTGGAGGAAGCTCTCGACCGCTCGACGCTGAGCTGTCAGGATCGAACTGTCGTCGTCGACCTGAAGACGGATGAAGATGGCAGCCGAATCCGGATCAGGGCCGATCTGTACGTCGCCCTCGCCCGTCGGCTGGGCGAGGCCGTCACGGAGCAGGTCTCGCCCTATGTACCAGACGACTGGAGCATCCCCTGTACTCAATCGGAAAGTCACACGCACGGCGTATGGATCCTGCTGTGAGTAATGAAGGAACGCCGTAACGAGAACGTAGGTGTCCGACTGCGGCAGGTGAAGCCTCATCGCGCAGGTCGCCCTGACAGGTTCCTGTACCTCGGTGTTCATCGAATTGATCTCCTCAGTGGCGGCGGTCGACCGCATCGTGTACTCGGATCACCCTTGCCGGGATCACCGCGGCGGTCGTGATTCTCGGATTGGTGGCGATGTTTTGACCCCAGGGATACTGGAGTGCAGGGGCCAACAGGGCGGCGCCTACGAGGTCAATGCCGAAGGCGACAGCGGATGCCGTGAGCCCGCCGCCGTGGTCAAGGGCCCAGGCAGCCATCACTGGTGCAATCGTGATTGCCATGGCCAGGTTGGTACCCCACAGTCGGGCGTACAGCCCGCGGGACTGGGGCGGCGCGATGGGCAATCCGCGCCCCGGGGACAGCGGTCCCCGGGGCGTGTTGAAGAGGCGATCGGGGACGTGGGGCTGTGCCGCAGACTTCTCGCTGGTTGGGTGGGTCCGATCGGGGGGCGCTGGACGCGTGGTCAGGACACGGCGGCGGTGCCGGCCAGGTTCCAGCTCTTGCCGTTCTTGCCGTCATTGGCGATGTCGTAGTAGGCGGTGGCGTCCGCGGTCCAGTTCTTCTTCTTGGTCGTTACGTAGACTTCGCCGTAGCCGCTGGCCCCGGTGGGGTAGGTCTTCGAACCCTTCTCGGAGCCGTTGATCTGCGGGCTGATCTCGCGCTGTTCACAGATGCCGTAGCTGCAGTTCTTCTTCGTGGTCGATCCGCTCTGTGCGTACATGAGGACCGAGAAGCTGTTGAACCGCTTGCCGCCCGTGAACCACGAGGTGCCGTCCCAGGATGCCTTGTTGAGCCAGGCCTTGTAGTGGCGGTATCTGCCGCTGGACCCCTGGTACTTGATGCAGATGTTCAGGCTGACCTTCACGTCGGGCTTGCCCGGCAGAGCGATGCTCTTGGTGCTGGTCTTGCAGTGTGTGGTCGTCGCAGCCTGGGCTGTTCCGGTGAGCACGATGGTTCCGCCGAGAGCAACGGATGCGGCGAGGACGGAGGCTGTGGTCCGCTTGAGGTTGAACATGGGGTTCCTTTGCTCAGATGGAAGGAGGTCGCTGGTCCTGGTGGGCCCGGCCCGCTGCGCGTGGTTCGGGCCGAGGTACGGCGTCCGGCACCGGCTTGTCTCGACGGGCGGCTGGACCGTCCGTTTCCGTCGGTCTCTGGTCGCAGCGAGGTGTGCTCGGAGTCTCAGCAGCAGGCCTTGTTTGAGGCGCACAACGCAGAAGCCCCGGCAGACATTGGTGTCTCCTGGGGCTTCTGCATCACACCTGTCGGCGACCCACCCGAGGCGGCTGCGCCGCCCCCGGAACGAGCGGCGGGGGTCTACGTGATGCGGTTACCGCATTCCACGTCGTCCTCGGTGTACCTGGGGGTCTCTCCAGTGAACGAGTGCTTCATCACGTAGTAATAGGGTGCGGTCTGGATCACCACACTCCAGCCGACAACTTCATCAGGAATCTTCGTCGAGGAGTTCGGCCAGCAACTGCGCCAGGGGGCGGTTGTGGGAGGAATGGCAGGTCGGCTTGTGGGTCTTGTAGTGCTCCTCGCAGAGCAACGTCGTGGTGCCGGCCGTTTTGTCGGTGTCCCAGTGGTACGTGGTGCCTGTGCCACAGATCCGGCAGAACTGGCCGAGCTGTTCGCCGGTGAAGACCTGCGAGCCGAAGGTGCCACAACGGGAGCAGAAGCCAGCGCCGTTGCGGTAGCCGCGGGCCTCCCAGTCGTGGGATCCTCTGCCGTCGGAGCAGTTCAGGGCGTGCTGGTACCTGGCCCAGGCGCTTTCCTCGCACTCCTGCGGAGTGGTGCCCTCGCCGCGGATGAACGCGGCACCGGGCGGGTAGACCTCCATGAAGAGAGTGGTGTAAGAGGTCGGCTCGCCCGGCTTGGAACCGCGGCGGAAGACCACGCCTTCGCCCGCGCTGACGACTGTCTCGTCGGGCCAGGGGTAAAGAACGGTATGGGTGCCGTGGCCGCGGAAACTGATTCGATCACCGACGTCGTGGCCGGTCGTGATCTCGCGCACGGTCAGATCTCCTCGTCGTCGACGTCGGTGGCTTTTTCGCGTAGATCTTCTGTCGTCGTGGACGAACTGATCGGCTGCGGCCTCCTCGGCTTCGATCCTCCGGTCCCGTCTTCGTAGACGGACCTGGATGCCGACCTCGATCTCGCCGACAACGTCGGACAGAACGTGCGGGGATCAACGAGGCACAGCCCGTTGTACAGCTTGGTACTCATGCCGTTGCCCCTGCGGTGAGATCGAGAATGAAATCGATCCCGTCGTCGCGTTCCACTTCTCCGGGGTCGAGATGTTCGAACATGTCGATGTCGGAACCGATCCGTGTGATCTGCTGCTCCGCCTCGTTGACGACCGTCTTCAGCTCATTCGTCAGTGTGTGGTAGTCCTCACCCTGGTTCGAGAGGTCCAGGGTGGCGACCTCGTCGTCGGCGGACAGGAGCCTGGTGAGCGTGGGTTCTTCCTCGTCGAAGTCGCGGGTGAACACAGCGCGCGCGTGCCGGGGGAACGCGTTCTGCAGCAACTGCCGCGTGTACTCCACGCACAGGGCGTCGGCCAGGTGCTTCGCCTCAGCGGCGACACGCTCGGCCCTTTCCTTCATCACGGACAGAGACTGAATGTGCGGTGGTGCGGATGTCGTGCTCACGCGGGGTGCCCTCCTTGTCAGGTCCCTGGCTCCATGTGGGCCGTCTGGACATCGGGGTGAACAGGAAGCCCCCGAGAGCTGGGGGGAGGGGGCTCTCGGGGGCCGGTGCCGACGCGAGGAATCGAACCTCGGACCTGCTGCTCTTCAGGCAGCCGCTCTTCCAACTGAGCTACGACGGCGGGATCCGCGGATCCGGGCTCATGCTCTGAACCCGGATCCGCGGGGTGGCGACGGTGCGATGTCGCCGGATCAGCCAGCCTCACGCCGGCAGCAGGCGCACATCGGCATGGTGACGGCCGGGCAGGACCTGCTGCCCGTCTGCGGTTCAGCTTGTACCCGGGTCGGCCGCGCCGACCGTCACATCGAGACGCCCAGCCCGCTCAGGACCCGTGCATGCGCTCTCGCCGTTCCTCGTACCGCGCGATGTGTGCGTCACATCAACTGTCGAGCGCGTCCGGCTCGTACTGCGTCTCTGCGTCGGGAAGGGTGAGGCAGACCGGCGAAAGGGCCCGGTTCTGCCTTTCACCTCTCCCGGGGCGGCCCTGCCGACCCCACCCCGAGACCAGCGCCAGCGGGACGTGAAGCCGCAGGGGGGCGCACTCCAGGGGGGCACTCGTCAGCGAGGGATGCGAAGTGCTCCTCCCACTGCGTAAAAGTCCGGCCAGCCAGCTTCACGTTGTCGACGGCCTCCTCGGCCAGGCGCAGGGCTGCCTCCAGGGGGAACCGGCAGCGGGCGAGCCAGTTCTCGTCGCGTGACGACGGCAGGGGCTCGTGCTCCCAGTTCCCATCGGATGCGAGGCAGTAGTCGTGGCGGTCGAATACAGCCCAGCGGTCAGCGCCGGTCTCGGGATCCTGGCCGCGCCAGACGACGCGGAGCGCGAAGTACCCTTTGCCGTCGGCATCCGACTTCTCGTAGCCCGTCGGCAGGACGCGGTACTCGGACGGGACGGTGCGCGTACGCGGACCCGGCCGTTCCGCGTCAGCAAGCCGCACCTCGACCACCAGGTCCTTGTCGTCGCCGAAGGCCTCGATGGCACGGTACAGATGGCTCACGACATCTTGCGCGTGTTCGTACGGGCTGGGCACGTCAGAGGCGGTGACGTGCCCGCCGCACGAGAATGGTCAGCACGTACGACCCTCGGGCAACGGCCCGAGGAAGCTGGGACAGCTGTACAGCCACTCAGCACGGATGTTGATCCTGACGGGATCGGCACGCAGACCGTCTGTCCAGCGATCCTCGACCGGAGGCCGGTACTTCTCGGGATCGGTCATGATCTGTCCTTCCGTTCATGGATGTCCGTCTCGGTCAGCGGGTGTGTGCTCCGCTGACCGAAACCTCGGTGAAGCAGTTCTGGCAGAACGCGCGCGCCGGTGGCGCAGGCAGCGTCGTGTCTGCCGCGCACTCGTCGTGGAGCAACTCGTGGTCGACGTACACGACTGCGTCACCGGGATCGATACGGCGAGCGCGGACTGGCGAGCCGCACGGGGCACCGTGCTTGGCGGTGAAGCTCATGGCGCGAGGATTTCCGTGTCCGGCGCCGGACTTGCAGTCGAACGGGATCGGGCAGCTACGGCCCTTGCGGCAGACACGAGGGCTCAAGGCATGCGCCTACGGCAGTACGGCGAGAAGCCCGTTGGTGAGCAGGGCCACGGCCGCAGACAGCTCGCGGGGCGTGGTCAGCACGCCCAGCTGAGCGGCTGCAGCCGAACTGCTTTGCTCAGCAGCGGCATTGAGCGCCGCCTGAACGGCATGGCGGACCGTTTCCGTGACGCGCATGTGGACTTCGGTGTCCTCCAAGTCGGCAGCTGTGACCAGCCCGCGCCCCATGAGGCGGTTGGTCTTAGAGGCGACATCAAGGGTGGTGAGCGCGTCGTCGTCCGCCGCGGGGGCGAGAGCGGAGAGGTTCGCGCCGCCGAAGGCAGTACGGAAGCGTGACGGGCAGTGGGTGTGAAGGTCCATGGCGAGCTCGGCGGCAAGGCCGCGGACAGCTACCAGACCATACCCGTTGGCCAGTTGCGTCATGAGTCCGAGCGCTGCGTTAAGATCCCCCTGCCCGAGGGCTATCACGTAGGCGTCGGTGACGGTGCTTATGAGCTCCTCGGGAAGCGCGGTACTGGACACAGTATTTTCCCCGTTCGGGTGTTCGGGTGGCTGCGCGCCGACGAACTCGCAGGTGATGGGGTTGTCCCAGTCGTAATCGGTCATGAGAGCGCTGCTCCTTGAGCTTGTTGGGTACGGCAGCTGGCTGGGGCCAGCAACGAAATTGCCGGTGGAGCTTGGGCTGGTCGTTCCCGCACGGCCCCACCCGCAGGCGGGTGTTTCTTTGGCTCCCGAGCCGGCTGCGCCGGCCCAACGCTTGCGCTTCAGAGCGGCACTTCGAACTACCCATCGTGGTCGCTGAGGTCGATCACCACTGCTTGGCCTGTCGCGCTGTCGGTGACGGTGAAGACGCGGGCATCCCTGTCAGTGGCACCGTGGCGGCCGAACTGGTCTGCCCAGACGATTGACTTCTCAAGTCGGGTGAGCTGGCGGCGGAAACTGTGCTCTCTGTCGCCCCAGTAGGTCTCGCGTACGGCGGCCGTCAGTTCAGATTGGTGCACCATCAGCCACGTACCGGGGACCTAGGCTTGCACGTGGGACAGCATTCTGCGCTGGAGCTGGAGCAAGATCTCGCCGTCGCCCTTCGTGGACGGTCGCGCGAAGGCGACGCGTGGTGTGCCGAGGAACGGCTTGAGCCGCTGGGGCACCGTCTCAGCGGGAAGCTTCGCGAGCACACGTGAGATCAGGCCCACCATCTCGTCGAGTTCGGCGAACAGCTGGATCGTGGCGTCGACGATCTCTGTGGTCTTGTTGTGCTTCATCACTTCTGGTCCTTGAAGATCGGGTCCTGCTCGGGGAACCGGGACAGGGCCGTCCCGCCCCGATTGCCCCCCATGACGTAGTGGGAGGCGCTGCCCTTGACGCAGAGGATGGAGGCGCACTGTTCCTTCGTGTCCATGGCCAGACCCGTCGTCAGGGCGCGCTCGTGAGAGGCCGTCAGGGGTCTGGTTGGAGGCCGATTCATGTCCCGGCTGGTGCATTGACGGGTCTCATCGGTGTCTTGTTCGCGGCTTCGGCGATCAGCGTCGTTCTCGCGTCCGGCCGGTGGCAGCAAAGCGTCTCCTTAGCACACCACCGGAACCCGGGGATGCCCATGACGAGACGCCGACGCATCAACGGGGAACAGGCCGATGCACGAACACCCGGCCTGTTCCGGTGTCGATCCCGCACCCGGGTCCGCTATGCCGACCCAGACCCGCGAGGCCAGCGCCTGTAGGGGGCGAAGCCGAGGGGCATGCTGTCACCCATCGCAACGTGACGCGAAGTGCTTGTTCCACCGGAGGGCGGTGATCTTCTTCATGGGGGAGTCCTCTTCTCGATCATGCGTGTTCGGTGAGCGGTCGTCGGATGGGTACGGGTTAGCCGGTAAAGCGCAGCGGGGTACGGGGACGGCCCCGGGCCGGGACGGGTGTCCGGGCGCGGGGCCGTGGGCGGAGCTGTTCAGTGGATCGAAGCGACTGAGGGATATGCCTTGAGGTCTCGTGTGAGTGCCGCAGCAGTGACGAGGTCCGCCGGGCGGCGGCTCGTGATCCCTACGTGAAGCACCACCTTCGGGGGCTCGTGTTGGGCGGTCGATACGTGGTAGCGCCTGCTTCGCACCTGGAAGTGGTAGCTGCCGAGGCAGATCACATCGCTGTCCTGCGGTAGCGGTGCTCCGAGGAGATCGAGCTCGAAGGTTACGTAGGTCGGGTCCTCCGGCTCCTGCTCGCCACGCAGCCGAACGACGACGCGGACAACGTCCATGGTGTGCTCCTGGTCACGGGTGCTGGTGGTACTCGGGGGCTGGGGCATGTCGGTCCCTTCGGATGCGGGGTGGGGGCCGCCGGGAGCGGGGCCGTCGTCGGATGGGTGTGGGTCAGACCCGCTCGGAAGCCCAGAGGTCGTTGAGGTCCTCGCGGATCTCTTCCTCCAGGGCAGCGAGGAGTGCTTGCTCGGCGTTGAAGTCCCCGGAAACGGCCTTGATGAGGTCGTCCTGGACCTGCTGCTTGCCTGCGAGCGCCGAGGGCATCCGCTCGTCCTGCGTTCCCTTGGCGATGAGCCGGTGGATGATCACTGGCCGCTGCTGGCCGGGGCGGTGCAGCCGACCGTTCGTCTGCATGTAGTGCTCGAGCGAGAACGGCAGCGTGTACCAGATCATCGTCGAGCCGCCGTGCTGCAGGTTCAGACCGTGCCCCGCAGCGGCAGGGTGGAGCAGCATCACCGGGATCTGCTTGGCGTTCCACCGGCGGACCATGTCGCGCGAGCCGTCGAAGGCCTGCGCGTCGATGCCGGCCTTCCGGAGCCTCGTAAGCAGCTGCTCCTTGTCCGACTTGAAGTGATAGGCGATGAGCACGGGCTCGCCGCCGTTGTTGCGCACGAGGTACTCGGCCATCTCGAGCTTCTTGTCGTGGATGACCTCGTACCGGCCCTTCGTGGCCGGGTCGTCAGGATCCGCGGTGTAGAGCGTGCCCGAAGCGAACTGCATGAGCTTGCTGGTGAGCACCGCCTGGTTCTCGGCGATGATCGACTCGACGCTCTGTGTCACCTTTCCGTCGTCGTCGGTGTAGGTCCGCACGATGTCCAGGACCAGGTCACGCTTGAATTCCTTGTAAGCCTGAAGCAGGTCAGGCGGGAGCGTGACGTTGACGTCCTGGATGGTGAGCGATGGCAAGATCAGTGTGGTGTTCTGGGCGCTCATCACCAGGTGCGAGATGGCCTGATGGATCTCGGCCTCGGCGTTCGCGGTGGGGATCCACTTCGCCGGCGTCGTCGTGCCGGGAACCATCTTCGGGACGAACCACCGGTTGCGGAACTGGGTGATATCCCGGCCGAGCGCTTGGCCTTGGTCGAGCAGGTAAATCTGGCTCCACAGGTCGTGGAGACCGTTGGGTGCGGGCGTGCCGGTCAGCTCGATGAGCCGCGTGATCGCCGGGCGTACCAGGGCGAGGGCTTTGAACCGCTCGGACGAGTGCGACTTGAAGCCCTGGGACTCGTCAATGATCACCGTCTGGAACGGCCAGATGATGGCGTTCCGGCGTTTGCCGTCCGGACCGGTGATCGGCTGGACGGGCATCTGGTCGACCAGGCCGAAGCGGCACTCGGAGCAACCCGAACTGTCGCACGCGCCGCAGACGAACTGCTGGCGGACGACGAGCTCCGCGCCGCGGAGTTCACGCAGTGCTTCCCGGACCTTGGTCTTGGCCGGTGGCCGGGACGCGGCCCCTGGCTGAGCTACGGCGGCCGTCCGAAAGCCGTCGATCAGCTCGTCGACCGTCATCGGGCCTGCGGTCAGCATGAAGGTGAGCAGCTTGTCGGCCTCCGGCGAGATGTGGTGCGCGTTGAATGCCGGACCCAGAGCCACCAGCTTCTGCGTCGAATGAGAGGGCTGGGTGAGCAGCTCCTGGTTGATGAAGTACATCGTGGGCGGGTCGGAGAAGACCGTCTGGAAGCGCTCCAGGCGCTTTGCCTTGGAGAGCGGCTTGTCGCTCTCGTTGACGATGAGCGACTTCGTACGGATCGGGAAGCCCCACTTCTCGATCTCATCGAGCCATGTCGAGCGCGCGATCGCGACCGGGGCGACGACAAGGATGTGACCCATCGGGCGCACCGACTGCAGCACGGCGAGGGTGCTGAGCGTCTTCATGCCGCCCACAGGAACCCATGCGCCGGCGAAAGGCCGGTCGACCAGGAAGTCGTGGATCTGCTGCTGGTGCGGCAGCAGCGAGATCGGGGACGGAGCGGTGGATGTATTCATGCTGCTTGTCCTGACTGTTCTTCCAATAGTGGTTGGCTTGTTCGCGTCGTGGAGCAGCTTCGACGGCGGCTCGGGAGGCAGCGCCCGCCCTGGATGCTCACGACCTCGGGCAGCACCTCGGCGGTGGCCGATGGCAGACCGCCAGCAGCCCGCCTGGAGTCCAGCGCGAAAACGCTGGCTACGGGGGTAGGTGGCGGCCGGGCTTCAGCTACAGCCGCTGATCACACGAGCCGGCCCGGCCGTCGGCCCGCTGGAAGCGGCGAACGCGGCTCTGCGGAAGAAGGTTCGCGAGCAGGAGGAGAAACGCGAGATCCTGCGGAAGGCTGCGAAGTATCTCGCCGGGGAGCCGCTGCCAGTGCGTCGCCGACCTCAGAGCCGCTGCGGCGTGATGCGGCCGTGCAGCATCCTCGGAGTCAGCCGGTCGAGCTTCCGCTACTGGCGCCGGAGACCGCCTTGGACCGGGTCGCCCGTCAGCCCGGATACGGGCGGTGCACCAGGACTCGGACGGCACCCATGGAGCCCTGAGGGTCACCGCCGAGCCCTGCGAGACGAGCGGCGAGGCGGTCAACCACAAGTGGGATGCCGGATTATGTGGGCGTTCGGGATCGACGAGCTCCGCCTGTGGCGCCGGCGTCACACCACCGTTCCCGATCCGGCCGGGAGAGCAGGACCATACGGCGTGCCGCTCACCCGTCGTACGTGAGATGGGCGTACCAGGTTAGGCGGTCGCCCTCTGCTGAACCAGGCCTCGCGGCGAAGGCCGGTCTCCCCGCCAGGGTGAGGTTTCGTGCTACCACGCAGAGTTCTGACAGCACCATGGTGTGGTGGATGTCGCGTAGCGCTGCCGCGAGGACATCCTCACCGTCGCGGGGAGCCGTCCATTGGTTGCTTGTGGTGACCGCGCTCGCCGACGGGGTGACCTGGATTGCTGTGGCTCCCATGCGCAGGGCTTGGCCGGGCATAATCGCCACGTCTTCCCTGTGCACGGGGACGTGCGCCGAAATCAGCGGGGCATCCGGGACCTGACCAGCCTCGACGTGGGCCGGACCGGTATAGGTGAGCCACAGAACGACCGCCCCGTTCCCGTCGGGCCCGCGATCTTCTTCGTGCGGCAGGTACTGGTCGCGCCGGTGCGGGGGGTACACCTGGACCGAGCGATAGGTGTACCACTCGTCAACTTCGTGGATGGCTAGCGTGGCGAGGGCGTAGTGAGCCATGGCCAGGGCGAGGGACAAGATCTCATCGTCACTGGCTCCTCTGGCGCAGGCGGCGATGAGCTGGTCGTCTTCCCAGTAGGCAAAGCCGCGGAACAGGTGCGGCGGGCCCTGGGGGTCGTCCACATCAGGCATCAGGAAGCTGACCCGGGGGGTGAAGGCGGATGCGTGACTGCTGACCTCGGTCCAGGTCAGGGTGACGCCGCGGTGCTCGTAGCAGATCGTGTTGAGGAGCCGTGCGAGGCGCTGGCCGTGGACGGCGACGGCGTCCTCGCGGCAGGGCCTGCACATCGACTCCTCGCAGGTGAGACCGGATTGGCCGCACAGGCAGCGTTCCATTTCCCGGATCGTGGGCGGGAGGTAGGGGACGAGTGTCGGCAGGGTCGGGCCGGCGAGCGGTGTGGCGCCGTATGGGGCTGTTCTGAGCTGGGGCATCTCTTTCCTTCGAGCTGGTTCAGCGCCAGCGTGCGGGCTGCGCGACGGTGACCTGTCGTGAACTCGCACGGCACGAACGCATGACCGATAGGCCCGCTTGAGTGCACTGTGCGCTTCTCACCTCGGGTGGCTACTGAGCAGGGGTAGTGGTGTCGGCCTCCAGGAGCTGGTGAGCTTCCCGCAGGGCGGCGAGTTTGGCGGCGCGGGAGAGGCTGTCGGTGACGTACTGGGAGAGGCGGGTCAGGTCGCCGGTGGGGGCGCGCGCGGCGTCCGGGGGTGCGGCGGCCAGGAGCGCGGCCAGGTCGGCGACGCGCTGGATCTCGGTGCGGTACTGCTCTTCCTCGCGGGTGATGAGGCGGGTGAGGAACACGGCGGTGGTGTTCATCAGCTCTCCCGGGTGTTCAGGGGGTCGTCGGCGTGCGGCAGGCAGGGAGCGGCGCCATCAGCGAGGGTCCGACCGCGCGCAGGATTCGTCGTCGTCGTCGCGGCCGAGCTGGTAGAGGTCGTCGAAGCTCTGAACCCGCTCCGGTTCACAGGCCGGCAAGCAAACCGAGTAGGCGAGGCCCTCCCCACCCCCAGCCTCTAGGAACGAACGGCACGAAGACGGCAGAGGCAGCCCGATCTCCCGTTCGAGCTCTTCAAGCTCACAGACGTCGAACGGCCTGAACGGACCCACGACCAGGCGGCTGCGATACCAGCGCGACAACTCCTCAGACACGGCCAGATTGTCGCACCCTGCAGTATCCCGAAACCTTCCCAGCCCCACGATGCTGGATGCCGAACTCTGCCCGTTCATCCGTACCGGACTCTGCACATACGCGAGTACGCCGACATCCCAGAGCCGGTTGTAGAGCTCTGCGAGAGACTCCTCGGTGTGTTCGGCCAGGGGGAGTCCGTGTTCGGGGTCGATAACGGGCGGGGCGGCCGGCAGCGCACCGGCTTCGGTGAGAATGTGCTGCTCCCACAGGGCGGCGAGAAGACGGTGCCAGCGCTGCGGGACGGGGAACCAGCCGCACGGGCAGGCCACGGACCAGCGGCCGGAGGGCAGTTCGAGACGGCGCGGCCAGTGGCTGGCGACGAGGTCCTTGTCGGGGCAGATGTGGCCGCCCGCGGGGAAGATGCTGCCCGCGTCGAGCGTGCACCAGCCTTCCCCGACCACTCGGGGCGCATAGACGGGCCGGCCATCGTCGCCATGGCATCGAATTGGCGCAGACACCCGGGCACCAGGCACGTGTTCAGCACCGGGTTGTTGGTGAGGGAGTCGATGTGGACGTACAGGGATTCAAGCTGGTCCTCAGTCAGGGTGGCGAGTGGTATGCGCTCTTCACGGATCACGGTCAGATCTCCTCGGTGGCGATGTACAGGTAGCCGGTGCTGGTCGGGCGGATCTGGACCGGGCGGGTGCGGGTGCGGCCAAGGCGTAGTGTCGGCCGATGAGCAGCCCGACGGTGGCGTGCATCTCGTCGATCTTGAGAACGCGCAAACTGGCGCAGGCGGACCATCAACCAGGTCTCGCATCGAGCCGGTCGGAACCGGCCGGCCACCGCTGGATCACGATGCTGTCAGCTGCTGGCCGGATGGGGACTCGAGGAGGCGGGCGATGAACGCGTCGACGCCCGGCTTGTCGTCGATGACGTGGACCTCGGCCCCATGTCGGCGCAACTTGGCGTGCGTGAGCTGTTGCAGCTTCCGCAACTGGCCGCCGGGGCGCTTGACCTCGACGAACACGGTGCTACGGGGGGCGACGACGATCCGGTCGGGCACTCCCCCGCGGGCCGGCGAGACGAACTTCAGACACAGAAAGCCGTGTGCTCGGCACTGGGCAAGGAGGTAGCCCTCAATGTCCCGCTCACGCGGGGACGTCATCGGCTCTCAGTCCTCTCGTCCGGAGCAGTCGCTCGCACGCCGTACTTCAGCTCGCCGGGCGAGACGAGCCGGAGGCCTGTGGAGTGGGTGTGCATCCGGGAGACGCTGAGGGCGGAGCGCTTCGTGCCGTAGTGATCCGGGACCTGGGCCTCCCCGTCAACAACGGACTCGATGACGACGCGGCGCTTGCTCTGCCGGGTGCCGAGGTCCTCCCAGATCTGCCCCCCGGCGGGCCAGGATGCCCTGCGGGTCGTGTTCTTCTCCTGCTGGGCCTGGGCGTCGTCGCCCTGGGCGGATGTGCCGGTCGGCACGTCATCGGGCACGATCTCGTACTTCTTCAGGAACGAGCAGAACTCGGTGATCGTCCGGCGCTGCGCTCGATGATGGACCGAGCGCCGGAATTGGAAGGGTGAATCTACGTAAATGACCTCGGTCAGGACCCCGTCGCTTTTGCGCCGCCAGCGCTGACCGGGCTGGACTGGTTCGGTCGCGGCACTCACAACTCGTCGGCCCCCTCAACGGTGCGGACGGGAAGTGTGGTGTGGAACATGACGTCTCTCGACTCTCTTGTCATGGCGAGCCAGACTCGCCTTCGTCATAAATTCGGCTCGGGCACCGAGCAGCGTCGTGTCGGCACAGCCCCGCACCCTGCGGTCCGATGGTGGTGTGGGGAGCTGATCAGGCGGCGTTCTTCCAGTTCTTGGTGAACGTCTCGTCGAGCATCCGGGTGTAGATGTCGAGATCGAGCGCGCCGATGAGCTGCGCGACTCGGGCGGCCGGCAGCGCGCGGAGGTCATCGTTGACGACGATCACCGACCAGTGCGGGTCGATGCCGTTGATCCGGCGGATCACGACGTCCTGGTCATCGGGCAGCAGCGTGAGGCCGTCGGAGGTGCTGGCCTCGCTGCGGTTCTTCGCCCACCCGTGGTGGCGCAGGATCTCCAGCGCGATCGGGTCACGTCGCACCCCGGCGCTGCCGGACTCACGCCGCTTGCTCTGGCTCACCGGGTTCACCTTCCATGCGCCGGCATTGTGCAGGCTCACGGCACCATCAGTGCCGTCGTGGACGATGAAGACCCGGTTGACCATCTGCAGGGCCCGCGGGTTCACCAGCTGCGCATCGATGTCCTCGTTGTCCTCATGGTCGGGCGCGTCGCCGACCGGGTCGGCGGCGAACGGGTAGGTAATTGATCCACGCGAGGCGGCGAGGACGTTCTGGAACAGCAGCAGCGTCCGCACGGGATCGGCCGGGTCGATCGCCTCCTCGATCATCTTCCGGCCCAGCACGGGATCGAACGGCTCGGCGAGAGCCTCCTCTCCTCTGCTGGCGACGGTCTGCAGGTAGCGGGCCAGGGCGAAGTCGATCACGGCCGGGTGGGCCAGTGACTTCGTCGGGGTAGGACCCGCGTGGCAGGCCAGCGTCCCGCCGGAGGCGGTGATGATCGGGCTGTCGGCGACGCTCCGGTCCTCAGTGGGCGACTCCAGCTCGAGCCGGTTGTTCGAGTCCTTGCTGATGAGGAACATCAGTTCCGGTTCGATGTCGATGCCGATGGTGGCCTGCTGCTCGGCGAGCACCCGGTTGTTGGTGGTCTCATCGAAGCCGTTCTCGCCGCCGACGACGGAATAGAGGCCGTCGGTGTTCGTCGAGATGATCCGCGCGCCGGCCAGCGTCTGGGCCTGCCCGATCCGCCAGCTGAACAGCTGGCCGATGATCCGCATCGAGATGGTGCGGTTGTTCATCCTGATCGGGGTCCGGTGCGCGGCGTCAGCAGCTCCAGAGGCCGAGTTGAGGATCAGCTTCGTGCCGTTGCGCAGGGTCGTGAGCCGGGCCTTCTCCTCGGCGGAGATTTCCGGCTTCTTCATCTCGAAGCCCAGGCGCTCCTTCTCGAAGAAGATCGTCGTGTAGCGGTCCTCGCCCAGCTCAGGGTTGTAGAACGCCCTCATGTTGCGCAGCAGGTTTGGGTAGTAGCTCGTGAAGTCCTCGTGGATGACGAGCCCTGCCGAGGTCCGTGCGAACTTCGGGTGCAGTTTGGTGGACTGGTCGGCCTTCGCGGTGAACAGCGTGGGGGCCTTCTTCGCCGGCTCATCGCGATAGACGACCTTGACCGCCGAGGTGATGGCCAGGACTATCTTGCCGTCGAGCACGGTCCCGTCGGCCAGGCGCACGTGCATCGCCTCGGTGTCCGGGCGCTGAGTGCCCAGCAGCTGGGCCGGATCCGGCACTTGGGTCTGCGCACGCGCGAGCTGCTCGGCCTGGTCCTGGTCGTCCTTCTTCGGCTTGCGGTACTTCACCTTTTTCGGGTCCGAGCCCAGCAGCACGAGCCGCTTGTCGACGGTCGTGCCGTCGGGCAGCGCGAGCAGGTTGTGCTGGCGCTTGGCCTCGGCGACGAAGTCCTTCGCGTCCGGGTAGAAGAGCTTGGCGAGGCCGATCATGGCTGCCTGTTCTCGGTGCTCGAAGGAGTCGACGTCGAAGACTGTCATGTCTGCCTCGGCTCCGTGGATGCCGCCTGTGCTGAACGTGGCGAAGCACGATGACGGGGACGCGTCACGGTGGAAGTAGGGCACGTTGTTCGGTGTCTTCGGCAGCTCGCGCAGGTTCCTGGCCGGGAGGTCGTACAGGTCGCGGTACTCCTCGGAGTCGTTGAAGTTCTGTCCCTCGATCGAGCGGTAGTAGTTGACGACCTGTATGAACTGGTGGTGCGCCTTCGCCTGTGCCGGCGTCGCGGCTGGGTCCTTGGCAGGGTCGGGGGCCACGTTGTCCTCGAAGAAGCGCACGCACTCGTCGAGCACGTTGACCTGGGGGATGCCCTGCTCCTCGGCCACCTCCTTGGCCGGATAGAGGAAGGACACGGCCTCGATGTCGTTCAGAGAGGTGTACGGCGCGAGGATGCGGCCGACGAACTTCGCCGAGGACGAGTCGATGGTCAGGCGGTCCCGGCGCACCGAGCCGTTCTTGGCGTAGACGGTCTCGGAGTATTGCGCCAGCAGGCCGGCCTTGAGGTCGAAGTTGCTGGCGTAGGCCGGGTGCTGGAAGAGCTGGGCCAGGCCCAGGCAGTCGGAGACGTTGTAGGCCAGCAGCTCGTAGAGATCCTCGATCGCTGCGATCGAGGTGTCGTGGCTGAGCTTTTCGGACTCCTTGATCTGGCGGCCGAGCATCCCGAGCAGGCGCTTGAGGCTCACCTTGGTCTGCAGCTCGTTGAGGCGGGCGACGTCCAGGTGCCGGCCCGAGTGCATCATGGCGCGGCGGATCTTGGCGGCCGGGCCGTTCCAGCCGAGGTAGCCGGGCATGTAGTCGATGTGCTCGTTGAACAGCTTGTCGTTGTGCTCGCGCATCTCGCGCGCGGTGGTCGGCTGGACAAGACGACCGGAGTGCGGAGCCGGGAAGGTCTCCATCAGGTACAGCGCGAGCATGGTCATGTCGTAGTTCAGCGAGTTGTACCCGGCCAGGAACGGGTGCTTCAGCGAGTCGTACTCGGGATCCGTGTCGCAGACCGGGCGCAGGCTCGCCGGATAGGACGAGACCTCGCTGCGGTCGTTGACCTGGTCCGCGTTCGAGAGGCCCATCAACTCGGCGAGGCGGTGGTTGCCCCGCTCGCCGCGCAGGTTCCACAGCTGGACGCTCACCGCGGGCAGGCCCGGGTTGGAGCGCACCATGGCTTCATAGAGTGCCTGCGGGTCCACGGCGTCGGAGAGCTGCTGGTCGTCGGCGAGGAAGAAGATCTCCAGGTCGTCGACGGCTCTGTCGGGCCGCGGGGTGTAGGCGCACAGGGTGAAGACGTCCGGCAACGACTCGATGTCGTAGAAGGTGAAGCGCGCCTTCGAGGCCGTGACGGGTGTTCGCTGTGTGGTCATGATGAGTTCGCCGAGTGCGCCAGCAGTTATAACCATGGGTGCATCAGTCCTGTTCGTCAGTGGTCTCGTCGGTCGGGGCGGATGCACCCGTCTGCCGGAGCAGTCCGCGGTAGCTGACCTGCAGCGTCGGCTGGGATTTCTTCTTCGGGTCGCTGCCGGTGTAGCTCGGGTGCGTCCACTTCTTCAGCTCGTACTCGGCGATGAGCACCTCGGGGTTGCTCATCATCTGGCCGGGCCGGATCTTGCGGTTTTTGTCCGGGCAGTGCCACAGGGCATCCGGCCGGACGATCGCCACGAGGTCAGTGATGAACTGCTTGTTGCTCACCGGGGAGCCCGACGGCGAGACATCGGCGAACCAGGCCTTGTACAGGTCATAGAGGAACGTGAACGGTGCCAGGTCCCAGACCAGCCGCCCGCGGAACTCTTCCCAGAAGGCGCGCACGGGGTCGTTGGCCTCCTTGTACTCGGCCAGGACTTCCTTGGTGGCCACCGGCTCTGAGAGCTGGAAGTAGTCACCTGGAGATGACGCGCCAGCGCGGTTGATCGCGTACCAGAAGACGTACTCCAGGACCTCGCGGCGCTGGAGGTAGTCGTCCTTGATGTACTTCTTCTCGGCTCCGGTGAAGCTCTTGGTGAAGGGCACGAAGAGCTGCCGGCGGTAGAACGACTCGGACTTGTCCTTCACGCGCGGGAACTCGTTCAGGCACTGGACCATGAAGCCGAAGAACTGGTAGGCGATCGGCATCCGGTACTTGCGGTTGATCTGGATGACGTCGTTGGTCACGATCGCCTTCAGATTGGCCGCCTTGTCGATGAAGATGCCGACATCGTTCTCGTCGACGATGATCGCGTTGGCGCGCACCAGCGGTTCGAGCGCGAAATCCTTGCCGAAGTCCGAGAGCGGAATCGAGGTGTGCGCGCCGCTGCCGACGAGGTTGCGCATGAGCGCGCAGAGCGTGCCCTTACCGTTGTTGCCCTGCTCGGAGTAGAACCAGGCGGTCTTGCCCCAGCGCACGTGCGGCCGGATGATCGCGCCGATGATCTCCCAGATCAGGTCGGCGAGGCCCTCGTCACCGGCCTGGTCGAAGAGCTCTTCGATCCAGGCGACGACTTCCCAATCTCCATCCTCAGGGTGCGTGATGACCTGCTGCGAGGCGTCGTCCACGTAGTCGACGTCGTTCTTGGTCAGCAGCACGATGGCGGGGTTGAAGGGGTGGACCTGCTTGGGCTCGAAGTGGAAGTCCTTGCCGAAGATCGTGACGTCCAGCGGCTCGGTACCGTAGAAGACGATGCCGTTACGCGCGGCGATGAAGTCGCGGTTCGTGGTCTGGTGCCGGCGCGGGCTGTCCTCGCGCAAAACGGCCAGGACCTCGGCGAACTCCTTGAGGGTCAGCTGGGTGTTGTACATGCGCGCCGTGGTGCGGATGTCGTCCTCGCTGGTGGTGTACGTCCCACGCGCGCGGCCCGCGGCCTGGTACATCGCCAGCAGGTCGTACTCGCGGTCGGTGTCCTTGGCGTTGGGCGCGATCCGGATGACGTGGTGCAGACGCAGAAGGATCTGCGCGACCTGCCAGTACGTCAGATATCTCGGCAAGGGGTACTTCTCGGCGGCCGCAGCCGCTTTGAAATTCTCGGCCTTGATGACGCCGCCCACGATCGCCAGCAGTTCCTTCTCCAGCACGCGAGGCGTCGGAGGATCGGTCGGGTCGATCTGGTCGAGGTAGGCGGCGGTGACGTAGGTGACGATCTCGTTCTGCGGAGCCATGTCGTCGCGGTTCGAGAAATACCCCATGACGCTGGCCAGGACGTCGGCGACGGGGTTGGTGCGTGGTCCGGCGTTGGAACCGGCGGCAGGTACGGACATGAGGGCATCAGGAGGCGTCATGTTGCTGCTTTCTCGATCATGATCGAGTTCCTGCCGGCGATGAGTGGGAAGCCGATTGGACTCGTAATCGAATGGAACGCGATCTCGACCCTACGTCATCCAAGTGTTCTTTTGCAACGATTGAGCCATCAGTCCACAAGAGAGTCTACTGGTGCAGTGGATGGAATCAATGGAAGACCAAAAGGGCCACCGACAGGGACTGGAGAGAGCGCGCGACCGCCACGGCCATGCCACACACGTCGCGAGCCTGGGCGGGACGTGAGAGCCAGTGACTCCGTCGGGCACACGCCCCACGGAGTCACTGGCTTCTCGTGCTCGACCATGCACCCGCGGGCGGCGTGAGCCGCCCGGCCTGCGGTCGAGGTTCGGAGGAGTTCTTCTGACCGGTCGAGCCAGCTGCCACCGGCAGAATCGACTGGACGCTCCCCAGGAGGATCCCGAGAAGTCACATACCCTCTACGCGTATCCGTAGCGTGTACCACTTGACGCGGTACACCTGTTTCCCCAGGTCAGAGCAGGAATTTCGGGAGCTCAAGACCAGGCTGTACCACGTGGCATTTTCTACGTGGTACAGGTGTTCGCCCAGGTCAGGCGGGGTTTACATACCCCCGTACCACTTGTACCAGGAAATAGAGACTAGATACACGCGCAGGGGGATAAGAGTGCAGACTGGCGAGCTGGGGCTGGAGCCGCCTGGATCGCTCCCGAACGCGCCCCTATGTAAACGGCCAAAAAGACCTGGTACTCGTGGCACATGGGCGGGAAACACTGGTTGACCAGGCGAAACGCCGTACCACGTCGGCAATCCCACGTGGTACACCCGATGCGGGAAAGAGCCTCGCGGTACAGGTATTTGCCCAGTTCAGACGCGATTTCCAGGGGTGTACCACGTCTCGTGGTACATCTGGCAGCTCGATGCACCCAGCCCCCTGGCGACCAAGTCGAGGCGGACTTCCACACGAAGCCGCCGCGCGGCTCCCAGGCAGCGCGGCCGAGCCTCAGCGGGACCGAAAGCCGCGTGAAACATCCTCTGCGTCCTGAGGCTCGCAGAAGGCTCCTGACGCGTCCTCCGAGCGCGAGTCAGAACTCTGTCCGAGTCGTTCACCTATGAGACTCCACTGGAAACAGGAGGGCATTTGACTGACATTCACTGCTCATTGCGAGTGATACACGACAGCTGCTATCGTTGACGCCAGGTGATCGATGTTGCACTGGAACGTGGAAACAGAGAGGCCGGAGAGCATCCCCGTGGGAAGGGAGCTCTCCGGCCTCTTTGCATGTGCTGATGAGTGCGAGGCGTGGATGGCGCGAATCATCCAGGGGTGACCAGCCTTCAGCCTCGCTGGTATCCCGCATTGAGGGACTCGGAACTGCGGCTACGGGATCGCTCGTCTGCTTCGACGACGTAGAGGATCTCGTAGGAAGTCGTGGTGTTGAGGTTGAGCCGGTTCTTGCTCTGGCTCTTCTTCATCGTGATCTTACGGAAGCCGCGAACGGCCTCAGCGCGATCGAAGAACCGGCGCAGCCTCGAGTTCACGCGCTCACAGGCCTGCTCGGCCGTGACGCCCATCTCGGAGACGACGAAGACATGCGTGTGACCGCGATCGAAGGTGGGCTTCTCACCAGTGTCGAGGTCCAGACGGATCTTCGCACGGCTGATGTCGAGCGCGTCGGGACGGACGAGCTTTCCTCGTGAGTCGCACGTGCAGGTGCTGACGATAGCCATGATGAGATCCTCTCCTCTCCTGATGAGTATGACTGAATAGATACTTTCAGTCACACCCCCGCGGTGACCGGATCACCCTGGTCACCACGAGCATGCCCTCCGCACGAGGGGCCGGCGGCTGAAAGGCCGCCAGGTCCATCGTGCGGAGGGCACCATCGCTTTTCAGAAGAGGCTGAGTACCTCGATCACTGCATCGCGGACTCGCCTCCCGCGCCCTGGACTGCGCCAGGCGCAGTCCCGCCGGCGACCCGCCGGTAGAGCCCCAAGGCACAACCGGCAAAGGCCAGGCACAGGAACACCGCGGAGACGGGGGTCGCCAGAGCGCCGAGCGCCTGCGCCGGAACGAGAGCCGCGGCGAGGTTGAAGCCCTGGTGCAGGAGCACGCAGGGCCACAGCACGCGCGTGCGTTCGTAGACCAGGGCCAGGAGCACCGCCAGCGGCAGGGTCGAGGCGAACTGCACGGCGTTGCCGTGCACCAGGCCGAACACCACGGCGGTGACCAGCGTTGAGACGAGGATGCTCACCCGCTTACGCAGCAACGGGTAGATCAGCCCTCGGTACAGGGCCTCCTCCCCCACGGGAGCCGCGACCAGGGTGAGCAACAGGGTCGCCACAGCCCCGGCCGCGTGCCGCGTCTGGTTCGACGCGTCGAAGCCGGCGGATCCGGCCGTGACGTAGATCCACAAGGCCAGCGACTGGCCGGCGAGGAAGGCCAGGACCGCGCAGCCGAGGACCGTCAATCCGAAGCGTGGGATCTCCGGCCTCGGCCGCGGCCCCGGCGCATGCGCGAGCCACCGGGGCCGCTGGATCCTCACCGAACCGACCAGGACGACAACGAGCGTGCCCAGGACGGCGGTCGCAACGATCGGCTCTCCGATGAGGCGGACTGCGAAGGTGCCGAGGCCGAGGTAGACCGCGACGGCGGCGAACGGCACGAGGACGCACCACCCGATGCCGAGCAGACGCGAGGTGATCGGTGAAGTCGTCAAGGTCTCCTCCTCTACGGGGCTCAAGCAGCCGTGGTGATCTGCTCGTTGATGACGGCCTGGACGCGGGTGTCGCCGCGGAAGGTGTTCAGCTGCAGCGTCGCCGTGAAGCGCAGCGTCCCGAGCTCGGTGCGGCTGGCGCGCTGCACGAAGCCCCGGAGCACGTCGAACTTCTCCTCGGCGACGTTCCACCACAGGCAGGACAGGCCGGACCGGGTGACCAGACGCAGGTGCTGCGATTCGGATCCGATCCGGTCCACGCGCAGCCCCAGGGGCTCGATCGCGATCTCGACGACCGGAGCGGTGAAACCGTGCCCGAAGGGCTTGAGCCCCTCGGTCCGGCGCACCAGCTCGAACAACGGCTGCAGGTCCTCCAGGCCGGCGTCGCAGTCGGCGTCCGGGCCGAGCACGAGATCACCGTTCGGTCCGTCGGTGCTGACGGCGAGCAGGGCGACCTGGGTGGCCTCCTGCAGCACGGCGACGAGGTCGCCGAGCTTCTCGGCCTTCGCGACGCGGACGCCGCAGGCCTGCTGGTGCCCGATGGCGCTGAGACCGTCGTGCGGCTCCAGGCTGGTGATGATGTCGAACCACCCCGGCGCGCGACCGGAGCCACTGACGAAATCGTCTGGGCCGGCGGGCCGGTTGACGACGACGACCGGGTGGCCGTTGAGCTCCATCATCCGGTTGGCCAGCAGCCCGTACATGCCCGGGTAGGCGTCCGAGAAGTACACCCACGGGGCCAACGGCTGGTCCCCGGTGGTGAGTTCTTCCATGTGCTCGATGACCAGCTGCTTGCGCAGCTCGTTGCTCTCGATCACCTGGTGGGCGGCCTTGAGCTTGACGTCAGCACCGGCGGCCGTGAACACCGCGAAGCACGGCTCAAGCGAGGCCTCCGTGCGGCGCGGGCTGTTCATCGCCGGGGCGAGGTAGAAGCCGAAGAAGCCCTCGTCGAGGTCGTCGACGTCTCGGATCTTGCCGATCTGCGCGAAGGCCTTGAGCACGATCGCGAAGCCCTCGAAGGCCCGGAGGAAGACCGGGTGATGCGGCTCGGTACGCAGCAGCTGCATCAGGATCGACTGCTGGACGTCGATGGCATCCGGGTCAGCGTCGAACCCACCCCAGGGATTGGGGATCGTCTTCGGCGCGGCGACGCGCAGCAGACGCGCAATCGAGATCGCATCACGCACCAGCTGACGGTTCTCGTGCAGCACGGGCATGACGTCGGAGACGGTGCCCAGGCCGGCGAACAGGCGCAGCAGGCGGATCTCCCAGAGCTTCTCGGGCCGGCGCACGCGGGCGTAGGCCTCGATCACCTGGTAGAGCACGTGGGCACCGCAGATCCCGGTGTGCGCGTAGGTCTCGTCGATCCGGCACGGGTCGACGGTGATGTCCGCGGTCGAGCCCGGAGCCAGCTCTTCGTGGTGATCAGTCACCAGCGTCGTCCAGCCCAGGGCGCGTGCGGCGGCGATGCCGCGGTGGGAGTTCACTCCCCCGTCGCAGGTGAGCAGGACTCGGGTGTCGGGCCACTTCGCGTGGATCTCGGCGATGTCCTCGGGGGTGAGCTCGTGGCCGCGGCGGTAGTCGGGCAGGTGCAGCTCGACGTTGAAGCCGAGCTCGGACAGACCGGCGTAGCCGAGGACCCCGGAGGAGATGCCGTCCATATCGAAATCGGGAGCGATGGTGATCCTTTTGCCCGCAGCCCGGGCGTCCTCGAGGGCCTCGACCATCTCGGCCAGGTCCAGGAGCTCGTTGTGCTCGGTGGACTCGATCTCCATCAGGTACTGATCCGACCACCCCCGGCGTCGGCACAGCAACGCGAAGAGGTCGATGTCTTCGTCGGTGAGCGAATGGCCGTCGACGGTATGGAGCGTGGACATGGTGGAGGCCTCTCGATCTAGGTCGCTGGTCGGTGGAGAACGGGGTACGAGACACCCCTAGCCAATAGTGCGATTTTAGCAGCACGACTTTCGCGTTCTGCTCATTTAGCAGCATCTCCAGTCGCATTCAGGTTCTACGCGACACACTTGTCACGACTGGCCATGGCAGCCTTTCCAAGGCCTTTTCAAGGCCCTTGCGTATCGGCTACCCTCGCTGGTATGGCTATTCGAAGCATTGTCGAGTCAGATCTCAGTGGAAAGCCCGACGCGACTACCGTCACGTTCGGCCTGGGTGACACCTGGTACGAAATCGATCTCACAGCTAAGGAGCAGAAAGACCTTGAGGATGCACTGAAGTCGTACCTGAAGGTCGGCCGGAAAGCCGAAAGGAAGCCCGCCAAGAAGCGAGTCGTACCCGAGACGACTGCTGAGGAGCGCGAGAAGATCCGTGAGTGGGCTAGGGAGGAGGGCCTCGAGCTCGCGGAGCGGGGACGCATCCCGAAGACGGTCCAGAAGGCCTTTGACGAGGCGCACTCCATCGACCGAAGCAAGCGGCACTGAGCCTCTGTTCGCCCCCTGGCCAACTTCTCCCATCCGTCCCTGAAGAGCCCTGCCGCATGTTGCAGGGCTCTTCGTGCGTCTCAGGACGGCGGCAGCGACGGATGGATCACGCTGACTGTCTCGATCCCCGCAGCTCGCGCGCGAGATCTGCAGTGGACGGCGCCGTGCGAGAAGTGCCCCGGTGTATTCGGCATGAGCTGCACCCGGCCCCGCTGCGTGCATCCGGGCTTCTGACAGAGGTCGAGGAAGGCCGCGCGCACAGCACCTGAGCCCCGGCGTCGCGGAACACCTGGGCCGCGTCGACCATCTCATGGTTGCGCTGGAAGTCGGCCGCTCTGCCGTGAGTCGACCAGTCGGCGGGGAAGGCGATGACCTCGAAGTCGGCGGCCTGCCACAGCCGCTCGGCCATGACGTCGGCACCCTCGCGGCAGTGCCCCGAGAGGAGAACCGGCCGGGTGACGCGCTCGGCTCCCCAGCTGCGCCAGGCGTCGTTGAACGCATCACGCATGCTCCGCTCGTCGTTCCAGCTGCGGGAACCGGTGACGAGGACAACATGCGAGAACGAGTCTGGAATCATTTCAGCAATCATTCGAGTCTCCTCTCCTTGTGACTCGGCGGTCTCCACAGCTGGAGTCGAAAGCTATGGCCATGATGTCGGGGCAGGTGTAGCGACCTGCATGCAGCCGGCTCATGCGGGCCGGCCGGTACCGGGCTCGATCATGACCGGACCCTTCTCGCCGTGGAACTCGACTCGGATCTCATCGTCGCTGCACATCGGCATGGGACGGTGTACAGCCCGTCGTTGCTGCGGGAGACATGCACGGTGACGACTGTGCCGTCCTCGTCGTTGGTGAAGTCGACGTTGCCGATGTCCTCGGCTTCGCCGGAGCGCATCACCTCGGCGACGGCTTCGTTGTTCGGTTGCCACAACTTCGGCTCGCACCGGGCTCCGGTCGTAGGGCGAGAGTTCAGGCTGGGGCTGCGTCATGACGATGCCTCTTCGTGGTCTCGGGTGCGGGTGGCGAGCATCGAGTGCGGACACCCATGGGGTCCGTGTGATCTCGATGTTCGACAGAGCGCCCGTGCCAGCTCCGCTGGCTGACGACCCGGAAGATCTTGGCCACCGTGATCTGCCCCTGGATGGATCGCGCAGCAAGCCGTCGCACGGGTCGTCACTTCTCGCCTGAGCCAGGCACGCAGCGCCCGGCGATCCATCACTGCTGCACCCTCTGCTGCGGCCACGCCTGCGGGCAACTGCAGAGGGGCAGCGGTGGGGATTCCTCTCTCAAGCGCAGCGCTGGGCATAGCCGGAGGGAGCGCCAGCGACCGACGGACCAGCGAGCTTGCGAGCGGTGGAACCCGTCGGCCATGCCGACTAACACGTTCTCGGAGCGCAGCGGAGAGGCCGAGCGGAGCGAGGGTCCGCAGGACACGTGTTATCAGGTTCCCTTATGCCCTTTGCTTCTTCCCTCGGTGCATCGCGTCCGGAGCTTTAGCGGAGGACCGATGCGCTCGTGTATCAGGGGAAACAGCCCGTACCCCTTGGACCCGTACCCCTCCCCCTTTCCCGCGCAGCGGGGGTACAGGTCTGGCTGTTTCTCCTGGTCATCGCACCTTTTGGGTGTATCTCTGCTTTGACGTCCGTGATACGGCCGCACCCCCACGCTGGTTCGTCCTCGTGAGGCACGAGCGAGGTGGGGGTGCGGGTCTGCTCCCGACGGAGCGCAGCACCGGTCCATTGCACTGCTGTCGCCGACGTCGCAGCCTTCGCCGCGAAGCGGATCCGATCTCCGCGATACCGTCGCTCCGGCTGTGGATAATTCTCCGCTCCAACGCTCGCTGCAGGCGGCCAGCCGGCCTCGCCCATCACGCCGTGCTGGCTGCACCGACGTGGATGACCTCGCTTCGGCTGCTGCTCCGGTGCTGCACCAGCGTGACAGCGCCTATCGAATCGCGTCCGAGGCGTGCGCTCTGCACTGTTTCGACGTCGTTCCGACCCCCGGGCTGCGCTCTGTCTCGCGCACACGCAGCGAGCCTGGGGGGCTCCCCCGTGGACGCATCAGAAGGGGAGAGCCTTCGCCGCGGCGATCATCTGTTTCATCAAGCAGGGCGAGCAGCTCAGCTCCAGCGTCATCGGGTCGTTGCCGTCGCTCTCCAGGGACTGCTTACGCAGCAAAGCCATCTGCTCTTCCTTCTGTCCTTCGGGGCTTTGCTGCCAAGCAGTCGTGCTGTGCACGCTCGCTGTGTGCGGGGGCCCTTCTGGACTCTCTCCCTCTGCTCTCTCCTGTGCGACCACGACGGCCCGATGACGCTTCTGCACCGACGTCGCAACAGCACCGCGCCGATGGCTCATCGACGGTTGTTCTGATCTCGTGCAGACATTGTTTCCGACTATTGCTCCGCCGGCGGTCCGCGGCTTTATCGACGTGCCCGCCGACGGGCTCTGGCAAGGGATGCCGACAAGCTTCTCGCTCTCGGGAAACAGAGGCAGAGCAGCGTCGCCTCCGTGTCGGAGAGGTGACTCATCGGGACGCGAAGGAGACGCGACTTGGACGCGCATAAGACGCCGACTGCTCTCTGTGGACTTCTCGGAGTTCTGCGCGCGTCCTCACTGTGTCCCGCACGCTCCCCAATGGTGTCGTGCTGATGTCGCTCGCGGAGCCCCAGGAGGGCCCATCTGTACAGGATGCTCGATGATGCCTTCTGCCCGGCGCGGTCGGGACGCTGATGGGACACCACCAAGACTTCGATGTGGCTCCTCTGGTCCAATCCTGCTACAGCGGATCTCTGGCACGCGTCTCGCGCGAGCCCTTGTTGCGTCGCCCTTGAAGCACCGCGGCGCATGACACTGGCAGTCCACGTGTTGCCGCCCTGCGCGAGGGCGCGACGGCGTCTCCCACGTGTCCCGAGGATGACCAACAGAGACACAAGTAGCGCGCCTATCGCGTATCGAATGAGACTTGCATGGGACTCAATAGGGACCTTAAAGTGGACTCGCGACGATTCACACGCGAGAGGAACCAGCGAAGGAAGGTGAGTCCACATGGCAGAGCGAAAGGCATCCGACATACGACCAGATGACGTTCGGGAGCGAGTCGCATGGCGAGGTGAGCGCAATGCCGAAGCAGTACGGTGAGCCCCGTAAGCTTCGCTGGACGGTGCCCTCCGTCGACACCTCGGTGATCGAGTGGCTCGACGCGCAGAAAGACATCTCGCATTCGCTGCGTCTGCTCATCCGGGAGTCCATCCAGCGCGACGGGTACATCGACGTCTTCTACAAGCCCGTCGATCAGCTGCCGCGTCGCGGCCGGCCACCGCTGGAGATCACCGAGCAGAGCGAGGACGAGGAGTCTGTAGTCAATCGCCGTCCGACCGCCAAGTCGGTGCAGCCGCGAGCTGTAGTTACCGACAACGCCGACTCCGACATCGAATACACGGCATCGGAGCCGGAAGCGCATCGCTCGACTGCCAAGCCGGAATCTGCTTCCGCGCCGGCCGAGAAAGCCGAAGAGCCCGAAGCGAGCGCAGCGCCGCGGCCGCCGAAGCAGGCATCCATCGACGAAATCATGGCGAGCACTCGGCGCTGAGTGACGCGGTGATTCTCACTTTCCAGGCAGACAGCACAGGAACACAGACCGCGAACGACACCGAGGGGTCGAATTCATGAGCACGAGCATCAACGACATCATCACTCTCACCGGCGGTATCGACGTCGGCAACGGATACGTCAAGGGCGTCATCCAGAACACGAAGATGGGCATCTTCGACGAGATCGATCTGCCCAGCGCGGTCGTCTCGACGTCTCGCACCTCGCCGAAGGTGCCGCTTCCCGACGGCGACGCGCCCTCGGTGCTCGCCGGCGACTTCTACAACCAGATCGACTGCTCGCTCACCACTCCCCTGGTGGCCGCGTCCGACCGCCGGATCTTCGGCCGTGCGGCGCTGTCCGTGCGTGGCTCGAAGTTCACCGAGTTCGAGGTCATCGGCAAGCACTCCAAGGCCGATCAGGAGCTGTCCAAGGTGCTCGTTCTGGGCGTCTTCGCCGCCAAGGCGCTGCGCGACTACGTCCGCGAGTACGACGTGCTGCCCGATCGCGAGCTGCGCGTCCAGGTACGCGGCGGCCTGGCGCTGCCGATCTCCGAGTTCGTCGCTCGCCGCCACGCCTATGCGGCCGAGTTCGTCGGCCTGCTGGGCGGCACGGACCCCGTGGTGCACCTGGTGACGGTCAAGAACTTCAGCACCCCCGTGTCGGTGCGCCTGGAGTTCGTCGACGTCCAGGTCATGGCCGAGGGTGCATCAGCGCAGTTCGCCATCACCGACAAGGGTGAGCCGCTCGCCCAGGCACTCCTGGACGACCTGCGCGCCCGCGACGCGTCCATCGTGGAGGGCGTCGCCGCCTCTGATCTTGTGGCGGTCCAGCACACCATCGGCGTCGACGTCGGCGAAGGCACCGTGAACTTCCCGGTCTTCACCGACGGGCGGTTCAACCCCGAGGCGGCCGCCACGCTCGACGAGGGCTACGGCACCGCGCTCATGAACGCCATGGAGCGCATGAGCGAGTCGGACGCCTCGCTGCAGTTCTCCTCTCGCAAGCAGCTGGCGGACTTCCTCCACGCGGTGCCGTCCGTGCTGCAGAAGAACCGCCACCAGCGCGCGTCGGGCTTCGTCGAGGACGAGGCCAGCTACCTGGTCGACGAGATCGTCTCCTCCTTTGGTGACGTCCTCTCGCAGGCCGGTGCGACGACCGAGGTCGTCTACGTCTACGGCGGCGGCTCGGGCCCGATCAAGCACCTGCTGCACCCGGCGCTACTGAAGGCCGCGGGCGACGTGCCGGTGCTCTATCTCGACTCGAGCTACTCGCGGCACCTGAACCGCGAGGGCCTGTATATCGCGGCGCGCCACGTCGAGCAGCAGGCCAGCGCCGCGCAGACCGGGACCAAGAAGAAGGAGAAGGGGGCTGCATGATGGCCGCCCCGGTCAACTGCACGACGAAGGTCTCGGCGGCCCGGACGGTCGCCGAGATGCAGGCTCTGCTCGCGGAGCACGGCGCCGCGCGGGCAGCGCTCTTCTGCCCTCCCGGTGAACGTCGACGCGATGCACCGACTATTGCTGGCCGAGGAGGACGCCGGGCGGCTCAAGGCGCGGCTCGCGCTGGTGGCCAGCGAGATGGTCACGGTCAACGAGGTCCTCCTCCTCTATCTGGTCGACGGCTCCGTCCGGACCCTCTACGACGACTACCGGGAGCGCGAGGTACTCGCGATCGCCGCCACGACCGAGAAGGGAACGGATTGGCGATGACTCAGAAGATCTTCTGCTGGTTCGATGCGCTTCCGCGGACCGCTGTCGGGCTTTTCTTGATCGCCGGGGCGATCACGGAGCTGCTCGCCACCGACGAGACTCGCCCCGTCGCTGTTGCGCTCTTCACGGGCGGCCCGGAGAGCACCATCGAGGTCGTGCGAGCAATAGTCAAGAGTTGTGGGTGAGTTGAGTTCAGCGTTTTCTCTGCCGCTTGAGGCTGGCTGTGGCGGTGTTGCGGATTCGCTTGTTACGGCCGCCACCGGCGAGGGTACCGATGGCCGCGGTGTTCGACCCGGCGGCGGTCTTAAGAGCCCGCGCAGATAGGCGGCGGGCTGATCTAAACTCCAGCCGCCCGCGGAAGCTGAGACGGCATCAGGGATCCATCAGGGTGCTGTCGGGGGCGATCCCTGATTCGTCGCACCACGGCTGTGCGGCACGGTCGTGGGCATGACTTTCAAGCCTCCTTCCCCCAACGCCGGGACCGCGACGACAGCGGGCCGACGCAGGCGGGTGCCGATGGCGGCGCTCGCCTGCGTGGTGCTCGGCGCGGTGGCGCTGGGCACGGCCGTCCCGGCGGTCGCGGCGCCCGCCGCGCGGCCTGCCGCCGCGGCCGACACCACCGGCGACCGGTTGCCGGATCTGGATCCGCAGGCGTTGCAGCATGCCCTGTCGAGCGCGCCCGACCGCGTCACGGGCGTGCTGGCACGCGTGAGCGGGCCGGACGGCCACTGGACCGGAACGTACGGCACCGCCGACATCATGACCGGCGCGCCCGTGCCGGTGGACGGCCGGTTCCGTCTCGGCAGCGTCACCAAGACCTTTATCGCCACCGTGATGCTGCAACTGGCCGCCGAGGACCGCGTCGACCTCGACCAGCCCGTCCAGCGGTACCTGCCGGACGTCCTGCCCGACAGCTATCCGCCGATCCCCGTCCGCACCCTGCTCAACTTCACCAGCAGCCTTCCCGAACTGACCCCGGACGACCTGCCCACCACCCCGGACGGCATCGTCGAGCACCGCTTCGACAACCACCCGCTCTCCGAGCTCGTCGCCAAGGCCGTCCGACACGAACGCCCCTTCTCCGAGCCCGGTCGCATGCAGGTCTACGGGGCCACCGGCTACTACGTCGCCGCCATGCTCGTCGAGAACCTCACCGGACACACCTACCAGCAGGAGATCACCACCCGGATCCTGCAACCGCTGCACCTGCGCGACACCACCGCCCCGCAGACCGACACCACGATCCCCGGCCCCCACTCCCACGGCTACATCGCCGTACCTCGGCCGGACGGCGGATCGCAACTGGTCGACATCACCGAACAGAATCCCGGCGCCGGCGGCATGATCTCCACCACCGCCGACCTCGACCGCTTCCTGACCGCACTCTTCCAGGGACGGCTGCTGCCCCCGACCGAGCAGGCGGAACTGTTCGACGTCCCCTACGTCCCCTACCTCGGCGGCACCGACGACGACCCGGGACAGGGCAACGCCTACTACGCCGCCAGCCTGATGCACGTGACCATGCCCAACGGCATGACGGTGTGGGGCAAGACCGGCACCACCTTCGGCTACACCAACGGCATGTTCACCACCCGCGACCTGCGCCGCCGCCTGGTGTACTCCTTCAACCCCACCACCGGCGGCGGCAACGACCTCGCCCTGGTCACCCGGATCCTGTCCGCGACCTTCGCCCCGTGAGCGTCACACCTCATGGCTGACGATCACCTTGCCGAACACGGCTCCTGACGCGTAGGCCCTATCCGGCCGACCTTGCCGGGCGCCCGACGCCGCGCGCCGATCCGACAAGATCGACCGGACAGGGCGTAGTTGGCAGACGGTACAGGCACAGGTCGGGTGATCATGGAGTTGCGACGCTCTGTGATCACTGGGGAGACCTGTGCCTGTACTGCCATCATGGCTGACCGAACCGCTCTGGGACCAATTCGCCGCCCTGCTGCCGCAGCGGCCCAAGTTCGATCCCGCCCACCCGCTGGGCTGCCACCGGCGCCGGATTGGTGACCGGATCGTCTTCGACAAGTTGCTGCAAGTCCTTCGGTTCGGCTGCTCGTACGAAGCGATCGCGGACGCCACCTGCTCGGCCAGCACGATCCGCAACCGCCGCGACGAGTGGATACAGCTCGGGCTGTTCACCCAGCTGAAGCAGATCACCCTCGACGCCTACGACCGCATCGTCGGCCTCGTCCTTGACCAGATCGCCGTGGACGGCGCTATCACCAAGGCCCCCGGCGGGGGTGAAGCAGCCGGACGCTCGCCCGTCGACCGGGGCAAGCAGGGCATGAAACGCTCAGGCATCACCGACGGATACGGCATCCCGCTTGGCCGCGTACTGAGCGGCGCCAACTGCCACGACTCACCACTTCTTGCACCAACTCTCGACGTTCTGGCTGGACTTGGGCCACTTCCCGACGAGATCACCGTGCACCTCGACGCGGGCTACGACTCGACCAAATCGCGCGCCGTGCTCGGGGAGCGGGGCCTGCGTAGCCGCATCGCCCACAAGGGAACCAAGGCACCGGTCCAGGCCACTCAGCGGTGGCATGTCGAGCGCACCCATGCCTGGCAGAACGCCTTCCAGCGGCTGGCGCGCTGCTACGAACGGCGGATCAGCGTCATCGAAGCCTTCTTCGACCTCGCCGACATAATCATCACCGTCCGTAGCCTGATCCGCCGAGCCTGGACCACCCACCGCTGGGGTACACGACCTCGCCGCCGACCATGACCAGCCGCCAATCTGCGCTGTCTCTAAGCTGGAGCCAGCTGGACGCCGCGAGTAGGTCGTCCGGGTGCCAGGGCAGCTGGAGCATGATGGCGCGGTGGAGCGACCACTCCTGCACGCGTCGGGCCAGGAGGGGATGGCGGGTCACGGTCCGGGCGCCACAGCACGGCGAATTCGGCCATCGGCTGGTCCGGATTGGTGAGGATGCGACTGACCACCGCGGTCTCGTCCGCGTCGGAGACCTGCCGCAGAACGTCGAGGTAGGCAGCCAAGCGGACGTGCTCGTCCGGCTCGCGCCGGATGTCGTCGAGGTTCATGCGGCCTGCTCCTGGCGCTCGACCAGGACGCCGTTCTCGAACCCGGGCTCCCGCACGGACCAATGGCACCAGGTGGGCTCCCGTGATCGCACGCCGACGGGCCTGGGCGGACCCAACCAGCTTGAACACCATGGCCAGGGCTGCAGCCGGACTGTCGGCCCCGCGGGTGACCTTGGTTCGCAACTTGACTGTCGAGAACGTCGACTCAATGGGATTCGTGGTCCGCAGGTGAACCCAGTGCTCGGCCGGAAAGTCGTAGAACGCCAGCAGTTCCTCGGCATCGTTGGTGATCTTCGCGACGGCCTTGGGCCGCTTAAGAGGTGGCGCGGAAAGGGGTGCGGTCATGGTCGGCGGTTCGGGCGTTCGTCCCAGCGGTGAGTCATCCATGCTCGCCGGATCAGGCTGCGCA
>NZ_JBIVON010000031.1:0-45427 GCF_044754145.1 Streptomyces sp. NPDC093149
TTTTCCCTTCGGTCTTGCGTTTCCGACTCTATCAGACTCTTTCGTGTCCGATTCCCGGTCGAAGCGGGGCCGCTTTCCAGTTCCACGCTCTCGCGTTTCCCTTTCCGGCGAGTCCGACTCTATCAGATCCTTTCGGGCCTGATTCCCAGTCAGCGGGGCTTGTCTTCCGGGCCGTTGGGCCGTTCCGACGAGTGAGACTTTAGCGGAATCCTGGGCCTCGACGCTAATCGGGGTCGCGTTCCTTCGAACGCGGATTCCTCATTTCGCAAATGCGCACAGAAAGTCGGGCGACGGATGTCGCCGACCAGATGTGGTTACTGCGGAATGGCTGTCCGGGGACCGACCGGGGTCGGCGCTCACGTCGGACAACTCGGAGCACATTACGGTTGCGGGCGTGTCGTGTCAACCCCGAGCTGGGCCGGGGTCCGGAGGGAGGCCCTCGCGGCAGCCGCGAGGGCTGGAGGCGCGGGGGTCGGCATCACGGTCGTCGCGGCGCTCTCGGCCCGTGGGCCGTGCGTGTGAGCACGTGTGAGGCGGAGGCGGAGGTCGACGCCGGTCACGGTGCCTGCTGATGTTCCGATGTCGTCGTCACGAACCCACCGTCGTGTCGTTGCCCGGCGGTGGGTTCGTGGAGGTGGTGCGTGGTTCGGAGCCGATCGGGGCTGCGGGGCGGGGTGGGCCCTGTCCGGTCAGCCGTTGCCGGTGGCGAGTTCGCGGCTGCGGTCGCGGGCGGCTTCCAGGGCAGCGATGAGGGCGGCCCGTACACCGTGGTTCTCCAGCTCGCGGATGGCGCTGATGGTGGTACCGGCCGGGCTGGTGACGGCTTCGCGGAGCTTGACGGGGTGTTCGCCGCTGTCCCGGAGCATCACGGCGGCCCCGATGGCGGCCTGGACGATCAGTTCGTGTGCCTGGGCCCGGGGCAGACCGAGCAGGATGCCCGCGTCGGTCATCGCCTCGACGAGGAAGTAGAAGTACGCGGGGCCCGAACCGGAGAGCGCGGTTGCCGCGTCCTGCTGCGACTCGGGGACGCGCAGGGTCTTGCCGACGCCGCCGAAGATCGCCTCGGCGGTGACGAGGTGCTCGGTCGTGGCGTGGCTGCCCGCTGAGATGACGGACATGCCCTCGTCGACGAGGACGGGGGTGTTCGGCATGACGCGTACGACCGGGGTGTTCGCGGTGAGACGGTCCTCGATGAACGTGGTCGTGATGCCCGCGGCGGCGCTGATGACCAGGCGGTCGGCGGTGACGTGCCCGGCGAGCTCGCCGAGGAGCCGGCCCATGTCCTGGGGCTTGACCGCGAGGATGAGGATGTCGGCGCGCTTGGCGGCCTCGGCATTGGTGACGGAGTCGACTCCGTAGCGGCTGTGCAGTTCCTCTGCGCGTTCGGAGCGGCGGGTGGTGACCAGCAGGTTCGCCGGGCGCCAGCCTGCCCGGATCATGCCGCTGAGCAGGGCCTCGCCGATCTTGCCGGTGCCGAGGACGGCAACTGTCTGGGTCATGCGGTTCACCCTCCGGGCTGTGCTCGCTGTTCTCGGTGCGTCGTGCTGACGGGGCTCGGTGCGCCGGCCCGTACGCGGGCCTGTGCTTGTGTCCGTCATCCTCGCACCGGGGGCGGTCAGGCGGTACGGCGGCGGAGTGTGGCCGCGCCGAGGGCGAGCACGAGCAGGGCGCAGCCCGCGACGACCAGGACGTCGCGGACGAAGTCGCCGGTGACGTCGGGGTGGTGGAGGACCTCGTTCATGCCGTCGACCGCGTACGACATGGGCAGGACGTTCGAGATCGCTTCGAGGGCGGGCGCCATCCGGTCGCGTGCGATGAACAGACCGCAGAGCAGGAGCTGCGGGAAGATCACCGCCGGCATGAACTGGACCGCCTGGAACTCCGACGCGGCGAAGGCCGAGACGAAGAGGCCCAGTGCCGTGCCGAGCAGGGCGTCGAGCAGGGCGACGAGGAGGAGCAGCCACGCGGAGCCGGTGACGTCCAGGCCGAGCACCCAGACCGAGAGCACGGTGGCCAGGAGGGACTGGAGGATCGCCACGGCGCCGAAGGCCAGGGCGTAGCCGCCGATCAGTTCGCCCTTGCCGAGCGGCATGGCGAGGAGGCGTTCGAGCGTGCCCGAGGTGCGTTCGCGCAGGGTGGCGATCGAGGTCACCAGGAACATCGTGATCAGCGGGAAGATGCCGAGGAGCGATGCGCCGATGGCGTCGAAGGTACGGGGGCTGCCGTCGAACACGTACCGGAGCAGCGTGATCAGCACGACCGGGACCAGCAGGAGCAGCGCGACGGTGCGGGGGTCGTGGGTCAGCTGGCGCAGGACGCGGGCGGCGGTGGCCAGGGTGCGGGCGGGGCTCAGCGGTGGCGCGGCCGGGTGGATGCGGGCGGGGGACAGGGGCTGCGGGGTCGGGGTCGTGCTCATCGGAGGGTCTCCTGACGGGTGGCGGCTTCGTCGACCAGGTGGAGGAACGCCTCTTCGACGGTGGCGGTGCGGGCGGCGGTGCGCAGGGCCTCTGGTGTGTCGTCGGCGAGGATCTCGCCCTCGCGCATGAGCAGCAGGCGGTGGCAGCGCTCGGCCTCGTCCATGACGTGGGAGGAGACGAGGAGTGTGGTGCCGCGGTCGGCGGCGAGGGCGTGGAAGAGGTTCCACAGGTCGCGGCGGAGTACCGGGTCCAGGCCCACGGTCGGTTCGTCGAGCACCAGGAGTTCGGGGGTGCCGAGCAGGGCCACGGCGAGGGAGACGCGGGTGAGCTGGCCGCCGGAGAGGGCGCCGGCCAGGGCGTCGGCGTGGCTGGTCAGGTCCACCTCGGTGATCGCGCGGGCGACCGCGGCACGGCGGGCGTCCCGGTGGCGGCGGCCCGGCTGGAGGATCGCCGCGAAGTAGTCGAGGTTCTGCCGGACGGTCAGGTCGGTGTAGACGGACGGAGCCTGGGTGACGTACCCGATGCGCGGGCGGAGCGTGGGGTGGCCCGCGGGGCTGCCGAGCACGTCGAGGGTGCCGGTGACCTTGGCCTGGGTGCCCACGACGGCACGCATCAGGGTGGACTTGCCGCAGCCGGAGGGGCCGAGCAGACCGGTGATCCTGCCGGGTTCGACGGTGAAGTCGAGGTCGCGGAGGACGGTGCGGTTGCCTCGTACGACGGCGAGGCCGCGGGCCTCGATGGCGGCACCCGAAGAATTCATCATGCGATGAATTTTTATCCCGGCGGCCCCTCTCGTCAAGACGCGGGGCAGCGGTGGCGGGGCGGCGCGGAGCAGCCGCGGCGCGGGCGGGACGTGGCGTTGCTGGGGCGCGGGCGATTGAGGGCGCGATCGGACGGAGATATTCCACCCCTTTGTGCTTCCGTGCCCACCGACCGGTTCCGAATACGGGGCGGATGAGCAACTCCCGTAAAGGACAATGAATTTCACCGTCCCCCCGGTATCCGCGCATCTCCCGTTCCATGACGTGTCCGTCAGTCGATGGAGGTGCTTCCCGTGCGTGGTTTTCCGAATGTTCCGGGCCTTCGATCCTTTTCGATCCCGCGTGCCGACTTCGCCGCTTCGCTCGTCGTCTTCCTGGTCGCCCTGCCGCTGTGCGTGGGGGTGGCCGTCGCTTCGGGGGTCCCGGCCGAACTGGGACTGATCACCGGGATAGTCGGCGGGCTCGTCACGGGCCTGCTCCCGGGCAGCAGTCTGCAGGTCAGCGGGCCCGCCGCCGGTCTGACCGTGCTCGTCTACGAGGCGGTGCACAGCTATGGGGTCGGCACCCTGGGGGTGCTGGTCCTGGCCGCCGGTGTGGTGCAGGTGGGGCTGGGGGTGCTGCGGCTCGGGCAGTGGTTCCGGGCCGTGTCCGTGGCCGTCGTGCAGGGGATGCTCGCCGGAATCGGCCTCGTGCTGGTGGTGGGACAGCTGTACGTGCTCGCCGACGCGGTGGCGCCCGGGACCATGGGGCAGAAGCTCGGCGGGCTGCCGCGACTGGCACTCGGCACGGGCGTGACGGGCAGCGCGGTCGCCGTCGGGATCGGGGCGCTCCTCGTGCTCCTGCTCTGGCCGAAGTGGCCGCGAGCGGCCCGGTCGGTCCCCGCGCCCCTGGTGGCGGTGGGACTGGCGGCCGGGGCGACCTGGCTGTTCGACCTGCCCGTGCAGCGGGTGGCGGTGAGCGGGCTGCTGGATGCCGTACGACCGCCGGGGGCCGGGGACTGGGCGCGGCTCACGGAGGTGGGCGTCATCGGCACCGTCCTGGCGTTCGCGCTGATCGCCTCGGCCGAGTCACTGTTCGGTGCGGCGGCCGTGGACCGGCTGCACGACGGCAGGCGGACGGACTACGACAAGGAGTTGATCGCGCAGGGCACGGGCAACGCGGTGTGCGGGCTGCTCGGCTCGCTGCCGATGACCGCGGTGATCGTGCGCAGCGCGGCCAATGTCCGCGCCGGGGCGAGGACGAAGGCATCCCGGGTGCTCCACGGCGTGTGGCTGTTGCTCTTCGCCGCCGCCCTGCCGAGTGCGCTCGAAGTGATTCCCGTGGCGGCTCTGGCTTCGGTGCTGCTGCACGCGGGCCTCAAGCTCGTTCCCGTACGGGCGTTGGTGCCGCTGTGGCGTGAGCATCGCGGGGAGGCGGTGGTGCTCGCGGTGACGGCGGGGACGATCGTGGCCACGAGTCTCTTCGAGGGAGTGCTGGTGGGGCTGCTGCTGGCCGTGGCCAAGACCGCCTGGGACATCAGCCATGTGCACATCGAGACGCATGAGGACGACGGCGACGGGGTGTTGCGGGTCCGGGTCGCGGGCCACGCCACGTTCCTGCGGCTGCCGAAGCTGCTGGACGCGCTGGACGGCCTGCCGCACGACCGGACCGTGGTGCTGGACCTCAGCGGGCTGCACCACACCGACCACGCGTGCGCAGCGGCCCTGGAGGGGTGGGCCGCGGAGCGGAAGGCCCGAGAGGCTCGCGAGGAACGGCGGCCGTCGGGTCAGGAGCGCGACGGGGGCGATTCGGGCGGGGCCGAGGACGGGCGGATCGCCACGTTCAGGTCGACCACGTAACGCTCCTCGCCGTGCCGTCCGGGAAGACCTCCGCGAACCGGTCGCGCTCCTCGGCGAGGAACCGGCGCGTGGGTTCCCCGCCGAGGACGAGGAACGCGGAGTGGCTGCCGAGGTCGGCGAGGTGGGTATCGGGGGGCACCAGGCGTCGACGAGGACGGACGGGGCCGGGGCGGGCCGCGGCGTACTGGGCGGCCGCACAGCCGAAGGAGAGCGCACGGGCCGGGAGGTGGAGTCGGGGCCGCGGGCGGAGGCGGAAGGAGACATCACGCCATCGTGGCCCGCGCGGGGCCCGGTGCCGGTGCTCGCGGAAAACGGAGAGCGGGTCCCGGCCGCGCGCGGAGCCCGCCCCGCACGAGGCGGGTCCGGCCGCGCTCGTGCGGCGTGGCCCCGGGCCCTGCCTTCGGTTTCCTACTTGCGCTTGGGCCGCTTGCCCTTGGGGGTCTTGGCGCTCTTGCGGGCAGCCGGGTTCCCGGTACGGGACGAGCGGCGCTTCGCGTAGCGGGCCAGGGCCGTCTCGTACTCCGTGCGACGCAGTCGCTCGCCGGGTGCCTCCATGAACGTACGGAGGAAGTAGGCGATCAGCGAGCCGACGAAGCCGATCGTCTTCAGACCGCGCAGACTGGCCTCGCGCGCCGGATCGGCCGGGCGGCGGCCGAACCCCTCCCATGTCTTGCGGAAGGCGATCGCGCTGCAGACGGCGAACATCGCGACGACCAGGATGCCGACGGCATTGCCGACATCGGCGATCTGCAGCCCCTGGTAGGCGAAGCGCAGGACGAAGCAGGCGGCGACCGCGGCGACGAGGGAGCCGACCGCCGCCCCCACCCGTCGCAGCCCGTAGCTCCCGTCGTGGTCGACCCAGGTCGTACCGAAGAAGAACAGGGGCTCGGGCTGCGGGCCCGGCGTGCTGGAGCCGGACGCGGTGCTGCCGGGTGTCGCGCCGGTACCGGGGTCTTCGCTGTTCTCGCTCACGAGGTCGATTATCCCCGGGCGGCCACGGCCCCGGTCGCGCCGGTCACCGACGCGGGAACCCGCCCCGGTCCCGGCCCCGCCCGGTCTCGGCCCCGCCCGGTCTCGGCCCCGCCCGGGGCGTGGCCCCGGACGGGACGGGGGCGCGGTCAGTCGCAGCGCGGGGCGATGTAGCCGTCGCTGCCCGTGTGGACGTAGGCGTCCGACACGAACTGGCCGTTGGCGATGTTGTCCCAGATGTTCGAGGTGCCGTACGGGCCGGTGACCCGCTCGCCCGGCTTCTGGCAGTAGACCGCAACCTTCACTCCGTACGGGAGCGTGCGGACGATGCCGTACTGGGTGCCCGGTCCCGTGCGGACGTTGACGCGGTAGCCGGGTGCGATGGGGTACCGGGTGACGTCGTCGGTGCCGGCGAGCGCGGCCGTGCTCTCGGCCGCCCCGGCTGCGTCGGTGTCGATCTGCTCTTCCATGGCCATGAGGCCCTCCCCCGTTGAGAGACGGTGTGTACGACGCGCAGGCTACAAGCCCCGGCGTTATCGCACGCACCATCGACTAGGCTCCGTGCGTCGCGCTTGCGGACGAACACACGGGGGTGGGCGATGCCGCCGCTGCGAGGTACCGGAGCGAATCCGGAAGCGGAGCATCCGGAGTACGCCGGTCAGTACCGCCTTGAGGCATGTCTCGGCGCAGGCGGCATGGGTGTCGTGCATCTGGCCCGCTCCACCTCGGGACTGCAGCTCGCCGTCAAGGTGGTGCATCGGCACTACTCCGCGGACCCCGAGTTCAGGGCTCGTTTCCGGCAGGAGGTCGGGGCGGCGAGACGGGTCAGCGGGGCCTTCACCGCGCCGGTCGTCGACGCCGATCCGGATGCCGCGCGCCCGTGGATGGCCACGCTGTACGTACCCGGTCCCACGCTCTCCGATCAGGTGAAGCGGAACGGGCCGATGGCCCCCGCCGCGCTGCGCAGACTGACGGCGGGACTCGCCGAGGCGCTGCGCGACATCCACCGCGCCGGGGTGATCCACCGTGACCTCAAGCCGAGCAATGTGCTGCTCTCCGACTCCGGGCCCAAGGTCATCGACTTCGGGATCTCCCGGCCGTACGACAGCGACCTGCGCACCGAGACGGGCAAACTGATCGGCTCGCCGCCGTACATGGCGCCCGAGCAGTTCCAGCGGCCGCGCGAGGTCGGGCCCGCCGCGGACGTGTTCGCGCTGGGAGCCGTGCTCGTCCACGCGGCGACCGGCCGGGGGCCCTTCGACTCCGACAGCCCGTACATCGTGGCCTACCAGGTGGTGCATGACGAGGCCGATCTGGCAGGGGTGCCGACGGATCTGGCTCCGCTGATCGGGCGGTGCCTGGCGAAGGACCCCGCGGAGCGGCCCACCCCGGACGAGATCATGGCGACGCTGAGCCCTCCTTCGTACGACGCCGCCGCGTTCATACCGTCGCAGCGGCGGCCCGGCACGGCCGGAGGCCGGGCCGAAGCCGGCGCCGGAGCCGAAGGCCCCGCGGTCGCGGTGCCGGGGGCCGGGGCGGAGGCGGACACGCATGTGGGCGCGGGCGGGGCGAGGCGGGGCAGGAAGGGCACCGCGACCGGCGGCGGCAGACGGCGGTGGCAACTGGCATCCGCCGCCACACTGCTCGTCGTGGGTGCCGGCGGGGTGTGGGCGGCCGGCGTCGTGAGCGGCTCCGGCGAGTCGGGGGAGTCGGGTGGCGCGAAGGTCTCGGCGACGTTCGCGCCGTGGCGGACGCCCCTCGTGACCTCGGGCAGCGCGACGCCGGTCTGTTCCTCGGCGGGCGGCACCGGCGAACGGACCGGAAAGGGGACGTCCGGCCGAACCGCGGCGTTGTACTGCGCCACAGGTGGTACCGGCGCCTCCCGGCTGGATCCCGCCGACGGCCGGGTGCTGTGGACCCGTCGCTCCGCCGGGAACGCTCCGGTGTCCGGCGTGCTGTCGGTCTCCGGCGGCCTGGTGCACGAGGCCGTACCGGGCGGGAAGCTCCGGGCGTACGACCCGGCCGAGGGCGAACAGGTCTGGGCCGCGGATCTCTCCCCGTACCTGGGCACGCCCTTCGCCGCGGGTGACACGCTGCTGCTGACGGCCGAGGACGGTACGACCGAGGCGCTCGACTCCGCCACCGGTGTGTCCCGCTGGCGGCACGCGCTCGCGGGCCACCGGCGCCCGGACTTCGCGCTGTACGACGACGCGTCCGGGCTCGCCTACGCGTTCGAGCACTCGGCCTACGGATCCACCACGCTGGTCACGGCCCTCGACGCGGCTTCCGGGCATACGGCGTGGCGGCGACGGCTGGACGGAATGCTCACCCCGGTGGGAACCTCCGGCGGCGCACTCGTCCTGACCTCCATGAACGGGGACACCCAGACCGTCGGGCTCGTGCGCTACGACCCGGAGAACAGGCACGTCTCCCGCGTGGCGCTGCCGTTCCGGATGAACGAACCCGAAGCCGTGGTGGGTGGGGACACCGCCTATCTGCTGGCCCACGGCGGAACCCTGGTCGCCGTCGACACGCGCCCGACCGGCGGGAAGGACGACGAAAGGGACGGCAAGGCCGTGCTCTGGCAGCTGGAGACCGCGGCCGGGCGGACGTCGGCGCCCGTCCTCGCCACCGGGAACCGGCTGTACTTCTCCACGGCGGACGGGCGCCTGCTCGCCGTGGACACCGAGCGCGGGACGCTGCTGGGCCAGACGAGCCCCCGGCTCCGGGACGGGAAGCTCAGCTACGCCTCGGCGCTGCCCGCCCCCGTCGCGGTCGGCCGGACCGTCATCGGGACCGCGCCCGACGGGTCCGTGTTCGCCGTCGACGGCAAGGACCCCGCTCACTGGTAGAGCGGGGCCCGGCCTTCCATGGCGTTCGCGGCTCGGTTCAGCCGAGCTTGGACACGTCCCGCACCGCACCCCGGTCCGCGCTCGTCGCCATCGCCGCGTACGCGCGCAGCGCCGCGCTGACCTTGCGGTCGCGGTTCTTCGGCGCGTACACACCGTTCAGCGCCGCGCGGCGGGCGGTCAGCTCGGCCTCGGGGACGAGGAGCTCGATCGAGCGGTTCGGGATGTCGATCCTGATCCGGTCGCCGTCCTCGACGAGCGCGATGGTGCCGCCCGAAGCGGCCTCCGGCGACGCGTGGCCGATGGACAGCCCCGACGTACCGCCGGAGAAGCGGCCGTCGGTCACCAGGGCGCAGCTCTTGCCGAGACCGCGGCCCTTGAGGAAGGAGGTGGGGTAGAGCATCTCCTGCATGCCGGGGCCGCCGCGCGGGCCCTCGTAACGGATGACGACGACGTCACCCTCCTTGATCTCCTTGCGGAGGATCTTGTCGACGGCCTCCTCCTGCGACTCGCAGACGACCGCCGGGCCCTCGAAGGTCCAGATCGACTCGTCGACGCCCGCCGTCTTCACGACGCAGCCGTCCTCTGCGAGGTTCCCCTTGAGGACCGCGAGGCCGCCGTCCTTGGAGTACGCGTGCTCCAGGTCTCGGATGCAGCCGCCGGCCGCGTCCAGGTCGAGGGTCTCCCAGCGCTCGGACTGCGAGAAGGCGGTCGCGGAGCGGACGCATCCGGGAGCCGCGTGCCACAGCTCGACGGCCGCCGGGGACGGGGAGCCGCCACGGATGTCCCAGTTCTTCAGCCACTCGGCGAGGGAATCGGAGTGGACCGAGTGCACGTTCTCGTCGAGCAGGCCGCCGCGGTGCAGCTCGCCCAGGATGGCGGGGATGCCGCCGGCCCGGTGCACGTCCTCCATGTAGTACGTGCCGCCGGGCGCCACATTGGGCGCGACCTTGGACAGGCAGGGGACGCGGCGCGAGACCTCGTTGATGTCGTCGAGGTCGTAGGAGAGCTCGGCCTCCTGCGCGGCGGCGAGCAGGTGCAGGATCGTGTTGGTCGAGCCGCCCATGGCGATGTCCAGCGCCATGGCGTTGTCGAACGCGGCGCGGGTGCCGATGGAGCGGGGCAGGACCGTCGCGTCGTCCTGCTCGTAGTAGCGCCTGGTGATCTCGACGACCGTGCGGCCGGCGTCCTCGTACAGCGCCTTGCGGGCGGTGTGCGTGGCGAGGACCGAACCGTTGCCGGGCAGGGAGAGACCGAGGACCTCGGTCAGGCAGTTCATCGAGTTGGCGGTGAACATGCCGGAACAGCTGCCGCAGGTGGGGCAGGCGTTCTCCTCGATACGGAGGATGTCCTCGTCCGAGACGTTCTCGTTGACGGCGTCGCTGATCGCGTTGATCAGGTCGAGCTTGCGGACCGTGCCGTCGACGAGGGTGGCCCGGCCGGCCTCCATCGGGCCGCCGGAGACGAAGACCGTCGGAATGTTGAGGCGCATCGCGGCCATCAGCATGCCGGGGGTGATCTTGTCGCAGTTGGAGATGCAGATCAGCGCGTCCGCGCAGTGCGCCTCGACCATGTACTCGACGGAGTCGGCGATCAGATCGCGGGAGGGGAGGCTGTACAGCATCCCGGCGTGCCCCATCGCGATGCCGTCGTCGACGGCGATCGTGTTGAACTCACGGGGCACGGCGCCCGCGGCCTTGATCGCGTCGGAGACGATCCGGCCGACGGGAGCCAGGTGGGTGTGGCCGGGGACGAACTCGGTGAAGGAGTTGGCGACCGCGATGATCGGCTTGCCGATGTCCTCGCTCGCTACGCCCGAGGCCCGCATAAGGGCGCGGGCGCCGGCCATGTTGCGGCCGTGGGTGACAGTGCGGGACCTCAGCTCGGGCATCGTCGCTCGCTCCTTCGACAGAAAAGACTGCTTCCGAGCCTACGCCTCCGGCTCCAAGATCTGGACATCCTGTCCGCTATACGGGACAGGATGCTCGGTGGGCGAGCAATGTACCGAGGCGGCACGGGGGCGCCGCAGCGCATGACGGGCGCGACGGTTTCGCCGCAGGCAGCGGCAGCGGCAGCGGCAGCGGCAGCGGCAGCGGGATCAGGATTCCGTCAGGTAACGCTGCAGCGTCGGCGCCACCATCTCGATGATCTGCTCGGGCGGTGCCGAAGCCAGTGGCTCCGCCCGGATCACATAGCGCAGCATCGCGATCCCGAGCATGTGCGAGGCGGCCAGTTCCGCGCGGAAGGTCGCGTCCGGGACGTCCAGTGTCTGCGCGATGCGTTCCAGGAGGCGGCGCAGGACGAAGCCGCGGAGGACCTTCGCCGCCGCCTCGTGCGTCAGCGCGGACCGCATGACCGCCAGCAGCGGAACCCTCGACGCCGGGTTCTCCCACACGGCGATGAAATAGCGGGCCAGCCGCTCCCCCAGGCCGTCGGTACCGCTGCCCAGGATGGCCGGGATCGCCAGGGCCGGCTCGAAGGAGAGCTCGATGGCGGCCGCGAAGACCTCGTCCTTCGTCCCGAAGTAGTGGTGGACGAGGGCGGAGTCGACGCCTGCCGCCTTGGCGATGCCCCGGATCGACGTCTTGTCGTAGCCGCGCTCCGCGAATTCGGTACGGGCGGCCTCCAGGATGCGGGTGCGGGCATCGGGGCCGGTGGTGTCGGCCGCGCGGGAGGGGCGGCCTCGGCGCCTGGGGGCGGGGTTCGCGGGGCCGTCGGCGCCGGTGGGGCCGTCGGTCACGGGCGCGGCGCCTCGGCCGAGGCGGACGCCAGGTGGAGCCGGGTGAAGGCCAGCGCCTCCGCCAGGTCGGCCTCGCGTTCGGCGGTGGACATGGCGCGCCGGGTATTGACCTCGATGACGATGTGGCCGCCGAAGCCGGTACGGGCCAGATGCTCCAGGAGTTCGGCGCAGGGCTGGTCGCCACGGCCGGGCACCAGGTGCTCGTCCTTGTTGGAGCCCTTGCCGTCGGCGAGGTGGATGTGGGCGAGCCGGCCGCCCATCCGGTCGACCATCGCCATGCCGTCGGTGCGGGCCGTCGCGGTGTGCGAGAGATCCACGGTGAAGTGGCGGTAGTCGTCGTTGGTGACGTCCCAGTCGGGGGCGTACGCGAGCATCTCGCGGTCCCGGTAGCGCCAGGGGTACATGTTCTCGACGGCGAACCGCACGTCCGTCTCGTCCGCCATGCGCCAGATCCCACCGACGAAGTCGCGCGCGTAGTTGCGCTGCCAACGGAACGGCGGGTGGACGACGACGGTCGTCGCCCCGAGCTTCTCCGCGGCGGCACGCGCCCGCTGGAGCTTCACCCACGGATCGGTGGACCAGACGCGCTGTGTGATCAGGAGGCAGGGCGCGTGGACGGCGAGGATCGGTACCCCGTGGTAGTCCGAGAGCCGGCGCAGGGCCTCGATGTCCTGGCTGACGGGGTCGGTCCACACCATGACCTCGACGCCGTCGTAACCGAGGCGCGCGGCGATCTCGAAGGCCGTCGACGTCGACTCCGGATAGACGGATGCCGTCGACAGGGCGACCTTCGCATCCGGGATGCGCACCACTGGTTCTGCCACTGGGACAGCGTACGGGCAGTGGTGCGCCTCGCCGAGAGACCCGGGCGGAAAGTGAGAAGGGCCATGGCGGACCCCGGCAGGCCCCACGGGCCCGGCGGAACCCCGCCCGGCCCCGCGGCGCCGTGCGGACCCCACCAGGCCCCGCGGGCGCTCAGCGCAGCGCGGCCTGCTCCGTGGGCAGGTGGTCCAGTCGGCGCAGGATGACGCCCTCGCGCAGCGCCCAGGGACAGATCTCCAGCTCCTCGACCCCGAACAGATCCATGGCGCCTTCCGCGACCAGCGCCCCGGCCAGCAGCTGCGCGGCCCGGCTCTCGGAGACCCCCGGCAGGTCGCACCGCTGCTGGACGGTCATCGACGCCAGCTTCGGCACCCACTCCTCCAGCGACTTGCGGGTGAGGGCGCGCTGCACGTACAGACCGTCGGTGGTGCGCGCGGCGCCCGCGATCCTGGCGAGCTGCTTGAAGGTCTTGGAGGTGCCGACGACGTGGTCCGGGCGCCCGAGGCGGGTGAACTCCCCGACGCTCCGGGCGATCCTGGCCCGTACATGGCGGCGCAGTGCCTTCACGTCCGCCGGGTCCGGCGGATCGCCCGGCAGCCATCCGGCGGTCAGCCGGCCCGCCCCGAGCGGCAGCGACACCGCGGCGTCCGGCTCCTCGTCCATGCCGTACGCGACCTCCAGCGAGCCGCCGCCGATGTCCAGGACCAGCAGCCGCCCCGCCGACCAGCCGAACCAGCGGCGGGCGGCGAGGAAGGTGAGCCGGGCCTCCTCCGCACCGCTGAGGACGGCGAGGTCGACGCCCGTCTCCTCCCGTACCCGGGCCAGCACCTGGTCGGCGTTGCTCGCCTCCCGCACCGCGGACGTGGCGAACGGCAGAACGTCCTCGCACCCCTTGTCCTCGGCGGCCTGCAGCGCGTCGGTGATCGTCGCCACGAGCCGGTCCACACCGTGGGGGCCGATCGCCGCGTCCTCGTCGAGGAGTTCGGCCAGGCGCAGTTCCGCCTTGTGCGAGTGCGCGGGCAGCGGGCGCGCACCGGGGTGCGCGTCCACCACCAGCAGATGCACTGTGTTCGAACCCACGTCGAGGACTCCGAGTCTCATACCCGGAACGCTACCGGGGCGGCGGACTTACTCTTGGCCCGTGCCAAAGACGAAAAAGGCGAAGCCGGGCAAAACCACGAAGAAGCAGAGAACGAAGCAGGAGATGCAGCAGCAGGAAGCGAACGGACCGAACCGGTCCGAGGACGAAACGGGCATCGATTTCGCACGCGCCTGGGTCGAGTTCCCCGACCCGGCGGACGACGAGCAGGTCTTCCGCTGCGACCTGACCTGGCTGACGTCCAGGTGGACCTGCATCTTCGGCAGTGGCTGCCAGGGCATCCAGGCGGGCCGCGCGGACGACGGATGCTGCACCCTGGGCGCGCACTTCTCGGACAAGGACGACGAGAAGCGCGTGGCGGGCCATGTCGCACGGCTGACCCCTGAGCTGTGGCAGTTCCACGACGTCGGCACCAGGACCGGCTGGGTCGAGGTCGACGACGACGGGGAGCGCCAGACGCGGCGCTGGGAGGGTTCGTGCATCTTCCAGAACCGTCCCGGCTTCGCGGCGGGCGCGGGCTGCTCGCTGCACATCCTGGCGCTGCGGGAGGGCAAGGAGCCCCTGGAGACCAAGCCGGACGTCTGCTGGCAGCTGCCGATCCGGCGTACGTACGACTGGATCGACCGGCCCGACGACACCCGCGTGCTCCAGGTGTCGATCGGCGAGTACGACCGCAGGGGCTGGGGTCCGGGCGGTCACGATCTGCACTGGTGGTGCACGTCGGCGACCTCCGCGCACGGGGCCGGCGAGCCGGTGTACGTGTCGTACCGGCCGGAACTCACCGAGCTGATGGGCAAGGAGGCGTACGACCGGCTGGTCGAGCTGTGCGAGGAGCGTCTGTCCTCGCTGCTGCCGATGGCGCCGCACCCGGCGGATCCGGCGTAGCGGCCCGGGGCGTGGGCCCCTGAGAGCCTGTCGGGTGACCTTCGATCGGACAGCGGACGCGGTACGGTGCGTGCGATTCCAAGGCGCCGAAAGGTCCTCGGATGGGGTCTCCCCTGCTCCTTGAGAGCTTGGGGAAGGAGCTACCAGGGCGTTTCGGCAACGCGGGAAGCGTGCGTGCCAGGGCGCGGCCGCCCGGTCAGAGGTCGCCCGACAGGCTCTGAGGCCGGGGCGTGACGGCCGGACGCGGCGCGTCGGCCGGTGTCGCGCGGGTCGACGGTGCGCCTCGCCCCCGGCGCCCCGTTTCAGCCCGCCGGGGTGGTCGTGCCCGTCCCGGGGTCGGTGGTCGGGGCCGGGGTCGGTTCGGTCGGGGCCGGGTCCGTCGGTGTCGGCGTCGGTTCGCTCGGGCCGGGTGTCGGGTCGGTCGGCTGTGTGGGATGCGGCGAGGACGAGGGCGGAGCCGACGGGCCGGAGGGGTCGGGCGTACCCGGGTGTCCCGGACCGCCGGGTGACGGTGCCGTCGCCCCGCGCCCCCGGACCACCACGACCGAATCCGAAGGGGCGAGGGCGATACGGGCGCTCCACGGACCGGCGGGCTCCCGCGGATGGCCCACGAGGACGCGGACCGTGACGCTCTCGCCCGCGGCGAGCGTCCCCGAGGAACTGCTCAGACGCAGCCACGACACGTCCGCGCGGGCCGACCAGGCGACGGGGGCACCGCCCGAGGCGGTCAGGCGGATCAGCGTCGTGCCGCCGGACGAGCGGGCCTCGACGGTGAGCCCGCCGACGCCCCGCACCGAACCCGAGCTGATCACCTCGGCGGAGACGTCCGGGGTGCCGCCGTCCCTGAAGCGGGCACCCGGCTGGGGACTGGCGTTGCCGGCGTTCTCGTAGTGGCCGTCCGGAGCGCCGTCGTCGTGGCGGACGTCCGTCTCGGTCGCGGCGACCGAGGAGCCCTCATGGCCCTCGCCGGTCTGCGGTGCGCCGCGGTAGGCGGTCCACAACGCGATCACCGGGGCGGCCACGACCGTCGCCACCACCGTCGTCGTCACGACCCTGGCCCGCATCCGGTCCCGGCGCGCGGCGTGGTCCTTCGGGTCCAGCGGGAAGCCCGCCCGGTCGAAGCGCGGGCCGGCCGACCGGCTCCGCTGGGCGTGGACCATCGCGACGTAGGCGGAGGGCCGCGGTGCCTCGACGACCGGCAGCACGGCGGCCGGGGTGAGCGGCCCTCCCGGCCAGGGGCCCTCGGCGCCGGCCCGCTCGGCGGCCCGGCGGCAGCGGGGGCAGTCGTCGACATGGCGGACGAGTTCACGGCGCAGGGTGGCGGAGAGCAGGACGCGGTGGTCGCCGGTGAGCCGGGCGACGGTGGGACAGTTACCGGTCTCGACGACGGCGAGGGCGGCGCGGGTCCGTTCCACCTCACAGGCCGCGGCTGCCAGGAGGTCCCGCGCGGTCGCGGGTTCCAGGCCGAGGACGGAGGCGACGGCACGCGGGGCGAGGCGGTGGCGCACGGCGAGTTCGAGCGCTTCGCGCTGTTCGGGGGTGGTACCCGCGGCCTCGGGCCAGGCCAGCTGGGCGAGTTCGCGGCGGTGAGCCTCGGCGGCGGCCTCGGATTCGTGAGTGCGGGCCTTGCCCGCCGGGGTGCCGCCCGGGGTGAAGGCGGCGGGAGCATTCGCAGGAGCGGCGGGGGGCGTACAGCGTCCCGCGCGCGCCCCCTGGGCGGCCGCCCCGCCCGGCTGCTTGAGCGGAGGCCCGCCCGCCCGCTTCGGTTCCCGCTTCGTCTCCGGCTTGACCGGCTGCCTTCCCGACAGCTTCCCGGCCTTGTGGCGGTGCGCCTGGCGGCCCTGTTTCCGCTCGGCGAGCTTGCGCAGACACATCCACCTGGCCAGCGCGTACAGCCAGGATTTACGTTCCTCCTCGCCGGCCGGGCACCGGCCGCCCTGCCGTTCCGCGATCGCGAGCATCCCGCCGAGCGCCTCGGTGGCGGCGTCGTGATCGCAGAGCACGGAGAGGCAGTAGGTGAACAGACCGTCGAGATGCGGCTCGTAACGTGCGGGAGGCCGCCGCGGCGAAGGCTGCGCCGCGGGGTGGGGCGCACGGCGCCGTGCCCGGTGTGCGCCGGTGGTGTGCGTAGGGGGCTCCAGCCTGCTGCTCATCACCTGGCGACCGTAGGCAGCACAGAGCATGCCTTTAGCGCCTCTTCAGCACATTTAATCCTTACGGGTGAACGTATCGCTCAAAAGGGGACAGGGATTCATGGTTCAAGAGGCCGAAAAGGGGAATCGGAGGGGTCGGAATCAGACATTTAGGCGGAAGTGCCGGGGCAGCCGACAGGCACGCGCCCGCGCCGGGTGGCACCCCGGACCGCGCCCGGCGGCACTGTCCGACCCCACCTATACGGTTGCGCCATGGCTGCCCGTACGAAATCCGCGAAGGACCGGCCGTCCTACCGCTGCACCGAGTGCGGCTGGACGACCGCCAAGTGGCTCGGCCGCTGCCCCGAATGCCAGGCCTGGGGGACGGTCGAGGAGTTCGGCGGCGCCCCCGCCGTGCGGACCACCGCGGCCGGCCGGGTCAGCACGGCCGCGCTCCCCATCGGCCAGGTCGACAGCCGACAGGCCACCGCCCGGTCGACCGGCGTGGGCGAGCTGGACCGGGTGCTCGGCGGCGGTCTCGTCCCCGGGGCCGTCGTGCTGCTCGCGGGCGAGCCGGGCGTCGGGAAGTCGACGCTGCTGCTCGACGTGGCCGCGAAGGCGGCGAGCGACGACCACCGCACCCTCTACGTCACCGCCGAGGAGTCCGCGAGCCAGGTGCGCCTGCGCGCCGACCGGATCCGGGCGATCAACGACCATCTGTACCTCGCCGCCGAGACCGACCTCTCCGCGGTCCTCGGCCATCTGGACGCCGTCAAGCCGTCGCTCCTCATCCTCGACTCCGTGCAGACCGTCGCCTCGCCCGAGATCGACGGGGCGCCCGGCGGCATGGCGCAGGTCCGGGAGGTCGCCGGCGCGCTCATCCGGGCCTCCAAGGAGCGCGGGATGTCGACGCTCCTGGTCGGCCATGTCACCAAGGACGGGGCGATCGCGGGGCCGCGACTGCTGGAGCATCTCGTCGACGTGGTGCTGTCCTTCGAGGGCGACCGCCATGCCCGGCTGCGCCTCGTGCGCGGCGTCAAGAACCGATACGGCGCGACCGACGAGGTCGGCTGCTTCGAGCTGCACGACGAGGGCATCACCGGCCTCGCCGACCCGTCCGGCCTCTTCCTCACCCGGCGCGACGAGCCCGTGCCCGGCACCTGCCTCACCGTCACCCTGGAGGGCAAGCGCCCGCTCGTCGCGGAGGTCCAGGCGCTGACGGTCGACTCACAGATTCCGTCACCCCGGCGCACCACCTCCGGCCTGGAGACGTCCCGGGTGTCGATGATGCTGGCCGTTCTGGAACAGCGCGGCCGGATCACCTCGCTCGGCAAGCGGGACATCTACAGCGCGACGGTCGGCGGTGTGAAGCTCTCCGAGCCCGCCGCGGACCTCGCCGTCGCCCTGGCCCTGGCCAGCGCGGCCAGCGACACCCCGCTCCCCAAGAACCTGGTGGCGATCGGTGAAGTGGGCCTCGCGGGCGAGGTCAGAAGGGTCACAGGGGTCCAGCGCAGGCTGGCCGAGGCGCACCGTCTGGGCTTCACGCACGCGCTGGTTCCGACCGATCCCGGAAAGGTCCCGGCCGGTATGAAGGTCACAGAAGTCGCCAACATGGGTGATGCGCTGAGGGTGCTCCCGCGCCGGTCTCGCGCACAGGCCCCACAGGAGGAGAACGCGCGCCGGTAGACTTTGCCCTGGTCTCGCCCGTCCGTACGAACGGCATGAGGGACGCAAGGGCACCACAAACCTGTGACCGGAGGAGTGCAGTGGCAGCCAGCGACCGGGCAACATCGCCCGGAAAGTCCGGCCAAGGCACCGGTAACGAGGCGCTGATGCGCGCCTCGCTGTCCGCCGTCGCGCCCGGAATGGCCCTGCGGGACGGCCTGGAGCGCATCCTCCGCGGCAACACCGGCGGGCTGGTCGTCCTGGGCATGGACAGAACGGTCGAGTCGATGTGCACCGGCGGATTCGTGCTGGACGTGGAGTTCACCGCGACGCGCCTGCGCGAGCTGGCCAAGCTCGACGGGGCGCTGATCCTCGACAAGGACATGACCAAGATCCTGCGTGCCGGTGTGCAGCTGGTCCCGGACGCCTCCATCCCCACCGAGGAGACCGGCACCCGTCACCGCACAGCGGACCGGGTCTCCAAGCAGTGCAACTTCCCGGTCGTCTCGGTCTCGCAGTCGATGCGTCTCATCGCGCTGTACGTGAACGGCGAGCGCCGGGTCCTGGAGGAGTCCGCCGCGATCCTCTCCCGCGCCAACCAGGCACTCGCCACCCTGGAGCGCTACAAGCTCCGGCTCGACGAGGTCGCGGGCACGCTCTCGGCACTGGAGATCGAGGACCTGGTGACGGTCCGGGACGTGACGTCCGTCGCGCAGCGGCTGGAGATGGTCCGCCGGATCGCGACCGAGATCGCCGAGTACGTGGTGGAGCTGGGCACCGACGGCCGGCTCCTCTCTCTCCAGCTCGACGAGTTGATCGCCGGCGTCGAGCCGGAGCGTGAGCTGGTCGTGCGCGACTACGTGCCGGAGCCGACCGCCAAGCGGTCCCGCACGGTCGCCGAGGCCCTCACCGAACTCGACGCGCTCTCCCACACCGAACTGCTCGAACTCCCGGTCGTCGCACGGGCGCTGGGGTACAGCGGCTCGCCGGAGACGCTGGATTCGGCGGTCTCGCCGCGCGGCTTCCGGCTGCTGGCGAAGGTGCCGCGGCTGCCCGGAGCGATCATCGACCGGCTGGTGGAGCACTTCGGCGGTCTGCAGAAGCTGCTCGCCGCCAGCGTGGACGACCTCCAGACGGTCGACGGGGTCGGCGAGGCGCGGGCGCGGAGCGTGCGCGAGGGGCTGTCGCGGCTGGCCGAGTCGTCCATCCTCGAGCGGTACGTGTAGCGGTACGCGCGGCCCTGCACACAGAAGGCGGCGCCGGGGCCCGGGGGACCGGGCCCCGAAGTGCTTTCCGGAGCCGTCCGGCCTCGGGCGCCCATCCCTGCTTCGAGCCCCTCCCCCGGCCTTCCGCCCGCCTTCTTCCGGCCCCTGCCCGCGTCCTTCGCTCAGTCCTTCTCAAGGCGGAACGAGGCGCGCTGCAACGGCTCGCCGGGCGCCTTCGCCTCGACCAGATACGTACCGGGCGCCGCGGTCCCCGCGGGCGCCGTCGCGCACTGCGGAACGCTCTTCTTGCGGTCCCACTCCACGGTGTGGACGACGGTCGTGCCCGCCGGGACCTTCAGCAGCAGGCTGCCGCCGTTGCGCGGGCAGTCCTTGGAGGACCACACCTGCTTGTCGTCACCACCGGCCTCGGTGATGGTGAGCACCGCGCTCCTCGGCCCGAGGTCGGCCTTGCAGGTGGTGGACGAGGTGTTCCTGGCCATCAACCGGAACTTCGGCTTCTCGTCCGGGCCGTAGCTGAGTTCGGTGCTCAGGCTCAACTGCAGTGTGGCGGGGGCGCAGTCGGGGAGCGAAGAACCGGCCGGGACCTGCTCACCGGTCACCGCACCGCTGCCGCCCGCGCCCCCGGCGCCGGTTCCCGATCCGCCGACGGCGCCCGTACCGCCGTCGCCGGTGCCCGATCCGCCGTCGGAGCCCGCGCCCGTACCGCCGGTGTCTCCGCCGCCGGTGTCGCCCGACTCGTCGCGTCCGCCCGGCTGTTGGGTGATGGCCGTACCCGGCTGGGAGGGACCGGGGGTGATCTCGTGCGCGGGCTCCTTGCCGCCGGGCCGGGAGTCGTCCGCGTTCTTCTTGCTGTCGCCGCCGGAAGTGACGGCCCATACGATCAGCAGCGCGAGCAGCGCAACCAGCGTCGCCGCTACGGCCCTCCGTCGCCAGTAGATGGTGGAGGGAAGCGGCCCGATCGGATTACGCAAAGATCCCACGGCGCAAACTCTACGAGAGATCGGCGCCGACTCCCGCCCCACCCGCCGCCCGGCCCCGAAGTTTTGCGGATCATCATCCCGGACCGTCCCGTTCCGCCCGGAATTCCGGCCGGGCCAGTCCCCCGGAATCGCCCCGTCCGACCACTCCGTTTCGTTGACTAGCCTCTGTCGCATGGATAGTTCAGTTACTGCCCCGCTCTACCGGGACATCACCGACTTCGCTCATGACATGCCGTCATGGGTGCAACACCTGGCCGAGATATGGACGGAACTCGGCCTTCTGGTCTTCGGCGTCCTGTTCATCACCGGGTGGTGGCGCGCCCGCCGGGCGGACGAGGGCGCCCTGGCCCTGGCGGTGCTCGCGCCCCTCGCGACGGCCTTCGCCTATGTGGGCAGCGAGGTGTTCAAGTCGTTGGTGACCGAGGAACGCCCGTGCAGGGCGGTCGCCGGGGCGGCGGCGTCCCTGGTGCCGTGTCCGCCGGCGGGCGACTGGTCGTTCCCCAGCAACCACTCCGCGATCGCCGGCGCGGCGGCCGTGGCCCTGGCGATCGCCCGGCCACGGCTGGCCTGGCTCACCGTGCCGCTGGCCCTGCTGATGGCCTTCTCCCGGGTCTTCGTCGGGGTGCACTATCCGCACGACGTGGCGGTCGGTCTGCTGCTGGGTGCGGCGTTGGCGGCCGCCGTGGTCGCGGTGCTGCGGCGCCCGGCACAATCGCTCGCCCGCACGGTACGCAGCAGCGGGGCCCCGGTGGCGGCCCTGGTCTCGGGGCCGGGTACGGGGACGGCACCGGTCACGGCCGGCCGGTCACGGCGGCGCCGCAAACGGCACTGACGCCCCGGAGTCCCCTTGGGCCGGTTGCCGGACACCGAGGGGACAAGACGGGTGGCATTATCACCCCAAGGGCCCTCACGAGGCGCGACACCACCGTGCGCGGAGCCGTTGTCCGCCCTTCCGTGCCAGGATCGTCGGTGCGATGACTGCCATGACTGCGACACAGACGCCCCCCGCCTCCCTCCACGCTCCCGTCATCGGGTGGTTCGAACAGCACGCCCGCGATCTGCCCTGGCGCCGCCCCGAAGCGGGCGCCTGGGGCGTGATGGTGAGTGAGTTCATGCTGCAGCAGACCCCCGTCAGCCGGGTCCTCCCGGTGTACGAACAGTGGCTGGCCCGCTGGCCCCGCCCGGCCGACCTGGCCGCCGAGCCGCCCGGCGAGGCGGTCCGCGCCTGGGGCAGGCTCGGCTACCCGCGCCGAGCGCTGCGACTGCACGGGGCCGCCCAGGCAATAACGGAACGGCACGGCGGCGACGTACCGAGCGAGCACGGTCAGCTGCTCGCGCTGCCCGGTATCGGTGAGTACACCGCGGCGGCCGTGGCCTCGTTCGCGTACGGACAGCGGCATGCCGTGCTCGACACGAACGTCCGCCGGGTGTTCGCCCGCGCCGCGACCGGCATCCAGTACCCGCCGAACGCGACCACCGCAGCCGAGCGCAAGCTCGCCCGCGCACTGCTCCCCGAGGAGGAGGAGCGGGCCGCCCGCTGGGCCGCCGCGACGATGGAGCTCGGCGCCCTCGTCTGCACCGCCAAGAACGAGGACTGCACCCACTGCCCGATCGCCGAGCAGTGCGCCTGGCGGCTGGCCGGGAAGCCCGCGCACCAGGGGCCCCCGCGGCGCGGTCAGACGTACGCGGGCACGGACCGGCAGGTGCGCGGCCGACTGCTCGCCGTATTGCGCGAGGCCATGACCCCGGTGCCGCAGTCGGCACTGGACGCGGTGTGGGACGAACCGGTGCAGCGCGCCCGTGCGCTGGACGGACTGGTCGCGGACGGCCTGGTCGAACCGCTGGCCGGCGGCCAGTACCGGCTGCCGCTGAGCTGAGCCGCACGCTCCCCTCCCCCCGCTGTTACACAACCGATGGACAGCCGTGCGGCGGCGTATGGCTGCTCCGCACAGCCCCGTGACAACAGCTCCGTAGCGTCGACGACGTCGGCCCGGCCCATCGGTGGCCGACAGCGGTTCTACGGGGTTCTACGGGGACGGAGGCGGTTGGAATGGCGCAGGGCGAGGTGCTCGAATTCGAGGAGTACGTACGCACTCGGCAGGAGGCACTGCTGCGCAGTGCACGCCGACTCGTACCCGACCCGGTGGACGCGCAGGACCTGCTGCAGACCGCCCTGGCCCGCACGTACGGCCGCTGGGACGGCATCGCCGACAAGTCCCTCGCCGACGCCTATCTGCGCCGCGTCATGATCAACACCCGTACCGAGTGGTGGCGGGCCCGCAAGCTGGACGAGGTCCCGACCGAACAGCTGCCCGACGCGAGCGTCGAGGACGGCACCGAGCAGCGCGCCGACCGCGCCCTGCTGATGGATGTGCTGGGTGTACTGGCTCCCAAGCAGCGCAGCGTCGTCGTGCTGCGACACTGGGAGCAGATGAGTACGGAAGAGACGGCTGCTGCGCTCGGCATGTCGGCCGGTACGGTGAAGAGCACGCTGCACCGTGCGCTGGCCCGGCTGCGCCAGGAGCTGGAGAGCCGTGAGGCAGCGAGCAGGGAGGCCCGGCTCCGGGAGGAGCAGGGACCGACGGCGGCCGACCGTGCTCCGGTACGTGCGCGGGCAAGGGCGCAGGTCCGGGTGGAGCCGGGCAGGCGTGTGGACGAACGGGGGCGGGAGCGGTGCGCGGCCTGACAGCCAGCGATGACAACGGCAGCGGCGACGAGGACGGCGACCGCGTCGGCAGCGGGAGTGACGGTGGCCGCCGGGCCGCCGTCAGGCGTGGCCGGACCCTGACCGGCTGGGCGGCGAGCACCGCGACCCTGGTCGCGCTCGCCGCCTTCGGGCTGTTCGTCGTCGGGTGCTCCAGCGGCGGCACCGGCACCCGGGACGAGGGTCCGGCGGGCACCCAGCCGGTCGCCCAGGTCACCCCGAGCGCCGAGCCGTCGACCACGGCGAAGCCGACGCCGCGGGTCGACCCCGTGACGCTGCTCAAGCACGACCCCAAGGTCAGCGAGCGGGTCAGAACGGATCTGAAGCCCTGCAGCGGCTCCGAGTACCCGGTGGACACCTCGTACGGCACCCTGACCGGCGGACCCTCGGCCGACGTCGTGGTGAACGTGATGACCTGCGGCGATTCGGTGGGGGTCGGCACCTACGTGTACCGCCAGCGGGCCAATGGCACGTACGAGAACGTGTTCGCCGTCGAGCAGCCCGCGGTGTACGGCACCATCGACCGCGGTGATCTGGTGGTGACGGCCCAGGTGTACGAGAAGAAGGACTCGGTCGCGTACCCCTCCGGCGAGGAAGTGATCACCTACCGCTGGGCGGACAACCGGTTCGACGAGCACGACCGGGTGCACAACGACTTCAACCGAGCCGTCGGTAACGGAGAGGCCGGTCTTCCGGAATCCGCGGAACCGGCGGGGAACTGAGAGCAGTCCGATGGCCGAGACCCACGTCCTGTTCGTCGAGGACGACGACGTCATCCGCGAGGCCACCCAGCTGGCGCTGGAGCGCGACGGTTTCGCGGTCACCGCGATGCCGGACGGCCTGTCGGGCCTCGCAGCGTTCCGGGCCGACCGTCCCGACATCGCCCTGCTCGATGTGATGGTGCCGGGGCTCGACGGGGTCAGCCTCTGCCGTCGCATCCGCGACGAGTCGACGGTCCCCGTGATCATGCTGTCGGCGCGGGCCGACTCGATCGATGTGGTGCTCGGCCTGGAGGCCGGTGCCGACGACTACGTCACCAAGCCCTTCGACGGGGCGGTCCTGGTCGCCCGGATCCGTGCCGTGCTGCGCCGCTTCGGTCATGCGTCGGGCGGGCAGCCGGGCGGCGGGGAACGGGAGCCGCAGCCCCTCGGCGGCGTGCTGGTCTTCGGCGATCTGGAGGTCGACACCGAGGGCATGGAGGTCCACCGGGGCGGCGAGCAGGTGGCGCTGACGCCGACCGAGATGCGGCTGCTGCTGGAGTTCTCCGCCGCGCCCGGCACGGTGCTCTCCCGCGACAAGCTGCTGGAACGGGTCTGGGACTACGGATGGGGCGGTGACACCCGGGTCGTGGACGTCCATGTGCAGCGGCTGCGCACCAAGATCGGCCAGGACCGGATCGAGACGGTCCGCGGCTTCGGCTACAAGCTCAGGCCATGAGGCGGCCGACGCTGCGGACGGGAGTCCGCTGGAAGATCAGCATCGCCATCGCGGCGGTGGGCGCGCTGACCGCGGTCGCGCTCAGCTTCGTCGTCCACAACGCCGCCCGGGTCTCGATGCTGGAGAACGCTCGCGAGGTCCAGCTGACGCGGCTGACGTACGCGCAGCTGCTGTACGAGGCGAAGAAGACGCAGAAGACCGACCCCCGGTTCGGCGCCAAGCTCAACGACCCGTTGATGCCGCGCAGCCTGCGCGCGGAGACCAGCAGGAACCGGCGCGCCACACATGTCGAGGAGCTCAAGCAGGGGGGACCCGACGTGTGGGCGGCGGTCCCGGTCGGCAACGGCGACGTGCTCTCGCTGCACACCCGTTTCACCGGCCGCAGCGCCCGGGTCCTGGGGGATCTCGACCGGGCGCTGATCATCGGCTCGGTCTCGGTGGTGCTCGGCAGCTGTGCGTTGGGCGTGCTGATCGGCGGGCAGTTGTCGCGCCGGCTGCGCAAGGCCGCCGCCGCCGCGGGCAAGGTCGCGCAGGGCAATACGGATGTACGGGTCAGGGAGGCCGTCGGCGGGGTCGTCCAGGACGAGACCGATGAGCTGGCCCGTGCGGTGGACGCGCTGACGGACGCGCTGAACGAACGGATCGAGGCGGAGCGCCGGGTCACCGCGGACATCGCGCACGAACTGCGCACCCCGGTGACCGGCCTGCTGACGGCGGCGGAGCTGCTGCCGCCGGGCCGCCCCACCGAGCTCGTACGGGACCGGGCGCAGGCGATGCGCACCCTGGTCGAGGACGTTCTGGAGGTGGCCCGGCTGGACAGCGCGTCGGAGCGGGCCGAGCTGCAGGAGGTCGCGCTGGGCGAGTTCGTCAGCCGGCGCGTCGCGCTGCTGGACCCGGATGTACGCGTGCAGGTCGTCCACGAGTCCTGGGTCAGCACCGACCCGCGCCGGCTGGAGCGGATCCTCGGCAATCTGCTGGGGAACGCCGCCAAGCACGGTGCCACACCGGTCGAGGTCACGGTCGAGGGCCGGGTGGTACGGATCCGCGATCACGGGTCCGGGTTCCCCGCGGCGCTGCTGCGTGAGGGGCCGAGCCGGTTCCGTACCGGAAGCAGTGACCGGGCCGGGCACGGGCACGGTCTCGGGCTGACGATCGCGGCCGGTCAGGCGCGCGTCCTCGGGGCCCGGCTGACCTTCCGCAACGCGGCGCCGGAAGGGGCCGCGCAGGGCGCGGGCGGGGCGATCGCCGTGCTGTGGCTGCCCGAGCACGCACCCACGAACACCGGCAGCTTCCCGATCCTGCACCTGTCCGAACAGCGCACCCCGGACAGCGGTGACGAGAAGAGCGCGGAGTCCGGCAGCCGGCGGCCCGGCAGCTGAACCGGATACGTCAGGAGGCTCCCGGGGCGCGCCCCGGGAGCCTCCTGACGTACATCGCTCGTACCACCGCGGAGGGGTCAGACCGCCTCGGGCTGCCTGACACCGGCGGCCGCGGCCGGCGCCCCGCCGCCGTCCGACGACGTGGTCTCCGGGCCCGCTCCCCGCAGCGGCACCTCCTTGACGAACACCGACGCGATCAGCGCGATCACTCCGACCGAGGCACCCACCAGGAACGCGATGTGCGTACCGGACGACACCGCGAACTGGTACGCCTCACGCACCGCGGCCGGCAGCTTCGCCAGGCTCGACGCGTCCAGCTGGGCGGACTTCGCCGTGACCGCCCCGCCGCCGCGGGCGGCCATCTCGTCCTGCACCCGGCCGGTGAACAGGGCGCCCATGATCGCGACACCGAAGGAGCTGCCGAGCGTACGGAAGAGGGTGGTCGCGGAGGAGGCGACTCCCATGTCCTTCATCTCCACGCTGTTCTGCGCGACGAGCATCGTGATCTGCATCAGGAAGCCCATGCCCGCGCCGAGCACCGCCATGTAGATGCCCGAGGTGAGCCGCGTGGTGCCGGTGTCCATCCGCGAGAGCAGGAACAGACCGGACACCATCAGGACCGAGCCCAGGATCGGGAAGATCTTGTACTTGCCGGTGCTGGTGGTGACCCGTCCCGCGATCAGCGAGACGACCATCATCGCCAGCAGCATCGGCAGGAGCAGCAGACCCGAGTTGGTCGCCGACGCGCCCTGGACGGACTGCTGGTACAGCGGCAGGAAGAGCACCGCGCCGAACATCACGAAGCCCGACATGAAGCCGATGACGGACATCAGGGTGAAGTTGAGGTTGCGGAATATGTGGAGCGGAATAATCGGTTCTGCGGCCTGCGTCTCGACGAAGCAGAAGCCCGTGAGCGAGGCGACGCCGATCGCGATGAGCGTCACGATCACGGCCGAGCCCCAGGCGTACTCCGAACCGCCCCAGGTGGTGACCAGCACGATCGCGGTGATGCCGACGGTCAGCAGCCCCGCACCGAGGTAGTCGATCTTCACCTCTGCGCGCTCCCGCTTCGGCAGGTGCAGCACGAGGGTGACCATGGCCAGGGCGACCGCGCCCAGCGGCAGGTTGATGTAGAAGCTCCAGCGCCAGCCGAGGTGGTCGGTGATGGTGCCGCCGACCAGCGGTCCGCCGATCATCGCGATGGCCATGACGCCGGCCATCATCCCCTGGTACTTGCCGCGCTCGCGGGGCGGCACCAGGTCGCCGATGATCGCCATGACACCGACCATCAGGCCGCCCGCGCCGAGCCCCTGGACCGCCCGGAAACCGATCAGCTGGCCCATGTCCTGGGCCATGCCGCTCAGGACCGAGCCGATCAGGAAGAGCACGATGGACGTGAGGAACACACCCTTGCGCCCGTACATGTCGCCGAGCTTGCCCCAGATGGGGGTGGAGGCGGCGGTGGCCAGGGTGTACGCGGTGACGACCCAGGACAGATGCTCCAGGCCGCCGAGGTCACCGACGATGGTCGGCATGGCCGTGCCGACTATCAGGTTGTCCAGCATGGCGAGCAGCATCGTGATCATCAGGGCGAGCATCACCACCCGGACGCTGCGCTGCTGCTTCTCGGGTTTCCCGGCCGGCCGGTCACCCGCCCCTCCGTCCGTCGCCTTCTTCAGCTCCGCCATGGTCCCCACTCCCTGATCCCCGGTGCGCGCCGGGTTCTTACTTGCCGCCCGGCTAGTTGACTACACTGGGGAAAGTAGACCCGTAACTAGCCGGGCGTCAAGTAAGTTTGTTGAGGGAGAGCGCCATGGGCAGCACGCCGCAGGCACGCCGGGGTAACACGCGCCAGCGCATTCAGGACGTCGCCCTGGAGCTCTTCGCCGAACAGGGTTACGAGAAGACCTCGCTGCGGGAGATCTCCGAGCGGCTGGATGTCACCAAGGCCGCGCTGTATTACCACTTCAAGACCAAGGAAGACATCCTGGTCAGCATCTTCGAGGACCTCAACCGGCCGGTCGAGGAGCTGATCGTGTGGGGCCGGGACCGGCCCCACACCCTGGAGACGAAGAAAGAGATCCTGCGCCGCTACAGCGAGGCGCTGACCACCGCGGCCCCGCTCTTCCGCTTCATGCAGGAGAACCAGGCGACCGTACGGGACCTCAGCATCGGGAAGACCATGAAGGACCGCGTCATCGGCCTGGTCGACCTGATCAAGGAACCCGACGCCTCACTGACCGACCAGGTGCGCTGCTTCACCGCGCTGTTCACGATCCATGCGGGCATGTTCGCCCTGAAGGACGTCGAAGGCGGCCCCGAGGAGAAGCGCAGCGCCGTCCTCGAAGTCGCCTTCGAACTGGTCACCCGGGCGCACAGCCCGGGGTCCGCCGAGTAGCGGGACACGTCCGGTCAGGTCAGACCGTGACGCCCTGCTTGTACAGGAACGAGACCGGGTTGATCGCGGAACCGTAGTTCGGGGTGGTCCGTATCTCGAAGTGCAGGTGCGGGCCGCTGGAGTTGCCGGTGTTGCCGGAGAGCGCGATCTTCTGGCCCGTCTTCACGGTCTGGCCGATGCGCACATCGATCTTCGACAGATGGGCGTACTGCGAGTACGTGCCGTTGCCGTGGCGGATCACGACGGCGTTGCCGTACGCGGGGCCGTCGCCGCCGCCGTTCGGACCGGCCTTCACGACGGTGCCGCTGTGCGCGGCCTCGACCTTGGTACCGACCGGGACGGCGAAGTCCTGGCCGGAGTGCTTGTGGGCCCAGCGGGAGCCGTCGTTGCCGAAGCTCGCACTCAGCGCGTAGTGGGCCACAGGGATCCGCCAGGCGGCGGCCTTCTTCGCGGCCGCCTTCTCGGCCGCCGCACGCTCGGCCTTGGCCGCGTTGGCCGCCTTGCCCTGCGCGGCCGCCTGCGCGGCGACCGATTCGGCCGCGCCGTTGCTGATCAGGCTCGCCGCGTGGGGGGCACCCGCCGTGCCGGCCGCGAACGCAGCACCGGCGCCGAGAACCATCGACGTCCCCAGGCCGGCTGCCACCACGGCGCCACGGACACGGGACAGGGACGGGCGACGGGAGTGCTGGAACGAAACGCGCTTCGACATAAGCGGAGAACCTCCGGAGATGACTGGATCCGACGCTTTCGCCGCGTCGGCCATCCCTTGGTAACCCGCACCCCCACCGATGCCCAAATACCCCATCTACGAATAAAAGCCGTATCAGGTGCCTCGGGAATGCCTCGGCGCCACCTTCGCGCACCCCTCGTCCGGGCCCACTGAAAACTCTCGTTCCGGGCAGGTTTAACCCCAGCTCGAAACCGGTCGAACCGGACAGAATCCGGCGATCCGGGCTTCTCTCGTGCCCGCGCCGAAAGCCCCCCTCCATGCGGGGCCGAAGGCCCCTGCCGGGCACACGACGCTCTCCCCTATCGCCCGTAGTAGGGGCAGAACGGGCTGTGTGCCTTGTCACCACCGGAGGGTCCCGGAGCCCTTCGATCGGGGCCGCCCGCCGCATGCCGACGCCCGCGGTCGACGGCCGTCGCGCCGCCCCGGCCGATACCGCGAGTCATGGAGGAGCCGCGCGGCCCGTCGAGGAGCCGCAGGCCGTCGGGGAGCCCCGGTGTCCACCGAGCCGCAACCAACCGCACGACGAGACCGGTACCGCGCGCAAAAGGGGCTGCCCCGGACCGTCTTTCAACGGTTCCGGGGCAGCCCCTTCAGGCGCTCAGGCGCTCGGTGGCGTCCTTACACGTCCTTCGACATGTTCGGACCCGCACCGCCCGCCGCCTGCTCGATCGGGGGGACGTCGGGCAGAGCCGACTTCTCCTCGCCGCGGAAGGTGAACTTCTTCTCCTCACCCTCGCCGTCGGTGCCGACGACCACGATGTGACCGGGGCGCAGCTCGCCGAAGAGAATCTTCTCGGAGAGGACGTCCTCGATCTCGCGCTGGATCGTCCGGCGCAGCGGCCGGGCGCCCATCACGGGGTCGTAGCCCTTCTTCGCCAGGAGCGACTTGGCCTCCGAGCTCAGCTCGATGCCCATGTCGCGGTCCTTCAGGCGCTCGTCCACCTTGGCCAGCATGAGGTCGACGATCTGGATGATGTCTTCCTCGGTGAGCTGGTGGAAGACGACCGTGTCGTCGACACGGTTGAGGAACTCGGGGCGGAAGTGCTGCTTGAGCTCTTCGTTGACCTTGTTCTTCATCCGCTCGTAGCCGGTCTTGACGTCGCCCTGGGCGGCGAAGCCCAGGTTGAAGCCCTTGGAGATGTCCCGGGTCCCGAGGTTGGTCGTCATGATGATGACCGTGTTCTTGAAGTCCACGACCCGGCCCTGGGAGTCGGTCAGACGACCGTCTTCCAGAATCTGGAGCAGGGAATTGAAGATATCGGGGTGGGCCTTCTCGACCTCGTCGAAGAGGACGACAGAGAACGGCTTGCGGCGCACCTTCTCGGTGAGCTGGCCGCCCTCTTCGTAACCCACGTAACCGGGGGGAGAACCGAAGAGACGGGAAACCGTGTGCTTCTCGCTGAACTCCGACATGTCGAGGGCGATCAGCGCGTCCTCGTCGCCGAAGAGGAATTCGGCGAGCGTCTTGGAGAGCTCCGTCTTACCGACACCGGACGGGCCGGCGAAGATGAACGAGCCACCGGGGCGCTTCGGGTCCTTCAGGCCGGCCCGCGTACGGCGGATCGCCTGCGAGAGGGCCTTGATGGCGTCCTTCTGGCCGATGACGCGCTTGTGGAGCTCGTCCTCCATGCGCAGCAGACGGGAGGACTCCTCCTCCGTCAGCTTGAAGACCGGGATGCCGGTCGCGGTGGCCAGGACCTCGGCGATCAGCTCGCCGTCGACCTCGGCCACGACGTCCATGTCGCCGGCCTTCCACTCCTTCTCGCGCTTGGTCTTCGCGGCGAGGAGCTGCTTCTCCTTGTCCCGCAGGGACGCGGCCTTCTCGAAGTCCTGCGAGTCGATCGCGGACTCCTTGTCGCGGCGGACGCCCGCGATCTTCTCGTCGAACTCGCGGAGGTCCGGCGGCGCGGTCATCCGGCGGATGCGCATCCGGGAACCGGCCTCGTCGATCAGGTCGATCGCCTTGTCCGGCAGGAACCGGTCCGAGATGTACCGGTCCGCCAGCGTCGCGGCCTGGACCAGCGCCTCGTCCGTGATGGAGACGCGGTGGTGGGCCTCGTAGCGGTCGCGCAGACCCTTGAGGATCTCGATGGTGTGCGGCAGCGACGGCTCCGCGACCTGGATGGGCTGGAAGCGGCGCTCGAGAGCGGCGTCCTTCTCCAGGTGCTTGCGGTACTCGTCGAGCGTCGTGGCACCGATGGTCTGCAGCTCGCCGCGGGCCAGCATCGGCTTGAGGATGCTGGCGGCGTCGATCGCGCCCTCGGCGGCGCCCGCACCCACCAGGGTGTGGAGCTCGTCGATGAACAGGATGATGTCGCCGCGGGTGCGGATCTCCTTGAGGACCTTCTTCAGGCGCTCCTCGAAGTCACCGCGGTAGCGGGAGCCGGCGACCAGCGCACCGAGGTCGAGGGTGTAGAGGTGCTTGTCCTTGAGGGTCTCGGGCACCTCGCCCTTGACGATGGCCTGCGCCAGTCCTTCGACGACCGCCGTCTTGCCGACGCCGGGCTCGCCGATGAGAACCGGGTTGTTCTTGGTACGGCGGGACAGCACCTGCATGACCCGCTCGATCTCCTTCTCGCGCCCGATGACCGGGTCGAGCTTGGATTCGCGAGCGGCCTGGGTGAGATTCCGGCCGAACTGGTCGAGCACCAGGGACGTGGAAGGGGTGCCTTCCGCGGGGCCGCCCGCGGTTGCCGCCTCCTTGCCGCCGGAGTACCCGGAGAGCAGCTGGATGACCTGCTGCCGCACCCGGTTCAGGTCGGCGCCCAGCTTCACGAGGACCTGGGCCGCGACGCCTTCGCCCTCGCGGATCAGGCCGAGCAGGATGTGCTCGGTGCCGATGTAGTTGTGGCCGAGCTGGAGGGCCTCACGGAGCGACAGCTCCAGGACCTTCTTGGCCCGGGGAGTGAAGGGGATGTGCCCGGACGGGGCCTGCTGGCCCTGGCCGATGATCTCCTCCACCTGCTGGCGGACCGCCTCGAGCGAAATCCCGAGGCTCTCCAGGGCCTTAGCGGCGACACCCTCACCCTCGTGGATAAGGCCCAGGAGGATGTGCTCGGTGCCGATGTAGTTGTGGTTGAGCATCCGGGCTTCTTCCTGAGCCAGGACGACAACCCGCCGCGCGCGGTCGGTGAACCTCTCGAACATCGTTAATCGCTCCTCAGAGCGGTCAGGCAGTAAGGGGTCGGTCCCCTCCCTGTCCTTCCGCAGCTTAGTCCCGCAAGCGGGGACCGCTCATTCCAACTGCCGACACCGTCCTTGGCCTCCTGACCTCGAACGCCGACATCTGCTCCAACCCGATGGTGCGAGACGATGTTCCCGCAGGCCAGGCAGATACCCCTTTCGCCAGTACGCCGATGGCGAACGTGAGATGCCCGAGCCTGCGTGTCGCCCCTCCCCACTAGGGATGTCTTACCCGTAATTACAGACAGTCCATGCGGCGCGCGCCGGTTCCCTCCGCTACGGGCGAACATCTTTGCGCTCCCGAATACGTCTCTACGCCCCCAACCCGGACACATTACGCGCCCACTCACGGACCCTGCGTAACCCCGGGGGCGGCCCGGCCGTTCTTCCGGCATGGCCGTCACCGTCCCGCCTCCCCCGCCGTCGCTCGCCGACACGCGGAACGCTCACGCCGGTCACGCGCAGTGGGCGCGGTGGTACGAGCACGAGCTCGGCTGGCCGACGGAGGGCATCGCACCGGTGCGACTGCTGACCGGGCTGCGGTTCGACGTCCTCGAAGTGCCCGCGGTCGCCGGCCGTGCGGCACTGCGGCGGGTGGGCCGCACCGGGCCGGTGGCGCTGTCCGGTGGACGGATGAGTCTGCTGGTGGCGGCGGGAAGCGCCGACGAACTGCCCGGACTGCTCGACTGGCTGGAATGGGGCGGCGTCGCCCTCTCGCTGACCGCCATCGGCACGGGCGGCCGGATCACTGCGCCGGCACCGCCCGGACGGGCGGGCGGCCGGCCGGGGGCCGCCGTATGGCTGCGACCCCCCGGGCTGCGGCACGAGGGAGAGCCGGAACTCCCGGCCCTCGTCGGCCTCGGGAGCAGGGGTGGGGATGCTCCCGATCTCGTACGGCTCGTGGACTCGGTGGCCACGGAATGCCACCGGGCCCGGTTGATGCGCGCCCGAACGGGGCGGTCGACCGAAGAGTCGACAGCTCAGCCGTTGGCCTTCTCGTAAGCCTCGCGGATCTCCGCGGGAACACGGCCGCGGTCATTCACATTGTGGCCGTTCTCGCGGGCCCACTTACGGATCTCCGCGGTGTCCTTGTTGCCGCCGGTGACGGCGCGACCCTTGCCACGACCGGCCGCCGCGCGACCGCCCGTACGCCGACCGCCCTTGGTGTACGGCTCAAGAAGACCACGGAGCTTGTCCGCGTTGCTCGTGGTGAGGTCGATCTCGTATGTCTTGCCGTCCAGAGCGAACGTGACCGTCTCGTCCGCCTCGCCACCGTCGAGGTCGTCGACAAGAAGGACCTGAACCTTCTGTGCCACCGGATTTCCTTTCATCGAAAATGCAGTACGCGGAAAGGAAACCGCTTTTCCCCGGAAAACACAAACCCCCGGGAGAGGTTCAGGATCGCAAGAAGACGGGAAACATGCGCGATTCGGACATAGGGCGACGGCTTCTTGTGACGGTCACAGGTGCAGAAGCATCCGGCTGTTGCCCAAGGTGTTCGGCTTCACTCGTTCGAGCCCCAGGAACTCTGCTACACCTTCGTCATAGGAACGCAACAGCTCACTGTAGACATCTCCGTCGACCGGCGTCTCTCCGATCTCCACGAAGCCGTGCTTCGCGAAGAAGTCGACTTCGAAGGTGAGACAGAAAACCCGCCGTACGCCCAGCCAACGGGCGGTCTGCAACAACTTGTCCAGTACTTGATGCCCGACTCCGGCGCCCCTGATGCCGTGATCGACAGCGAGAGTGCGCACTTCAGCGAGGTCTTCCCACATCACGTGCAGTGCACCGCAGCCGATGACCCGGGCGTCCTCGTCGCGTTCCGCGATCCAGAACTCCTGGATGTCCTCGTAAAGCGTCACCGTTGCTTTGTCGAGCAGGATGCCTTCACGTACGTACCCGTCGAGGAGACGGCGGACCGATGGGACATCGCTGGTCCTGGCACGGCGGACAGTGATGGCCATGTTTATAACCGACGGTTCGGTACGGAAATCGGTATGCGGAAGCTCTGAGGACATACCCCGACGCTATCGCCCGGTCTCCGGGCCCGTGTCATCGGCCGGATCTTCGGTCGCTTCTCCGGCGGCTTCATCAGCCGGTTCATCCCCGGGTTCATCACCCGGTTCGCCCACCGCACCGTCGACCGCTTCTTCGGCCGGGTGTCCGGAAGCCCCGGGCAGTCCGGGGCGGACGATCCGCATGGCGTCCGCGAGGGCCTCGCGCTGCTCGGCGGACATCATGCCGAAGAACGCGACAAGAGCGGCGGCCGGGTTGTCGCTCCGCGACCAGGCTTCGTTCATCAGTGCGGCCGAGTAGGCGGCGCGGGTGGAGACCGCCGTATATCGATATGCGCGGCCGTCGACTTCCCTGCGCACCCAGCCCTTCTGATGGAGATTGTCCATTACCGTCATGACGGTGGTGTAGGCGATGGAGCGTTCCTGCTGAAGGTCCTCAAGGACTTCCCGCACAGTGACCGGGCGGTTCCATTGCCAGACCCGTGTCATCACGGCGTCTTCCAGTTCTCCCAATTGGCGGGGCACAATGTCACTTTAGTGCCAGATGCCTGGAATGCCTGGTTATTCGCGCAGCAAAAAGACGCACGACTCCTGAGGAGTCGTGCGCCCTTCGGTTACTGCGAGGTGCGGGGAGTCAGACGCCGTCGGTGCGCGGGGCCTGCTGGACGGACTCGGCGCGGCCGATCGCCAGATCCACGGCCGCGTCCTCCTTGGCCTTGTTGGGACCGCCCTGGCTCTTGACGATCGTCACGACGAGGCCGATGAAGAAGGCGGCCATCACCACGGGGGGCACGAGCGCGGATACGTAGTCCATGGCGTCCAGAGTAGCGAGGCCGGTACGGACTTCCGCGCACCCCCTCCGCGTCGAGGCCCTGACGGTCTGGTGCGCAACCCCTGAGGGCTGTCCCGTGATCCGCGGTGGAGCGGCGCGCGGCGTCGGATGCGGCGCATCGCACGGCGGAGGGACGTCCGCACACTGGATGCGTGTGGACGTCCCGGCAACGCGGCGAGGTGCCGTAGCTGTCGTCGCGCGCCCGCCGGGGATCACGGGGCAGCGCTCAGCCCGCGGCCCACTCCTGCCGCGGCGGGGCGGGCTTGCGGGGCGGGAAGACCTCGGAAGGCTTGGGCGCCGGGCGCTCGGACGGCGGGGCCGGCCGCCGGGGCGGGGCCGCCGGGGTCTTGGGCCGTTCGGGTTCGGTGTCGGCCGCCCGGCCGCCGGGCAGGGCCAGCAGACGGCTGCGGGGCGCCGGGGCCGCCGCCGGTGCGGCACGTCCGGCCAGGCGGGCCCGTACCGAGCGCTCCGCGAGCATCTGACAGCGCTCCAGGAGCGCCGCGGCCACCGGTCTGTGGCGCAGGGCCCGCAGCGCGGCCAGGTCGTCGGGACGAGGGTCGTATCCGCCCGCCAGGGCGTCCTGGAGCAGCTCCAGGTAGCCGCTGACGGAGCCGGGGAGGGCGTTGCGGTAGCGGACGAGGTCGGCGAGGAGGAACGTGCGCAGTCGTCCCGCCTCGCCGACCGCCTCGTCCACGGCGCCCGCCAGCCGCAGGCAGTCCTGGACGTCCTCGTCGGGCAGGGGCTTGGGGTGAAGGGCGATGGCGAGGGCACGTCGGAGCACCCGCAGCTCGTCCGCGCTGAACGCCATACCGCCGCGTGATCCGTAAGGCGTGGGCATGACGCGACAATACGTGCTAAAGGGACAAAATCCTCTTAGCTGGCCGTCGGCGGCGCGGCGTCGGCCCCGCCCCGCCCGACCGTTCCCGCAGGTACGCCCCGCATCCGCTACATCCGGGACACGTTCCGCTCGTACACCAGGCGCAGCCCGATGAGAGTGAGCCAGGGCTCGTGCTCGTCGATGACGGAGGACTCACCCAACACCATTGGCGCAAGGCCGCCCGTCGCGATGACGGTGACGTCGTCGGGGTCGGCCGCCAGCTCCTTCTTCATCCGCGCGACGACACCGTCTACCTGGCCGGCGAAGCCGTAGATGATGCCCGACTGCATCGCCTCGACCGTGTTCTTGCCGATCACGCTGCGCGGCCGGGCCAGTTCGATCTTGCGGAGCTGGGCGCCCTTGACGCCCAGCGCCTCGACCGAGATCTCGATGCCGGGGGCGATCACGCCACCGGTGTACTCGCCCCGGGCGGAGACCGCGTCGAAGGTCGTGGCCGTACCGAAGTCGACGACGATCGCCGGACCGCCGTACAGGTCGACGGCGGCGACCGCGTTGATGATGCGGTCCGCGCCGACCTCCTTCGGGTTGTCCATCAGGATCGGTACCCCGGTCTTGATGCCCGGCTCGACGAGGACCGCGGGGACGTCGCCGTAGTAGCGGCGGGTCACCTCGCGCAGCTCGTGCAGGACGGCCGGGACCGTGGAGCAGATCGCGATGCCCTCGATGCCGTCGCCGAGCTCCTCGCCGAGCAGCGGGTGCATGCCCATCAGCCCCTGGAGCAGCACCGCGAGTTCGTCCGCGGTGCGGCGGGCGTCGGTGGAGATCCGCCAGTGCTCGACGATCTCCTCGCCGTCGAACAGGCCGAGCACGGTGTGGGTGTTGCCGACGTCGATGGTGAGCAGCATCAGACGCCGGCCTCGTCGGTGTCGCGGAAGTCCAGGCCGATGTCGAGGATCGGCGAGGAGTGGGTGAGCGCGCCGACGGCCAGGTAGTCGACGCCCGCCTCCGCGTAGGCGCGCGCGGTGTCGAGGGAGAGCCGGCCGGAGGACTCCAGGACCGCGCGGCCACCGACCAGGGCGACCGCCTCGGCCGTCTGCAGCGGGGTGAAGTTGTCCAGCAGGATCAGATCGGCGCCCGCGTCGATGACCTCGCGGACCTGCTGCAGGGTGTCGACCTCGACCTCGATCGGTACGTCCGGGAACTCGTCCCGTACCCGCTTGAAGGCCTCGGCCACACCGCCCGCCGCGACCACGTGGTTGTCCTTGACCAGCGCCGCGTCCGACAGCGACATGCGGTGGTTGACGCCGCCGCCGCAGCGCACCGCGTACTTCTCCAGTGCGCGCAGACCCGGCGTGGTCTTGCGGGTGTCGCGGACCTCGGCCTTCGTGCCTTCGAGCACATCGGCCCAGGCGCGGGTGGCGGTCGCGATGCCGGAGAGCCTGCAGAGCAGGTTGAGCGCGCTGCGCTCGCCGGTGAGCAGGTCGCGGGTGCGGGTGGTGACGGTCAGCAGCTTCTGGCCGGGGACGACGCGGTCGCCGTCCTCGACGTGGCGCTCGACCGCGAACTCGTCCGTGCAGACGATGGAAAGCACGGCCTCGGCGATGCGCAGACCCGCCACCACGCCGGCCTCCCGGGCGGTGAAGTCGCCGGTGGCCACCGCGTCCTCGGCGACGGTCGCGACGGTGGTGACGTCGACACCGCCGTCGAGGTCCTCCTCGATGGCCACATGCGCGACGTCCTCGACCTGGACCGGGTCCAGGCCGGCATCGGCGAGGAGCTGGGCGAGGTCGGGGTCGAGGCCGCACTCCAGCGGGTCGAGCTCGTAGGGCTCGTCCCCGCCGCAGCCGCAGCCGTCCCCGCAGCCGCCCGCGGACGGTGCGGGCGCGCCGATCTGGATCAGCGGTACGTCCACGGGTGTCGGGCGCGGATTCTCTTCGGGCGTGCTCACGGTTACGGCTCCTCGGTGACGTCGGCGGGGTGGGTCGGGGGTGCTGCTGCGCAGTCTGGTGCCTGTGTGGGGCGTACGGGCCCGAATGCCTCGGTCTCCGTCCGACGGAGGACCGGTTGACGCTCCGGGGTGAGCCGGACGACGAGGTGACGGCGCCAGTTCTCGTCGTCGCGCTCGGGCCGGTCCTCGCGCCAGTGGCAGCCACGGGTCTCCTCGCGCCGACGGGCGGCGGCGACCAGGACGCGCGAGACGAGCAGCAGGTTGGTGGCCTCCCACGCCTCGACCCCGGGTACCGCGACCTTGGGCTCGGTCGCCTCGGCGGCACGGGCGGCACCGTCGTGCAGAGCCTCCAGCTCCTCGGCGGCGGCGGCCAGGCTCTCGGCGGAGCGGAGGACCCCGGCGCCCCGGGTCATGATCCGCTGGATCGTGGTGCGTGCCTCGGGGACCAGCAGCGGCGAGGGGTCGGACAGCGCGTCGGTCGTCGGGGCGCCCGCGCGGGGGCGCTCCTCGACGATGTCGGCCGCGATGCGCTCGGCGAAGACGAGCCCCTCCAGGAGGGAGTTGGACGCCAGCCGGTTCGCGCCGTGCACGCCGGTGCAGGCGACCTCGCCGCAGGCGTACAGGCCGGGCACCGTCGTACGTCCCCGCAGGTCGGTGCGGATGCCGCCGGAGGCGTAGTGCGCGGCGGGCGCGACCGGAATGGGTTCGGTGACCGGGTCGATGCCGTGGGCACGGCAGGCCGCCAGGATCGTGGGGAAGCGCCGCTCCCACATCTCGGCGCCGAAGTGCCGGGCGTCGAGATACATGTGCTCGGTGCCGTGCAGCTGCATCCGACGGGTGATGGCCTTGGCGACGATGTCGCGCGGGGCCAGTTCCGCCAGTTCGTGCTGGTCGGCCATGAAGCGCGTGCCGGACGCGTCGACCAGATGGGCGCCCTCGCCCCGTACCGCCTCCGACACCAGGGGCTGCTGGCCCTCGGAGTCGGCGCCGAGGAAGAGGACAGTCGGGTGGAACTGGACGAATTCGAGGTCGGAGACCTCCGCGCCGGCCCGCAGCGCCAGGGCCACGCCGTCGCCGGTGGAGACCGCCGGGTTGGTGGTGGCGGAGAAGACCTGGCCCATGCCTCCGGTGGCGAGGACCACCGCGGGGGCGCGGACCGCGCCGACGCCGTCGTGCTGGCCCTCGCCCATGACATGCAGGGTGACGCCCGCGGTCCGGCCTTCGGCGTCCGTGAGCAGATCCAGGACCAGCGCGTTCTCGACGGTGTGCAGGGCGGCTTCGCGGACCGCTTCGACCAGGGTGCGGGAGATCTCGGCGCCCGTGGCGTCGCCGCCCGCGTGGGCTATGCGGCGGCGGTGGTGGCCGCCCTCGCGGGTCAGGGCGATGTCGCCGCTGTCCGTGGTGTCGAAATGGGCGCCGGTCCCGATCAGCCTGCGCACAGCGTCGGGGCCCTCGGTGACCAGGGTCCGTACCGCCGACTCGTCGCACAGGCCCGCGCCCGCGACCAGGGTGTCGTCCAGGTGCTGCTGGGGGGTGTCGCCCTCGCCGAGGGCCGCCGCGATACCGCCCTGCGCCCAGCGGGTGGAGCCGTCGTCGAGGCGGGCCTTGGTCACGACGACGGTGGCGAGGCCCGCGGCCGCACAGCGAAGCGCGGTGGTCAGACCGGCCACGCCGGAGCCGACGACCACGACATCGGCGTCGATGGACCAGCCGGGGGCGGGGGCGGTCAGCCGTATTCCGGTCACGTGGTGGCTCCGAAGGTCAGCGGGATGTTGTCTATGAGGCGGGTCTTGCCGACCTTCGCGGCGATGGCGAGGATCGCGTCACCGGTGGTGCGGTCGTCGGGGATCTCGGTGAAGTCGGCGGGGTCCACGAGCGCGAGGTAGTCGAGGGCGAGCGGCGGCTGTTCGGCGGCCGCGTCCTCCAGGATCAACTGCGCCGCGGCGCGTACCGCCGCGGGTCCGTCCACGGGGCGGGCCAGGGCCACCGCCTGGGTGTCGGCCGCCGCCCGGGTCTCGCCGAGCGCGGTGAGGGCGGCGGCCCGGCCGGTGGTCGCCGCGGTGGTCTGCGCGCGGGCGTGCAGCGCCTGCTGGGCGGCGAGCCTGTCCCGCGCTGCGAACAGGGCCCGGGACAGGGCGAGGGCGGTGTGCCGTTCCTCCGCGTCCAGGAAGCGGTTGCGGCTGGAGAGCGCGAGGCCGTCCGGTTCGCGGACCGTCTCCACGCCGACGATCTCGACCGGGAAGTTCAGATCGCGCACCATCCGGCGGATCAGCGCGAGCTGCTGGGCGTCCTTCTGCCCGTAGAACGCGGCATCGGGCCGGGTGAGGTGCAGGAGCTTGGCGACGACGGTGAGCATGCCGTCGAAGTGCCCGGGGCGGAACGCCCCTTCCAGGCGCTCGCCCATGGGCCCCGCCGAGATCCGGACCTGCGGCTCGCCGCCGGGGTAGACCTCCTCGACGGACGGTGCGAAGACCGCGTCCGCCCCGGCGGCGCCCGCCACGGCGAGATCGGCTTCGAGGGTACGGGGGTAGCGCTCCAGGTCGGCGGCCTCGCCGAACTGGAGCGGATTGACGAAGACGGTGACGACGACCTGCCCGTCCGGACCCGCGGCCGCGCGTGCGGTACGGATCAGGGTGGCGTGGCCCTCGTGCAGGGCGCCCATGGTCATGACGACGGCCCGCGGCCCCTTGCGGGGCGCGAACGCGGCGAGTTCGGCGGCCGTACGGAGCAGGGGGGCCGCCGGGGCGGTGCCGGGTGCACGGGTCGGGGCGCCGGGCGTGTGCGGCGCGCCGGGCCTGCCGGTCGTGTGGGTCATCGGGGCTCCTGTGATCCGGTGCCGCCCGTGGTTCCGGTGCCGTCGGCGAGGACGCCGAGCAGGTCCTCGGCCAGCTCCGGCTTGAGCATGCCGTGGGCGAGTGCGCGGTCGGCGGTGGCACGGGCCATCGCGACGTAGCCGGCCACGGCCTGCGGAGCGTGCTCGCGCAGCTCGCCGATGTGCGCCGCGACGGTACCGGCGTCGCCGCGGGCCACGGGGCCGGTCAGGGCCGCGTCGCCGGAGCGCAGGGCGTTGTCGAGCGCGGCGCCGAGGAGGGGACCGAGCATCCGGTCGGGGGCGGCGACCCCGGCCGTACGCAACAGCTCCATCGACTGGGCGACCAGGGTGACCAGGTGGTTCGCGCCGAGGGCGAGCGCCGCGTGGTAGAGCGGGCGGGACTCCTCCGCGATCCATTCGGGCTCGCCGCCCATCTCGATGACCAGCGCCTCGGCGGCGAGCCGCAGCTCCTCGGGGGCGGTCACGCCGAAGGAGCAGCCGGCCAGCCGCTGGACGTCGACGGAGGTGCCGGTGAACGTCATCGCCGGGTGCAGGGCGAGCGGCAGGGCGCCCGCCCGCAGCGCCGGGTCCAGCACCTTCGTCCCGTACCGCCCGGACGTGTGGACGATCAGCTGTCCGGGCCGTACCGCGCCGGTCTCGGCGAGGCCCTCGACCAGGCCGGGCAGGGCGTCGTCGGGGACGGTCAGCAGCACCAGCTCGGCACGCGCGAGGACCTCGGCGGGCGGCACCAGCGGTACGTCGGGGAGCAGGGCGGCCGCCCTGCGCACGGACGCGTCGGAGACACCCGACACGGCGACCGGTCGGTGCCCGGCGAGCTGCAGGGACGCGGCGAGGGCGGGGCCGACGCGGCCCGCGCCGACGACGCCGACCGTGAGGCGGGCGGGGCGGTCCCTCGCGTCGAGGGGCTCCTTGGGGGCTGTTGCATTCACGCGGCGGTGGCCTTCCGTTCCAGTCCGCGGGGGGTACCGGACGATTCCTCTGCATGCTACGCCAGCGTTTCGTCCGGGTTCCCGGCTGTCCACAGCCTGTGGGAAAAGTCCGGCGCGGCACGGCCCGGGGTCTGGTGGGCCCGGAATTCGTTCAGGTGCGAGCCGCACTCTGCGTGATGATCGTCCCATGACAGACACGCCGGACACGGATCAGCAGGTACGACAGGCGCGGGGCGGGGCACGGGACGGCACGGCACAGGTCGGGCAGGCCGAGGACGCTCCGGCGCGCGAGCCGGAGCCGTCGCGGGAGGAGGCACAGCGGCTGCGCAGGCTGAGCGCCTGGCGCGCGGCCGAGCGGGTCCTGGTCAGGCCGCCCATGCACCTTCCGCTCGGTGAGCGGCTGGCCGCGCTGGCGGCGGGAGCCGGGTCGGTCACCGATCCGGACCGCCCCGCGGACATCTACGGCGACGGCGTCGTCGCCGAGCTGGAGGGGCGGATCGCCGGCCTGCTGGGCACGGAGGCCGCCGCGTTCTTCCCGACCGGGACGATGGCGCAGCAGGTCGCGCTGCGGTGCTGGGCCGGGCGGACCGGTGATCCCACGGTGGCGCTGCACCCCCTGGCCCACCCCGAGGTGCACGAGCGCGGCGCGCTGGGGGCGGTGAGCGGGCTGCGTACCGTCCATCCGACGTCCGAGCCCCGGCTGCCCACGGCGCGGGAGATCCAGGACTTCGCCGAACCGTTCGGCACGCTGATGCTGGAGCTGCCGTTGCGCGACGCCGGTTTCGTCCTGCCGACGTGGGAGGAGCTGGAGGCCGTGGTGGCGGCCGCCCGGGAACGCGATGCGGTGGTGCACTTCGACGGCGCGCGGCTGTGGGAATGCGCCTCCCACTTCGGGCGGGAGCTGCCGGAGATCGCGGCGCTGGCCGACAGCGTGTACGTCTCGTTCTACAAAACCCTCGGCGGAATCTCCGGGGCCGCGCTGGCCGGGCCCGAATCGCTGATCGAGGAGGCCCGTACCTGGCGGCACCGGTACGGGGGGCAGCTCTTCCAGCAGTTCCCGGCGGCGCTCGCCGCTTTGATCGGTCTGGATCGGGAGCTGCCGAGCCTGCCGTCGTACGTGGCCCAGGCCAAGGTGGTGGCCGCGGCGCTGGCCGAGGGCCTGTCGGCGGCCGGCGCCGGGTGGTTCCGGGTGCATCCGGAACCACCGCACACGCATCAGTTCCAGGTGTGGCTGCCGTACGAGGCGGACGTCCTGACGGAGGCGGCGGTGCGGCAGGCCGAGGAGACGGGCGTGGCGCTCTTCCGCAACTGGTACCCGGCGGCTGCCGGGCCGCCCGGGGTGTCGTTCACCGAGGTCACGGTGGGACGCGAAGGCCTGGAGTGGACGGCGCAGGACGTACGCGGGGCAGTGGCGGAGTTCGTGAAGCGGCTGGCCTGACGGGAGGCGGCCGGGCCGATCGGGTGGCCGGACACGTCTGCCCCAGGGGCGCCGCCCGGACGGTTCGGTCCTCGGACGTCGCACCGGCCGGCGGCGTCGGCGCGATGACACCGGCGCAGTGGAGTCAGGTGAACAGCGCCCGTAGCGCCGTCCGCCACCGGCGGCGCGCCGGGCGGCCCGCGATCACCAGATCGAAGCGGCGTCGGTCGCGTGCCTCGCGCACCACCCCCCACTCATGCCGTCCCGGCAGTGGCGGCGGCAGCTCACCTCGCTGAGCCGCCCGGTAGCTGTCGAACATGTGCTGCTGAATGGCGTCCATGCTCTCAGCGTGGGCCGCGCCCGGCCGGTCCGGCCCACCGATTGACGACCACCGTCAAATGGCACGTGACCTTCTGCGCTCACCCCGCACCATGGAGGGGTGAGCGTGCACATCGACATCGCCGGGCTGGCGCCCGAGAGCATCGTCTTCGAGACCTCCCCCCTCGCCGAGCTGGGGCTCGCCCTGCATGCCCTCTCCGAACCCGGACACCACCCGGGGCTGCACGGCTGGGCGACGGCGACCGCCAGCGCGCTGGAACCCGACCTCGCCGACCGGCTGCACGAGGCCGAGTTCCTCTGGCGCAACACGTTCTCGGACATCTTCCTGCCGTTCGCCGGAGTCCGTGGCGGCAACGGCAGGACGGGCGCGAACCTCGCCGAGGACCTGGACATCCTCGACCGGCTGGACGACGAGCGGTTCGTCGCCGCCGCCCTGGAGTTCACCTGCTCCAGCCTGTACGGGCTCGGCGCGCCCTCCCCGCTCTGCGACGCGACGATGCGCGCCCGCGCCCTGGACATGGCGGCGGCGCGCGGCCCCCAGCAGGTGGAGTTCACCCAGCAGATGCTGGCCGACCCCGCCCCCCTGCGCCGCTGGATCCGCCGCCTGTTCGAGGACTGCGACCAGGCGTTCTTCTCCGACACCTGGCGAAGGGTGCAGGTCCAGCTGGTCGCCGACGCCCGGCACAAGACGGATCTGCTGCGCCGCAAGGGGCTCCGCGAGGCGATAGGCGCGGTGTCCACGGCACTCTCGCTCGACGAGGCGGGGACCCGGATCAGCGCCGACAAGCTCACCGAGGGCCGGGCCGATGCCGCGGACCCGGCTGTCGGCCGCCCCGGACTCACCCTCGTCCCGTCCGCCTTCGGCTGGCCGCACCTGAACCTGCTGCACGCGCCGGGCTGGCGCCCCGTGATCCACTACCCGGTGCACCGCCCCGAGCTGTCCTCCTCCTCCGTGGAACTGCTCCAGCTGCGCATGGAGGCGCTGGCCCACCCGATGCGGATGCGCCTGTGCCGTCATCTCGCCCGGTCCGCGTACACGACCGGCGAACTCGCCGACACGTACGGCATCACGGCGCCCGAGGTCTCCCGGCACCTCGCGGCGCTGAAGAGGGCGGGCCTGGTCACCACCAGGCGGCGCGGCCGCTACGTCCAGCACCAGCTGGACCTGACCGTGGTGGCCCGGCTCGGCAGCGACTTCCTGGAGGGCATCCTGCGCTGAACCGGGGTCCGGGTCAGCCCGCCCCGCCCCCGCCTGCCCTGACCAGCCCCGTCTCGTACGCGAGGACGACGACCTGCACCCGGTCACGCAGGTTCAGTTTGGTGAGGATGCGGCCCACATGCGTCTTCACGGTCGCCTCGGAGAGCACCAGGCGGGCCGCGATCTCGCCGTTCGACAGCCCCTGCGCGACCAGCAGCATCACCTCGCGTTCGCGTTCGGTGAGCTTGGCGATGCCCTTGTGCTGCGGTTCGCTGTTGCCGCTCGGCAGCATCGGCGAGAAGCGGTCGAGCAGTCGGCGGGTGGTGGACGGGGCGACCACGGCGTCACCGCTGTGCACGGAGCGAATCGCGGCGAGCAGTTCGGCCGGCGGCACGTCCTTGAGCATGAAGCCGCTGGCCCCGGCCTTCAGCCCGGAGAAGGCGTACTCGTCGAGGTCGAACGTGGTCAGGATGAGCACCTTCGGCGCACCGGGCTGCGCGCAGATGCGCCGGGTGGCCTCGACCCCGTCGAGCCTGGGCATCCGGACGTCCATCAGCACCACGTCGACGGCGGTGGAGCGCAGGATCTCGATCGCCTCCGCGCCGTCGCCGGCCTCGGCCACGACCTCCATGTCCGGCTGGGCGGCCAGCACCATCCGGAAGCCGGTGCGCAGCAGCACCTGGTCGTCGACGAGCATCACGCGGATGGCCATGAGGTGTCCTGTCTCCTGTCTGTCCTGCTGTCTGTCCCGCAAGGATCCGAAGTTCTGGCTAGTGCTGTGGCCGGAAAGGTTCACCGGCTCGCGGCGCCCGGTACGGCACCTCGCCGCGTTGTCGCATCACCCGAGTGCGGCCGGCACGAGGG
>NZ_JBIVON010000032.1:0-27749 GCF_044754145.1 Streptomyces sp. NPDC093149
TTGATCACAGCGGCCTACGGCACCTTTCCGGCGTATTCCGGTTGGCCTCCAGATTGATCCTGCCGGGGGCCGACTGGTTCGGTTGGCGCGAAAGGTGCCTGGGCCTGCCCGGCACAGATCGCTACCAGTGGAACGGCAGCGACACCGCGGCGCGGCGCGAGCACGCTCAACCACGGTAGCGGACTGTGGGCCGACGACCCCGGACGCGATGGCCAGGCCGGCGCCCCGGTGGGCGGGCACCGTCAGTGGACTCACCTCGGTCGCGGTTCGGCTGTTGTGTCATCTCATGACATTGGCTCCTCGCGGCCAGGCTCGGCGGCGTAGGACGTGAGGCGATCGGCGAGCAGGATGACGAGGTCGCGGAGTTCATCGGGGCGCTCGATGACGAACGGCCGGCCGAGGGAGGCGAGTACCGGAGGCAACCAGTCGAGCCGCTCCGCCCGCAGCTCGACGCGCAGCCAGCGCTCGGCCGCGCGGTCCTCGCCTGCCGCGGACTCGTCCTCCTTCAGGCTCGCGACACTGGCGGGAAGGTGGGCGCGGAACTGCTCGACCGTCCCGTGGATCCGCAAGGTCACCTCATGCCGGTACTCGGCCGTGGCGAACCCTGACAACACGCACTGTGCCAGACCGGGACCCACGAGCGGTTCGAATGGGCCGGGCCGGACCAGCGCCCGGCTCGCCGCCGATCTACAGCGGCTGCACAGCGTGACACTCGCGCCTGCGACCGTGCACCGCAGCCTGGTGAGGCGAGGACTCAACCGGCTCCGGAACCTGGATCCACCGACCGGCGAGCAGCTGCGCGAGGTCATCCGCTACGAGCACGACCGGGTCGGCGACCTGGTCCACGTCGACATCAAGAAGCTCGGACGCATCCCCGGCGGAGTCTCTCGTCCCTTCGGCTGGATCCACTCCATCGAGATCCTCGACGATGTGTGGCTCGCAGAGCCGACCACCGTCCAATTCTCGCGGTGCAACATGTTCATCGGCCCGAACGCCATCGGCAAGAGCCACTTCATCTCACTCCTCTCCGCTCTGTCCTCTCCCTCGACGATCATGGAGCGCGTCAACCGTCCGAACTCAGCGGTCCACGCGGTGGTCAACTGGTACGACCCTCAGCCGCGCCGAGCCGAGTTCAAGGCCGAAGAGGAACAGCTGTACTTCTCCTCTGACGGGATCGCAGCGCCGTTCGTCTCTCAGCCGTACCGGATAGTCCAACTCCCGCGTCACACATGGGGGGAGGTTCCCCGCGATGTGAGGGAACTCGGGAAGTTGATCGGACTCGATCACCGGGTCGTCCAGAAAGTGATCTTGGATCTGCCGGAGATCGTCCGCGGAGCAGTCAAGGCAGTGCGGATTGAGGACGGACAGATCCGGGCCGAGTACGTCCTGGGCCATGACCTCGTCCGCGATCGCGATGCTCATCGCTTGCTGAGCGGCATCGTCGGTCTCGAGGTCCTCGTCGCACTCGCTGAGACCTACGCCCGCGCTCAGCCGACCCTCCTCCTCCTGGATGCCGTCGGGGGTCGCCTCGATGCCACGGCGTTCGATCACGTCACCGAACTGCTCAGTTCGTCGGCCCGAGGATTTCAGACCGTAACGACATGGGTTCACACACCTAGGCTCACCCAGGAGTGGACCGTGACACGCTTTGAATACGCCTCAACCGCTCACCAGCGCCAGCGCTGGGCCCGACTTGTCCAGGACGATGTCGAACCGTAATGCCTGGCCGACCACCATTAGCCCGCCGTATGAACGAGCGCACGCGGCGTGTGCTGTTGCTCGCCCCAGCTTCGATAGGTGGGGTGTTCCTGACCTGAGAATCTGTTCCCTTTGAGTGCAGAGTCAATAGCAGGCAAAGATAGCTACATAACTCAGGAGCTGACGCCGATGTGGGCCCCGGCAGGGGCCCGGGCAGCGGCCGGAGGGCGGCATCGTCCCTCGGCGGCGAGGTGGATCTTGGTGGTGAAGCCGCCTCGGGAGCGTCCCAGGCATTCGCCGATCTGACCACCTCCTCCAACCGGACGGCCAGTTTCCGCAGCACCGGACCGACCCGGTTCGTCCCCCGAACGTTCCCCTTTTGAGGACCCTCGGCCGTCGGCGCCTTCCGCGCGCCGGCAGCGTGCTGATGGGCTCGCACGGCGGTCGAGTCCACGGACACATCCCAGTCGATCCGCCCCGCGGCATCCTCGGCGGCCTGGATGCGAGACAGCAGCATCTTCCAGGTTCCATCAGCCGACCAGCGACGATGCCGTTTGTAGACCGTCTCCCACGGCCCGAACCGCTCCGGCAGGTCCCGCCACTGGACACCCGTCCGCACCCGGTACAGCACTCCGTTGATCACCCGACGGTGGTCACTCCACCGACCCCCACGTGCGCCACCACGAGGTAAGAACGGCTCCAGCCGATCCCACTCCGCATTCGTCAGATCCCCACGTCCCATCCCACCACCCTGACCTCAACACCCCACCCCTGTCAGGAGATCCGAGAAACAGACCCTAGGTGATCGGGTCCGGGGTCGCCGGACGGGCGCGTGCTACGCGAGGCGGACGGACAGCTCCTGCTGGGGCATGATCCATTTGCGACCGGAGGCCGACGCGGCGAGGTCGGCACTGCGGCCATGATCGTCGCCATGCCAATATTCTCCGCCGTGCAGACCCTGCCCGATGTCCCGCGCTGGGCACGCAACGCAGCGCGCCTGGCGGTCCTGACGCCGCTGCCGTCCAGCCTCTGGCGGCTCCCGATGGCCTGGGGCTGGATGATGGGCTTCGGGCCGGAGGCCAAGAGGACGCTCCATGTGCCCGGCTGGGGGTCGCTGTACATCGCGGGCCTGACGGTGTTCTCGGAGGTCTTCGCCTTCTTGACGCTCGGCCTGGTGCAGTCCTGGGGCGAGGTCTGGCCGCGCTGGGTGCCGGGCCTGCGCGGCCGCCCGGTACCGGTCCCGGCCGCAGTGATCCCCGCCCTGGTCGGAGCCAGCCTGGTCATGGTGTACTCCGTGGGCCTGATCCACAACATGTTCGTCAATCCGGACCCCGACGCTCCCCACGGCATCTCCGTCGTGGTCCTGAACCTCTGCTACGCGCCCATCATCCTCTGGGGACCGCTGCTACTGGCAGTCACCGTGCATTACTGGCGCCGCCGACGCCGGACGTAACCCGCCGGTCGCGGCCCGCACTCAGGCACGGTCGAAGCACACAGATCGCAAACTCACACTGGAGTATTAGGGCTTGCCTCCGAACAACACGCGGGTCTACGTTCCAGTAGCGTCGGCCTTGGAGCCGCTTGTGTGAGACGTCACCGCAGGCCAGCCGCTCGTAGCACATGTCGCATGCACAGAGCCGGAATCGGCGTGTTATTGGTTTGCAAGCCCTTACTGCGGTGGTGTGGCGATCTGGATCAGGTTCCCGCAGGTGTCGTCGAAGACGGCGGTGGTGACGGGGCCTGCCTCCAGGGGCTCCTGAGTGAAGCGGACGCCGAGGCCGCGCAGGCGCTCGTACTCTGCCTCTACGTCGTTGACCGCGAACTGGGCGAGCGGGATGCCGTCCTTGACGAGCGCGTCGCGGTAGGGCTTGACGGCCGGGTGGCTGGCGGGCTCCAGGAGGAGCTCGGTGCCGGCGGGCTCGTCGGGCGCGACGACGGTCAGCCACCGGGCCTCGCCGCCCAGCGGGACGTCGTGCTTCTTCACGAAGCCGAGGATCTCGGTGTAGAAGTGCTCGGCTTTGGCCTGGTCGTCGACGAAGACGCTGGTCAGATGGATCTTCATGGAGTGCTCTTCTCTGGTCCAGACGGGTCGGGCATGGGCCATCGCTCGGCTATCTGCCGCAGCGGGGCTGTGTTCAGGTCGTGGAACTTGTAGCGGCCCTCCCGTCTGGTCTCGACGAGCCCGGCGGCCTCCAGCAGGGCGAGGTGCTGGGAGACCGCCTGACGCGAGATGCCGAGCTGGCGCTTCATGCTCAGTCGCGAGCAGATCTCGAACAGTGTCTGTCCGGACTTTTCCGTGAGCTCGTCGAGGATGGTGCGGCGGGTGGGGTCGGCCAGGGCTTTGAAAAGGTCGTCGGCCACGACCACAGAATAGGCAAGTACTCGCTTGCCTATCAAGTCGAGGGCGGCGGCCTGCGAAGTAGACCGGCTGTCAGCGGTTGACTTCGAGGTTCGTCAGGACGAGCAGGGCGCGCAGGAGGTGGGTGGCGCGGGCGTGGCCTTATCGACCACTCGCGGGTTCTGGCCCAGATCTTGGGGAGCGGTAGCGGAGCGTCACCCCGGTGTTCGATTGCGAGGGTCGGGTTCGCGTGAGACCGCGTACGCCCTGCCGCCTGGCAGGCAGGAGTGACGCTTCGTCAGTTCTATGACGGTCTCTGCTGTGGCCCGCTGTGGCCTGTGACGGTACTGGTCATGCAGACCGACGCATCATTTTGGGACTCTCTCGTGTTCGGCGGGATCGACGACGTGGACGTCGAGACGGTGACCGCCGTCTTCGGCACGGTTGATGTGGTGGCGCGAGGCAGGGCAGCCAGGGCAGCCTGTCCTGGCTGTGGTCGTTTCTCGGGCCGGGTGCACGACGCCTACCAGCGCAAGCTGAAGGATCTTCCGCTCGGCGGGCAGAGCGTCGTGATCTGGCGGAAGGTCCGGCCTTTCATCTGCTGTGCAGGCGACTGCCCACGCCGTACTTTCGCCGAGCCGTTCGCCCGGCTGACCACTCCGTACGCTTCACCACGCGGCTCAACCACACTCTGGAACGTGTCGGGTTCGCGCTTGCCGGACGGGCCGGCGCCCGCCTGGCGGGCCAACTTGGCATCAATGCGGGGCGGATGACCTTGCTGCGCAGGGTCATGGCACTGCCGGATCCGGTGTTCAGCACGCCGCGCGTGCTGGGTGTGGACGACTTCGCGATCCGCCGGGGGCAGACCTACTCCACCGTCTTGACCTACGGAGAAACCCATCGTGTGGTCGATGTGCTCCCGACACGCGAATCGGGACCGCTGGCCGCATGGCTGACCGCCCACCCCGGCGTGGAGATCATCTGCCGGGACCGGGCGGGCGCCTACGCCGAGGGTGCTCGGCTCGGCGCCCCCGATGCCCTCGAGGTCGCCGACCGGTTCCACCTGTGGCAGGGGCTCGGCCGGGCCGTGGAGACCTGTGTCGCAGCCCACCGCGAGTGCCTGCGCACCCCGGCGCCGGACAGGCCGCCCCAGCCCCGAGGCGGCACCGGTCTCCTCCGGCCTCGGCCTGACCCAGCCCGGTTGCCATACCGTTCGTGGGAACGAAGCATCAAGAACGCCAAGGGTGCTGCGGTCGGATCAGTCGAGGTCGTTGCCGAGCTGTGTCAGCAGCGCGCTGGCACGCTCCCGGTCAGTCGACCAGGTCGACGAAGTCGAGGAGAGCGAGCTGCAGGACAGGTACGGGCACGCCCTGGAGCAGCTGGTCACGGCGAAACTCAGCGGCGGCGAGCTGGCCAGGCCTGGAGTGCCGGCGGCGCCGGTGGATCTGTTGGCGGCGCTGGAGGAGAGCGTCCAGGCCGCCCGTGCAGGGCGAGGGGGCTGAGCACGTACCGGCCCGGGAGTCAGTCCGGCGCCGTGATGCCATCGTTGGGACACCATTCGCCCGGCCCGAACTTGACCCCGGGCAAGGATTCGGCATACGTGAGCAGCCCGTCGGTCCGGGCCGCGAGCTGGACCGTCCAGCAGCCCTCGGGGCCTGTGCTCGGCCAGGCGGTGGCGAGCAGTCCCTCGCCCACGTAGTGCGTGGTGAACAGCTGCGGGCCGGACATCTTGCGCAGTGGCGCGAGCAGGTACTCGACCTGATCGGATGTGAGTCGGTCGGCCGCTGCCGTGTGGCGAGCGCCCTGAGTCGTCTCGTGTACCAACAGCGCGTGCAGGAACTGTGACAGTGTCAAATCCCACGGCTTCCACAGATCATCGCTGCTCACTACCCGTTGGAGTACCACCGGGTCCGCGTCACCAAGTGCGACGCCGAACTGCTGGTACTCGAAGTCGTCCATGCAGAATTCGAGCGCGCCGTCGTATTCGCATACTTGGCCTGCCGGAAAGACTTTGTGGTTGAACAAAATCGGCTGGACGTACTGCGAGGTGATTGCATACCACTCGCGCAACGCTGGCGGCAGCCGATCGGCGCCCGGTATCTCGGTATCGGCGGGACGATCGGGTGGGCCGTACCAGGCACCCAGGAAGCCGGGGATCCCGCCACTACCGTCGAGGAGTTCACTCATGGTGTGCAGTCTGGCCGATGCGGTCCTCCCCAGCGGCGCCGACCGCGGGACCGCGGCCGCCGTTCCGGCCTCACGCGCCGCACGTTCCGCTCGGGCGCGGCGTAGGGCTGCGGCGTGGGAGGCGTCGGCCTGGCGGCGGCGCTCGGCGCGGGCCTGCTCGATCGGGGCCGGTGTGTCGCCGGGCGCGGCTGTCGGCTCCGGGAATGCCGTTGCGCGGAAGTTTCAGTCGAGCAAGTCGTACTGTCCGGGCATCCAGTCGGCAAAGAGAGTGAGCGCCGTCTCCTTCTCTGCCCGTTCGGGCGTGGTGCCAGTGGCCGGCCACCAGTTCTCCACGTGGTGGGCATCGACGAGGACGGATTCGCGGTACCCGTCGAAGTCGCCGGGGTCTTCGGCGACTCCAATGTGGATGGGGGTGTCGTCGGGCAGGTCCTTGAGCGCTTCACGGAGCTGCGCGGCGTTCCATACCTGCGGGGCGTGGTCAAAGACGTCGGTCATGCGCACAGAGTGCTGAACCAGGCGGTGCTGCTGCTGGAGACACGGCTGTACTCCGGGCCAGAGCGCTGATCCGGGGTACAGGGGGCTGGGGTGAAAGCTGATGGGGCTTGACCCCTGATCCTGAACACGGGTTATGCGGCTTCGGCCAGCGTAGTTGATGTTGTTTGGAGTGTTTGTTCGTAGGTGATGGGGCTGCGGTGTCCGAGGCGGTCGTGGCGTCGGACGGTGTTGTAGCGGTGGAGCCAGCGGAAGAGGTCCAGGCGGGCTTCGCGTTCGTCGTTCCAGGCCCTGCGGCCCTGGAGGGTCTCGCGTTTGCAGGTCGCGTTGAACGACTCCGCCAGGGCGTTGTCCGCCGAGCTGCCGATGGCGCTCATGGACTGGGTCACGCCAGCCTGGCGGCAGGCGTTGGCGAAGGCCCGGCTGCAGTACTGGGCCCCGTGATCGGTGTGCATCACGGCGCCGGCGAGGCTGCCGCGGGTCCGCTCGGCTGCTTTCAGGGCGTCGACGACGAGGTCGGCGCGCATATGGTCGGCGATCGCCCACCCGGCCAGGCGCCGTGAGCAGAGATCGATCACGGTCGCGAGATAGCGGAACGTCCCGCCGGCCAGCGGCAGGTATGTGATGTCGCCGACGTACTTTCGGTTCACCTCGTCCGCGTGAAGTTACGGCCGATCAGGTCCGGCACCTTCGCCGCGGCGGGGTCCGGGATGGTGGTGCGATGCTTCCTGCGCAGGCGGAGGCCGGTCAGCCCGGTCGCCTGCATGATGCGGGCGACCCGCTTGTGGTTCACGCGCTCGCCTTCCTCGCGGAGTTCAGCGGTGATCCTGGGGACGCCGTAGGTGCCGTCCGAGGCCCGGTGGATCACGCGTATCCGAGCGGCGAGCTGGGCGTCGGCAGCCTGGCGGGCTGCCCGCAGCGGTGCACTCCGGCGCCAGTGGTAGAAGCTCGAGCGGGCGATGCCCAGGATGCGGCACAACCGCTTCACGCCGTAACGGTGCTCGTGGTCCTCAACGAACTGGCAGCGGTTCACCAACCCGTCTCCGAGGCGAAATAGCGGGCCGCCTTGCGCAGGATCTCCCGTTCCTTCTTCAGCTCGGCGTTCTCCCGCCTCAAGGCGGCGACCTCGGCCTCCAGAGCCGACGGCGCCACCGGAACCGTCGGCGGCTTGGCCGCCCGACGGCCGCGCGGACGACCGGCTCCGGCCGCCCGGATCCAGTTGCGCAGCGTCTCCGGGTTCACCCCCAGGTCAGCGGCGATCTGCTTGATCGTCGCCTCGGGCCGCGACTCGTACAGCGCGGCCGCGTCCGCCTTGAACTCCGGCGGATAGTGCTTCATGACCACGACACGTCTATCTCTCAGATCCTCAAGATCCACTATCTCGAGTGTCCAAGGTCAGGGGTGAAGGCCCTTCATGGCCTGACCCGTGTAGTCACCGATCGCTGCCGTGGAGCCGTCATCGTTCAGTGGACACGCCCCGGCGAGGAAGATCAGGCGTGACTCGGCGGGCGCCGTGGCCGCGTAGGCATACTCGGCAACGTCGGACAGGGAGGCGGAGCGGATCAACGTGATGGCCCGAGCCATAGCTGTCGGGTCCTTTCCCATCGGGTGTTGAGCTCCGGCATCCTGCCAACGCCCCGTCGGTTCCCGCTTTCCTATTTCTTCTCCGCACCCACGCACAGCGCCGTCACCTCTGCTCGACAGTCACGAGCCGAGTGATCACCGACTGACTCCGGAACCCGTCGATGCTGACCTCGGCGCTTCAAGGTGATTGGCCTGTTTGTGCGCTCATTCGAGAGCCGGATGACTACGTCATGTCCGGTTCGGCAACAGGCGACGGCCGCTGGGGGCGGTCGCTGCCTGGAGGCTCATCTTCGGTGACGAGCTCACCGAGGTTGGACGATCACGAGGCTATGGTCACCGCCTGCGGTGATGGCGCGCACGTCGTGGAGGAAGCGGGTACAGGGCGCTGTCTGGCCGGGCGCACACACCCGCACCGGCGTGGTCCGGGGGGTAGTGGTGGTGCCGTCCCCGACCTCGCCTTGGCCGTTCGCCCCCCAGGCGAGGACTGTTCCGTCCTCGTGCAACGCCAGACTGTGGGCTCCGGAGAGACCGTTCGCAGCAATATCTCGCACGCCATGGAGGAAGCGGGTGCAGGGTGCTGTCTGGCCGGGCGCACACACCCGCACCGGCGTAGTGCGGGGGGTGGCGGTGGTTCCATCGCCGAGCTGGCCGTTTCCGTTGGCCCCCCAGGCGAGGACTGTTCCGTCCTTGCGCAACGCCAGGCTGTGTGAGGCTTGGTCGCCCGTGGCGATGGCGCGCACGTCGGTGAGGAAGCGGCTGCACGGTGCTGTCTGGCCAGGCGCACACACCTGCACCGGCGTGGTCTGAGGGGTCACTGAGGTGGTGCCGTTGCCGAGCTCCCCGACGAAGTTGTCGCCCCACGCGAAGACCGTGCCGTCCTTGCGCAACGCCACACTGAAGTCGAAGCCCGCGGCAATGGCGACCACGTCGGTGAGGAACCGGGTACAGGGTGCTGTCTGGCCGGGCGCACATACCTGCACCGGCGTGGTCCGCGGGGTGGTGGTGGTTCCGTCGCCAAGCTCGCCGTCACCGTTGAATCCCCAGGCGAGGACACTTCCGTCATTGCGCAACGCGAGACTGAAATCGCTGCCCCCGGCAACGGCGCGCACGTCGGTGAGGAAGCGGCTGCACGGTGCTGTCTGGCCGGGCGCGCACACTGGCACCGGCGTGGTCTGAGGGGTGACAGAGGTGGTGCCGTTGCCAAGCTCGCCGAAGCGGTTATCGCCCCAGGCAAGGACCGTGCCGTCCTTGCCGAAGGCCAGACTGTGAGTTGTACCTGCGGCGGTGCCGTGTACACCGCGCAGGAAAGAGCTACAGGGGGACGCTTGGCCGGACGCACACACTGGCACCGGCGTAGACCGGTCCACAGTGGTGCCGTCGCCAAGCTGGCCGTTACCGTTGACCCCCCAGGCTAGGACGGTACCCCCCGGTCTACCGTCCCCCGCCACGGCGGTCTGCCAGCTGCCTGGAGACCAAGCGGTGGCCGTCAGAGCGGCGACAGCGACGACGAGGAGCCGTCTGCGCATCGATCGACCTAAGCGAGCGAGCATTGATACCTCTTTCATGTCGCTGGTTATAACGGGCTCTACCTGCACGTTCGAAGGCGTCAGCCCGACGGGCACATCATCGTCAAGGCGCATTCGATGCTTTTGTCAATTTCTTCCTCAGCCGCAGAAGTTCACTCGCTTGGCGTTTGCTTGCGCCATCGGAGACCACCGGATTGCACGTTCAGGTCGTTGATCAGGCCGGTGGGGCGTGGGCGGCGTCGAACAGGTCGGTGAAGGCGTGCCGCCAGGGCCAGTGAGGTTTTCTCAACGGTGATCACTTCCAGATTCCGTTGAGGGCGAGGTTCGTCGACCACTACGGCACCATCGGCGAGGCCGAACGCGGGCTGTCGCGGTCGACCGCGCACGGCTGGCCCCTGTACCCCGTCCCGCTGTCCCAGCCCGCGGGCGACCACCGCACGTACGACGTCGAGATCACCCCGAACTGTGCGTACAGCGGCCCCTGAGTGCCTGACGCTGAAGCTTCTATAGATCGTCACCCGCCACCGTCATGCGGATGCTGCGCGAGCACGACGAACAGGCCGCCACGGCTGCGAACGTGCACTGAGTCGCGAGCCGTGAAAGCTACTGATGGGTTACTTGTTCCCTGGTGTGCGGGCTGGGATTTCGGGGCCGAGATGGAGCGCCTCGGCCGCGACGCCGCCGAACTCACCGCGCTCGCCGACTACCTCACCGCCCACGGCCTGGTCCTGGAGATGTTCGCCGGACTCCTGCCCGGCATCTACGACCCCACCGGCCCGGGCAAACTGCTGTTTGCATTCTTCGCCGCGATGGCGGAGACCGAGCGGGGAACATCCGCGAGTCGACGCTGGAGGGGCTCGACACCGCGGCCCGCAAGGGCAAGCACGGCGGCTGGCCCCCGTCATCACCGACGACATGCTCCACACCGTGCTCCGGCGCCGCGAGAGCGGCGAGTCCGTCAAGCAGATCCAGCCCGACCTGATCATCCCACCGGCAAACGTAAAGGACACAATCCCTCCGTCGCGAGCATCTACTGCGCTGGCCACGAACGTTGGCCGGGGGACGCCCTGTTGTGTGGCGGGTGGCTCAGGCGCGGTTCAGGCGAACCAGTTGTTGCGAGTGGTGCTTAAGCTGTCTGGCGGCGGGTCCGGGAGTAGCTGGAAGAACTTCCATGCGTACTCGTACGGATCGAGGCATTCGACGTACCGTTCGCCCCATGGTGCGTCGACCGGGCCGGTGGTGACCTGGCATCCGGCCGAGCGGCAGTAGAGCGTGGTCGCGTCGACGTCGGTCACCTCGATGCCGACGACCACACCGAGGCCCCGCGGGCTGGTTCTCGTCATGCGTTCACGGTCGCTGTCGGGAAACGGCATGCCGACCAGGGCGTCGACGAGCAGCTGGAGATCACCGCGTCTGAGGATCGCCATGACCGTCCGGCCGTCGGGATTGGATATCGATCCGGTCTGCTCGAAACCGAGCCCCTGATAGAACGTGGCCGCCTCGGTCACATCCTCGACGCGGAGTCCTACCCGGATTGGAGCCTCTTCGGTCATTGCGCCTCCGTTTGGCGAGCGGTCTCACACCGTCACGACGCAGGAGTGAGGGGAGCGGTGGCCAGTAGAAGATGTGGGTCTGGTTACGCCGCCTCTGACCGGGGGCGGCCCCAGCGTTGCTGGCGTTCGCTGCAAATGCGGGCGCGTTCCCGGCGCTGGGCCTCCAGCATATCGGGGGGCGGGCGTTGGCGTTGCGCCACCGCAGGTACTCCTGGAGCTTCCGGGCGAGCACGGTGTGGTTGGGGTGATCGGAGCTGCCCATGACGAACGTGCGTAGTGGCCCGAACCGGGCCTCGATCGGGTTGGCCCACGACCCGCTTGTCGGTGTCAGGCACAACTGGCTGTCGTGAGTGGTGGCCGCGGTGGTCGCCACGTCCGTGATCACGTTGGGGGCGTCCGGGGCACAGGTCTCGGTCAGACGAGCGGAGAATCCCCTCCAGCTGATGATGTGTCCGTGCCGTGCGAAGCGGGCCGAGGTGTCGTAGGGCGAGACGATCGCCCGGGACGAGGGCGGCAGCCCCGGTCCGCCGTCCTCGTCGGTGGGCCAGAGCAGGCGGCCCGCGGCGTCGCGGTAGTAGTTCTGCACCGTGATCTGGCGCAGGGCCTGGACGCGGGGGCCGGACGCCCGGCCTGTCCCGTGCTGGTAGAGGTGTTCCAGGAGCCGGACAGCGTCGTCGCCGGTGGCGAGGATCCTGGTCCTGGGCCTGGTGGGGTTCTTGCCCAGGCGGACCGGCCGGCCGTAGCGGTGCCCCCACTCCTCGTCTACCAGGCCGTCCAGCAGGTGCCCGGCGGTGCCGGCGACTTCTTCCAGCGCGGCACGTGCCGCTTCAGTGATCAGTTCCAGGCGGGTCAGGTCGCGGACGGCGGCCAGGACGTGGGTGGAGTCGGTGCGCTGCGTGGTGCGTTCGCCCACGAGGCCGGCTTCCTTGAGGCGGGCCAGGGCGAGGTCGAGGAGGCGGTCGGCCCGGTCGGCCTCGGTGAGGCGGTTACGGAAGTCGGTCAGCACGCTGTGGTGGAAGCCGGGGTCATCCAGCTCCATGGCCATGGCGTACTTGAAGTCGATGCGGCAGCGGACCGCCTCGGCGGCCTGCCGGTCCGACAGGCCGAGCAGGAACTGCAGCACGCAGACGGTGGCCAGCTGGGCGGGCGACAGGCCCGGTCGCCCGTCACGCGGGTACCAGTCGGCGAAGTCCTCGTCGCGGCACAGCCCATCCAGCCGGTCTCTCACCCACATCGCCGTGGTGCCGCCCGGGTTGCTCGCCCGCGCGATCTGCGCGGTCAGAGAGGGGACTTGCTCACCGGAACGGGGGCGGAGGGACAACGGGCACCTCGACGACTGCATCGGCCAGATGACCGGCACCCAGTTGGTCAGCGCAAGGCACGATCTATATCGTCCCGGTGATCGGAGACCCACTGATACGCCTCCTGTACATCTGTCACTGCCCCAGCGTCACGGAGGCGGATCATCGCGAGGTCCCGGCCGCGCACGGTGCTGGCCGAGATGGGACTCACGCTCGACAACGACGTACAGATCACCGTCCGGGTGTCGTCCCGCCAGCGCGAGTGGAAGCATGACACTGCGCGGCGCCTGCGGCCGGCGCGACCGTCGTTGGCAACAAGATCGCCGACCAAGGCTGGGCACGTTTCCCGGCGTACACGCCTGAAGACCGCTGTCGGCTGGTCGATGTCGCACACCGTCTCACCTTCTACTGGGGGCAGCATGCGTTCGTCGAAGCCGAAGGCCAGTGCCGCCTCAGGCTCTGCCGCGACGGATACGAAGCGCTGCCGAAACCGTTGCCGGTGCCCAGTGCTTGGCATCAGTGGCCTGGGGGCGGGGGCGATTCACCGAGGTGGTGCCGGTGGTGACTGATGGGATGGGGTGTGAGGTGTGGCCGGTGGGACGGGGTGCGTTCGATGACCAGGAGGGCTGCGTCGTCGGCGGGGTGGCCGCCGATGTGGGCGAGCAGATCGCGGTGGATGTGGTGCAGCAGCGCATCGGGGCTACTGGCGGGGAAGGAGGCGACTCGTTCGGCGAGCGGGTAGAACGCTCCGGCCGGTGAGCGGGCTTCGATGACGCCGTCGGTGTAGAGGACGAGCATGTCACCGCCTTCGAAGGTGAACGGGTCGATGCGGTCGTCCTCGATCTGCCGTTCGCTCACGCCCAGTGGAGGCAGGGACTGCCGGGCGTGCAGGGCCGTGACCCGCTGATCGTGCACCAGCAGAGGCGGGGGATGTCCGCAGTTGATCATCTCGGCGGCCGACAGGACGTCGGAGATTTCCAGGACGAGGCAGGTGATGAAGTGCTCGCCGGCGTCGTGCTCGGTGTCCGTCACGTCCTCCAGGTTCCGGGAGACGCTGTCTTCGAGCGCTGTCACCAGCCCGGGGAGGGTGGCATGCCGGTGAGCGCCCTCACGGAATGCCCCCAGCACCAGCGAGGCCTCACCGATGGCGGCCAGCCCGTGGCCCCGGACATCGCCGATGACGACCCGGGTGGCGGCATGCGCGGCGCGGGCGAACGCAAACAGATCACCCCCGATCTCGGCCTCGTCCTCCGCGGACATGTACAGCCATGCCACCTGCAACGGTCCGATCCGCCGTGGTGGAGGGCGCAGCAGAACGCGCTGAGCCGTTTCCGCCACAGAGCGTGCCCGGCTCAGCGCCCGGTCGCGCCGCTCCCGCACAAACCGCATGAATAGCACCAGGGCGGAGAGCACGGTCAGCGCGGTGATCTGCGCCACGTGGTTGGTCGTGGTCAGTTCGCCGAGGTAGACAGCGATGAACACCTGGGCCGCCACTGCCAGGACGCCGGCGAGAGCGGTGAGTCGTGTCCCGGCGAGGGAGGCGGTCAGAGCGGGCGCGATGACCAGCAGTGGGCCCAGATGGATATCGCGTCCGGTGTAGATGTCCAGCGCGGTGATCGTCACGATCAGGACGAACGGGACCGCCACCAGCCCACCACCGGCTGGATGCTCCAGGAAGCGATCCCATACACGTCGCACACCCATATACCCCTTATGTTCCATCGATAGCGCGCCCTCAGCCAGCCGTCGAGCACGGGTCGCGTCTTCTCTCAGCCTTCCGCGGCGGCCTCGTTCTGTTCGTCCGCTGGCCCTGCCGTGACTTCCGATTTCGGAGGCACGGCTCCAGCTCGCGCCAGTCGAAGATGGGTCCGTCCAGCCTTCGGTCCTGGTCCAAGGGGAGGGGGCCAGTCCGGGGCGATCTTGGCGAGCTGGCGGATCCGCTGGGCCGTCAGCCGCGTCACCGCAGACGGGTCACATGTCCGGGCCCTCACAGCGGGGACCGATCCACGGGCGGGTGCGCCGCTGTATCGACTGCCACACCCTGGACGGTCGGGGCTCCTTGTCGGCTGCATCACCGCCCGAGGTCGGTTACGTTGGTAAAGTACCTGGTCAGAGGGGGTAGTAAGCCGTAACCCACTGGGGACGTTCCATGACCGGCCTGACCGTCATCCTGCTGCTCGTGGTCCTGGCCACAGCCGTGACGACCGGTGCTCGGCGCTGGAGCATGCCCGCCCCTTCGCTTCTCGTCGTTGCCGGTCTGATCGTCGGGTTGATGCCCTGGGTGCCCGAAGTTCGCCTGCCGCCTCATGTGATCAACGTGCTGGTGCTGCCGCCACTGCTCTTCGCCTCGGCCGGGGAAATCTCTGTCCGCGACCTGCGCACCGTGTGGCGGCCCGTGACCGGCCTGGTCTTCGGTCTGGTCCTCGCCTCGGCCATCGCTGTCGCGAACGTCGCCCGTGCGATCACGCCGCTCACTGCCGCGGCCGCGTTCATCCTGGGTTCCGTCCTGGCCAGTACCGACCCCGTGGCCGTTTCCGCGCTCGGGCGGCGTCTGTCCCTCCCACCGCGCGTGCAGGTGATGGTGCAGGCGGAAAGCCTGTTCAACGATGCCACGTCCCTGGTCCTGTACAAGGCCGCCGTGGCCACCGCGGTTTCCGGCAGCGCCCTCACCGTGTCCAGCACTGTCGAGCAGTTCCTGATCCTTGCCGGCGGAGGAGCCCTCATCGGCGCGGTTGTCGCCGGAGTGGTGACCCTCATCCGCAGACGGACCGAGGACCCCATGCTGGAGACCGTCATTGCATTGGTCACCCCGTACGCCTCCTACGTTGTTGCAGAGGACTTGCACACCTCCGGCGTGACTGCCGTCATTGTGTCCGGGGTCGTCCTCGGCAGCGCCGGCCGCAAGCTCAGCATCGCCCCCGTCCGCCTCCAGGTCCACGCCGTCTACGACACCGTGACCTTCCTCCTCGAGAGCGTTGTCTTCGCTCTCATCGGCCTCGAGCTCCCCTCCACGGTCCGTCAGCTTGCGCACGACGAGCACGGCTGGCCGCTGTGGGTTCCGGTGATTGTTTTCACCCTGCTTGCGATCCGCCTGCTGTGGATCTTCCCGCTGTCCGCCTTGATCCAATACCGGCACACGGAGGGAGACAGTCGCCTCTCCTGGCGTGTTCCGGCTGTCTTGTCCTGGGCAGGCACCCGAGGCGTCATGCCGCTGGCTGCCGCACTCTCCATCCCCCTGGTCACCCACACGGGGGCGCCGCTGCCGCATCGGGCCCTCATCCTCATGCTCACTACCGGGACCGTCGCGCTCACTCTCGTCTTCCAGGGGTTCACCCTCGCCCCTGTCGTCCGCCTCTCCGGCATCGCACTGGAGCCGGAGCACTCCGCGCGCGAGGAGTCCCGGACCCGCCGGCACATTGCCAAGGCCGCTCTCGAAGAGCTCAAACAGCTGGGCGATCCGGACCAGCTCGCGGAACTGGGTGCCGCCGCCGAGGCCGCCCTGAATCAGGCCCGTCGCCATTTGGAGGCGCGCATCCACCAGGCTGAAGATGCCCACTACAGCGACCCGGACGCCCGTCCTGCCGACGCCTACCGCGAGATACGTCGGACACTCATTGCCATTGAGGCGGCCGAGCTCCAGCGCCTCTACGAAGCGAACAAGATCAGCAACGCCACCCGGCGCCGGATCCAGCGGGAACTCGACCTCGAAGAAGCCAGCCTCCGCGCCCGCGGCTGATCAACCGGTCCCGGTACCGCTCGCCGGACTCGAGCTGCGTCACCCGAGCCGAAGGCCGGCTTCGGGCCGCCCGCGCAATGGGACTGTGCAACCTGCCCGTGCACGAAAAGGTGTTGGGGCGACCCCGGGCAATCCTGCTCTGCAGAGCAGCTGCTCGCCGGCTCTCTACGGGGGCGAACGGGGCGCGGTCGGCGGCCCGTTGTCGCGATGCTCGGTGATCGGGGTGGCTCGCCCTGACCTGTGGCCGAGCGGCAACGGGGCCCTGTCGTTCTGCCGAAGCATCTGGTCAGGAATGGCATGTGATGTGCAGGTGAGCTGCGGCATTGTTGGCGTCTCCCCTGGGATTCCAGACGGTCGCCGGGGATTCGGCCTGCACGGCCGCGGTGGAGTCCCAGGCGCGTCCGTTGATCTCGGCCTCGCCCGGGGGCAGGGAGAGCGTGGCGCGCCAGTGCTGCCACGTCCAGGGGTTCTCCGGTGGGTCGAGATCCGCGTGGGTCCAGGTGCCGCCACCGTCGGTGGAGACATCCACGCGCGCCACAGTTCGGTCGTCCCCGGCGAAGGCGAACCCGCTGACCTCGGTCGGGCCGGACGCCAGGTGGGCGTTCTTGCCGGGCCGCAGAATGGCGCAGTGGATGGCGATCGGACCGAGGGTGATGCCGGCGCCGGGTTCAGTCGCCCCAGAGGCGGCTTCCGGGGGCAGGATGCTGTATGCGGTCTGGAAGTCGCGGCCAACCCCTGGCGGGGCCGGTACGACGTCGGTGACCTCACGGGCAGCGAACGGGTGGCCGACCGCCTTCCCGGAGCGCGGATCGTGAAGGCGTTCAACACCCTGTTTGCCGCGTTCATCGCCGCGGACCCTCAGCACGAGGAAGGCCACCAGGCGGTCTTCTACGCGGGCGACGACGCCGACGCGAAGGCGGCCGTGGCCGCTTTGCTGAACCAGTTCGGGTTCGCCGCACTGGACCTCGGTGGTCTGCGAGAGGGCGGGCGGCCGATGCAGCTCGACGGCCCGCTCAGCGCACGGCACTTCCTGCTTCAGGATGCCGGCTGACGACCCAGACCTCGGTCACATCGGGGGCGCGCACGTCCAGCGCACACAGGAGGAGCGTCATGAGCCGTCGTGTCGTCTACACCCGCGGTGGGTCGCCTGCCCCCTCGTGTGCCTGCCCGCCAGGTCCATCGCCCGGTCGACGCCGCCGGATCGCCTCTGAACGAGGAGTTACGTGATTTCCGAACGCACATCAGAGCGGGCGCAGGAGCACGGCTCGCTAGTCGGGCCTCGCACTGTCGGAGCCGGGTGGCCAAGCGCTGGTTGCACGCGTAAGGGCTCGGCAGTGGGGTCGACCAGGTGTCCCGCACTCTGTCATCGCTCAACTCGCCCCGCCATCAGGAGCGCCGTAGTGTGACCGCTGTGAAGGTCGCGATTCTCGACGACTACCAGGGGGTCGCTCTCGAGTGCGCCGACTGGGGACCTCTGGACGCCGAGGTCGAGGTGTTCACCGACCACATCCTGGATGTGGACGAGCTGGTCCGCAGGCTCGCCGGCTTCGAGGTGGTCGTCGCGATGCGCGAGCGCACGTGGTTCACCGCAGAGGTTCTACGCCGGTTGCCCGATCTGAGGCTGCTGGTCAGCACCGGCCCGCGGAACGTGGCGATCGACGTGGCGGCCGCCGCCCGGCAGGGCATCGTGGTCTCCGCGACCGGATACTTCGGGGAGCCCACCGCAGAACTCACCTGGGCGCTGATCCTTGCCGCCGCACGCAACCTCCCGGTCGAGGAACGTGCGATGCGGGACGGCGGCTGGCAGCACACGGTCGGCACCGGGCTGCACGGAAAGACCCTCGGCCTTCTCGGACTGGGAAACCTGGGCAGCAGTGTGGCCAGGATCGGCCAGGCGTTCGGCATGGACACCATTGCCTGGAGCCAGAACCTCACGCCCGAACGTGCCGCCGAGCACGGGGTGACGGCAGTGACCAGACAAGAGCTGTTCGCCCACGCGGACGTGCTCTCAGTGCATCTGGTGCTCAGCGACCGCACCAGGGGACTGGTCGGCAGCGCGGAACTCGCCACGATGAAGCCGTCCGCTATCCTGGTGAACACCTCGCGGGGGCCGATCATCGATCAGGACGCCCTGCTGGACACCCTGCAGCGCAAGGCCATCAGGTGCGCGGCACTCGATGTCTACGACGTCGAGCCGCTGCCCCCTGAGCATCCCTTCCGTACGCTGCCGAACACCGTACTCACCCCGCACATCGGCTACGTGACCCGCGAGCTCTACGAGGTCTTCTACCGCGACGCGGTCGAGGACATCGCAGCCTTCCAAGCCGGACAACCGATCCGCGTCGTCACCTAGCCTTCGACGGGGCACGAAGGTGCCGACCGCGGCTTGGCCGGCAGCGGCCCGGGCAGCGAGCGGGTCTGGCGGCCGGACCCATGGGAGAGGACACCGTCGCTGCTCCGGCTGAGCGGGCGCTACCGAGGTGTGCGGGCTACGATCGCTGCATAGGGCTGGGCCTGACAATGCCCATGCTGTACGGCTCCCTGACGGGCGAGCCGATCTGCGTCAGTGAGGATCCGCGTTACATCCCCGCGGGCCGCCGTATTGTGGAGGTCTACTGGCTCGGCTACTGGCTTCCGAGGCTCACCGACGCAGAACGACGGCAGCTGGGGGAAGACATAGTGGAGCTTATGCGAGAGGGAGTCATCGAAACCTCTCCCGGGCGCGAGTATTCCCTCGACGAGATCGGTGAAGCCGTCGCTCAAGCAGAACAGAAGGGCAGACAGGGAAAGGTGTTCCTGGTACCCGGAAAGTAGCGAGGACCGGTTTTGTGACCCGCAGCGCGGCGCTGGAAGCGCGGTATGAACGCCACGTCGTCGCCGATGCTTTCGGCGGCCTCCTGCGGGAGTCCTTCATCGTCGATCCAGGCGTCATCCGGGTCTGATCCCCACCCGACGTCTGCGGTCGGCGAGCAGTCGCAGAGCCAGGAGGTTCCACGTGACGGAGCTGCGCTACGACGTGTTGGTTTTCGACGGGGTGCGCCGCGAACGGTCCACGCGTCTGCCCGACGGAGGTCCGATCGTATCCTCGCCGCTGGCATGCACCTTGATCCTCGGTGAGACGGACGCGGTCCTGGTCGACCCGCCGTTCACCCGCGATCAGGTGCACGGCCTCGGCGACTGGATCGAGCACTGGGGCAGACGACTGGCCTACATCTACGCCACCCATGGGCACGGCGACCACTGGTTCGGCACCGATCTGCTGATGCAGCGATTCCCCGACGCCGTGCCGTACGCGACCGAGGGAACGATCCGGCTGATGCACAAGCAGGCGACCGAGGGGCGCGAACAGACCTGGGACGTGGACTTTCCCGGACTCATTCCCGACAGCCCCGTGGTGTACCAGGAGATTCCGGCAGCGGGGTTCGAACTGGAAGGGCATCGCCTCCTGGCGGTGGAGACCGGCCACACCGACACCGACGACACCAGCGTCCTGCACGTGCCGTCGATCGGCCTCGTCGTGGCCGGTGACGTCGCGTACAACGGAGTTCACCAGTACCTGCTGGAAAGCCCCGGCGGCGGAATCGAGAAGTGGCTCACTGCGCTCGACACCGTCGCCGCGCTGCGCCCACGCGCGGTTGTCGCGGGCCACAAGAACAGAGAGCTCCCCGATGACCCGTCGATACTGGAACAGACCCGCGACTACCTGCTCGACGCGCAGCGCCTGTTGACAGCGAGGCCGAGCCCGCGTGAGTTCTTCGACCAGATGCTGCAGCTCTACTCGGATCGGCTCAACGTGAGCCCGGTCTGGTACAGCGCGCTGGCACTCCTGTCATGACCAGCCTCGCCGGCCAAGGCTGACCCCCGTGAGGAACTCTTTGGCCACCGCATCAGGTGGTGGGCCCGAGAAGCCGACCCGCCAGAGCCGGTGCTTTTGTCTCGCGCCGTATCAGCGACGTTCCGGAGGACAGAAGTGATGATGGCTGGTCACGAGTACAGCGATCCCGCCGCGGTCAGGCGCGTACCCGCACGTGCACGCCGCCACAGTGAACGGCGGCGGTGACATGGACGGCGCGCGTGACGATGCTGTCCGCACCGAGGTCACGCACTGGTTCTTCGACGACTACCTGCCGACCTGGGTGGGAGTGGGGAGCGGTGCGATCCCGCGGGGGCCGGAGTTCATTCTCGACTACTGGGCTGCGCCGTTGCACATCAGCTCGCCGGCGTCGCGGGAGTGGCTATTTGACGGTGACGCCGTTGTCGCCTGGCTGGAGCGCAGCCAGACCGAGCTGCGGGCAGAAGGGTATTCCCACACCGTCGTGCCCGATCGCAGGGTGACCGTCTACCACGACGCCGGGGCGGCGGTAGAGGCGATCCGGTCACGTCGTCGTCCGGACGACAGCGAAATCGAGCGTCTCGCCGCTCATTTCGAAGTGGCTCGGGAAGCTGCGGGGTGGCGGGTGGTCGGAACCCAGGACGTGCCGACAACGGCGGATTCCTTGGACGCGGTGTGGCGGGCAACGGACTGAGCCGGAGGCGGGCGGATAGGAGCGTGACCCGGGTGGCGCATGCTGACAGGCCGCAGCAGGCTGGACTTGACGTCGATCAGCTGCGACGTCCAGGCAACGTCATCAGCGGCGACTTGGTGTTCATACGGAGGCTTTTGGACCGGCGGGCACCCGCTGGGCGACGCGCCTTCCGCGGTCACCGTGCCGACGATGCTCATCACCAGTGACGACACGTTTGCCTCACGTCCACTTGTCCGCGAGCAGGTGGCGAGCCGATTCGAGTACTACGAGACCGCTTACGTCCCTGGCGCCGGGCACTGGCCCCACGTCGAACAACCCGCAGCCGTGGCACGCATCCTCACTGACTACGCGAACAGCATCGCAAACACATGAAGGGGTGAAGGTTCATGGGCTTTGAGGAAGTGCTCGTGCCCGCCGCCGACAACATACAGCTGCACGCCTGGGTGTTCCGTCCGCCCACGGACGACGGTCCCTTCCCGGCGATCACGATGGCGCACGGCTTCGCCGGAGCGCAGTACCAGAGCCTGCAAGGCTATGCGGAACGCTTCAGCCAGTCGGGGTTCGTCGTCCTTGTCCACGATCACCGTGGATTCGGTCTCAACCGTGGATTCGGTCTCAGTGGAGGTGAGCCGCGTGGCGACATCGACTCCTGGCAGCAGGTTGCGGACTGGCGACGGGCGATCTCGTTCCTGGAGAGCCTCGACGACGTCGACGTCCATCGGATCGGGCTCTGGGGATCCAGCTACGCCGGCGGACACGCGATCGTACTGGCGGCCACAGACCGGCGAATCAAGGCCGTGGTCGCGCAGGTCCCGACGATCAGCGGCTACGAGCAGGGCCTTCGCCGCGTGCCCTCCGACCGTAAGCGCGCGCTGGAGGACCGGTTCGACGACGACGAACGCGCTCAACTGACGGGCTACCAAACGGAGTAGGGCTGTTCCCCCACCGCTTCGGTTGCGGGACGTGTGGGACCACCCCGGGTGACAGGAGTCCCAGATCGCCAGACTCGTTCGCGAAGGCCTCAGCTTGAGATTTGACCCAGCGGATTCGAACACGTCTGACCGGCGCTTTCAGGCGCGATCAACGTGCCCGCGACGGGGTCGAATCGGACGAGCTCGAACGGCGGCAGAGGGAAAAGCGGCGGCCGCCCACCCCGGACTGAATTGTGGAACTCGGCATAGGCCAAGGCAGGCCTCCGACCGAGGTGCACGCCGGTTACTGCCACGCCGCAGGCAAACGGCGCCGGGCCATCGACCGCGACCAGGCCCGCACCCTGCTCGCCGACGGGATCCGCGCCTGCTCGCACTGTCGGCCGGGCACCTCCCTCGGCGTGCTCGGATAACGCCGCGATCAGGCCCCCTCGGCTTCCGCATCGATGCCGCCCTCCACCCCGCCGTTCCGACGCCGGGGGCCGCCACCGAACGGGGCCAGGTTGCGAGGTTGCCCCGCCCGGCTCGCATTCGGGGTCGAAAATGTTGCAGCCAGCAGAACCGCGGTGCGGGCCTATCGGCGGTTGTCGTCGATGAGTTCGAGGTAGCGGGCATAGTACATGTCTGATCTGTCCCGGTTGCGGATCAGGGTGCCCTCCTCCATGCGGTAGGTGCGGTCCGGGTCTCCTTTGAAGGAGAGCCAGTTGAAGGAGGTGGTCACCCAGGCGTCGTCGAGTGCCTCCCGTCGCCGACGGGGTGAAGCGCCGTACCGGCGGGGCCTCCACCTGGAGCTGTCGGCGCGCTAGCTTCCGCACCCTCGGCAGCGGCGCCAACTGCTCCTCCTCTGCGGCCCCCAGGGTCGATCGCCGTCCACGCATCGAACAGCCCACGGAATGGTCAGCATCGCCGGCCTGGTGGCTGCTCCGCCGTTGTGCCGGGACGTGGCAGTTGCGACTAGCGCGGCGCCATGACCTCGCGGGCTCGAGATGGCGGGCCACCGTAGTTGACGCCGTTGGGTCACGGTAGTTTGGACTGCCGCTGATTTGTCACGCTATCTTGTGCGGCAAGCGTAGGTCGTTGCTGGTGCAACTGGGGTGGCTCAAGCGATGTCGTTGCTCGACTTCACAGATTTCCTGTCCACGGGAGCCCGCGTCGCGTTCGGTTCCGATGAGGCTGAGGTGAGGAGTGTAGCGGTCGCATCGGGGCTGGCGTTGGTGCGGACAGACGTGGATCCCAGCTATGACGCGTTCGTGCTTTCTGCCAACGGTGTGGATTTCGTGTTCGAGGATGCGGAATTGATGAGCCTGCGGTTCGAGGCGGACCGCACGGGCCCCCTCGATGTCCTGGGCACCAGCATCGACCAGGGCACCACGCTCGAGGAATTCACCCACGCTCTCGACCAGGCAGACATTGGATGGTCCTCCGGCCTACTGGCCACGGGTGAACCCATTGTCACCACCACAGCGTGGGTGTTCTGTTACTTCGCCACGGAGGAGCCGCATTGCTTTGTCAAAGCAGTCTCGACCGTTCCATAGCGGGCACTGATGTCGAAGTTTTATCGTCACGGTACATAGACCCCGGCAGACACTACGCCGCCCTCCGGGTGCTGCTCATCCGTCAAACTGACGACCTCGCACGCACGATCGACGCGGACCGCGACACGCAGGCGGTTACGTCATCACCGTCGGCGTGAACCGTTCCGGGTTCGGTAGAGATCTCAGATGTTGGTTGTGACCTGGGCTTTCGTGGTGCCCAGGTAGTGGTTGGCTTCGTATTCGGCGGGCGGGATGTGCCCTATCTCACCGTGGAGCCGGGTGTGGTTGTACCAGTCTGTCCATTCGGCGGTGGCCAGTTCGACCTGGGCGAGGGACCGCCAGGGTCGCTGCGGCTTGATCACTTCGGTCTTGAAGAGGCCGATCGTGGACTCCATCAGCGCGTTGTCGTAAGCGTCGCCGACCGATCCGATCGAGGCGGCGATGCCGGCCTTCTCCAAGTGCTCGGCCAGCGTGAACGACGTATATTGCGAGCCCGCGTCCGAGTGGTGCACCAACTCGCCCGAAGCAGGCGGGTGTTGATCGCGGTCGCGCTGCCACAGTGCCATCTCCAGGGCGTCCAGGACGAGCCTGGTCTCCTTGGTGGTGGAGGCGGACCAGCCGACGATGCGGCGGGAGAAGGTGTCCACGACGAAGGCGACGCCGGAGAACGTGGCGACATGAGTGAAGTCGGCGACCCAGCAGCGGTTCGGCGCACTCGCGACGAAGTTGCGGTCGACCAGGTCCGGAGCGCGTGGTGCAGTGGGGTCCGAGATCGTGGTGATCACCTTTTTGCCGCGGACGGCGCCGGTGATGCCGAGCTCGCGCATGAGACGTTCGACGGTGCAGCGGGCCACGGGCTGGCCCTGGCGGTTCAGGTGCCTCCAGATCTTCCTCGCGCCGTAGACACGGTAGTTGCCTTCGTATGCCTCCTGGATCAAGGCCTTCAGTTCGGCGTCCCGAACGGTGCGGGCCGAGGGGGCCGTCATGCGTTTGTGGTGGGCGTAGTAGGTGGACGGGGCGATCCTGCAGTCGTGCTCGGTCAGAACACGGGAGATCGGCTCGACTCCGCCGAAGCGGTCCCGGTGCTCGTCGATGAACGCTACGAGCGTGTGTGTGGCCGGTCGAGCTCGGCCGCGAAGAAACTCGCCGCCGCCTTCAGGATATCGTTGGCCCGCTTCAACTCGGCGATCTCCTTCTTCATCGCCTTGATCTGCGCGGACTCCTCCGTCGTCGTTCCCGGCCGTGTGCCGGCATCGATCTCGTCCTGCCGGACCCACTTGCGCAACGTCTCGGTCGTGCCGATGCCGAGCTTCGCGGCGACCGCTTTCATCGCAGCCCACTCGGTGTCGTAGTCGGGCCGCACCTCGGCGACCATGCACACCGCACGACGGCGCAGCTCAAGCGGGTACTGGGAAGGACGTGCCATGACTCGATCCTCTCAAATGATCGAGTCCCTACCGAACCCGGAACGGTTCACTGCACGCTCCTGCACGCAGTCGGACTGAGCAGCACCGGCTCGACACGGACGCGCTCCTCAAGGACGTCGCGACTTACGCGCAGACGGTGCGGCCCTTCACCCTGACGTTCGACCGGCCCGCCGTGGGCAATGTCGGTGTGGAGATCAGCGGATGGCCGGGACGCCCGTTCACCGAGATCGTGGACGCCCTCACCCAGGCGACGGTTTCCACGGGAGCCGCCTTCAAGGCCGCTCCGAGCCGCTACCCCCACATGTCCCGCGCCTACGCCTCAAACGGTGCTGAGGACGTCGACGCTGTCACCCTCAGAGCCGCGCTGTCAGCCATTGAGCAGCCGTTGTCCGGGACCGTGCTCGTGGACCGACTGCATCTCGTTGAGCAATGGCACGACGGCGCGCACATCATGTGGAATCCGATCGCCCAGGTGCCTCTCGCGGGGGTGCTGGCATGACCTCGTTTCCCGGGCCTCGCCCGATGCATGGTGATGTCGTCCAGCTCACCACCGGCACCTGTGGGGCTCGAAAAGTCGTTGCTACAGTTCACGCGGCGTATCGATACTCGTTGATGACGCCGCCGAGGACCCTGGTGCGGAGCAGGCTTCGGTCGTCGAGGTCGTGCACGATTGCGGGCTGTTCGGTCGCGCTGGGCGGTAGCTGTTGCCGGGATTGGTGCGGCCGGTGTCCGTTGTAGTGGTCCTGGTAGTCAGTCAGGGCCTTCCTGGCGTGGCTCTCGCCCAGGATCAGGATGTGGTCGACGGCCTCGCGGCGGATGGTGCCGATCACGTGTTCGCAATGCGCGTTCATGCGTGGTGCCCGGGGCGCGCTGAGCAGCAGCTCCGTGTCCTCGGCGGTGAAGACGGCATCGAAGGCGTGGGTGTACTTGCTGTCTCGGTCGCGTAGCAGGAACCGTGGCCCGGCGCTCCGCGCGCCGAGGTCGGCAGCGATGTTCCGGGCCTGTTGTGCCGCCCACTGCGCGGTGGGGTGCGCGGTCACCCCGGTTATGTGCATTCTCCGGGTGCCGTGCTCGATGAACGCCATCGTGTACAGGCGCTTGCCCTGGGCCGTGTCGATGTGGAAGTAGTCCGCGGCGAGGATTCCCTGAGCCTGCGCCGTGAGGAAGTCGCGCCAGGTGGGGCCGGAGCGGTGCGGGGCCGGGTCGATGCCTGCTGCGTGCAGGATCTCCCGGACCGTGGAGGCCGCGATGGGGTGCCCGAGTCGGGCCGGTTCGCCCTGGATGCGGCGGTGGCCCCGGCGGGGATTTTCATCGGCCAGGCGCAGCACGAGACTCTTGAGTGCGGCCGCCGTCGGCGGCCGTCCGGTGCGGGAGCCGCGGGTGGAGTAGTCCCGCTTCCTGGCGATCAGTTTGCGGTGCCAGGCCGGCAAAGTGCCGGGGTGGCGGGGAAGGCGGCGGCCCAGCGGCCATGCGGTATCAGCGAGGTGAGGGTGGCGAGCCAGAATCGGTCGGCCGGCTCATAGCGCACCCTGCCCTTCACATGCCTGCGCAGGATGGCATCTCGTGCCGCAGTACCAGCAGTTCGGCATCCTTGGCGGTGTCTCGACGCAGTAGGACCGCGGGGACGGACAACAGCGCGCGGGCGGTGCGGTAGAGCAGGGACACGATCATCAGGGCAGCATTACAAGTCCTTACCGGCGCCCCTGGAGGCGGGTGCTGACCAGCAGCGATGACTTTACGAGCCCCACACGGGCCTGGACCGCCGCGACCTCGACCGTCTCACCGCCGGCATCCGCGACCGGCTCGACGCCCTCCTGCCCAAGCAAGGGCCCCGGCACCGCAAGCTCACTACCGAGAACATCATCTGGGCTACCGTCCTCGACCAGCGCGGCCTGTCCTGCTCACTGACCGCCTACCTCTTCCGCATTGGCGAGAACCAAATGAGAGCCCTGATCAAACAGGTCCGCCCCCTCCTTGAGGACCACGGCCACCGTCCCGAGCCGATCCCTGCCCGCCTGATCGACCCCAGCGACCTCGCCAGCTACGTCATGCACGCGACATCCCAGGTCAGCGAGCACGACACGACCCACCAATTCATCGACAGGCCCCCGATGAGAAGCGTCCGCGTTACCCTGCCGGGTATGAGTGAACAAGACTTCGCGGTGGCAGCGTGGGAGCGTATCGAGGGGTGGCTTGTCGAGCGCGCTCCGGCGTCGGCGGCGCTGTTGCGTCCGCCGGCCAGCGATGCGGAGGTTGATGCCGTGCAAGAGGCGATCGGGGTGGTGTTTCCGCCTGCTTTACGGGCGTGGTACAAGCTGCACGACGGTATAGATGATCCGGGGATCGGCAAGAGTTGGTGGCCTGCCGGGTTTTTGCCGGGCGCTCAGGGCTGGTACCCGCTGGAGACGCTGCGGGATGCCTATACGGTGCAGATCCGGGACCAGGAGCGCGAGCCGGGACGTATTCCATTCTCCTGTGTGGTGGGCGATATGTGGCACGGGCTCTATGTCGACGCCCGGCTGGGGGAGCCATCTTACGGAAGTCTTGGCCGGTGGTTCGTGGACCGTGAGCCGGAGCTTCTAACGGATCCGGTTGCGGGATGGCCGCTTCACGCGTGGCTTTCCCGGATCGCGGATGCGCTTGAGCAGGGCCGCTGCCTTGTCGGTCCGGATGGGAATCCTGATGAGGACACCTGGCCGGCGCTGACCGAATGCGGCGGCCTGGTGTGGGTGGCCCCTGATGAGGAGCCTCACTCGCCGCCGGGACGAGTCCTTCTGGGCGGCGGTCCCCTGTCGTAGGGAAATGCGAGACGGCCCGGCGAGAGCATCATCTCGACGGGGGGGGGTGCAATTATGCACGCCCTGGGGGCGGGGTCGGGGAGCGGGGGGGTGGGTGGGTGGGGGGGGGCGGGGAGAAG
>NZ_JBIVON010000032.1:27759-45280 GCF_044754145.1 Streptomyces sp. NPDC093149
GGGGTTGGGGGGGCCCGGGCCGTCGTTCGCACCCGCGGGCGGGGTAGTTTGCTTGGGGGGGGGCGGCCCGGGGTGGTCGGTAAAGGGGACGGCCCCCGGCGAGAGCATCATCTCGCCGGGCCGTCTCGCATTTCCCTACGCCTTGGGGACGGTACAGGTCACCGTCGCCTTGCTGGCGTCGCAGTGTCCGAATTCAGGGAAGGACACCCAGTAGGGGTCCTTGTCGAGGAGCCGGTACTTACCGGAGAAGCCAGAGCTGAACGCGCCGCCCATCGAGGTGGAGTTGATCCACCCGGACATGGAGGACCGGCCGCAGACCTCGTTCCAGGTGGGGCTTGCGAGGCGCTCGTCGTCGTAGAGGCGCCATTCGCCCTGGGTGACGCGGGTGGCGTAGGTCTGTACGCAGGCGTCGCCCGAGGCGACCGGGTTCATGCCGCCGACGACGCCGCCGGGCATACCGCCGGAGTTGTAGCTGGAGGCGTAGGCGAACTCGTCGCACGACGGCTTGTCGCTGGCGCTGATCTCCGGGACGGTCGTGGTCCGCGGGTTTCCGTACTTGGACGCCCAGCTTGTTCCGTCGCTGTTCTTCGGGCAGATGACGTCACGGTTCTTGTTCGGGTCGCGGCCGGGGGCGTTCTTGTCCGCCGAGGGCAGGAAGAACATCGGCTTGTTCGCGGACCGGCTGCCGGGATGGTTGGACAGCTTGGACTGGATCAGCCATGCGTGCGCGACCGCCTGCGGCGTCTTCTTGAAGTTCATCACCCAGGTGGGGACGTACTTGTGGAACGCGCAGCCAGGGGTGGCGGAGGAGATCTTGTCGCAGCGGATCTGCGCGTCGGCGGTCTCCCAGCGCGAAGCGACCGGGTTCGTCACGGGCGAGTAGGCGCTGATCTTCGTGGACAGGTCGAGGGTATCGGACTCGTTCACAGCGTTCCAGGTGTGGTCGTTCTTCCCGACGGCCGTGTGCGAGAACGGGTCAGCTCCCAGCCACTCCAGGGCGCCGTCCCACGACTGCGGACCGTTCGAGCAGCGGTCCGGCATCATGCAGTCGAAGCGAACGTCCAGCGTCACCGATACGAACTTGGCATCAACCTGGATCGGGACGAGGACGAGTTGCTGAGTGAACGTCGCCGAGGTTCCCGACAACTTCACTTCCTGGCCGACGGCCCAGGATGCGTTCAGGATCTCACCGGTGGGCTTGCCGTCCTTGACGACGATTCCCTCGTACTCGTAGGTGAACCCGCTAATACACGCCTCGTAGCGCTTGATGTCCAGGTTGTGTGTGTCGCACCAGTCGACCAGGTGCGGAAGCCCTGCCGTGACCCCGAACCCTTCCTTTGCGAGGGCGTCGCGAGTCCTCTTGCTGTTGTCCGGGACCAGACGCGAACACGGCTGGATGTTCGTCTCCTTGTTCACCTCGCCGCAGCTCCAGCCGTCCTTCTCGCTGTAGCCCTGCGGCCTGGTGACATTCTCGGGTGCGCTGTACCCGGTGGGCGGCACCTCCGGTGGGACCGGGTACATGTTGGGCTTGCCGATGGGCTGCGGTTCCTGGAAGTCGTCCTCGTTCAGCACTGGGGCGTTCTTGTCAGGCTCGGGGAGCTTGATGTCGACCGCGCGGCCACGGGTCTTGAACTTGCCCCACGCGGACCACTCCGTTTCGTACAGGCTTCCGTCGTAGGCGGATGTACGGAACGCGTAGGTGGTGCCCGGCTTCAGGTTCCCATCCGGGACGGTGACCTTCGCTGTGCCACCGGAGTTGACGTAGCCCGAGACGAGGACGCCGTACGGTTGGTCCTTGATCATGATCTGTTTGTCGGGGTTGCCGAAAGCGTCCGTCGTGTAGACGGCGAAGGTCAGGTTGGCCTTGTCACCGTCCGGGTCTGTCACAGTATTGCTCAAGGTGGGCATGGTCCGATTGACCTGCCACACCCCGCCCAACTGCGTGGACGGCGGCCCGGCCACCAGATTCTTCCCCGACACGGGCCGCCCTCCGGCCAGCGCGAGACTGGTCGTCTCAGGTCCGTGGACCTTCGGCGGCGCTGCCAGCGGATCAGGTTCCTTCGGTAAGCCGGCAGCGGAAGCGGGTCCCGCCCCGGCCAGAACGATAAGGACGGCGCCGACTGCCATGCAGCGCAGCGCCATCGTTATGCGTGTGCGTCGCAACGATCCTCCTTGAAGGGTACAGATGATCGACGCGAGCCCATCACGTGCAACTCCCGTGGGATAGGGGAAAGATCGCCATTCTGTACACGCAGCGCTTGTGTCTTGATCGGGTTGATCGAGCCATTCGTAGGGTTGGATCGCCCAGGGGTGCTGGGTGTGGCTATCAGGCGGCTGCCGTCTCGTGGCTTCCCTTGCTTCGCCGCCCGGCGCCCCACGACGACTCGGCCCCCGATTAGGAAGTGCGAACAAGTCGCTGCGTAGAGCAATGCCGGCGAGGTCGTCCGTGGCACGAACAGCACGAACACACACGTCAGGAGCACGATGAGCCGGATATGGGCGGGGACCGACTGCGGAAAGACCCATCACCACACGCTGGTCCTGGACGCGGACGGCAATACGCTGCTGTCGCGGCAGGTGGCCAACGATGAGCCGGAACTGTTGAAGCTGATCGCTGACGTCCTGGACCTCGCCGACCGCGACAGGACGACCTGGGCACTGGACATGACCGGTGCGAGCCGGGCCTGCTGATTGCCCTGCTGGTCAACCACGGCCAGGAGCTCGTCTACATTCCCGGTATCGCGGTCAACCGGGCCGCCGACAGCTACCGCGGCCAGGGCAAGACGCAATGCCGGGAAGTTTAGGTTCGCCATCGTCGTGTTCGGTCGGTGGCTGTGGTGATGGTGAGGGTGATCTCCGCGTTGGGGATCGGGGTGTTCTTCCTGGTCGGGCTGTAGGCGAAGGTCGAGATCGGGCGTTTGACGCGGCGGGGCTGGATCCTGGTTGGGCGGTGCTGCGGGGCCAGCTCGCGGGGGTGCAGGATGGCGCGATGGATCACGGGAGTGAGTCGGCACCCCTGATGCCTCATGGTTCCAGTTGCGGTGATCACTGTGTTGCGGGCGGTGCGGATGGTGACGGCCAGCGAGATCCAGGACGGGGCGATCCCGGCTTGAGCGCCAGCGTCGACGGCGATCTGCCGCGCGGCCTGGTAGACGACGAGCAGACCGAACAGTTCCTGCTGGGCGTCGTCAGTGTGGTGCGAGCGCAACAGGATCACGGTGGAGGGGGATCGTCCGTGGGGAGCGTGTCGCCGTCGTACAGGGGGCACCGGTACCCGGTCGAGATCATCGCGCACTGTGTGTGGCTGTACTTCCGGTTCCCGCTCAGTTTCCGTGAAGTTGAGGAGCTGATGCTCGAGCGCGGTGTCATCGTGTCCCACGAGACCGTGCGCCGCTGGTGTCTGAAGTTCGGGCAGGCCTACGCCAACGCGCTGCGCCGCCGACAGCCACGGCCGGGGGACAAGTGGCATCTGGACGAGGTCTTCATCAAGAGCAACGGTGAGCAGAAGTATCTGTGGCGGGCTGTCGACCAGGACGGCAACGTCCTGGACATCCTGGTGCAGAACCGGCGGGACACGGCCGCGGCCAGGCGCTTCTTCCGCAGGCTGATGACGACGACGGGCGGGGTGCCGCGAGTGGCCGTCACCGACAAGCTGCGTTCCTACGGCGCCGCCCACCGCGAGGTCATGCCCTCGGTGGAGCACCGCTCCCACAAGGGATTGAACAACCGGGCCGAGAACAGTCACCAGCCGACGAGGCAACGCGAACGGGCCATGAAGGGCTTCCGCAGCGTGGGCGGGGCCCAGCGGTTCCTGTCCGCGTTCAGCGGCATCTCACCCCACTTCCGGCCCCGACGCCACCTGATAACCGCATCCGAACACCGAGCCGAAATGACCATCCGCTTCACCACCTGGGAGCAGATCACCGGCGTCACCGGCCGGCCTACCGCAGCCTGAGCCCAGGCCGACACCCAGCCCCACCACACCTCGACGCACCATCAGACACCCACACACCCAACAACGTGACAATGCCGGGAGCCGGGTTGCGTCCTCCTAGAGCTTGCGGGACAGCCATTTGTTGATGATGTTGGTGGTGCTGTCGGCGTTGTGCTGGAGGGCCAGGTTGTGGCCAGCTCCGGGAATGGACTTCACGTCGACGTCAGGGCTGGCCGGGTAAGCGGCGGTCTCCGCCTTGAGGGTCGTGTTCAGGTCGGCGGGGTCGAAGTACAGGCCATCGTGCTGGCCCACGAGCGACAGGACGGGAACGTTGACGTTCTTGCCGTAGGTGTCGTCGCTCTCTTCGTCCCCGAAGGAGGTGAATTCCCCGAGGGCGGCGATCTGCTTGACCGCGTCGTCGGCCTTCACGGTGCTCAGATCGGCGTTGAACGGCCAGTAGAGCAGCTGGCGCATGCCGTCCCGGGTGGTGAGGGGGCCGTCCGGTATCGCGCGGCCAGCGAAGGCAGCGTCTTCGGCGGCTGGGTGCATCGCGGCGTTGAACAACAGCTGGCCGGAGCCGGTGTGGTGCATGAATCCGGTGACGACAACGGCGTTGACGTCCTTGTATGACGCGGCTTCCTGGATGGCGACCACGCTTCCCATGGAGTGGCCGACCAGTGCGACCGGCAGCCCCTCGTGGTCGGTCCTCAGCTTGGTGATCAGTTGGTGGATGGTGGCGGAGTGAGTCGTGCCGTTCAGTTGGCCCGCGGCCGGGCTGCTGGAGTCGCCGGTTCCGAGGCGGTCGACGGCGACGGTGATCCAGCCGTCCTTGGCCGCCTTGCGTGCTTGCGAGATCCAGCCGCGGTTCGTCTTGAGATCGAAGTACCGGTGGTCGTAGGTGACGCCCGGGATCATCACCTGAATGCCCTTCACGCGGGCGTGGCTCGGTTGGTATTTCACGGCGCTCAGCGTCTGGTCGGCCGGTCCGCTGCCTGTGAGGGAGACCTTCTGGGTGATCGTGTGGAGGGTGAAGCCCGGCCCAGGGTCGGGGGCGGCGGACGCGTCTTGGGCCGTGACCGCTACGGCCGTGACGAGCAACGCGACGGACGCCGCGCCCACGGTGAGGCGGGCCGTGCGGTTTCGTGGTTTGTCCGAGGACATGGGGAAGATCCTTGCTGTCTGGGCCGAGGCGCACGCCTCGGGTGAAGCCTGAGCGGGCGTCGCGACGGATGGCGAATGGGCGTTGATCGAGCCGTGACTGCCGGTAGGCGAGTGCGACCCGTCCTCGGAGCGGCTGCGGGAGCAGTTCGAAGGGGTGGTGTGGCGGTTCCGTACCGGCAGTCTGTGGCGGGACATGCCCGCTGATCACGACGCCTGGACGACGGCCTACCACCGGGTTTTGCAGTGGCGTGACTTAATGTGTCTTCGGCTCCCTGATGGGCGGTGTGATCGTCAAGGCCGCAGCGCGCGGACAGGTCGACCTCAGCCTGCTCAGCGTGGACTCCACTGCGGCCCGGGCCCACCATGCGTGGACGCCGAGGTCCTCACCACGCTGGAGAAGGCGGTTGAGGAGAAAAGGCACGCGCGAAGAGGGCGGACGGTGGCGGGCGCCGAACCTGTCGGCCCGACTCGCGCGGCAGCTGCCGCCCGCTGTCTTTCGTCCTCACCCCGGGCCAGTGCGCCGACAGCCCTCGGTTCACCGCCACCCTGGCCGGCATCAAGGTCCTCGGCTCCCTGATCTGGATCCGCAGCCTCCGTCTCACCGGGTGATCCCACCCGGAACAGGTCCTAACGGCCGATCTTGTCCAGCTCGGCGAGGTCCTCGTCGGAGAGCGGGAGTCCCGCGCCGGCGACGTTCTCGCGCAGGTGCGCCACCGACGAGGTGCCGGGAATGAGCAGGATGTTCGGCGACCGCCCCAGCAGCCAGGCCAGGGCGACCGACATCGGCGTCGCATCCAGCCGGGTGGCCACGGCGGAAAGCGCCGTGGACTGGAGCGGGGTGAAGCCGCCGAGCGGGAAGAAAGGCACGTAGGCGATGCCTTGGTCGGCGAGTTCGTCGATCAGGGCATCGTCCTGGCGGTAGGCGAGGTTGTACATGTTCTGCACGCACACGATCGGTGCGATCGCCTGCGCCTCGGCGACCTGTTCCGCCGTCGCGTTGCTCACTCCGAGGTGCCGGATGAGGCCCTGCCGCTGGAGTTCGACGAGGGTCTCGAAGGGCTCGGCGAGCGAGCCGGGCACGGGGCCCTGGGCGTCGCCGAGCCGGAGATTGACCACGTCGAGCGCATCGAGGCCGAGGTCCGCAAGGTTCTCGTGGACGGCGCGGCGCAGGTCCTCGGGCTGCCGGGCGGGGGGCCAGCCGCCCTGCTGATCGCGGTCCGCGCCGACCTTGGTCACGATGTGCAGCGATGCGGGATAGGGGTGCAGTGCTTCACGGATCAGCTGGTTGGTGACACGCGGTCCGTATGCGCCGGCGGTGTCGATGTGGGTGATCCCGAGATCGGTGGCCTCGCGCAGGACGGCGAGGGCGCCGTCGTGGTCGGCGGGCGGGCCCATGACCCCGGGGCCGGCGAGCTGCATGGCGCCGTAGCCGAAGCGGGTGACCGTCAGATCGCCCAGGGTCCAGGTGCCGCCGGGCAGTGACGCGGAGGGTGTGTTCATGGCTGTGTCTTTCCTGCTGAGCCGGATGTTCTCGGAGGGCTGCGTGTCGTATGGTCCGTCGCTCGTCGACGGCGACTCGTCCGCGTCGGCCATCGGCGCGGACTTCGCTCTGCCCGTGGTCCCGATGTTCGCCCACCGACGAGCGGCGCATCCAATACCGACACGGTGCCCTGTCATACCCGGCAAGTATCACCGAGTTAGGCTGGGGCCCATGGACACCTTGGAGACCCGCGAGCTGAGGTACTTCGTGGCCGTCGCAGAGGAACTCCACTTCGGCCGCGCCGCCGAGCGCCTCGGCATGGCCCAGCCACCGCTCTCCCGGGCCATCCAGCAGCTCGAACGGCGCCTCGGCGTCTTGCTGCTGGAACGCAACCGTCGCGGAGTCTCCCTCACCGGCGCCGGAGAGATGCTGCTGCACGAGGGCCGCGCAGCCCTCGACGCGACCACCGCCGCCGCTCGCCGCACCCGTCGCGCCGGTGGCGCCGACAGACCGGGCGGCCCCCGCAACCGCCTGGTCCTTGCGGTGAAGGCCGGCGCGTCTCACGAGCTGCTGCACAAGCTCATCGACGCCTACGCGGCCGAGCCCGACCCCGCCGAGATCGAGGTGCTGCCGAGCGGCACATGTGAGCAGGGGGAGATGCTGCGCGACGGCCGCGCCGATGTGGCGCTCATGCACGCGCCGTTCAACTCCCTCGTCGGGTTCGACAGCGAGGAACTGATGACCGAGGGGCAGATCGCCATCCTGCCCACCGGGCACCCCCTTGCCGCGCACAAGTCCCTGTCCCTGGCCGACGTCAGCGACATCCCCGATCTGCCGCTCGCCCGCTGGGCCCACGACGGCACGTACCCGCCCGGCCCGGGCCCCGAGATCAACGACCAGACGCAGCTGGCCCAGCTCATCGCCCTCGGACGCACCGCGGCCGTCTTCCCCGACTCCGCCCGTGCCTGGCTGTGGGCCGAGCACACCGCCGTCCCCCTGGCCGACGCACCCCCCGTCGTCACCCACATGGCCTGGCCCGCACACAGCCGCTCCCTCGCCCTCGCCGGGCTGATCCGCACAGCCACACGACTATGACCCTCTCGTGCCTTCCACCGCCGCCGTCACCCTGATGACACACCGCCTGACCGCCCGCCCCCACGCCGTCGCCCGCTCGCGGGGCACCGCCCAAACTCCGTGTACTTCCGACCTTCGGGCCTGAAGGCGTGCCGGGACGGGCGGGTCCGCGAAGCCGTCGCGGCCCCGGCCTGCGAGACGGCTCCCTGACCCCCTTCCGAGTCGCTGACCAGCAGGTACGACTTGATCCAGATGGTCACGACCACGACGAGTCGATGATGTCGTACGGCAGTGCCGCATTACTCGTCGTCGGTGGCTTCCTTGTCGCGCAGCGGGCGCAGGCCACCGGGCAGGTCGGGGAGCTTGAACGAGTACCGGCCGTGCATGTTGATGTGTTGCCGTACGAACGGTGAGAGGCGGGCGACGCCCTCGTCGCGGACGTCGAACCCGTCCGCCCGCAGCTGGTTCATCGCAGCGTCCATGTACCGGGTGTTGAAGACCACCATGGCGTTGAGGACCAGGCCGAGCGCGCCGATCTGGTCCTCCATCCCGTCCTGGTAACGCTGGTAGAGCTGCCCCTGCCTGCCATGGAAGATCTTCCGGGCGAGCGCGTGGCGGCCCTCCTGGAGGTTGGCCTGCGCCTTGATCTGGCGCCGGTAGCCGGGCTCGTCGGCCAGGCGCAGGATGTGCAGGGACTTTGCGATCCGCCCACAGTGCGCGATCGCGTCCCCCAGCGGGGTCGGACGCCCGTCCCGCGACAGTATGCGGATCACGTCGTACGCACGGACCGCGCCGGTGTGGACCGAGCCGATGATGCGCAGGATGTCCTCCCACTGGCGTTCGATGCGGGCGAGGTCGCCCTGGCCGCGGGCTGCGTCGGTGAAGGCGCCGTAGTCGGCGGTGCGGTCGATGCGCCACATCTTCTGGTCCGGCAAGTCCGCGAGCTGCGGCGCGTACACGAACCCGGCGAGGGTGAGCAGTCCGAAGACGATGTCGCTGTACGAAGCGGTGTCGGTGACGATCACCTCGGGGCGCTTGCCACCGTCGCGGTCGTAGAGGACATCGAGCACGTACAGGGAGTCGCGCGGGGTGCCGGCCACCACCTTCCCGCCGAGCCCCGCCGCTTGGTCGTTGATCATGTTCAGCCACGTTGCCCCGCCCCGGGGCCCGAAATAGCGAGGATTGGGCCGGGCGTACACGGACGGGACGGGGACAACGAACCGCATCCCGTCGACCGAGGCGACCAGCCCGCCGCCCCACGCCTGCGCGAGACAGATCACGGCCTGGTGCTCGATGAGCGTGGCGTTCGTGGTCCGGTAGGTGGCCAGCCGCAGATACGTCTGATCGACGTGGGACAGCGTGCCGTACTTCAGCGCGTCGGCGGAGCCGATGACCGGGGTAAAGCCGACGTTGCAGCTGTGCGCGACCAACAGCGCGGCGATCGTGACTTGCAGCTCCTTGAGCCGGGCATCGCCGCCGGTGATGGAGGTGAACGCCTGGTCGGCGCCGGTCCACGAGAACACCTCCAGCACCACCTCCGGCAGGTCGACGCGGGGCGTCATCGTCTCCACCGCCTTCCGTAGGTCCAGGAGGGATGCGGGTTCGGGCTCCGGCTCCAGGGCGGCGAAGTGCAGACGGCCGTCGTCGTCGAACACGATCTGGGAGTTCGCCGGCACCCGCCCCGCGACCTCTCGGTAGGTGCCGTGAAGCAGCGCAGCCCGCGCCGTCAGGTGCTCACCCGGCTCACCGGGCAGGTTCAGGGAGGCCAGCACGGTCGGGCGGACCTGCTCCCACGCCTCGCCGTCCAGCAGCTTCGCCCAGATCACGGCCTCCCCGTCCAGGACCGTGCCCGGCCTCAGGGCCATGGCGGCGACGGCCAGCTCCATCCAGTGCTGGGTGACGACCCTGCCTGACCGGGCGTACACGCGCGGCGGCACCGCTCACGGCTTGCCGCATTGTTCACGGCCTTGGGGACCGACTGAGAACATCCGGTCGTACGGCCGTGAAACCAAAGGTGCGGTGCAGGGTTCGCTCCAGCTTCCAAGGCCGTGATCGTTCTCATCGATACTGGCTGCTCGGTTGGTCCCGAACCCCGGTTCAGCCGTGCTCGGGCTCTACCGGGAGCCACAGTTCGGCGTCGGCCTCGGTCTTCTCCGGCGACAGGCGGGTGCGCAGGATCTCAGGGCCGGTGCGGGTGCGGTACGGGTTCGACGGGAACCACTCGGTGAACACGTCCCGCCACAGTTCCTGGATGGCCTGCGGTGCCGGGCCGGAGGTGGTGAAGACCGCCCAGGTGCCGGCCGGGACGGCCAACGTGGTCGTGCCCTCCAGAGCGGCCGCGGAGGTGATCACGCCGTGGTGGTAGTCGAGTTCAGTGCCCTCGACGCGGCTGGGGTTCATGCCGTCGCAGACCGCGACGATGCCGTGCGGCTCCTGGTCCGAGAGCTTCTCCAGGCGCTCAAGGGTCCGCGGGTCGATCCCACGGACAAAGTCCATGATTGCCTGGTTCGGCCCGGCATGCACCAGCGGTACCCGGGTCTTGAGCCCGACGACGGTGAAGTCCGCCTTGTCCATGACGCGGTATCGCATACTGCTGCTCCCCTCGATGGTGAGGCGGAAGGCCATCCGGGACTGGGAGGTGAGTGCGGCGCCGGTACGCCGGGCCTCGCCCGGTCCGATGCCGTGCATGGCACGGAACGCCCGCGCGAACGCCTCGCCGGAGCCGTAGCCATAACGCACCGCGATCTCCAGCAACGTCTCACGTCCCGCGAGTACTTCGGCGCCCGCGAGGGTGAGCCGGCGGCGCCGGACGTACTCCGACAGCGGCATTCCCGCGAGCGCGGAGAACATCCGGCGCAGGTGGTGCTCCGAGGTGGCCGCAAGGCGTGCCAGCTCCCCCACGTCGAGGTCCTGGTCGAGATGGCCCTCGATGTGCTCCATGGCCTGATTCAGCCGCTCCAGCATGCCCGGCCTCCTCCCTCTTCCCTCACGGCGACTTTGCCAGCGATGGTCGTGCGGCACGTTCACGCTGCGCTGCGGTCGGTGCCGTTCCCGTCCGGACCAGGGGTGTCCTGTCCCAGACCCCGGCGGATCGCAATCTCCACAGGCGAGTACGCGCCGTCGGCCCGCTCCAGTTCGCACGGCGCGGCCGGCATCAGCGGCGGCTGCGCCATAAAGCGCGGCCGCACTCCACGGTGTGGTTGAGCCGCGTGCACCAGGAACGGATGGCACAGGAAGACGTCGCCCGGGGAGCCGGTGGCAAGGGCGAGTGACCGGTGGTCGGACGCCGCCACCAGATCGGGCGCGAGGGTCAGCCCGCTCGCCCCGTCCTCCCCGTACTTCTCCAGCACCTTCGGCACGTCGAGGTGTGAGCCGACCCGGATCCGTGTCGGGGCGTCCTCCTCACCGACCTCGCTGAACAGGAACAGCATCAGCAGCGCCCGGCCCTGGGAGCGTAAATTGGTGAAGTACCAGCTCTCGCCCTCCGGCAGATAGCTCCCCTCGATGTGCCAGCCCGCGTCGTCCGGCTCCTCCTCGTGCGGGAAGCGCAGCGGGAACGTGCCCAGCGAGTAGCGCGGCTCCCAGCGTCCCGCGCCGACGAGCAGGTCGTACGCGCGATGCAGCGACGGGGAGTTGGGTGCGGCGGCGAACGGTCCCTGCGCCATGCCGCCCACCCAGTGGACAGGCTGTGTCCACGTCGACGGGTGGTCCGGGTCGCAGCCCGTCTCTCGCCACAGCAGCCGCGCGCAGTCTGCGGCCACGCGCGGCGCGACGGCGCCCTCCAGCTTCACGAAGCCGTCGCGGAGGAAACGGGATACCAAGGTCGTGTCATCCATGCCCCTATCGTGCGGCGACACCGGCCCCGATCACCCGACATTCTCCGCACCGCCTTTGTCGGGTGACCACCGGAGCGCGGTCAGGCGGCGCACCGCCTAGCCGACCGCGGCGCCACGCTATGCCGAAAGACGCAGCAGGAAGCCACGGCTGAGCTCCAGACCATCCCGGCCACGCCGACCTCGACGCCAGGAAACCGTGATTCACCGGTTCGGGTATTCGCCCGCCGGACCCGAACGAGCTGCGGCAAGGTCGTGGATGGGCCGACCGGGCCTACAAGCTAAGCGGCGCCTCTGCCTTTGCCGGGGCTGGCCTTCGAGACTCACCGGCGTTCCGGTGGGGGAGGGGTGGAGTATGTGGGAGACCGAGGAGTTCGGCGGCGAGCACGAGGGCCGGCCCGGTGTCCTGGTGGCCGATGGCACGGAGCCGGGTCCGGTGTATTTCGATGCCGGGAGCGGGCCGATGATGCATCGGAGCGTTGACTGGTGGGTCTACGACGGCACGCTCGGCGCCCCGATCGCCACCGAGCTGCGCGGTGCGTGCTCGTGCGGCTGGCGCGGCAGCACTCGCTACTCGCTCGACTGGGAAGCCGTCGACCGGCGGCGCCCGTACCTGGCCGACACCAGCGGACCGGAAGACGACTGGGACACCCACATCACCGAAGTACAGGCCCGCACCGTCCCTGTTCCCGCCGACCTCACCGCCCTCCTCGACCAGGCCGAGGAACGCCTCACCGCTTTGGCCGCCGACGAACCCCTGGCCGCACTCCGCGCCGTTGCCGCCCTGCAGCGCCTCACCGAACGGGTGGCAGCTGACGCCTCGTTCAGCGTCGACACCGCGGACGGACCACAGTGGGACACCGTCGCCCAGGCGCTCGGGATCAGCGAATAGGCCGCCCGCTCCCGCCTGACCCACTACGCCCTCCGCTGCTGACCCTGGAGATCGAGCTGTCCCGATCTCCAGCACGCGGGCCGCTGATTCATGAGGAGGCGGCGGGGCCGCGGCGTCGGATGTCCGCGTACACACGGGCCTTCACGCCCGGCGTTCCCGGTTCGCGTTGCACGGGCATGATGCCGGAGGTGGCCCACCAATGCTCCAGGCCAGCCATCACTGCTTGGGCGGTTGCCTCATCGGCGGCGGTGATGTCCAGGACCACCAGACCGGGCTCGCTGACGTGCTGCGCGTTGATCCGTTCCATGCCTCATCCTGACGCGGCCGTCTTCTCACCGGTCCGCCAGCGCCGCGCATCCCACCCGTACGAGTACCAGATTCGATCCCGACATCGGCTGAACCACGGGCCCGCAGACACGGGCAACCCCGTGCGGCGCTCGTGGCCCTTCCTCAATAGCTGCGAGCCCTGCCATTGGCGTAGCGCGCAGGTGCTCCTCAGCGCCTGGTCCAGCGCGGAGAGCTCTGCGGCCGAGGCGATCGCGCCCGCCGGCGGTTGCGGCTGGGACCAGCGCGGGCCACGGGGGCGGTCTGCGTCACTGGTCCTCCTTCGCGGCCCCGTCGGTCAGGCAGGCGGCGCAGACGGTCTCGAAGTCGTGCGGTTGGAAGCGCCGGTCGCACCGGAGGCAGGATTTTGGCGGGGGAAAGGTCTTCCCGCAGCTGAAACACAGGTCTACCGGCACGTCCGGGGCGGCCGTGGTGAAGACGCCACCGACCAGCGTGTGGTTGTCGCAGCCCGGGCACCGGCGGTACGTGGCGTTGCTCCCGGTGCCCCGGTGGAGGACGTAGTCGAGCGCGTCGGTCCGCACCATGCAGAACCGACACTTGCTGTCGCCGTCCGCCACGACCAGGGCCCACTGGTCGCAGTGGGGGCACGCCATGGTGCGGTTCCGGTGCGGTTCCAGTTCGGCCCGCAGCCGCTGCATGCGTCGGGTGACGAAGCCTTGGATCCGGCTGAGACCGCTGCGGATGGCCCGCATGTCCTGCGTGGTCCGCTGCCGGTCCTCGTCGGGGAGGGCGGGCAGCAATTGCTCGTCCAGGAAGCGGACGAGGAAGTCCAGGACCTCGGCGGTGCGAGCCTCGACGGCGCGGGCACGGTCGGTGAGCCCGTAGTGCTGCAGCGCATTGCGGGTCTTGGCCAGCTTGGTGAGCGCGGCGGCGTCCTTGTCTCCGATGGGCAGCCCGACGATACGCCGCAGTCGGTCCACCGTCTGGGCGGGGGTGCAGCTGGCCAGGGACCCATCAGCCAGCTCCTCTTTCCTGGCCTTGCCCGGCTCGGCGAAGACCAGGGTCCAATGCTCCTGCTGCAGGCGGTACTTGAGCAGGACCTCGGCGGCGGCCTGCAGGTGCAGCACGGCGTACTTCAGGTCACGTGCGCTGACCCGCTCCTCGTCGTCGATCAGGGACGCGATGACGCTGAGGAGGTAGTCCAGGCCATTGGCGATGGGCGGGAAGTTCACCTCGCTGCCGGGCTGCTCCACCGGGCGGAACTGGACGATGAACGCCTCCCGGTCGGTGAACACCTCCGGATCGTCGAACACCTCCGGGTCGTTCGCCGCCCAATCCTGGGCCGTCATGTGACCTCCCCCGGGCCCGCCGATCCGGCAGACCATAGCCTTCACTCTCTCCTCTGGCACACGGATGCCTGCCGTCATCACATCATCACGTCTGCAGAATCAGCGACGGTCGCAGCGTGCCTTGCGTTCCTGGAGGTCGGCGAGGAGCGCCAGGTCGGGTTCGGTGCGCTGCTGGTAGGTGCGGAAGAGCTGACCGAGTTCGACGAGTTCGTCCCGCAGGACGACGGGCCGCAGATCGTGGGGGATGGCCCGCTGCGCGATCCTCCCGTACGGATAGTGGCGCCGGACAGGGGCGAAGCGGGGGGCCGGTACACCCCGCGGGCCGCGCGGCAGCTCTCTGCCCGGAACACGCAGTACACCTCGGCCCGGGGCCCGGGAGCGGCCCGCAGGTGGGCCTTGGGCAATGACTTCTCAGTTGCTTGTCGTCGGCTCCTGCCGGTTGTACTGCGTTGTGGGTACGAACGGTGTGTCCCACTGGTCGGGGGCGGCCAGATTGGCGGTAGCCGATGACGCAGTACCGCGTCACCGAGCGGGCTCCGCCGTCGCGGTTCTCACCGTCAACGCTGCTGACCGAAACCCGACTTGTCCTAACAGGCAGTGCCCCAACAGCCAATAGATTCACGACCGCTGAAGCGCATAACGTGCTCGCCTTAGCGACGGCAGCCCCGACGCGGTGCCGTCCCTCCATCAACGAGGGGACACATACGTATGCGCATCAGCGCGCCCAGAAAAGCCGTCAGCGGTGCCGCTCTCGGCGCCCTCCTCCTCACCGGCATGAGCGCCGCAACCGCGCAGGCCGCGCCAGAGAAGTACAGCATCGCCGCCGCCCAGGCCCCGGCCGTCAAGACCGTCTACGCCAACACGGCCGCCGCCGCGAGCTGCAAGCTCAACACCATCACCATCACCCGCACCAGCATGTGCATGGACGTTGGTGCCCGCATCGACCTGCTCAAGAACGGCAAGCCGTTCGGCTCCGCCACCTTCGAAATCAAGCACGCCATGACGCTGAAGACCAACAAGCTGAAGTGGGCAGAGAGCTTCACCGTCGGCAAGGCCAAACTCGTCAACGCCGGCGGCATCAGCATCAACGTGTCCGTCGGCGGCGGCAAGGGCGTCAAGACCGCCGTCAAGTTCCCGCAAGGGGCCACCCTCGGCTCAGCCCACAAGGGAACCGTCGGCTACGCCGCCAGCGTCGGAAAGAAGAAGCAGCTCGCCAGCCCGGCCTCCTACCGGTTCACCTTCACCAAGCCCGGCTACACGATAGGCGGCTTCACCTACAACTCCGCCAAGTACCGCTGCGACGACACGTTCTGGGGCACCAAGAAGCGCACCAAGAACCCCGGCTGCGTCTTCCCGTCCTACTCCCCAGTTTTTACCCTCTCCCGCAGCGACGCGAAGGTGAAGCGGTCCGCCAACCACATCTTGGACGCCCAGCGCAAGATCGCCGGTCACCCGGGCGCCTCCACCCCGCTGCACCGCATCACCAACGAGAAGACCATCAACGCCCACCGCAAGGCCATGTGCGCGAAGGTGCACAACCCCGACCCCAAGAAGTACGACTGCGACGAGTACCCGTTCGCCGCAAGCAAGGAGGGCGGCAACCCGGCCCTCGGCAGCACCCGCATCATCCCCCTCGGTGACAACCGCAGCGCCGGCGCCCGCCTCGGCGGCTTCTACAAGACCCAGCGCGTCCTCAACGGCGACGGCTACTACGTCCGCATCAAGTAAGACGCACAACGCGCCTGCCACAGGTCCCGTCTACTCTTCCAGGACGTGACCGGCAGACACAGTAAGCACGATGGGGGTTCTCCATGCAGCGTTCCAACTGGCCGCTCCTTGACGGCCGCACCCGGCCGCTCAAGATGAAGGAGTGGGGCGACCTGGCCGTCATGGACCCCGACGCCGGCAAGCAACCGCGCGGACGCGGGTTCCTGGCAGCCGAGAAAGACTGGCTGCACATCGACGCCGGAACCGCCCTGGAAAACCCCATCGTCACCCTATACGCCGGCCGTGATCCGGGAGCAGAGAGCGGCTGGGACGAGGTCGAAGAGATCACCGTGATCTCCACGACCGGCTTCCTCACCCTGTGCGACAGCGGATACGAGCCGCTGCGCAAAGAGAATCTCGCCACCGCAGGAGTCGGCCCCTACCTGATCCGCGTGCACGCCAGTGACCGGTCGTCGGACGGCAAGAAGCCCCGCTTCCTCATCCAGGTCATCCCTGGCAAGCGTACGGGGGCCGAGCCCGAGCCGCCCTCCTCCACGATCGAGGAGTCCGCCGGTCCGCTCCTGGTGCGGACGTCCTTCGAGCAGCCAGATGAGTGGGCACGCTTGCTCCAGGCCCTCAAAGGAGGATCGGAACACTACGAGTCAATCACCGTCATCGACAACCACGCCTACGCGGGCTTCACGGCAGATCAGATCCAGGCCCGGATCGGACACGATGACGAGGACTGGCCCGACAGTACTCTCGTCCTCATCGCCGACGAGAGGGCACTGACCTCCGCAGAGTTCCCGTTGCTGACCGTGAACAACCTGCCCGACAATGACGACGATCCGTTCAGGATCACCCTCGCAGCGGCCGGTTCCTTCGTCGTCAACATGGAGTTGGCGAACACAAGCTTTGGTGAGTGGGGCTGTGGTGTCGACGCCGACGGCGTCTACCGGGAAGAGCACTACTGACAGTGCTAAGGGGGTGTACACCTTGATCTGCCGCGCCGTCAGCCCCCGGAAACGGCGGTGTCCGCACCCGTTCCGCACGGGCACGGACACCCCCATCAGGCAGCCGTCGTCACCGAGAACCCCGGTGGGACGCCGGTCTCACGGCACTCGCACCGCGGATCGGAGCACAGCTTCTCGTGGGCGAGCACGGCCAGCACCGCGACCTGAAGCCGCGTTTGCTGTTCCAGCTTCTCCACGATCCGCGCAATGTGCGCCTTCACCGTGCGCTCCGTGATCCCCAGCTCCCGCGCAAGATGCCGGTTTCCCGCCCCCGTGCCCACCAGAAGGAACACTTCCCGTTCGCGGTCCGTCAGCCTTTTGAGCTTCCATAAGCCCCGTACCGGATGGACGCCATCCGGCCGTAGGCGCAGGCGTGACCATCCGCATTGGACCGTTCAGTCATTCCGGTCCTTCCTCACCACCGCATTTCCCCCAGAAGACCCCCGTGGCTCTGGGCGCGGCGGTAATCATTTACAACCTAGTGTGCTTGGGTGCTGCTCGAAAGCGCATTACACCTTCAGGCACTGCCCGACCGGGATGTGCCTGAAGAGACAATTTCGGTCAAGGAAGAAGGGCGACGGCCCTTGCACGGTGGACACGGCGGATTGCCGCCGTTGCCATACCGGATGGTGGGCTCATAGCAGGAAGCGCAGCGCCCAACTTGCTCGGACTGGCAGCCCATCTGCGCGGCGAGGGCGCTACTGAACTTGAATGTGTGATGTCGGCCTGATCGTGTCAGCTGGTCAAGGTCAGGCCGGTGCCTATGCGGCAGCCGTCGATGAGGTGCGGTCGG
>NZ_JBIVON010000033.1:0-40118 GCF_044754145.1 Streptomyces sp. NPDC093149
GGCCTTGTGGATGTGGGGAGTTGAAAGGCAGTTAGTCCTTGCAGGTGATCTTCTGACGTCTACTCACCCGCAGTGGCCGTGGGGCGTGGGAAAGTGCCGGCAAGTCGCTGCTTGACATGTGGCCTGTCGTAGGTTCCAAGGAGGCCACGTGAACGGTGGCTGTCCGACAGGCACGGCCTCCCCGCCGCGGCCTGGGCCGCTGAAGCCTGGCTCCGGCAGGTCGCCCAGGGCGACAAACTCCACTCCCTGGATCGGCCGCGCGTCCACCCCCTCCGCTACGGCCCCGATCTCCCGGCCGATCACGCGTGCCTCGAAGGTGACATGCACGACATAGTCATCCGTGTTGCGCATACAGCAGCCGCCGACTTGAGCCTTGGCGTCGGTCGCTTCCCATATCTCCCGAACCCACGCCTCTTGCAGAGCCTCGCCGTTCCGACCTTCCCCCAGGCAGGGACCGGCGCCTCGACCCGTAGGTGTCCTGATCGAGCACAAGGAGTCAGTCGTTCTGAATGACAACGCTCGTCACGCGTGTATGCATCGGCCACGCTGACCCTGCACACCAGGCTAGGGAAGTACACCGATCGAGCGGCCGATTACCACGAGGCGGTGATCGCAGCCGGGGGACTGGACAGCTCCGAGTCGCTGCCCGACTCGGACTGAACCGAGCAGCCGCTCCAGAGGCAGGACGTCACTCACACGCTCAGGGCGATCGAGCGGTTCGGTGTCGTGACCGAGGACGACGGCCACGGGCGACTCCTGGTGGAAGGCCCGCTCAGGCACGAGCCGGACGACGTACTGGACGCCGGTAACGCCGGGACCGGAATTTCGCCTCATGGCTGGGGTGTGCACGGACATTGACGGGGTGTCGGTGCTAACGGGGGACCGGTTCCTGTGGCGCCGGCCGATGAGTCGGATCGCTGACCTGCTGCGGGAGATGGGCGCCCGCGTAGACGGCCGGGAGCACGGCCAGCTCACTCCGCTGGTGATTCGCGGCGGGAATCTGCACGGCATCACCCACGCGCCGAAGGTGGCGTCCGCACGTTTGAAGGGCGCGATCACGCTGGCCGGGCGGTCGGTTGAGGGCCCGACCACGGTGGTGGAGGCCCACCCGACACGGCGGCACACCGAAGAGATGCTGCACGGGTTCGGCGGCCGGGTTCGTATCGACCGAACGCGTGTAATAGTGGAGCCCGGGCCTCTGAGCGCCATCGACGTCGCGGTGCCGGGCGACCCGTCACAGGCCGCGCCCTGGGCGGTCGCCGCTCCGCTCGCCGAGGAAGGCAGCGTGGTCGTCGAAGACCTCTACACCGGGCTCGGCCGGTCGGACCACGTCGATGTACTGCGGCGGATGGGCGCGGCGATCGAGTTCGATGCAGCCACGGGGACACTGACGGTGCGGTCGTCGCGGCTATGAGCGGTGGAGCTGACAGCGGCCGACACCCCGGGCATTGTCGACGAGGTGCCGGTGCTCGCGATCTCCGCGGCGGTCGCCGAGGGCACCACGGTCATCTCGGGCGCCGGTGAACTGCGGGCCAAGGAGAGCGACCGGATCGCGGACACCTGCAACATGCTGCGCGCGTTCGGCGCGGCGGTGACGGAGACCGAGGACGGCATGGTCATCGAGGGCGGCACGAAGCTACGGCCGGGCATTGTGGACAGTCACGGGGACCACCGGCTCGCGATGGCGGCCGCCGTCGCCGCTGCGTGTGCGGCCGAGGGCGAAACACTGATCACCGGGTGGGACTCCGTGGCCACCGGCTACCCCGCGTTCATGGAGGACGTGGTGCGCCTGACCGGGGCGGATGTCGCCGTCGCGGCCGACGAGGTGTAGCAGCGCATGCAACTGGGGCGCCCCGCCGCAGGAGATCTCGGCGACGGTTTGCCATGTCAGCTGCCAGTCCGTTGCGCCAGTGTGCAGCGAGGCGTCGCCCCACGTGCCGCCGAATAACCGTGCCTGGCCGACGGCGAACGGAACGCGACGGGGTGATTGAGATGCGCAGCAGGCCGTTGAGCGGGTTGGAGCTGGTGGCGCCGTAGAAGTAGCCGAGGGAGATGTGTGGGCGGTCCGTGCTCGGCAGCACCGCGTGTTCACCGCGCTCTCGTCCACGGCGGAGAAGATTCGGTTGGCGGCTCAGCCCCTATCGATCTTGATGACGACGGTGCTGCACACCTTGTCGGCGAAGGTTTGCTTCTTGCTGTCCCACAGAGGCCAGAGCCAGCCGAGGTAGCACGCAAGGCTGTCCAGGAAATGCGGGGTGGGACGTCCCGAGCACCGTGAGCCTGGGGAAGGGGGCGGAGCTGGGCGTCCCTCGCCCTGGTGCGACCGCCGGGGACGGGACGCGGGTGTACTGGTCGGTGCCGATGGATTCGGCCGGTGTGCTGTGCTCTCCTGCCGCCGTCTCTCAGACTGTGACGGTGGGCCGGTACCGGTCGGTGGCTCATGGATGAGGCGGCCGTCCGGCGGGACTACGACGAGGCTCTCGCGGTGGCAGTCGGCACCTTGACTGATGGGTCGAATCCGCCGGCCGCACAGGTGGTGCGGCTACAGGGAGCCCTGCGCGGTCACGTGCGAACCCTGGTCGACATGGTCGGCGAGGATTTCGCCGACGCTCAACCCGGGCGACTGCAAGTCAAGATCATTGAGACGCTCGCCCTCGCGAAGGACGTCCTGGCCCAGCCCGTACGAGGAGGCGTGAGGGACCGGTTGGCCCTGCCTCAGATTGCTCGGCTCCTGATGCTGATGCATACGGAGCGGGGGGTGTTCGCCGCCGCGCCGGAGCTTCCTGTGTTCGCATCACACCGGGCTTCGAAGGGAAGGGAGACTGATCGTGGATGAGCCGGTGGGTGCAGAGGATACGTACCGCGTTCTTGTGGGTCACACCCTGGTGTGTGGGGCCTGTCGTGCGAATGCGCCGTGTGAGAGGCGGAGGGCGCTGCGGCGTGCGTGGAAAGTACTCCGTGGCCCGGCCCCGGTCTTCTCGGGGCGGACGCGATGACCTTGCCGCGGCCGTCGGTCGTTCCGTACATCGCGTCATGGTCGCGGAGCGGGTGTCGAGCCCGGTGGTGATGAGTCCGCGCGGCGGGCTTCGGCCTCGAACGCCTCGTGTCGGTCTTGCAAGAGATCGGGCTTGGCGAAGGAGGTGCTGCGGAGATAGCCGACGACAGTGGCGGGTGCCCAGATGTGGGTGACAGGGAAACGGTGCTCGGTGACGCCGCTACACGCTGACGCTGCGAGGTCTTCCTCGTACGAATTGCGGGGCTCGGCGCAGGTGGCGCTCGCGCCGGCCCGGCGTTCGGAGCCCGGGTAGCGCTGGACCAGCTCGCACAGCGCACGGGTCCAGGCGGCATCGTGGGTCCACAGGTGCCGTCGCCCGTGATCGCCACCCCGGCGCCCGGCGCGGCGTCCCGGTCGGCCATGGTCAGCACCGCCGGACCGTCCATCCAGTGGCAGAAGCGGCAGCAGGTGATCAAGTCCGGACCGCCCTCTTCGCCGGGCAGCGGCGTGCGCGACTCGTAGGCGTCGGCTGCCGCGTGGACCAGGGCGAGGGTGCAGTAGCCGAGCACGGGAGCGAGCGCATTCCGGGCCTGGCCCAGCACTTGCCTGCTGACGTCGACCGCCTGGATGCACGTCAGAGCAGGGACGGCGAGCAGGAGACCACGCGGTACCTGCCCGGTGCCCGTGCCCAGGTCCGGCAGTACCGGTACCGTCGGCCGCGCAGGATGTCGCCCAGCAGTCGCACCGCGGCGTCCAGCACACCGGGCCGGCCGGGCGTAGTCGCGGCCGCGGCTGCGAACAGGGCCTCCTGCTGTGGCGGAAGGCTCGGAAAGGGCTCGTCGAGATAGGTCATGGGGCGGCTCCCTCAGCGGACGGGCGGTAGACGGGAACGCGCCAGGACAGACGGGCGTACTCGGATGTGGCCCACTGGCTGCCGTCCGCTTCGAAGAGAAGGCGGTAGCGGTCTGGGGAACCGGCCTTTCGCCACAGGGCGGCGAGGTCCTGAAGCTCCTTCCAGACATCACGCGACCCGTAAGCGGTCACGTTCCAGCGCGATCGACCCACGGGGCTCACACGCAGCCATGACCCGCAGCCCGGCGCACCGATGGCCAGGTGCTCGGCGCTGAAGTCTCGCACCAGGCCGCCGAGAAGATGGTCGGCAGCCAGCCAGAATCCCCGGTCGGTGTCCGCGGGCGGGGGCAGCAGGCTCCGCTGTGTCCACGTGCCCGGCTCGGTAGCGATGCGTTGCCGGAACTCCTTGTCGAGGAAGATCCGCTCCATGCCGTACCCCGCACGGTGGGCGAACTCGACGGCCCGCAGTTCCGCTTGAAGCCGCCCGTCCGCAGTGCGCTCGACAACGGCGAGGGCCGGCCACGACGGGGACGCGGTGGCGACATGAGCCAGCAGCCGGCCACCGGGGGCAAGTTGCTCGATGAGCGCCGTCGGTACACGTTCCACCGTGTATGAGACGAAGACCCGGTCGAACGGCGCACGCGCCGGGAAGCCCTCATCTCCCGACCCGCACACCACCTGCGGCCGGAAGCCGACGTCTTCGAGCCGCACCGCAGCAGCTTCGGTGAGGTGCCGGTCCCGGTCGAGGGTGACCACCCCGCGGTCGCCGCAGACCTGACAGGCCACCGCAGCGGTCACCCCCGCGCCTGTGCCGACGTCCAGCACCCGTTGACCGCGACGCAGATCCAACTCCTCCAACAGCTCGGCGGTCAGGCCCATCACCGTGGACAGCGATGTGATCGACGCCCCCGACCGTGACCCGCGCCCCCGGCCGAGGAGCGGCTCCCCGTCGTGCTGAATAGGCACACTGGCCCCGCCGTACAGCAGCCCGAGCAGCTCGGGGCGGTCCTGCACCGCCGCCCAGTCCAACAAGTCCCATCGCGGCGGCGTCTCACCCACGGCGCTGCGCCGTACGTAGGCCTGCGGCATCAGCACCTCACGAGGAAGTACCAGCAGAGCGTCGCGGACAGGGCCTGAGCCGAGCTTCCCCCTCTCCTCGAGCCGGGTGACCATTGCCGCCCGCGCCGCAGCCGAATCCACCGCCGCGGCCGGCGGCGCGGCGCTATCGGCCGGTCGCCGCGCCCGCCCCCTCGCCCGGTTGACCGGGGCAGGGCTCGGTCGAGCAGACCAACGGCCTGAACATGCTGGAACGACGCCTGACGCGCGAGTACGAGCACGCCCCGTCCTCGTCGGAATCCAGAATCTACTGGGCCTCAGCAGGGCGGATACTGCGCCGCCTGGCCGGCACGCCCGCCCGATGGCGGGACGTGTGATGACTCACGCCGTCATTCAGCAACTTCTGGACGGAATCGTACAACGCGAACGCGAACTCGCTGAACAGATCGGCGAGCTCGCCGCTCGGCTACGCGAGGCGCAGGCCGAACGCGAGGCGCTGGCAACCGCGGCCAAGACCGTCCATGCGATGGCCGTCGGCCTCCACCTCGAGCAGCCGCAGGCCCCGGTTCTGCCGGACGGCGCGGCCTACCAGCAGATCATGGACGTGTTCGAGCACGAACGCCGACCGCTACGTGCCCGCGACCTGTGCCTCGCCTGGATCTACCCGTGGTGCCCAAGCACGTCGAGGGCACCCGCGCAAAGTCGAAACGCCTGGTCAGCCTCGGTTTCCTCGACGAGACCGAACCCGGGTTGTTCCAACAGCCCGGCCTGCAGGCGCCGCCCACGCCTGCAGACCAGCAAACCTGATCCAAGCCAGTGGTAAACGGTATAGGGCTCGCTTATTACCCTCTCACGAACCCTGCCACACCAGCACTCTGACCAGCGCATTCAAGTTGGCAACATCTCGTTGTCAGTACGGCCTGGCATGGTGGACGCGACCACCCATCCCGACAACCAGGAGCGTCAGCCGTGGGATCCGAAGCCGTCAACCAGATCCGACATCCCAACCAGCAGCAGGCCGACGCCCTGTGCGAACACCTGCGAAGCCCCGCCGAGCCCGGCGAAGCACCCGGCGTGCGAGCCCAAGCCCTCGAACAACTCGCCACACTCGCGCGCCGCAACCCGATCGCAGGCCTGGACATCGACCTCGCCGGCGCCGCCCTCCCCGATCTCGACTTCAACGGCTGCCGCTTCGGCCACGCCGACTTCACCGACGCCCACTTCCTCGGCCGTTGCACCATCGAAGCCGCCTGGTTCGAGCAGCCCGCCTCCTTCAACCGGGCCGTGTTCGAGCGCCCGGCATCCTTCGCCGACACCCTGTTCGGTGACTACGTCGCCGATTTCGGGCGCACCAGATTCCACGCCGACGCCGACTTCTCCCGCGTCCGCTTCGAGAGCATGGCCTGGTTCGGGCGAGGCGAGGTCGAACTGTCCGATGACCCCGATGAGGATGTCTGGGACGAGTACGAGGCTAAAGCCCCCGTCCCCTGGGACGAAGTCAACGAGGACGACCCGCACTGGCCCATGGTCGTGGTCTCCGGCGACTACCAGTGCTACGAGGAAGGCGGCGACGGCGCGCGCTTCAACGGCCGCGCCGACTTCACCGACGCCCAATTCGACGCCGAGGCCTGGTTCTGGAAAGCCCGCTTCGGTGCCCCGGCCCTGTTTCACCGCTGTGTCTTCGGCGGACGGGTGCACCTCGCGCAGCCCTCGGTCGAGCTCGACGGCGCCGCCCTCAGCACGAAGGGCGACGAGTACGACTGGCCCTTCGGCTGGACCACCACGCCCTCGGATGCAGCGCAAGCACGCCTGATCCGCGACGAATCCCTGGCGCCCTACGACCTACAGCTGGCGCATCCCGACCCGGACGTCCGTCTCGCCGGCCTCCGCATCCTCGGCCACCTCGCCGACGCCGACCCCGCGCTGCGGCAACGCGTCGCCGACGCCGTCTGCGAATATCTGCGCGCCCCGTTGGCTTTCAGCGTCTGTTCCGGACTCAAGACGCTGACCGCCTCGCAGTCGGCCGAGGTCCGAGTCCGGGTCGCGGCCCAGCGATTCCTCACCGACCGGATGCGTTCCTCGAACCATCAGGCCCTGTGGGAAGGGCTGACGTTGCGCCTGTCCGGAGCCACCCTGATCGACTTCGACGCGAGCGGCTGCCGGATCGGCGACGGCGACTTCACCGGTGCCCAGTTCCATGGCACCACCACCTTCGCAGGGTCCTCATCCGCAGTCCGCTTCGCCATGTCCGGCGGCCAGGGCCACGCCACCTTCCACGGTCCCGCAGACCTGTCAGGCCTCGAACGCGGTGTTGAGCATTGCGTCTTCCGTGCCGACTGAGTGGTTGTGGACAGAACGCACTGGATACGGCGCCCGAGGCCAGGCGCGGTTCCAAGCGGCCCGGCACGCGACCCTATGAAGCCCGCGCCCCGTGCAACGCGGCAGAGGCCCCGCCCCGAGCCAGCCTCGGATTCCTCGACGAGAGCGAACCCGGATTGTTCCAACAGCCCCGCCCTCAGGCGCCGACCGCCCCCGCCGGCCAGCGATCCTGATCCAAGCCAGCGAGCAAAACGGCAGAAGAATCACTTGTTGTCCTCTCAGATGAAGCAGGTAGCGACCGTGACCGTCGTGGATCAACACCGAGGCGTCGACCGGCTCCGGCACGCCGTCGAGCCCGGAGTCCAGCAGCTTGGCGCGCAGCGTCGGGCAGCTGACCTTGTGGAAGGGCCGCCATTGCGTGCCGAAAGCCTCCTCGTCCTGCAGAGTCATCCCGCCCTCTTTGCAGGCCAGGCAGAAGACGAAGCGGAAGTCGTAGTGCTGGTGCCCCGGCTCGCCCTTGGCCGGGTTGGCGTCGATGTCGTGGACGTCGATGTCGATCGGGATGCCGAGGAGCTGCGGAGTCAGGCACAGGTCGCCAGGCTTGATCCCGGTCTCCTCGGACAGCTCTCGCACTACCCCGGCAAGCAAGGTGCGATGGCCTGACTCAACATGGCCCCCTGGCGGGAGGACCAGGCCGCTAACCCGGTGCTGGATATGTAACACGCGCTGACTGCGGTCGACCACGACGGCGCTGCACGTGATGTGCCCCGGAAGCGTCGTGCCGCGCGTAGGGTCGTCCACAGCGTCGAGCGAAGCCAACAGCGGCTCCAGCTGCGCTCGCTCGCCGGGTCGGCGCTCCAGGTACGTGTGGACGAGGCCGCGGATGTGGGATCGGGCGGGTGCCATTTCAACATCTCTCGGGGTTGTCGGTTGAGCGCTGACAGGCTTGGCGTGCGAGGGGACGGCGGGAATCACTTCGCCACCTCCTCGACGGCGGTCGCCGCGCGGGGCTGGTAGCCGCCGGCCTGCAGGGTAAACATGGCGGCGTGGTCGCCGCCCAGGGACGTGAGGTCCTCGAGGGAGCCGGACTCGACGATGTGACCGCTGTCGTACACAAAGATCCTGTGACAGACGACGACGCTGGCCAGCCGGTGAGAGATCAGCACGGTGATCTGGCCCTCACGCAGCCAGCCGCGCAGAACCGCCTCGTAGACGGCATGCTCGGACAGCGGCTCCATGCTGGCCGTCGGCTCATCCAGCAGGAGCAGCGGCGCCTCCACGCTCCACGGCGACCTTCGCCCACTGGCCGCCCGACAACTCCTGGCCACCCTTGAACTGCTTGGACAGGAGCGCCTCCCACTGCCGGTGCAGAGCAGCGATGACACCGTCGGCGCCAGAGGTTCGCGCGGCGTCCATCGCACGCTGCGGATCGGCCTCCACCAGACTGCCGGTGGAGATGGTGATGTTCGACAGGGCACTGAATGGGAAGTGCAGCGGGTCCTGCAGCACGCAGGCAACCTGCCGGTGGACCGACTGGGCGTCCATCGCCCGCACGCCAACACCGTCCCAGCACACGCTGCCATGCTGCGCCTCATACAGGCCCGCAAGGAGCTTGAGACCGACGAACGCCACCGTCTCCGCGGCGCAGAGACTCATGGTGATCCCGTCCAGGGCTGGGGTGTCCTTGCCGGGGTAGGTGAAGTGCACGTTCTGCAAGGTGATCGTCTTCATACTTCCGGGCGCCTCCAACTCGGCTTCGCGAGGCAACAGCTGGCGACAGCGTTTCTGCACGGCGAGGAGGTCCGTGACCCACAAGACGTGCGCGTAGACGAGGTGGGCGACTTCGACGAGCCGGGTCAGCGAGTCCTGCCCGGCCTGGATGGCGACCGTTGTATGACCATTCGTGAACTACCGGGACAGGCACAGGTTCCGGCCGCTGATCCCAAGTCTCGGCTTCGGCCTACGTCTGCTCGGTGGGCTGCTGGGCGGCCTCATCTGCGCCGACGCTGACCAGCCCTGTCTCGTAGGCGACGATGACGGCCTGGACACGGTCACGGAGGCCGAGCTTGGCGAGGATGCGGGCGACGTGCGTCTTGACGGTCGCCTCGGCCAGGTGGAGGCGTGCGGCGAGTTCGGCGTTGCTCAGTCCTCGGGCCAGCAGGCCGAGGACCTCCAGTTCGCGCGGGGTGAGCGAGGCGAGGTCGCGGTGGAGGGCGGCGGTGTCGCCGCCGCGCTGGGTGAACCGTTGCACGAGGCGGTGGGTGATGGCGGGCGCCAGGAGAGCGTCGCCGGTACGGACCGTGCGGACGGCCCCGGTCAGTTGTTCGGGGGTGACGTCCTTGAGGAGGAAGCCGCTGGCCCCGGCGGACAGTGCCGCATAGACGTACCGGTCGAGGTCGAAGGTGGTCAGGATGATGACACGGGGTTTGTCGGGGGCACCGGTGAGGATGCGGCGGGTGGCCTCCAGGCCGTCCATCTCGGGCATCCGGACGTCCATCAGCACCACGTCGGGACGTGTACGGCGGACCGCTTCGACCGCTTCGGCTCCGTTGGCCGCCTCGGCGATGACGTCGATGCCATCGGCCCTGAGGATCAACCGGAATCCGGTGCGGACCAGGGTCTGGTCGTCGGCGAGGAGTACACGCAGCGGCTCGGTCACGGTGCCTCCAAGGGGATCAGGGCCTCCACACGGTAGCCGCCGGTCAGGCGTCGGCCTGTGTCCAGGGTTCCGTCGTAGACGGCGAGGCGCTCGCGCAGGCCGATCAGGCCCCGGCCGCTTCCGGCGCCCGCGCCCGGGTGTCCGCCGGTGTCGGTGACTTCCACCCGGAGCCGTTCCGGGCCGTATTCGACGGTCACGGCGGCGGTGGCGCCGGACGCGTGCTTCACGGTGTTGGTCAGGGCTTCCTGGACCACGCGGTAGGCGGCGAGTTCGAGGCCGGGAGGGAGGGGACGGGGCGGGCCGGTCACGGTCAGGTCGACGGGCAGTCCGGTGTCCCGGACCCGTCCGACCAGAGTTTCCAGCTGGTCCAGGCCGGGCTGCGGGGCCAGCTCCGCTGCCGTGTCGGCCAGGTCCGCACCTTCGTCCGTCCCCTCGCCCTCGTCGGCCATGGTCAGCAGTCCCATGACGTGGCGCAGCTCGGTCATGGCCGCCCGGCCGCCCGCCTCGACGGCGAGCAGCGCCTCGTCGGCCTCCTCGGGCGAGGTTTTCATGATCTTGCGGGCGGCGCCCGCCTGGATGATCATCACGCTGACGTTGTGCGTGACGACGTCGTGCAGTTCGCGGGCGATCCTGGCCCGCTCATGCTCGACGGCCCGGCGCAGCGCCTCGGCCTGTTCGCGTTCCAGGGCGGAGAGCCGGGTGCGGCCCTCGTCGGTTCGGAGTTTCCAGGTACGCAGGCCGACGGCGGCCACGGCCATCGGGACCAGGATCAGCAAGGCGATGTATTCGTTGGGGACGATCGGTGTCACCGAGTTTCCCGACGTGCCGACCAGGACGACCGACACCGGCAACGCCGCCAGGGTCGCCACCCGGTACGGGCTGTACACGGCGGCGCTGTAGACGGCGATGATGAACGCGTAGAAGGTCAGCCGCAGAACGCTCTGCGGTGTCGCCAGTGTCGTGGCCGTCACGACGCACAGCACGGCGAGCGGGTAGCGGCGGCGCAGCGCCAGGGCACCCGAGGCGATGACCGCGAGGGTCACCATGAAGGCCAGGCCGCCGGGGCCGGACGGGCGCGGAATGACGATCTCCACGCCGGGTGCGATCTCACGCACCACGACGTTATTGGCGTTGTCGATGCCGTAGTAGACGGTGGCGATTCCGAGTGCCAGTGCCATCAGCGCGTCGAACTTCCGGGCGCGCGGGGTCGGCCGCAGCGGCGGACCGCTTGGAAGTCCGGCGTCGCGGACCGTCTGGCGGGTGGCTTCCCGCAGCCACTCCAGCGTCGTACGTGCGTCCATCACCGGATCATTGTCGCCGCCGCGCGAACCCGCGGAGTCCGTCCCGGTGGTCATTCCCACCGCACTGGATACATCACCCGCCTACATCGCAGGGATGACGTTTGAGGGGCTCATCCGAGTGCGGTACCGCAAGGGGTTCGGTCGGGCGACGCGTGCGGGCCGGGCCCGCTCCTAGCGTTCACGCAGCCAACTGCCCTTACTCAAGGAGCCTCTTCATGATCATGCCGGTGATCGAACTGCGCGAGGTGAGCCGCCGATACGACGACGGCCCGCCCGCTCTGCACGAGGCGTCACTGACCGTGCAGCCCGGCGAGGCCGTCGCGATCCTCGGCCCTTCCGGCAGTGGTAAGTCCACGCTGCTCAATCTGATCGCGGGCCTGGACCGGCCCGATACGGGAACCGTCACCGTGGACGGGGTGCGGGTGGACCATCTGGGCGAAGCCGGATCGGCGCTCTACCGGCGGTCGAAGATCGGCATGGTCTTCCAGTTCTTCAACCTGCTCGACGATCTGACCGTCACCGACAATGTCGTCCTGCCCGCGCGTCTTGCGGGTATGGCACGCGGCGAGGCAGACCGCCGGGCGGTGGAACTCCTGGAACTGCTGGGCATCGACCGGCACGCCCGCGCCTACCCGGGGCGGCTGTCCGGCGGTGAGCGGCAGCGCGTTGCGGTGGCCCGGGCGTTGATGAACCGGCCGACGCTGCTCCTGGCCGACGAGCCGACCGGGGCACTGGACACGGCCGCCGGACAGGACGTCAGCAGGCTGCTCACCAGCCTCAATGTCGAGGGCCAGACCATCGTCGTGGTCACCCACGACCTGGCTCTGGCCCGGTCCTGCACGAACCGTACGGTCCGGATCGCCGACGGCAGGATCACCGAGGACGTCCGGTCACAGGCCGTCGCATCGGAGGCTGTCCGATGAGCGTGCTCGGCAAGGTGGTGCGCTCGGGGGTGGGACGACGCCGGGTGCAGGCGCTGGTGATCGGGCTCGCCGCGATGATGGCGGTGGCCGCCTCCGTCCTCGGCGGATCGCTGCTCGTGGTGTCCGGCGCGCCCTTCGACGACGCCTTCGCCCAGCAGCACGGCGCGCATCTGTCCATGCAGTTCGACGCGGGCGAGGTGAGTGCCGGGCAGCTGTCGAGGTCCAAGGGCGCCGAAGGGGTGAGCAGTGCGGCCGGGCCGTTCCGTACGGTGACGGTCACCCCGCAATCGGACGGGGCGGGCCCCGGGTGGCCGATGACTGTGGTCGGCCGGGGCGATCCAGGCGGGGACGTGGACGGGGTGGCACTGCTCGACGGGCGGTGGCCCGCGCGCTCCGGCGAGATCGTGCTGTCCGCCGACTCCCCGCTCCTCCCGACCATGGGCATGAAGATCACTTTCCCCGATCTGTCCGGCGGTCCGACACTGACGTTGGTCGGTGTGGCCCGTTCGGTCACGCAGACCGCTGACGCCTGGGTGGTTCCGTCCCAGATGCCGGCCCTCACCGCGCCCGGCAGCGGCGGCTACCAGATGCTCTACCGCTTCACCGACGCGGGCACCACCGCGCAGATCACCGCGGGCGGCAAGGCTGTTACGGCATCCCTGCAGCCAGGAGCGGCCGTCGGCGAACAGTCATGGCTCACCGTCAAGAAGACCGCCGAGCGCGACACCGCCGTCTACGTCCCCTTCCTCATCGCGTTCGGCGCCCTGGGCCTGGTCATGTCGGTGCTCATCGTCGGCAACGTCGTCGCGTCGGCTGTCGGCACGGGAACGCGCCGCATCGGCATCCTCAAGGCCGTCGGCTTCACCCCGGCCCAGGTCGTGCGGGCCTACGTGGGCCAGGCGCTGATCCCGGCCGCCGTCGGCACGGCTCTCGGCGTCCTCGGCGGCCATCTGCTCGCCGTCCCCGTGCTGGCCGAGACCGGGGAGGTCTACGGCAGCTCGTCCCTGGCCAACGCCTCCTGGGTCGACCTGGCGGTGATCGCCGGGGTGCTCGGCCTGGTGGCGGCGACTGCGTGCGCGAGTGCCTGGCGGGCCGGTCGGCTGCGTACGGTCGATGCGCTCGCCATCGGGCGTACCGCTTCGGCGGGGCGCGGCCGTTGGGCGGCCCGCCTGGCCGGACGTCTGCCGTTCCCGCAGCCGGTTGCCCTGGGCCTGGCCCGGCCCTTCGCGCGGCCCGTCCGCGCGCTGGCCATGGGCACGGCGATCCTGTTCGGCACCATCGCCGTCACGTTCACCGTGGGGATGGGCGCCTCGCTCGGCCAGGTGATGAAAGCTAGGGCCCACGACGCCGCCGATGTCGTCGTGCCTGCGCCCTTGCCGGACTTCGGCCCCCAAGGCGACGGCACCGAGAAGAAGCGCGAGGCCGATCCCGCTGCGGTTGCCGCTGCCATCGAGGCCGCCGCCGGGACCGGGAAGTACTACAGTGCCGCGACGGTACGGGCGACCGTGTCCGGCCTGACCGGCACCATCGACGTGAACGCCTTCACCGGCGATGCCTCCTGGGGCGGCTACACGATGGCCTCGGGCCGCTGGATCGACAAGCCCGGCGAGGCCGTGGTTCCGACCCCCTTCCTGGCCGCCACCGGCACCCGCATCGGCGAGACCGTCACCCTGAACGGCCTGGCCGAGCCGGTCATGGTCCGGATCGTCGGCGAGGTCCTCGACCCCCGCAACGACGGCATGCAGGTCTTCACCGACGCCTTGACCCTCAGGGCCGCACATCCCGACCTGGCGGAGGCGAGCCATCACATCGCGGTCACATCAGGCACCGATGTCTCCGCCTACGTCGACACGCTGAACAAGGGTCTGGCACCGCTGGGTGTCACCGCTCGGGCCGGCGGGCTCGACGCCGGCAGCGACATGGTCGTCACGCTCAACGCGCTGTCCGCGATCCTCACGCTGATGCTCGTCGCCGTCGCCGCGCTCGGCGTGCTCAACGGCGTGCTGCTCGACACCCGCGAGCGTGTCCAGGAGCTCGGTGTCCACAAGGCGCTCGGCATGACCCCCCGGCAGACCATCGCGATGGTCGTCACCTCGGTCGTTGTGACCGGACTGGTCGCGGGCACTCTGGGCGTGCCGCTCGGCGTAGCCCTGCACGGCTGGGTCATCCCCGCGATGGGCGACAGCGTGGGGCTCCGCCTCCCCGGTTCCGTCATCGCCGTCTACCACGGAGCTGAACTGTTCCCGCTCGCACTCGGTGGCCTGCTCATCGCCACCCTGGGTGCACTCCTGCCCGCCGGCTGGGCCGCCAGGGTCCGAACCGCCACGGCCCTGCGCACCGAATAGGAGGTCAGGTTCAGATCTCGTGCCTCCGACCCCCACCGCAAGGAGGGGTGGGGGTCCGGTTGGCTACCGGCCTTCATCAAGGCGGTGAGCGTGTACGACCGGCGGAGACGGCTGGAAGGGACAAGCCATGGGCGCATCCTCTCCACCCGTCGGTGTCAACTGCACGAGCCGAAGGGGGCGGTGCTACGTGATCGTCTTCGGTGCTGTCGGTGCTGTCGGTGCTGTCGGTGTGGTTCGGATCGATCGTGGCCCGTCCGGTCCACCCCCGCCTGGCCAATCGTTCGTGGTACGTCGCACGAATCCGGCCGTGATGGATCACCTTCGGCGTGTACGAGATCCACAGCTGCCCGCGGATCTCGGCGTCGGCGAAGTTCCGCAGCGGCGCCGAGTACTCCAGCCACCGCTCCAGCAGCCGCACCGCCGGAGCCGGAAGATTGGAGCTCTCACGCGCTGTACGCTCCTTGACGTAGGTGATCAGCATCGTGGCGTCGCCGGTCCACTCGAGACCGTCCAGCCCCAGATCGTCCACGCCGTCCGGTACGACTCCGCAGTACATGCTGAACAAGATGGAGTAGGCGACTTGGACGACCGGGTGCGGAAACAAGTCGTTGCGTACCTGACGCGCTGCCCGCCGCAGGTCCCAGTGCGTCGACTCCGTGCCATGGGTCTACGTCCGGTACACGGGCCGGTCGGGGAAGGGGCCGTCAAGCAACAACAGCCAGGCGATGTCCTGCGGACTGTGCGCGTTCGCCGACGGCTCGCCGCCCCGCGCGGCCAGCTCCAGAGCCCGCCGGTGACGGGACCAACTGTCATCCACCACGGCCCGGCACGACGTCTCCAGCCGCTCCCACTCTCCATCGGTGTACGCCTTGTAGGGGCTGGTGCTTCGGTAAGCCTGGATCTGGTTCCCCGTGAGGTACGCGCCCACCTCCGGACACACGGCTCCCGTGACCGCGTCGAAGCTCTTCAACAGCATGCGGGTCTCGCGCTCACGCGTATACGTGCTGGCCATCCAGTAACGGACCATCGTGGCCCGCGTCAGATCCGGGGCACTCCCGGCGAACCCGGCCTCAGTCAAAGCGCTCACCATCTGGCGCAGGGCCACCGCGTACGCCTCCGCCGTGTTCTTCGCGCCGATGCCGCCGTCGGGATGTGCGTTGGCCGCGAGTCCCTTCGCTCGCCTACACGAAGGACGTCACCGTCCCCACGCTCGTCGCCCAGGTCCGTCACGACTCCAGCACCCGCCCCGAGGACGTCCAGAGCATCTACGACAGCCTCGCCACCACCGACAAGAAGCCGCACTGGATCGAGGGCACCACCCGCCGCTTCGACGACTACCACTACTCCCCCCAGCACCCGGAACAGATGCTCGACTGGTTCACCGTCCACCTCACCTGACCCGCCGACCACGGACCCGCCTCTGACCAGCTCTCCGCGGGCGGCAGAGCGCGCTCACGGAAATCGACTGTGCGCTGATGGAGGCGTTCGAGCGACTGATGCACGGGCTGCACGAGCTCGCCGACGGCGAGATCACGGTCGTGAAACTGTGCACCGAGGCCCGCGCTTCGCGCGCCTCCTACCAGATCTGGACCTGACCTTGCGCAACGCCGAACTGGAGGCGCACAACGCCCGATGAAACGATCTGAAAGGCGACACCAAATCCCGCCGAACCGGCGAAAAAGTCCAGATCAGAGCAGGTCGCCGAGGTACACGGGAGCATTCGCGGCCTGTCCGGTGCCAAGTGCTGTCAGCGGTACCTCTAGCCCGAGTGGAAGCAGGATCAGCTCGCTCAGCGTGGCCAGGGGATGCCAGACAACGGCCGATTGTGTGCGGTCCGGCGCCGTGGCCGGTAACGCGGCGTCGGATCCCAGTTGGGCTTTGAAGTACAGCTGAAGCTGTTGCAATTGGGTGCGGTGATACGGATTGCCAGTGTGCCGCTCCGGCAGGTATTCGCGGACCCAGAGCAGTTCACCGACACTGACCCGCAGTCCAGTCTCCTCCCGCACCTCACGCCCGGCTGCCTCGGCAGCCGTTTCACCAGGCTCGACACGCCCGCCGGGCAGCACGTGGAATTCTTGGCCGTTGTCGCAGTGCCGGATCAGGAGGACCCGACCTGCCTGATCCACTACGACAGCGCGGGCACTGACCCGCGGTTCAGCGGCGCGTGCGGGTGGATCGGCACCGGGGGGTGACAGCGCCTGATCGTTCATCCGTGCAGCATATGGGGCATACGCTGCCGAGGGTACCGAGCTTGGACCTGCGTGAGACGCCCACGGACAGTTGTGTTTGAGGAACCGCTCGAACCCAAGGGCCCACGAGTTCAGCAGTACCTGATTCCCGAGTGGCCGACCGTGAGGTCTGCGTTGGACCTTGATCGACGTCAGCGTCGTCCTGTCCACCGAGCTACTGACTTCGGCTCGCCAGGGTGATCTTTGTCGATGTCGATGTGCCTGATGGGCCTGAGGTGAGGGGTGTGTCTCGTGCTGTGTGAGATATGGGGATGGGGGCGGGTTGACCGCTGCGGGGCGGCAGCGTCGGAAGGCCGTACGGCGGCAGGAGGCCGAGTTGTTCGAGCAGAGGATCAAACCGCTGGAGGGCACCCAGCGTCTCCGGGTGAGTCGGAAGTCGGCCTACTGGTGGAACCAGTTGTGGCGGGACGGCGGGATCGAGGCCCTGGTCTCGCGTGGGCCGAGCGGATCGAGTTCCGCCGCGCTCCCGGCGATCGTGTCCTTGAAAGCGTTGAAGGTGCCGACGAGGTCGGCGGAGCCCATCCTCTCCGGCGGCGGGGCGCCGAGTTGCGGGGCGAGACCGCGAACGGCCCGAAACAGCGCCAAGACATCACCCGCCTCCGCGACGTTCTCGACCCTCCGATCCCGCCACAAGAGGAAGCCCTCTTTGAGATATGAGCGGCGACCCACGGGCCTCCTGGCGACCCGCTCCAGACAGACCTTGTCTGGCGGGTCGCGCAGAAAGATGCTTTCCATTGGGATGACCAGCTCGCGATTACCCGCGGGTCCTGCGGCAGCTCGACATGGTGCTCGCCGAGGGCGAGGTCGAGTCCGATCTCGTGGCCTGTGGGCTGGCCGCGGCGGTTGGTCGCGGTGGCGTGCGCTCAGGCCCTCCGCAGCTCCGCGGCTTCCTCGCGGGCTCGGGTCGCGGCCGGGTGGTCGCCGACCCGGGTGTGTGCGGTGGACAGGGTGTCCAGGGCGACGGCGAGCCAGGTGTGCGAGCCGATCTGCCGCCAGAGCCTGACCGCGGCTTCGGCGCGCCCGCGGGCGAGCGCAGGGCGGCCGGCTGCGAGTTGCGCCTCCGCGAGGGCGTACAGCGTGGCCGCCTCGCCCCAGAGGTTGCCGAACTCCCGGTACGTCCACAGACTCTCCGCGAGCAAACGGCGCCCTTTCATGTGCTCGCCCTGGCGGACCAGGACGTCCCCCAGCCAGCAGGCGGCGTGAGTGGCGGTGAGGCGGTCGCCGAGGTCCGCACTGATCGCGACCGCCTGCCGGTAGGCATCGGCGGCGGCCGGGTAGGCGCCGAGCGTCCGGTGGCTCTGGCCCAGACAGCGCAGAGCCTGGGCCTCGCCGGGCCGGTAGCCCTCGTCTCGGCTGACCCGCAGGCATTCCGTGAACCGCTCCACGGCGGCTTCGACGCGGCCTTGCTCAAGGTCGATGACGCCCAGGCCGTTGGTGGCGTAGACGAGACAGTTGACGTTGCCCGCCTGCCTGGCCAGCTCGGCGGCCTTCTCGAAATGGAGGACGGCCGAGGGGTAATGGCCAAGGAGCCGGTGCACGTATGCCAACCCGGCAGTTGCCCCCGCTCGGTAGCTCGCCCCCTGGCCCTCGGCGAGCAGCAGCGCCCGCTCGAAGTGGTTCAGTGCCTCCGGATACCGGTCGAGGATGGTGGTGAGTTCGCCGAGGCATCGGTGGAGCGTCGCGGCGCTGTGCCGGTCACCGCTGCTCAACGCCGCCTTGAGCGCCCGGTTCTGCAGCCGCTCCCAGTCGTCGAAGTGGCTGCCGACCTGGAACAGGGTCGTAAGAGCAGTGGCCAGTCCGGCGGCGGGTGCGGTTTCCTTTCTGTCCAGCGCCTGCTCCGCCACGTCGATGAGGAACTGACGCTCGTCGGTGAACCAGGCCAGCGGGTCAGCAAGCAGATGACCCGTGTCCGCCGGGGAGACCCGCCAGGAGGCCAACTCCGCCTGCGAGACGCCCTGGAAGTCGACGCTGAGGGTGTCCGCAGCGTGGTCGGCAAGGTGGAGGCTGGCCCCGAGCAAGCGGGTGAGTGCGGCCGCGTGGTCCTGGTGATGGACGGCACGAATCGCGCACTCTCGACCGAACAGCCTGACTAAATCGTGTAGTTGATAGCGAATTCCGGCGGCACCGGCCGGTCCGGCCTGCACCAGGTGCACCTCGACCAGGTCATCGAGAACGGCCTCCGCCTCGGACAGGTCCACATCCAGCAGCGCGGCCAGCGCCCAGGCGGCGAAGTCGGGACCGGTCAGCAGGGCGAGCATCCGCAGCGCGTGCTGTGCCGGGGCGGCCATCCCCTGGTAGGTGAGTTCGAGGCTGGCGCGTACTGCGATGTGGCCGACGGCCAGCTCGTCGAGCTTGCGCTCCTCGTCGGCGAGGGCGCGGGCCACGTCGGCCAGGGGCCGGTGCGGTCGTGCGGCCAGTCGCGCGCCGACCACCCACACTGCGAGCGGAAGGCCCCCGCAGGTCTCCACGATGGAGCGGGCCGAGTCGGGCTCCGCGTCGGTCCGGTCCGGGCCCAGCATCTCGCGCAGCAGGGCGAGCCCGGTCGCGGAGTCCAGCACGTCCAGGGGGAGCCGGTGGCATCCCAGCTCCGCCATCGTCGTGCGGCTGGTGACGAGTGCTGCGCACCGCGCGCCGCTCGGCAGCAGGTCGCGCACCTGCTGGGCCCCGGCCGCGTTGTCCAGGACAACGAGCACCTTCCGTTGGGCCAGTAGCGAGCGGTAGAGGTGGATACGTTCGGTCAGTTCCGCGGGCACCGTCCCGCCGCGGACACCGAGCGCGCGGAGGAAGGTGCCAAGGACCGTGAAGGGGTCGGCCGGCTCGTCGCCGAAGCCGCGCAGGTCCGCATGCAGCTGACCGTCCGGGAAGCGGGAGGCGAGCCGATGGCCCGTGCGTACGGCGAAGGCCGTTTTGCCGACACCGGCGGGGCCGGTCACCAGCAGGGTGAGCGGCCTCGGACCGTCCGCTTCCAGGAGCCGGCAGGCCTGGTCCACCTCGGAGTTGCGGCCGACGAACAGAGAGAGGTCCGCCGGCAGGAGCCGGGGGACGAGCTGTCGACCTGTCATGGCGTTCGCCGCTGCGCCGCTGTCGTCTTCTGCTTCCTCGTCGGCGGACGGCGCCTCGGCGCGGACGGCGGCCGGACCGGGATCGCCGGACAGATCCGGATCCCCGGCCAGGATCCGCCCGTACAGCCGCCGCAATGCCGCTCCGGGGTCAACCCCCAGCTCGTCGGCGAGTCGCCGCCGGGCACGCTCGTACTCCTCCAAAGCCTCAGCCTGCCGCCCGCACCGACACAGGGCAAGGAGCAGCTGCCCGATCACCTGCTCGTCGGGCGGATACGCGTCGGTCCGGGCCGCCAGCTCGCCCACCATCCGATCATGCTGCGCCAGGCGTAATCGGACGTCGACCAGCTCCAGCCGGGCGGCCAACCGCTCGCCGTCGAGGAGCTGGCGCTGCACGGCTTCGTCGCCCAGGGCCGGAGCTTCGCGTCCGGCTCGCGCGTCGGACGCGGTATCGGTGGCCTCCACGGCGACCTGTGCCGCGATGCGTTCTCGCGCCTCCAGCCACGCATTGACCCGGTCCCGTTCCCCGCACGCGCGGACGAACGCGGCAAGGACTTCTGGGCGCGGCAGTTTCCGCCGTCGCAGTACGTCGGCCAGTGTGCTGCGCGCCAGTACATCACCGCCCCTCGCGGCCCGCTCTTCCAGCTCGCGGAAGGTCAGCCCCGAGCGCTCCTTGAGCCGCTGCATCGCCTCAATGACACCGGCCGCGTCACGGATGTCGTCCGGCGATAGACCCCCGTGTTTTCCCATGTCCACCATATTGCTGGGGCAATGAGCCGTGCACAGCGGCCGATCCCGCCAATCCCCGCTGCCCGGGACACCCCCCGGACAAGGGCCTGACCTGCCCGGACAGTCCGGCTCCTGTCCGGGACAGCGGAGATCCGTTGCCTGCCCCCGCCCCGCTCAGCATGCTCTGTGGTGCCGACCAGCCGCGCGCTCCTGGCACGGCGAAGGCCGGCGTTCCACCTGCATCACCCTTCGGAACCACTACCAGAGATCAGGAGCATTCATGCGTATCCGACTCCAGACCGTGTCCGAACGGCTGCTGGACATGGTGGCCCCGAAGAAGGCCGCCGCAGCTCTCTCGTGCTGGCAGTACGACAACTGTTTCAGGAACTACTGCGGCACGAACCGGAATGGCCTGTACGAGGTCGACCCGTGAAACGACCGGCAGCGAATCACCTGTGGCGGCTGCTGACCGCACGCCAGTCGATCCGTGACACCCCGGGCTGCCGACAGACCTCGGGGACAGGCGATCCGTGTCCCGCCCGGGAGTGCCGAGCCGGACACGGATCGCTCGCGCACCTGGCTGCCGGGGCGTCCGTCATCGCAGACGCCCCGCCTTAGTGGAAGGTTGGGAACCCGGTGCATCATTCGGTCAACTACGTGGTGGATGGCGGCCGGGTTCTCCTCGGCCTGGTCTTTCTCTGTTCTGCCCTCAGCAAGTCACATGGAGCTGCCGCATTCCGGGACTTCCGTGACGCGGTGGGACGGCTGGCGCCCGACCTTCGGCGCCACTCGGCCCCGGTCGCCGTGACGGTAGTCACGGCCGAGGCGGCGGTCGTCGTCATGCTCGCCGTTCCGGCGGCCGTCGCTGCGGGCTTTGCCCTCGCTGCGGTACTGCTGCTGGCTTTCACCGTCGGACTCGTCGCGGCGCTGCGCCGCGGGGTGAGCACCGCCTGCCACTGCTTCGGCGCCGGTGACGAGCGGCTCGCCCCCCGGCACGTGGTACGCAACCTGGCCCTCGTCACGGTGGCGATCGCCGGGACAGCGGCGGCACTGAACACACCACACATTGACTCCGCCCCGTCCGCGCGGCTTCTGCTGACCACCGGTGTGGCGGCCGTCCTCGCACTGATCACGGTAACCCTGGACGATCTGGCGAATCTCTTCGGGGTGACAAACACCGGAGTCGACGCCGCTCCGAAGGTGACCCGATGAGGGCGGCGGCCACGGCGGTCCTCTGGACCGTGCCGACGGCCTGCCTGATCGCGGCCGCGCTTATCCGTAGCCGCTACCTCGTGGTGACGGTGGAGGGCTCCAGCATGGTGCCCACGCTTGCCGATGGCGACCGTGTGTTGGTTCACCGCGCACGGCTCGCCGCCATCAGCGCAGGGCGGCTCGTTGTCACCAAACCGCCCACCGAAGGGCGTTGGGGCGCGATCCGTCCGTCGCGCTGGCTGATCAAGCGGGCAGCGGCCGTGCCGGGAGACCCGGTTCCCCGGGATGGCGCGCCCGCGCTGCGGGACCTGCCCGAGAAACAGGTACCGCAGGGCCGGATCGTCCTGCTTGGCGATAACCCGGATGAAAGCCTCGACTCCCGCTTCTGCGGCTACTTTCGCGATGAGCAGATCATCGGTGTCGTCATCCGCCGCCTGCCGCGCGCCGAACCCCACCGGGGACCGGTCGTCACTGCACGGCCGTCCCTCGTCATACGAAAGGGCGAACCCTCATGGACTATATGATCGCGAGCGTCGTGCTCGTTGGACTGCTCTGTGTCCTCAACCTGGTGCTGACCTATGGAATAGTTCGGCGCTTACGCGAGCAGGTGGCCGACGTGGGCGGGAAGGCGCTGGAGGTTCCCCGCTCGGTCCTGGGCGTCGGCGCCACCGTCGGCTCCTTCTCCGCGGTCGACACTGAGGGCAGCAGCCTGACCCGGGACGACCTGTCGGAAGGGCAATTGGTCACCTTCATGTCACCGGGATGCCCGGCCTGCGAGGAACTGCTGCCGCTGGTGGCCGAGCGGGCCCGCGAGTACGGCCCCGAACGGGTCTTGGCAGTAGTGGTGCGCGATGCGGACAAGGACAACGTGGGGGAGGGGAGTGGCGTCCGTGCGTACCTGGAGCGGCTGGCGCCAGTCGCTAGGTTAAGACCTGCGACCTTGGTGACGAGCTGACGGCCGCGTTTGCTCTGACCGGTGTGCCCGCCTACGTCGAGATGGGCCGAGGCGGGCGGGTCGCAAGCAGCGGCCGGACCCTGCCTCACCGAGCGGAGGAGGCGCCCCGCCGGACGGAACCGGTCAAGGCCGACGCATGATCCAGCCTGAGGAGAGGCTTCGTCCGGGGGAAGCGCTCGCCTCTGCCCGCGGGGCCGTCACCTCGGCTTGGCGCGCGGCGCGTGGAGGCATGACGGCCCTGGTGGCTCTCACAGTGGCGGCGGCCGGGGTGCCAGTCGCCATGGCCTGGGTGACCCGGCTCGTTCTGGATTGCTTAGTCAGGGTGGACGGCGCCGCACTTCTCGGACTCGCCATCGCACTCGCCGGGCTCGGCCTGGCCTCGGCGCTTCTGCCGCCCTTCACCTCGTACATGGGTAACCAACTGGGCCGGGCTGCGGGCCTGACGGCATTGGACCTGCTCTTCACGGTGGTCAACTCCTTCGGTGGGCTGGCCCAGCTGGAGAACCCCGCTTTCCAGGACCGGCTGAGGATGGCCCAGTCCGCGGGCACCCAGGCGATCGGCGGCACCGTCCAGTCCGGGCTGCGGATCCTCGGCGGTGTCCTCACAACGGCCGGCTTCGTCGGTGCCCTGTGGGTGGTGAGTCCGGCAATGACCGTTGTGGTGCTGGCCGCCACGCTGCCGGTGTTGTTGGCCGAGCTAAGACTTTCCCGTCGCCGGGCGTTGAGCGACTGGCGCATCAACGCGGCGCAGCGCAGGGAGGTCTTTTATCAGCTGCTGCTGTCCAGCCTGGACGCCGCCAAAGAGATCCGGCTCTTCGACGCCGGCGGATTCTTCCGGGACCGGATGCTCACCGAACGGCGCGTCGCAGACGCCGAGCGCCGGGCGGTGGAGCGGCGCGAACTGGCGACGCAGGGCGGTCTGGCCCTGCTCGGTGCGCTAGTCGGCGGCTTCGGACTGGTCTGGGCGACACTCGCGGCCCGACGTGGGGAGCTGACGGTCGGTGACGTCTCGATGTTCATCGCCGGAGTCGCCGGTATCCAGGCCGCTCTGTCCAGTCTCGTCCGGTCCCTGGCCGACCTGCACCATCTGCTGCTGATGATGCGCCACTACCTCGCCGTTGTCGGCACCGACCCGGACCCTGCGGTATTGCAGGGCGGCGCGCAAGTCATCTCCCACCGGCTGCCGGAGCTGCGTGAGGGCATCGAGTTACGGGACGTGTGGTTCCGTTACGACGACCACCATCCCTGGGTGCTGCGCGGGGTGAACCTCTTCATCCCACACGGCCGAGCCGTCGCCCTCGTCGGTTCCAACGGAGCGGGCAAGAGCACCCTCGTCAAACTGCTGTGCCGGTTCTACGAGCCGACCCGCGGCGCGGTGCTGTGGGACGGCGTCGACATCCGCCAGGTCCCTGCCCAGGAGCTGCGCCGCCGACTCGGCGCGGTGTTCCAGGACTACATGCACTATGACCTGACCGCCGCTGAGAACATCGCCGTCGGCGATGTCCGGGCGCTCGATGACCGGCCCCGGCTTCGGGCAGCGGCCCGGCAGGCCGGAGTCGACCGGATGCTCGACGCGTTGCCACGCGGCTTTGACACCCTGCTGAGCAGGATCTTCACCAGCGGCCACGACCCCGGCACGGGCGCACTGCTCTCGGGCGGGCAGTGGCAGCGGCTCGCCCTGGCCCGGGCGTTCCTGCGGAAGTCCCCCGATCTGCTGATCCTCGATGAGCCGAGTTCCGGATTGGACGCGGAGGCTGAACACGATCTCCACCTGCGGCTCACCCGCTTCCGGGTTGGTCGGACCAGTCTGCTGATCTCACATCGGCTCGGCGCAGTCCGTGACGCCGACTGGATCGTGGTGCTCTGCGAGGGCCGGATCACCGAGGAAGGCACCCACAACAAGCTCTTGGCCAACGACGGTACTTACGCTCGGCTGTTCACCATCCAGGCCGATGGATACCGGGAGGAGCGCCCGACAGGGCGGAAAGAGGAACATCCGGCCCGGCAGGTGGGCGGCTGAGCGATCGGCACTACGACGGCCGCGCTTTCCGTGCGCCCGGGGCTGCTCCAGGCAGCGGCAAAAGAGCAGTCCCACCTGAGGCCCAGTGGCTGTCCTTCTCCTCGTCCTCGCCGTTGGAGCCGAGGGCAAGGCCAACGAGCGTGAGACGAAAGGGGAGTGCACGGTCCTCTTCGCGAGAGCGGAGGTGAGCCGTACCGACGTCTCCGGATACGTGCCGAGGTCCTCTCCGCGAGGGCACGGTGTGGCGGGCCGACGGCGCCGGAGCACTCGGGGCTGCGGCGGTCTGGATCCGGGCCTTGCTGTGTGAAACGTTCTGCTGCCTCATCACCCACCGCCACGTCCAACGCCTTTGTCAGGACCTCTACGAGACTGTGGCTTGCTGCGGGACGCGGTGGGCGCTGCGGTAGGTGGTGATGCCTATCGCCAGGAGCCAGGAGCCAGGAGCCAGTAGCTCAGGAGCCCGTCCATGAGGGCGGTAGTGCCCCAGCCGTTCGCGGCGCAGAAGTGGGCGGGGGTGCTGCCGAAGAAGAGGGAGGTCGGCGCGCTGAGACGTATCTCTTCGGTATGGTTCGCCAGCAGTTTGTACGCCTTCATGGACGGCCGTTGCCCCTTGGGGGCAGAGGGACCATCTCCAGGCCGATGGCCACTCCGCCTCGCCCGTTTCTCTCTCGGCGGAGAGCACCCGCGCCCTCGGGGGGCATCGCCTGGTGCGCCGTACCGTGCTGAGTACGCTACTCTCGCTGCCGCCCCGGCTGCCGCTCGCGTGGAGGGGTTCCTCCCGAAGGGCGCCTCTGTGGCGTCATGACGTTGCGACGGCCCCGCACACAGCAGAGCCCCGCGCCCCGGCAAAGCGTCCAGGTCAGCAGTACGCGCCAGGGGTAAGTGCGAGGCCTTACACAGATGTCCGCCGCTGATAGGGCTCGTTGAAAACGGCCACCCTCTACTCGAGGGTGACCCCACACCTGCTCAGTGGATCTCCCCACCCATCTGGCGCCTGACCCGCGGGACCAGTCGACTCTCTACATCTCGGTACGGTGCAATTCGAAAACGCATCGATGGATCGAGACCAATCGTTCGGGTGGCGAGCGTATGCCTCGGCGAGGGTGACGGCGCGTTGGTCACGGATTTCCTCGGCGGTCCGGTCAGCCGTATCTCAGTCGTCCTCGGCGCATGGTCTCTGGGTCCTCGGATCGGCGGGGAGCACGTCCACTTCCTCCGGGGTGAGTTCCCGGTCGCCGATAATGTCGCACAGCTCGCGGTACCACCTGCCCGGTGCCAGGTGGAGCGGGCCGCCGATGCCGTCGGGGCCGATATGGAGCACGGTGCTGCCGTCTCTGGAAGCATCCATGAAGGAGTGTTGCCCGTCGAGTGCGCTGTCGCGTGGGCCGGTGAAGGAGTAGAAGGTCTCGTAGCCGGGCTTGCCGATCCGGTAGACGCGTACGGCGTTGTTCGCGGCGAGGAGGTAGCGGCCCTCGCCGTCCAGGAATGTGGCGGCGAACGGTGTGGACGGAGACTCGGCGATGCTGCGCAGCGGGCCGGTCTCCTTGTGTGGCGGGTCGCCGCGCCGCCACAGTTCGAACACCGAGCCTCGGCGCAGGATCGCGAAGTACTTGCCACTGGTGTCGAATTGAGCGGCGAGGATGTCGTCGCCCGTGTTCACGGTCTCGATGGTGCGTCCGGTGGTGATGTCGACGACGTGGATGCCGGGCCGGTCCCGGACGGTGACGGTGACCCGGTTCGCGGCCGAGTAGGGTCCGATCATCAGATCCGCGTCCTTGTCGCCTCCGGCTCGGGAGCGGACCGTCGCGGCGTCGAAGCGTGCGAGTCGCCTGCCGGTGCGGGGGGCCCACTGTTCGACGACGGTTCCGGAGACGGTGACCAGTTTCCCACCGCGATCGAAGAAGTAGTTGAAGCCATACCTCGGCCGTGCGTCTGAGGCGTCGCCGTCAGCGATGTCCTCGATCGGCTGCGAGTCGGGCAGTCGTGGGGGATCGGCGGTGGTGACGGTGGTGGTGCGGCGCAGGGTGGTGGCGTCGCGGACGGTGACGATGTTCGTGCCCTCGCGGTCGGCGACGAGCCGTCCGGTGCGGTCGAGGGCGAGGGGTTCGGTGGGGCGGGGCACCCAGTGGGGCTTGCGGCGCGGCACATCAGCGAGCACGCGGGCGCTCTCTTTGCTCGCGTGGCGCATCTGTATGCGGGAGCCGTCCGAAAGGACGCTGATCGTGTACTTGCCGTCGTGCGTGAGGAGTTGCTGGCTGACGTCGAGGAACCAGTTGCCGGGGCGCAGTTGGACAAAACCGATCAGCGACTCGTCGTGGCGGACGTAGTACATCCTGCCGCCGGACTCCACGAGCCATGGGCTGCTCCTGGCCAGTGAGGAGGCAGCGGCGGGCAGGCCGTTGCGGGAGAGGACCTTGCCGTCGCGCATGTCGACGACGGTGAGGCCCGTGAGGGAGTTGAGGGCGACCCGGAGGCCGGGACTGTCGACGGACTGCACCGTGCAGACGCCGGACGCGAAGTCCTTGTTCTGTTCCCGGTAGGCGACGCCCTCCCGGGAGCCGTCGCGGACCCGGTGGACAGTGACTTCGGTGGTCTTGCCCCGCACGTGGCACAGGACGGCTCGGGTCCGGTCGCCGGAGACGCGGATCTGGTCGGCATCGGCGCGGACCACGAGCCGGCTCCTGCCGGTCACCAGGTCGAGGGCGAGCAGGCTGCCCTTCTCGCCCCGGCCGAAGTCGCGGAACCGCTTGTAGACGGGGACCAGCAGAGTCCGGTTGTCAGGGGCCGGCCACAATTTGAACTCGAGGCCCTTCGGCGCCGGGAGAGTCCCGGCGAGGGTTCCGTGCGGCCCGCTGTCCAGGTTCCACCAGACGATGCGTTTGCGGACGTGGGCGACGATCATCGTCCCATCGAGGGAGATCGCGGGGGTGACGGTGTCGCTCCAGTTCGTACCGATACCAGGGGCATCGGGGAGCCGGTGCAGCGGCCCGGCGGGCCGCTTCGCATCGGGGCGTACCTCGAACCATGCGGCCTTGCCGTCGTCCTGGACGTAGGCGGCGCGTTTCCCGTCGGCGGACACCATGACGTACTGGACCTCATCGGTGGACGGCACCCGCACGGTGCGTACCGGTCCGGTCAGGGCGTGCACGAACAGGGTGGCTCCGGAGCGCTTGGACGCCGCGAGGACCACGTCGCCGTTGCGGCTCTTGTCGAAGACGGTGTCTTCGAGGTCAGCGGATAGCACCCGGTCGTACTCCGAGTACTGGAGGTACTGGCGCAGCAGTTCGTTCTTGGCCTCCTGGGTGGGAGACATGTCGTAGGCGGCGAGGGAGAGCAGCGCGGCGCGGGCCGGGTCGGTGACTGTCGACTCCTGCGCGGCCTGTGCGAGGGCACGGGAGGCACCGAGGGCGGCGCGTTCCTGGCTGCTGCGGCGTTCGACGACATAGAGCAAGCTGAGCACCAGGGCGAACGCCAGGGCCGTGGCCAGACCGGAGAACAGAGCCCGCCGCCGACGGGTGCGGGCGCGACGGTGGGTCCGGCCGGCCTTCAGATAGTCCTGCTCAGCCTCGCTCAGGAGCGCGGCACGCCGCGGGAGCCACTGTTCGGCGCCGATCGTCGCCGCGGTGGTTGGCAGGTGTTCGGGGGCACGGTCCGCCTCCTGCCAGCGCTCCATTTCGTGCCGTACGGTCTCCCGCCAGCCGAGGAAGGACCTGTCCTCGGCCACCCACGCGGCAAGCCTATCCCACTCGCCGATCAGCGCCTCGTGCGTGAGCTCCACGGTCTCGGTGCCCTCGGCGCTGCGGTCGGTGACGAGGAGCCGGGCGTGCGTGGCGAGGCGTTGGGCGATGCGCCACTGGTCCTCGCTGAGGTCGCCGCGCCGAGCGAGGCGCCGGGTGGCCGCAGCGGCGCCGAGCGGCAACCGGACGAGCTGGGTGAACAGCCGGCGGGCGGTTGCCTCGTCGTCCGGCGGCACGTGTTCGGCCCAGACCCGGTCGGCGTGGTTGCCGAGCGCGCCGGTGACACCGCCGAGTTCGTCGTACGCGCGGTGTGTGAGCACGCCGTGCTCCTGCCGCTGCCACAGCAGGTAGAGAGTGAGGGCGAGGAGCGGCAGCGCGCCCGGTTCGGTGCCGGTGTCGGCGAGGATGCGCTCGGCGAGATGGGGCTCGTAGGAGACGCCGGGGAGGCTTTCGACGGGGGTGGTGACAATGTCGCGGAGACCGTTCTCGCCGAGCGGTCCGAGGGCGTGCAGATGCTGGCCGGTGACGGGTCCGAGGTGCGCATGGCCGAGGACGGGTTCGAGGAAGTCGGCGCGCAGGGTGGCGAGCACGCGGACGGCGGGCGGCAGGGCGTCAGCGGCGAACAGCACGTTGGTCAGTTCGCGCACGGCGTCTGCGGGCTGCGACAGAAGCTCCTCCAACTGGTCAACGACAACAAGGAGTTGACTGCCACCCTGGAGTTCGAACAGGCGGTCAGTCGTGCCGGCTAGGCCATAGTGGCGCAGTTCGTCGGACAGTTCGGGTATGCGTGCCAGTCGGCGGGTCTCGGGCAGGCCGGGTTCCAGCAGCGGCAGCAGTGCGGAGGTGAGGGCCGCGAGGGGGCTGCTCCCGGACGCGGGCCGCATGACGACGACGCAGGCTCCACGCGCACGCAGCCGTGGCGCCACACCGGCGAGCGCCAGCGACGACTTGCCGGAACCTGATGGGCCCACGACAGTGACCCATTGCTGCTCGTCGAGCGCCCGGGCGATCCTGTCGCTCTCGTTCCGCCTGCCGTAGAAGACCGCCGCGTCAGCCTCCTCGAAGGCGGCGAGTCCGCGGAACGGCGCGGGAGGCCGTACGAGTGGGCCCAGTTCGGGCCAGGCGGCCACCAGACCGCTGGTGGGGATCAGGTAACTGACGGGCGGCTGCCCGGACTCCGCCACCGCGACCATGCCGACCACACCCGACAGCCGGTCGTCCCACACCGGCCCGCCGCTGAAGCCCCGCGACACCGGGTAACCGTCGCCGACGAGATCGGCCTGCACCCAGCCGTCGGCCTGCCGACCCCGCAACACCCCCGCGTGCCACACCCCACCGGGGCGCCCGGCCGGCAGCCCGAACGCCCGCACCGGGTGCCCCCACAGCCCGTCCGCCGCATCGTCGGCGGTTGCGTCGGCCGATTCGTCCACGTCGACCAACCGCACCGGTCCTGCACCGGGCAACGGAGCCGCGAACCGCAGCACGGCGACATCGGCGGCACCGGAAGCCGCACCGCCCGTCCCCCGCGGCGGCACCCACAGTTCGACGGTCGCGTCCGCATGCGGCACGGTGGGCACGAGAAGCAGGTCGACCGAGAGGCGCGTGCCGGGTTCCGGTGGCGTGCCGGCCGACGTGCCGAGGGCGGCGGAGACCACGTGCGCGCAGGTCAGGGCGACCGTTTCGGACACCATGAAGCCCACGCCGACAGGTTGCCGCCGCGCGTCCAGGATGCGCAGCAGCGCTCTGTCCAGGGCCTTCGGGCCGATGCCTGCCGACTGCCGTTCCGGTCCCGGCGCCGACGTCATCGCGCCGCCCGGTCCGACGGCCGATGCCAGGTCAGGGTCACCATGAAGCCGGCCTGCGCGGGGGGCCGGGAGATCCCCAGGTCCGCTTCGGCCGCGAGGGTCAGGCTCCGCGGTGCGGCATACCCGGCGCCACCGGGCGCAGCCACGGGTAGTTCGACCGGATACGCCATGCGCCCCCCTCGCTCAGACCACTTCGTCCCTGCTCGCCGGACAACACCCGACGCTACGAGCACAGTTGCCATGTCTTAGCCTCCGCCGGAAGGTCGTCGCGTTCGTCCGCCGTGAACGCACGGTCGCCGATGATTCGGCACAACTCCCGTCTCCACAGCTCCGGATCGAGGATGAGGGTGCTGACGGTCTTGTCAGAAGCGGCCTGGAGCACGGTCTTCCCGTCTTCGGACACGTCCGGGAACGAGTAATCTCCCGTCCCGAGGGTCGAATCGGCGAACAGGTACGCGTCGTCGTAGCCCCGCTGACCGATCCGGTAGGTGCGTACGGCGTCGTCGGCGGCGATCAGGAAGCGACCGTCGTCGAGGAAGACGGCGCGGTACGCGGTGACGCTGCTCTCGCCGACGGTGCTCAGCGGGCCGATCACCTTGTGCCCTGGGTTCCCGCGCTGCCACACCTCGAGTCCCGTGTCACGGCGCATGACCGCGAAGTACTCTCCATGGGCGCTGAATTGGGCGGAGCGGACATCGCCCTCGGTGTGTATGCGGGCTGTGACGCGTCCGTCCGTGATGTCGACGACGCGGATGCCAGGCTGCCCCCGCACGATCACGGAGATCTGGTTCCGGTCCGGGTATGGGGCGATCGTCATGCGTGCGTCCGGGTCATTGGGGCGCAGCGCGCCGGCGTCGAAGCGGGCGGTCTGCCGGCCCGTGCGCGGGTCCCACTGCTGGACGACGGTGCCGGAGACCGTCAGCAGGCGGCCTGTGTGGTCGAAGAAGTAGCGGAACTCGTACATCTTGGCGTGCCAGCTGAGCGCCCCACTGACGTCCAGGTCCCGGGCCTGTCGGGGGCCGGGCCGGATCCTCGGCGGCCGGACGGCGGTCACGGTGGCCACCTTCCGCAGGGTCGACGTGTCACGGACGACCACCGTGCCGACGGACTCGCGGTCGGCGACGAGCCTGCCGGTGCCGTCGAAGACGGGCAGGTCGGTCTCGTCGGGCACCCAGTACGGCTTCGCGCGGGCCGCCCGTGCGAGGATCTGCCCTCTTCGCCTCGGGTCGGCTGGGCGCAGTTCCATGCGGGAGCCATCCTCCAGGACGGTGATCGTCCGCTTCCCGTCGGCGGTGAGCCGCTGCTGAGCGGCCTCGGGCAGCCGACTGCCCGGGGTCAGTTCCATGAAGGCGATCACCGACTCCTGATGGCCCACGTAGTAGAGCCTGCCGTGCGACTCCGCGAGGACGTGGGCGGGCATGAGCTGCCTGGCGGATCCCGGCAGCGGCACCCAGGAGATCGTCTCTCCCCTGTTCAGGTCCACGACGCGCAGTCCGTCACCCCATCGGAGCGAGATGCGCCGCCCGGTCGCGTCGACGGCGTCCACAGTGCATATGTCCGTGATGTATTCCTTGTCCCGCTCTTGGTAGGGGCGGCCGATCCCGGCGCCGTCGAAGGTCCGATGGCGGCTCACGACGTACTGCTTGCCCTCTGCACGGCACGCGACCGCGGTGCGGCGGTCACCGGACAGGAGGATCTCCTTGGCCTCGGACAGGAGTTGCGTGATGCGGCCGGTGCCCATGTCGACGGACTTCAGGGCCTGCGCGCCCGACGTCGTGTAGACCTTCGTCAGCAGCGTCCGCCCGTCCGGGCCGAACCACAGGGCGGTATTCATGTCGTGGGGCGCAGGCACGTCACCGGCGAGGGTGCCACGGTCCAGGTTCCACCACACCAGGCGGCCCCGGACGCGCGCGGCGAGCACACGGCCGTCCGCCGACATCGCGGGGCGTACCGAGGATTCCCAGCTGATGTCGGCGCCGTCCGGCGCGTCGGGCAGCCGGTGCATCGGGCCGAGGAGGTCTGCGGCGTCGGTGTCCACCTCGAACCACACGGCCTTGCCGTCCGCCTGGACGTAGGCGCCGCGCTTGCCGTCCGCGGACACCGCGACGCCCAGGACCTGCCCGGTCGAGGGCACCTGGGCGCTGCGCACCTGCCCGGAGGCGGCACCGACGTACAGGACGGCCCGGCCCAGTTGCGAGGTGGCCAGCACGACGTCACCGGTCTCACTGGTGGTGACTTCCCTGACCGTGCCCAGTACACCGGACAGCACCCGGCCGTAGCCCTGGTACCGCAGGTATTGCCGCAAAAGTGCGTTGCGGGCCTCCGGCGTCGGCGCCGTACGGTGGGCGGCCAGCGCCTTGAGCACGCCGAGGGCGGGTTCGGTGCGCGTGTCATCCTCCGCGGCCACCGCGAGGGCGCGAGAGGCAGCCTCCGCCGCGCGTTCCCGGCTCTCCTCCCGCGTGGCGTAGAGCAACGACAGTGCCACCAGGACCAGTGCCGCGACGAGACTGACGGCCGAGAGCACCGTCCGTCGCCGACGGGCCGTCGTGCGGCGGTGGGCGCGGCCGGCGTCCAGGTAGTGCCGTTCGGCATCGGTCAGCTCTTCGCCGCGGTTGCTCAGCCACTGTTCGGAACCGGCGAGCTGCAGGGGCGTCGGAAGTAACTGCGAGGGACGCTCGGCGTGCTCCCATCGGTCTATGTCCTGTTGCAGAGTGGCCCGCCACTCCAGGAAGGCACGGTCCTCGGTGGTCCAGTCGGCCAGTTTGCCCCAGTCTCTGATCAGCGCCTCATGCGCGAGTTCCACGGTCTCGGTGCCCTCGACGTTACGGCCGGTCACCAACAGCCTTGTCCCGGCGAGCCGCTGCGCGATCTGCCACTCATCGGCGCTCAGTTCGGTGCGCAGCGCCATCCGCCGGATGGGCGCGGGCGTGCCGACCGGGACCCGGACGAGCCGGGTGAACAGCCGTCTGGCCGCTTCTTCGTCCCCGGGCGGCACGCACGTTTCCCAGACCCGGTCGGCGTGCTCGCCCAACGCGCCGGTGACACCGCCGAGTTCTTCGTACGCCCGGTGTGTCAGCAGGCCGCCCTGCTGACGCTGCCACAGCAGGTCGAGGGTGAGGCCGAGGAGCGGCAGTCGGCCCGGTCCTGGGTCTGTGTCGGCGAGGATGCGCTCGGCGAGATGGGGTTCGTAGGACACACCCGGGACGGCCTCCACGGGTACGGTCACGATCTCGCGCAGGCATTCGGGGGCCGGCGGGGCGAGCGCGTGCAGGTGTCCGCCGATCTCCGGGCCGAACCGCGGATGGGCCAGCACCGGCTCCAGGAAGTCGGCGCGCAGCGTGATCAGTACGCGGACGGTGCCGGGCAGCGTGTCGCCCGTAAGCAGATCGGCCAGCTCGTCGACGGCGTCCGGTCCCAGGCCGAGGACCTCCTCGAACTGGTCGACCAGGACGAGCAGTCGGCTGCTGCGCCGCAGCTGGAGCAGCCGGGCCACGACGTCCGCCGGGCCGTGGCGGCGCAGCACTTCGACGAGTTCCGCGATCCGCTCGGGGCGCCCGGCCTCGGGCAGGTCGGGTTCCAGCAGCGGCAGCATCGCTGCCGCGAAGGCAGTGAGCGGGCTGCTGCCGGGCGCCGGCCGTATCACAACCACCTGGGCGCCTTCCGCGCGCAGCCGTGGCGCCACACCGGCCAGGGCCAGCGACGATTTGCCGGATCCCGACGGTCCTACGACGGTGACCAGGCACTGGGCGGCCAGTGTCCGCGCCATCTCGTCGCTTTCGGCCCGCCTGCCGTGGAAGATCGCCGCGTCCGTTTCCTGGAATGCCGAGAGAGCCCGGAACGGCGACTGCGGCAGCGTGACCGCGCGCAGCTCGGGCCGGGCGGCCAGCAGTTTGCTGGTGGGGATCAGGTAACTGACGGGCGGCTGTCCGGACTCGGCTACCGTGACCATGCCGACCACGCCCGACAGCCGGTCGTCCCAAACGGGGCCGCCGCTGAAGCCCCGGGACACCGGATAGCCGTTGCCGGCGAGATCGGCCTGCACCCAGCCGTCGGCCTGCCGACCCCGCAACACCCCCGCGTGCCAGACCCCGCCAGGACGGCCGGTGGGCAGCCCGAACGCCCGCACCGGGTGCCCCCACAACTCGTCCGCGTCCACCAACCGCGCCGGTGCCGCTCCCGGAAGCGGCGCCTCCAGCCGAAGCACGGCGACATCGGCGGGCTCCACGGCATCGTTGCGCGTGGCGGGCACGGAGGACTCAGCGGGCGCGGAGGGCACCGAGGATCCCCCGTCGGGCGCCCGCGGCGGCACCCAGTGCTCGACGCCGGCCGTCGTCGCAGGCGCGCCACCGTCGCGCTGCAGCCCGGGCACGAGGGGAAGGTCGACCTGGATCCGGGCGGAAGCGGGAGGCGCCGCGTCCCCCGTCGTGCCCAGGGCCGCATGGACCACGTGCGCGCAGGTCAGGGCGAGCGTGTCGGAGACCAGGAAGGCAACCCCGACAGGCTGCCCGCGGCCGTCGCGGACACGCAGTACGGCCGCGTCCAGGGACTGCAGGCCCGGGCCCACCGGACGCTCCGGCGGTAATGCGGGCACCGTCATCCGGCCGCGTCCGCTGCCGGTTCGCCGGACGATGGATTGCGCCAGGTCAGGGTGACCTTGAAGTTGGCCTGACCGGTCGTCCGGGAGATCACCACGTCCGCCTCAGCCGACAGGGACAGGCCGAACTCGACGCCAATCTCGTCGGGTTGCCGTGCCATGTCACGGAATCCGTCGACGAAGTTCTCCGCGACCGGCCGGATCCCGGCGAGCATATCGTTCAGCGACCGGGTCGCCCGCGCCACGACCTGCCCGGGACGCGCGACCTGCACCAGCCCGTCCGCGACCTCGTCGATCTGGACCTTGACGATGTCGGTCGCGTCCGACGGAGCGGATCCCGCCCCCTCGCCACCCGTTCTCGCGCCGCCCGCCCCGGACACGGGCAACTCGACCAGGTACGTCATGCTTCCCCCTTCGCGACACCTGCCACGCCGGCTCCGTACCCTACTGATTCGACCGCATGTCGGGGCCGAACCGCCTCGAACCATCCTCGCAGCGTACCGATCTGGCGGTACGTCAACCAAGGTATCGCGACCCTGGCTCCGCTCGCGCCCACCCTGGAGGAGGCGGGCGAGGACCGCCCCCTGCGGCTCGACGGCACACGCATCCCACCTGGCGCTGCGCCGCCCTGGCCACGGAGGCGAACCCCGACCCGCTGCGCAGCGGCAAGCACCACGACCACGGCGTGAACGTCCAAGGCCTGACCAGCACCGGCAGCGTCCTGCTGTACCTCGGCGAAGCCCCCCCCGGCTCACACCCACGACTTGACCGCCGCCCGCGTCGACGGCATCGTCGATGCCGTCACCGGGCCGACGTGGAGACCACCACCGACTCCGGCCACCAGGGCGCCGGCAGCACGGTCCGTACCCCGGCCAAAGCTCCGGAAGGGCAAAGGCAACAACGGCTGGGAGAAGCAGGCCACTCCGCCCTCACCAAGCTCCGCGCTTTCGTCGAGCGGGCCTTCACCGAGCTTGGTCTCGATCCATCGATGCGGTTTGGAAATGATCTCCGGGAGATTTCGTGGCGGGTTCTTGGGTTGTCGGTCGAGTGTGGGCAGGGTGCGTCTTTGGTCTGCCCAGCTTTTCCACGCTTCGGATCCGGTCGGGCCCTGGCGGGCGGGGTGGTCAGTGACGTGAGAGTTTCTCGGGCGGTGCGTGGACGGTGGCGAACAGCTGTGTCCACGCGTCTTGCGAGGGCCATTGCTGTGGTAGGTGCAGGGTGAGGCGCCGGGATGAGCTGGCGATCCGGGCGGGAACGTGGACCAGGTGAGTACGCAAGATGACGGTGGTGGCCTTGGTGTGGAAGGAAGAGGCCGACGCTCCAGCGGCCCGTAGCAGGTTGTAGGTCATCGCCCAGAGGGTCACAGCCAGGCCACGTCGGCGTGGAAGCGCCCCGAGGGCAGGTGGGCCTGGGCACCGGCTTTGGTGTCCGCTATGACCTGCTCGATCACTGCGTGGTGCCGGTGTTCCCGTTCGGCCCGCAGGGTTGCGGCGGGCTGGTCGGTGAAGAAGGGTTGGTAGCGCTGGACGCCGGACAGGGCGACGAACCCCGAAGTGGCTCCGGCGACTTGAAGGAAGTGACGCCGATTGATTTCGGTCATTGCTGTGAGGTCCTCCTGTTGTGTCGGTGATGTCCGTCCTTGAAGAGAGGTAGACGGAGTATTCAAGAGGACCCGGGCTTGAGGAAAGTGGGCCGAGGTGACGGTCGCGCAAAGAGTGGGCGGCTGGTGTGCGGGCCGTCAGTGCGTCGTAGGGGGAGGGGTTCCGGAGCCGTTCGGCTGCCGGGGCCAAGGCGCTGATCAAATGTTCGGGACCGTTCATGCGCTGGATGCTGCTCGTCGCTCCGGTGGTGGGCGCTCTGAAGATCGTGCCGCAGCCATGGAACGTGGAGGCCGTCCCGTTCACGTTCGGAGCGCGGGAAGCGCCCCCAATGTCACCCCCCACCGACATCGGCCGGCGCCCGCTTGCGCGAGGTGCCATTGCGTGAGTTCCCCGGCCTCGAAGGCAGGCCGTCCCGAGAGGGCTTTCTTCAGCCGACCGAGTTGACGGGATATCGAATAGGTCATCTGTCCCGGACTCTTGACGCATTGTCAGGTCCGCGCCATCCTCGACGGGACCTACGCGCGAGTAAGTTGGCGCGCGCCCATCCCGGACAGCGAAGGTAGCCCGGATGACCCTCCTCCGCAGACGTGGACTGTTTGCCGTTGTCGTCACCCTCCTGCTGGCTCTCGGCGTGGGCTCCCCGCCCGCCGTCGGAGCCGACACCCCTTGGTGGGAGCCCACGGCGCGGCCGACCGCCGATTCACAGATCAACGTCACCGGCGAACCCTTCCGGGGCACGGACAGTCAGGGCCGGGTCCGTGGCTTCGTCGACGCGCACAATCACGTGATGTCCAACGAGGGCTTCGGCGGCCGCATAATCTGCGGCAAGCCGTTCTCCGAAGCGGGCATCGCCGACGCCCTCGCGGACTGCCCCGAGCACTATCCCGACGGCTCGCTCGCCCTCTTCGAGAACGTCACCGGTGGTTCGGACGGCCACCACGACCCGGTGGGCTGGCCGACGTTCAAGTCCTGGCCCGCCCACAACTCCCTGAGCCATCAGCAGAATTACTACGCGTGGCTGGAGCGCGCCTGGCGCGGCGGCCAGCGGATCCTGGTCAACGACCTGGTCACCAACGGCCTGTTGTGCTCGATCTACGTCAGGGACCGCGGCTGCAACGAAATGGACGCCATCCGTCTCGAAGCCCGCAAGACCTATGAGATGCAGGACTACATCGACAAGATCTACGGCGGAACGGGTAAGGGCTTCTTCCGTATCGTCACCGACTCCACCCAGGCCCGCCAGGTCGTCGCGGAGGGCAAGCTCGCTGTGGTGCTCGGCGTCGAGACCTCGGAGCCCTTCGGTTGCAAGCAGATCCTCGACGTCCCCCAGTGCAGCCAGGCCGACATCGACAGAGGTCTGGACGAGCTGTACAAGCTCGGCGTGCGCAGCATGTTCCTGTGCCACAAGTTCGACAACGCCTTGTGCGGGGTGCGGATGGACTCCGGCACCATCGGAACGGCCGTGAACATCGGCCAGTTCCTCTCCACCGGCACCTTCTGGAGTACGGAGAAGTGCAGCGGTCCGCAGCACGACAACCCCGCCGGTAACGTGGCCGCCCCGGCCGAGGTGACCAAGCTGCTGCCCGCCGGCACCAAGGTGCCCGCATACGACAGCAGCGCGCAGTGCAACACCCGTGGGCTGACCCGCCTCGGCGAGTACGCCGTCAAGGGGCTGATGAAGCGCAACATGATGTTCGAGGCCGACCACATGAGCGTCAAGGCAGCCAGCCGCGCCCTGGACCTGCTGGAGTCGGCCAACTACCCCGGCGTGCTCTCCAGCCACAGCTGGATGGACGACGGCTGGCTGGAGCGCGTCTACCGCCTCGGCGGCTTCAAGGCCGCGTACATGTCCAGCGCCGACAGCTTCGCCAAGGAATCCGCCGCCACCAGGGCGCTGCGCCAGAAGTACGGCGTCGGAGTCGGCTACGGCACCGACATGAACGGCGTCGGCGGCTGGCCGGGACCGGTCGGACCCAGCGCCCCCAACGCGGTCAAGTATCCTTTCCGCAGCGCCGACGGCGGCTCCGTCATCGAGCGTCAGCAAACCGGCCAGCGCACCTGGGACTTCAACACCGACGGTGCGGCCCACGTCGGGATGGTGCCCGACTGGATCGAGCAGATCCGGCTCAGCGGCGGCAAGGACACCGTGCAGGACCTGCTCGACGGCGCGGAGTCCTACCTCCGCACCTGGAAGGCGACCGAACTCCACAAGCCCGCACCCAACCTCGCCGCGGGCGCCGCGGCGAGCGCGGGTGAAACGGAGTGGAACCCGTTCACCAGCTACGCCGCCGAGAAGGCTGTGGACGGCGACACCGGCACGAGATGGGCGAGCGGCTGGTCGGACGACCAGTGGCTGCGGCTCGATCTGGGTAGCTCCCGTACGGTCGGCAAGGTCTCCCTGGACTGGGAACAGGCCTATGCGCGGGCCTACCGGATCGAGGTCTCGGACGACGGGACCACGTGGCGGACCGTGTGGTCCACGGACAGCGGGGACGGAGGCCTGGACAACGCGGTGTTCAGCCCGGTGCAGGCGCGGTACGTCCGTATCCAAGGCGTGACGCGGGCTACCAAGTACGGCTACTCGATCAACGAGGCAGCGGTGTACAGCCGCTGACCTACTCCCGCACCAACGTCAGGATCTGGTCCGCGACGATGTCCAGTACGTCGCCCGCCTTCTCCTCGTCGCCCAGCACGAGGAAGTTGAGGGTGAGCCCGTCGGTCAGCGCGGCCAGATACCTGGCGGCCGCGGGCTCGGGCACCGTCAGCTCCACGCCGAGGACCGAGGGGAGCTGACGGATCACTTTGGTGTGTGCCGTGAGATAGCGCTCGTACTGCCGTCGGGCGAGATGCTCATAGCCGGGCTCCCGCAGGGCGTACTGGGTGAGTTCGTACGTCAGCATGTGCTCGCCGGGATTGGCCAGCACGTGATCCCAGTACGCCTGGAGCCCGGCGCGGATCGTCTCGCGCAGAGTGGGCCTGCGGATGAGAGTGGTGAGCACATCCGACTCGGAGTGCTCGGAGATGGTGTCCATCACCGCTTCGAGCAACTCCTGCTTGGAGTCGAAGCAGTAGTGGAAAACGCTCAGCGAGACACCCGCCTCCGCCACGACGGACCGCGTCGTGGTCTTCGCGACGCCGTCGCGGGCCATCACCCGGATCGCGGCCTCGACCAGTTGCCTGCGCCGCTGCGCCGACGGCATTCGCCCCATGGCGCCTCCTCCCCTGACCGGCGCAAGCATACGCCGCGGGAGGGGTGCCCCTAATTCCTTCTTGAGGACCGCAGTGGTGCCGGGTGGCTTCACGGCGGTGCTCGAGTGGTGAGGTCCGTTATGCCTGCTGCAACCCTGGCCCGTGAGGCCCTTGAGCAGATCGCGCGGATGGTCTTGCCGCTAAGTGGTGGCGGCCTCGTGGGCGCCGGGCGGATGCCTTGGGTGCCCGGGGCAGCGGATGCCTGCACATAGAGCGGCGGCGCCCGGGCCCCCTTGGCGGTCTGTATGCCACGGCTGTGACAGTGCCTCTTGGCGGTCTGTATGTTGCCGGAGTGCCTGGCGCGGGTCTGTGGGTCCGTGTGTACCGACGTCCGGCTGCAAGGGGGTGGCAGGGCTGTCTGTTTTGGCGGTGGTCTTTCTTTTGGGTGGTGGTGGGCTGTGGGTGGGTTTTTTCTGTTGTGGTGGGCGTGCTGCTCGTTCCGGGCCGCGGGGCGTGTG